>JAWLGH010000055.1:0-19491 GCA_041685165.1 Oceanipulchritudo sp. | reverse complement strand
CGGAGACGATCACCCAGCGCGCCCGGACCCACCTCCGTCGCAAGTACCTGGAGGCCGATGTCGGGTTGACCGGGGGGAACTTTGTCGTCGCTGAAAGCGGCCGCCTGGCCCTTGTCACCAACGAGGGGAATGCCCGTTTTTCAATGGCTGCTCCGCGCATTCACATCGCCCTTGTCGGCATTGAAAAATGCCTCCCCACTGACCGCGACCTTGCGCTCTTCCTATCCCTCCTCGGGCGCTCCGCCACGGCCCAGCAACTGACGGTCTACACCCAGTTCATCAACGGACCGCGTCTCGAGGGTCAACGGGACGGCCCCGAACAGATGCATGTCATCTTCCTTGATAACCGGCGTACCGAAGTCCTTGCCAGCGACTGCCGGGAAATCCTCCGCTGCATTCGCTGCGGGGCCTGCCTGAACGTTTGTCCTGTATATCGCCAGACCAGCGGACATGCCTACCGCAGCGTCTATCCGGGCCCGGTGGGAGCGGTCCTCAGTCCGCTTCTGAAGGGAAACCAGTTCCCCGAGCTGGCGGACCTGCCCAAGGCATCCAGCCTCTGCGGAGCCTGCAACGAAGTCTGTCCGGTGGATATTCCCATACCCGATCTCCTCCTGCGCCTGCGCAACAAGGCCAAGAAGGAAAAGGCGCCGCGGGCGAGTGTCGATACGCCCGGCTTCCGCATGTGGTCCATGCTTGCAACCCAGCCGGCCGCCTGGAAGACAGCCATGAAACTGGGACATGCCATGAACCTGACACCCCACGTCTTTCTCAATGTTCATCCGTCCGCCCGGGCATGGCGCAGCTCGCGTGACCTCCCGCCTTTCCAGGGCGGGAAATTCCGGCGCTGGATGCGGCAGCGGAAAACGAAAGGATCCTCTCATGAGTGACCGCGAAACGATCTTCAATTCGATTCGCAAGGCCCTGGCCCCCCTTCCGGAACGGGCCTCTTATCCCGAGTGGGAGACCGGCATCACGGTTGCCCGGCATGCCCGCGCGGGAACGGAAAACACCCCTCTTTTCCTCGAGCGCCTTGCCGCCGCCAAGGGTATCGCTCTCCAGGGGTGGGAATCCCTGAAACCGTTCCTCGACCGGGAGGACGCCTGGACGGGCTACGTCGATCCCCCCCTTGCTGAAAAAGCGCGGGAGGCGTTGCCTCGCAGGACCCTTGAACAAGTCTTCAGGCGGGAAGAAATCGACACCTACGCCTTTGGCATCACCCGGGCCAGTGGGGCCATCGCGGAGACCGGTACGATCATTCTCCGGGATGCCGATTCGCCCCATCGCCTCGCAGCCCTCGCTCCCTGGATTCACATTGCGGTTATCCGCCGGGAAAGCATTGTCCGGACCCTCGCGGAGGCCGTTGGACAGTTTGGCACGGACCCGTCGATCATATATGCGACCGGCCCGAGCAAGACCGCGGATATCGAGGGTGTCCTCATCCAGGGAGTCCACGGCCCGGGAATTCAGGCCTGCCTCATCGAATAACCCCGGCCTCAGGCCTGGGTGAATTTGGGCCCGAGGGCGCCGTGTGTGTCAAGCAGGGCCTTTTCTGTCGTTTCCCAGTCGATACATCCATCCGTGATGGATTGTCCGTAAACAAGTTCGCCGGGAGGCCGGGGAAACGATTGCCGCCCCCCTGCAAGATTGCTCTCCACCATGACGCCCATGACCGGGGAGCCCGGCTGGGTTGCCTGCCGGGCGAGGGAGGCGAGGACCTCGGGTTGGGATTCAGGATCCTTGCCGCTGTTGTCGTGGCTGCAGTCAACCATGATGGAGGGCAGCAATCCGCTTTTCTCAAGAAGTTCCCCGGCCGCTTTGACCGTCTGGGGATCATAGTTCGTCACCCCCTTGCCACCACGCAGGATGAGGTGGCAATTCGGGTTCCCCCGCGTTGTCAGGGCCGAGGCCAGTCCCTGCTTGCTGATCCCGAGGAAGGTCTGCGTCTGGGAGGCGGCCTTGATGGCATTGATGGCAACACTGATGTCCCCGCTGGTGGCATTCTTGAACCCAAGGGGCATTGAGAGGCCCGAGGCCATCTGCCGGTGGGTCTGGGATTCCGTGGTCCGGGCCCCCACCGCTGACCAGCAGATCAAGTCGGAAATGTACTGGGGAGTAATCGGATCAAGAAGCTCGGTGGCCGTGGGCATGCCCATTGAGATGATATCGAGGAGAAACCTGCGCGCCGTCTGAAGGCCGCGGGGAAGGTTGCAGCTCCCGTCAAGATCGGGATCCATGATCAGGCCTTTCCAGCCAACGGTGGTGCGGGGCTTTTCGAAGTAAACCCGCATCACAATGTAGAGCCGGTCGCCCAGGGATTCCTTCAACTTGAGGAGACGACGCGCGTACTCGAGCCCCGCTGCCGGATCATGGATCGAACAGGGCCCGACAACCACAAGGAGCCGCGGATCATCACCGAAAAGAATGTGGTGGATTGTCTCCCGCGCGTTGGCGATAAACTCCGCCATCCGCGCGCTGCGGGGATGTTCCCGGCAAAGATATTCCGGCGCCGGAAGAACGGCGCTTTCGAGTATATTGACGTCAGAGACCTTTCGGACCGTTGATTCCATGCGGCGAAGGGTGCCGCAGGCTCGCGGGGGAGCAAGTTGTTTTTTTCCCCCCGTGGTTGAAAGCCCCGCCGCGCCGTTGTTACCTTCCCATCATGGCCTCCGTAAACACATATTATTCCCGACCCGCCTCCGTTATCCGCGTCAGTGGGGAGGATCATCTTGATTTTCTCCAGAGCCAGGGAACCGCAGACCTGCGTGGTCCCGAAAAAATGGCGGTCTATTGCCTCTGGCTTGATCACAAGGGCCAGATCCAGGGGGATTCCTTTGTCCTCAAGCTGAGCGAGGAGGAAGTCCTGCTCATCAGCTATGAAACCCCGGAAGCGGACCTCCTGAAGAAATTTGATCACCACATAATCGCTGATGATGTCGAGCTTGAGGCCAGCTCAGCACAATGGCGGCTTTATTCGGTCCCTCCGGATTCCGTGAATGGCTTTCTCGCCGAGCGCTCCCTTTCCATTGCGCGGTCCCGGTTCGGGAAAGAGGCTGACGGGTATGTCTTCCATGGGCGGCGGCTCGGGCCCGGCTCCATCGATTACCTTGTCCCCGCGGAAGGGGAGAAGCCCCGCAACGTGACCGAGATGGAATCCGCCAAAGCCGAGGCAATCCGGATCAAGGCAGGGATCCCCTCCATTCCCCGCGATATCCCGCCCGGCACCACCAATCCCCTTGAAGCCGGAATCATCAGTGCCCTCTCATTCGACAAGGGATGCTACCTCGGACAGGAGGTGGTCGCCCGGATCCACCGCCTTCAACGCCGCTCCGCCCGGCTGGTCCAGGCCGTTGTCGACGGGGAGCTCCCGACCCTGCCGTTTCCCCTCGCGGAGGACGACCGCGAAGTGGGGTCCCTGAGCACCGCTGCCGCGGACCCCGAGACGGGGTCCACCGTTGCCATCGGCAAGCTGAAGGCAAAGGTTTCCGAGGGAACCCATACTTTCGGGGACCTTTCGATGGACATCTCAGACCTTCCCTCTTCATGACCGAGGAAGAGCAGCTGGCCCGCCTCTGCCGCAACTTCGGGGCTGCCCCCCCGCAGGATCGACTCATGGCGCGCAAACTCCTTGAACGCGCTGACCAGATCGCACGCAACCGGCAAATGGACAAGCTTCAGGCCCTGCAGTACCTCCTGTCCCTCATGACTAGAGGCCCGGAGTCGGGTAATGTCCTGAATAGCGCGCCACAAGAGGGATCCCCCAGACCCGATGATCCCGGAAAATTTTCCGGGATCCGAGAAAACCGTTGACGGAATGAGTCTAGCCCCGTTGTTTCTACGCGTTCACTCCGTAATTGAAATCATACTGAAAAGGAACCTATATGAACAAAGCTGAATTGGTAGAGACTGTACAGAAATCGCTTGGTGGTGACACCTCCAAGGCTGCCGCCGAGCGCGCAGTCGCCGCTGTCATCGAAGGCATTGAAAAGGGCCTCAAAAAGGACAAGACCGTCCAGTTAATCGGCTTCGGCACCTTCTCGGTGGCCAAGCGTGCCCCCCGCCAGGGCATCAATCCGCAAACAGGGGAGAAGATCAAGATCAAGGCCAGCAAGACCGTCAAATTCAAGGTCGGGGCCAACTTGAAGGAAAAGATTTAAGGGCGGCCTTTTCAACGTTTTCCACATTGAAGCCCGTGGCTCTGCCGCGGGCTTTTTTATAGCCATGGATTCAAGAAGACAGGTTTCATCTTCCGCCGTTCGGGCCGCCTCGCCCGGTCGGGTGGAGTTCATCGGGAATCATGTTGATTATAACGGGGGCCGGGTTCTCGGGGCCGCCCTCAACCTCGGCATAACCGCAACCGCCATACCCCGTACCGACGGGCGGTTGACCATTTCCAGCCGCGGAAGCCCGGCCATCTACGAGGGGATCCCCGGCGACAATGAACCGCAGTCCGGCCAGCTTTCCTGGGTCAATTACCCGCTCGGGATCATGGCTGTTCTTGCCGAGGCCGGGTATGTCCTCAGCCGCGGGCTTGATCTTTCCTTCACGAGCGACCTGCCTTCCGGTGCCGGCCTCAGCAGCAGTGCGGCCATTGAGCTGGCGACAATGGAGGTCCTTGCGGTTCTTGAGGGATTCGAACTTTCCCGCACCGAGAAAGTGCTTCTTGCCCAGAGGGCCGAAAACACTTTTGTCGGCGTGCCCTGTGGCATCCTGGATCAGGCCGTTTCCTGTTTCGGGAAGGAGGATCACCTGGTTTGTATCGACTGCGCAGAGACAACATTCGATACTGTCCCCCTTCCGCCGGGGCTTCATTTCTGGATTTTCAACACCAACTGCAAGCACAGTCTCGTCGATTCCCTTTATGCCCGGCGTCACGCTGAATGCCGCGAAGCCCTCAAATGGCTCCGGAAAGAGGATCCGGGGCTCGGATATCTCGTGGAGGCGGGTCGGGAAGCCCTTCATTCCCTCAATAGGGATCCCGATATCCGTCGCCGGGCGGAGCATGTCATTGAAGAAAACAGCCGCGTCTCCGCCTGCATGGAAGCCCTTGAGAGGGGAGCCCTGGACACCGTGGGGGATCTGCTCTTCGCCTCCCATGCGAGTTCCCGGGACCTCTTTGAAAACAGCACGCCCGAGCTGGATGCCCTCGTGGAGATTCTGGAGGAATACCGCGGCTCCGGGGTCGTCGGTGCCCGTCTCACGGGCGGCGGGTTTGGCGGCGCCGTCATGGCCCTGACCACGGATGCCTTCACCCGGGACCTCGCCGACAAAGTGGTCGCCGTATACGGTGAGCGGCACAGCAAGGCTCCAACTCCGGGCTTCCTCCACGTCGTCACCGGTGAGGGGACGCGCCTGCTTGACTGAGGCGGGTGCCTTCTGGCCAAAATTTTTCAATCCCCAGGTTTGGCATGTCCTTTGCTTAAAAGAATAGGGCTCTTTTCACGGGTCCATAGATCCGGGAAACAGTCCATTGGGGTAAAGTCATAGCCGGTCGGGTAGGGGTGCCCGTCCGGCTTTTTTTTCTCCGTTGTCTGGAACAGGTGGGGCGATTAATCACAGCGGAGGCTGGCCGAGGCTCTCTCGAGACGCCATTACCCCTTTGCGGAGGTGGATTCCCCTTCGGCCCGTTCCCGGAAACCTTCCCCCTCAAAAGGACAGGCAGCCTGGTAGGCCACCCTGAACCCGTCTCCCCAGATTTCCAGTTCAGCCGCATGGAGGACCTGGCGGTGGAAGCGCAGAGTCTCCTCAAGCCGGGAGGTCCATCCGTTCTCGATAAACTCCAGATAGGCCGAGGGGTCGCCCCCGTAGATCTTGTCCCCTAGGACAGGATGCCCCAACCATGCGGCATGAGCCCGGATCTGGTGCTTGCGCCCGCTTTCCGGGATCACTTCCGCGAAGGTATGTGGCCCCCAGTATTCAAGCGGCCGGAAATGCGTCAGGGCCGCCTTTCCCCGTCCGCCAAAACTGATCCGCTGCATAACCGCCACCGGACTCCCGGGATCCTTCTCGAGGTTGCTCTCGGCGCTTTGAGCCGATTCCAACCGCCCCTCGAGAAGGGCCAGATACCGCTTCCGTGTGTGGCGCCGGGCAAAGGCCGTCTGCAGAAGGCTTGCAGATTTCCGGTGCTTTGCGAACACCACCAGGCCGCTTGTTTCCCGATCCAGACGGCTCACCAGATGGATTCGCTCCAGGCCCCTGGCCTCGCGTACCGCTCCCACAAGACTCGACCAGGGTCCGTTCTTTGATGGATGACAGACCACCCAGCCGGGTTTATTCAGGACAATCACATCCGCATCCTCCTCAAGGATCCAGCCTTCGAGATCCTCGCCCCTGATCAAGGGGGCTTCCGGGCCGTAGGGATGGGGAACGGGCATGGCCTTCATGGGGACAGGTTTTGCCGGAATCCGCAAGAAGAAGGTTGCAATCAGAGCCCGGGCGCCTATAACTTTAATCAGTTGAGCTTATGTTGTTTATGCCAGAAAAGTTGACCCTTAGCGTTTGTTCACAAGGGCGCATGCGACAGCTTTACAGGGGCTCGGCACGGCAGGTGCGTATGGCGGTTCCCACCCGGGGGCGATGGCGATTTTGATGCCTGAATTATGTCTCCCGGCAATCTTCACCTGGCCCAGCCAGTTATGTTTACTGGAATAAACCTGTTCCCCGGCTCTTCGAAGCCCTCCGGAACGAATCGATAACAAAAAAGAAAAGGATAAACAGATCATGAACGATCGGACGAACGACATCATCATCTCCGGCCACAACCTCGACCTCACGGATGCCCTCAAGAACATGGTCATGGAAAAACTCTCCAAACTTTTTGAACACGAGAATCATATCATCCGAATACGCGTCGAGTTGAGCACCGATCAGGGGACCTCCACCAAGGGTTATCTCGCCAAGGGCCTGATCGAGATCAAGGGTCCGGACCTGATTGCCAATGTCACTTCCGAGGATCTTTATAAATCCATCGATTTGCTCGAATCCAAACTCGACCGCATGCTCCGGCGCCGGTCCCGGATGCGGGTCCTGAAGCGCAAGCAAAAGCATGAGGTCGATATCCCCGCCGTTATCCCGAAGGCTCAGACGGCCTGAAAGGATTCACCTTGCCCTCTCGATCAGGGTGGGACTTGACCCCTTTTTCCAAAGTCGGCTAAGTCCCTCCTGATCGATGGCGGTTGAGCGCAAATACCTTGGCTGGGAACAATGCTTCACAAACCGGTTTGCCGGAGAACTGAAGCAGGAAGCCTCTGCGGGGGTCTCATTGGATGCGTGCCTTGTATGGGTTCCGAGTTCCCGGGCGGGGCGGCATATCCTCAATGAGCTCTTTACCCGGACCGGAGAGGAGGTGGAAGCGTTTCACCCCCCACGGCTGACGACGCCGGCACAATTCATAAGCACGCTTAAAAGCGACCTTCCCTGTGTCGCCGGCGGGCTCCATTGCCTCCATGCCTGGAAGCAGGTGCTTGAGTCAGGAAAACGCTCCGAACTGGAACCCGTCTATCCTGAAGTCCCGGATTCTCAGCGGCACAGATGGGCCTTTGCCGCGGCCCGGCAATTGATGACCCTCCGGGCCCGACTCGCCGAGGACGGGCAGAGCTTCGGCAGCCTGGCTGCGGCGGACCTGCCTCATGACCGCGAACGCTGGGGTCTTCTCGGCATCCTGGAGGCCCGATACCTGGAACAGCTTCGAGGATGGGGGCTCGTCGATCCGGAGGTGGGCCTCGCGGAGCAGCTGGCTGGCGGCCCCAGCGCCCCTGAACCCTGGAAACGGATTCTCGTGGGCGGCATTCTCAACCTGACACGGCGGCAGGAAGCCTGGCTCCAGGCGCAGGCTGACCTTGGCAAGCCGGTCATCCTCTACCTGCCCTTTCCCCCTGAGGAGGCTGAAACCCTGGATGGATGGGGGCGTCCCCGCCATGCGTCCTGGGCAAGGCGGGTGG
This sequence comes from Oceanipulchritudo sp., assembly GCA_041685165.1. GTDB lineage: Bacteria > Verrucomicrobiota > Verrucomicrobiia > Opitutales > Oceanipulchritudinaceae > Oceanipulchritudo. The sequence continues at coordinate 11,554 of JAWLGH010000055.1, read as the reverse complement.
TGCCGCAGGGCCTTCTTGAAGATCGTCTGCAGCGGGCAAGGGATCCCCGCGAACTCACGGACAGGGTCCTTGCTTTGGGAAGAACCTATGGAGAGGCTGTCGATGCCCTGGTCGTCGGCTCGGGAGATCCCGGAACAGCCACCTACCTGATTGAACGGAGCCGACTCGATAATCCGCCCTTTTACGACCCAAGGGGAAAGCCGCTCGCTGAAACGGCGTGGGGTCGTCTTCTTTTCCTTCTGGCTGAATGGCAGCGGGGCGGCCTCCTGCGGACCCTTTTCAACCTGATGGGGGACGCGTATGTTTCAGCCTGGTTGAAAAAAACGGGACTGCAGGTCAAACGCCTGCAAACCTCGCTGTTGCGGCTTGAAAACGACCGTTTCCTGAGAACCAGGGAACAGCTTTTTGATCCTTCCCTTGATGAATCCGGGGGGGTGGCCGAAATACGAAGCCTTGTTCTCACCCTCGAAAAGAAGGGGCTGGGACGCTTCGACCCTGAAAATCTTCCGGATAGCATCTGGAAGCTCCTCCGGACCCTTGCCGGCGAGGGAAACCTCCCGGAAGAGGAGCTCGTGGTGATCCAGGGCATCCAGGAGGCCCTCCAGGAGCTGAAAGCAGATTTCACCGGGGCCCGCTCCGTTTCCGCCGCAGATATCTGGGAACTCCTCGGCTACGCGCTTGAAAACAGCTTCCACTATCCGGAGCGGGAGGCGACGGAGCGTCCGGTTTCGGGATGGCTGGAACTACCTTGGGAGACGGCTCCCCATCTTGTTCTCCTGGGCTTGCCGGATAACCAGGTTCCGGGCCCGCGAAGCGTCGATTCCTTTCTTACCCCGGCTCTCTGCCAGGTTGCCGGTCTCTACGGTCCCGACGAAGCCGAGGCAGCCGACGCCGCGCGCCTGCGGATTCTTCTTGAGACCCGTCGCGACGGCGGACGCATTGACCTGCTACTTCCGGATCGCGGACTTGATGATTCGCCGATCCTCCCCTCGCGGTTTCTTTTCCCTGCCGGGGAGGAGGACCTTCTCAAGCGGATCCGTCTCCTTATCGGGGAACGCCCGCTGGGGGAATCTCCCATGGCCGTCGACCCGGTGAGCCGGATCAGCTTGGACTTGCCCGATCGCGAATACGGCAGCCTTTCCGTGACAGCCTTCAAGGCTTACCTTGCCAGCCCTTTTCATTTCATGCTGGAACGCCTCTTCCGGTGGCAGGCCCCGGAATCCCTTCCCCGCGAGCTGGACGCCCTTGCTTTCGGCGAACTTGCCCACGAAGTCCTCCTCGGTCTCAATACGGAAGAGTCGGCCGCCGACCTGATCGGGGAAAAGGCCATTCAGGCATTTCTCGACGCACGTCTTCATGAGCTGGCTCTCCGGACTTTCGGAAGGGCCCCCGGGGTGGCCATCCGGATCCAGCTGGATGCCCTGCGCGAGCGTCTCAAGGCCGCCGCCGGGATCATTGCCTGCGAACGCGGAAAGGGCTGGTTTCCCTTCCGGGCGGAATGGAAGGTCGAGGAGGCTTCCGGCCTCCTGATCGGCCCTTTCCGGATCACGGGAAGGATCGACCTCGTCGAGCGCAACGAGGAATCGGGAAAGTACCGAATTATAGACTACAAGACATCGGACCAGGCCGAATCCCCCGAAAGGACCCACCTGACCGTGCTGAACGCACGTTCCGCGGGACCCCTTTTCCCGGAAAGCGATTTCACCAACGGCAATAAACGTGCCCGGTGGAAGGACCTGCAACTTCCCCTTTACCTCGAGGCCTTCAGCAAGTCCTTCCGGGAGGACGCATCCTGCGCCTATTTCAACCTGCCGAAGGCGATTGGCGAGACCGGCATAAAGCACTGGACACCCGGTCCCGTCCAACGGGAAGCAGCCCTTGCCTGTGCCCGCAGGATTGCGGACCTCGTCGCCTCCGGGCACTTTCCTGCGCCGGAAAAACCGGATCGGAACGATCCCTGGCGGGTCTGGTTCGGGGGCGACTATACCGCGTCCCTTCCGGAACGGTTTCTCTGCACGGGGGAGGAGGCGGTGCCATGAGCCGCCAGGCCCCCCATACAATGATCCTTGCCTCAGCCGGCTCAGGGAAGACCTATGCCCTCGTCAACCGGTTCATCCGGCTTCTTGCCCACGGCGTTCTCCCTTCCCGCATCATCGCCCTGACCTTTACCCGCAAAGCCGCGGGGGAGTTTCTCCAGAATATCTTCATGCGCCTCCTCGAGGCTTCCGCCGACCCCGCAGCGGCGGCAAGGCTTTCTTCGGAAATCGGTTTGGGACCGGAACCACCCGGCTTCTACCATGCCTTGACCGGAAAACTGGTCCACAGTATCGGGGAACTTGGCCTTGGGACCATTGACAGCTTTTTCGGCCGGATTGTCGGAGCTTTTCCCTACGAGCTTGGGTTGACCCGCCCTCACCGTATCATGGAGGACTTCGAGCAGGACATGGCCCGGCGGGAGGCCATGGAGGCGCTCATGGAGGGCGGCGATGAGGAGCACGAGCAGGAGCTTCTCCAGCTCTACAAGCAATTCACCTGGGGAGCTGAGGAGAAAAGCGTCTTCCGGACCTTTGAGAAGAGCCTTGTGGCCTCCCACGCTGTTTTCCTCGAAGGAGGTCCGGACCCATGGGGGAATCCCGCTGAAATCTTCAACGAGAGTCCCTGGTGGAAGGGTCCTCTTCCGGAAAAAGACGCCCTTATTGAAGAGATCGAGGCCGGGCTCGGGAAGCTTGACCTCCCTGCCAGCTTTCAGGATGCCTTTGCCAGGCTCCTCAGCAGCTTCAGCCGCTGGCATCCCGGCCAGCCCCTTGATTCCTGGGGCAAGCTCCTCGAGGTGCTCCTGGCGGCCAGGAAGGACCTCGCCGGCGGGGAGGCCGCGCTGACCTTCAACCGGAAGACAGTGGAAGTCCGCGAACCGCTGGCTTCAAAGCTTCTCGACCTGCTCCGGGTCCTTCTGCAGCAGGAAATTGGTCGCAAAGTCCTCGTTACCCAGTCCCTTGGACGCCTTCTCCAGAAGTACGATTCCCTCTATGAAGCCTCCATCCGCGGCACCGGGTCCCTTGTCTTTGCCGATCTGCCGGCGCTTCTTATCAAGGGCCTCCACGGGGGTGATCCCGTTTTCAATAAAACGGATCTCCTATACCGTCTCGACCGTCAAAGTGATCACTGGCTCCTGGATGAATTTCAGGACACCTCGCGTATCCAGTGGAAAGTGCTCTCGGCCTTTGTCGATGAAGTCCTTCAGGACCCGGAAGGCGAACGGACCTTCTTTTATGTCGGGGATGTCAAGCAGTCGATTTATGGCTGGCGGGGGGGCGACAGCCGCCTTTTCGAGGAGATTTTCCGGCGATACGGAAACGAAGGTGAGAATATCCGGCAGGAACACCTTCATGTGTCATGGCGAAGTGCGCCCGCGGTCCTTGACTGTGTGAACACTCTCTTTGGCAGCTCCGAGGCCATCGGACAGACGGGAACGGAAGTGGCGTGTCGCTGGCTGAAGAACTGGAAGGACCATTCAGCTTCCCCGAAAACCGCTGATATGCCTGGCTATGCGGCATGGGGCCTGATTGAGAAGGAGGCCTCGCTCGAGGAGGGCTGCACGGACCTGATCCATTCCATCCGTCCCCTTGAACGCGGCCTGAGCTGCGCCATCCTGATGCGCGACAACGCGGGAGTGGCGGCGATGACCCAGGCCCTCCGGTCGGCGGGGATCCCGGCGAGTATGGAAGGGGCGGTCCACCTCTGCACGGATTCCATCGTGGGAAACTGGATACGCGCTCTGTTCCTTGTCCTTGCGCGACCGGGCGAACGTTTCCCTGAAGCCTACCTCGGAATGGCCGGATTCCCGCTTGAAGAGGGTGAGAAGAGGGCCCTCCTTCGCCGGGTCGGGACCTCCCTTTCGAGGGACGGCTATCCGGAGGCCCTCCGGCAGATTCTCCACTTCCTGAGGCGGAAGCTTGTGTTCACACCCTTTCTGCAGCGTCGCTCTGAGCAGATTCTGGAGGCCGTGACCGGCTTTGCCCGGGGTGGGACGTCTCCCCGCACGCTGGAGGAGCTCATCGTCTTCCTCGAAAGGGCAAGCCTCGATGAATCCAGCCTTTCCGACCATGTCCAGGTGATGACGGTGCACAAGGCAAAGGGCCTTGATTTCGACCTCGTCCTTGTCGCTGGATTCGGCTCCGGAAACCTCGAGGGAGCGGGCCACAGGAAGAGCCTGCATGTGCAGCGTGATTCCGCCGGAGAAGTCAGGTGGATCCTGGACCTTCCGCGGCAGGAACTCAGGAAAAGGGATCCTGTCCTTGAAGCCGCCTTTGAGGAAGCGCGGGAAGACAATCTCTTTGAGGCCCTCGGCCTTCTGTATGTTGCCATGACACGGGCGCGACAGGGACTATACTGCCTTTCAGAGCCCCCTTCCCGCAAAAGCAGCCGTGTCACCTGGCATAAACTTATGGAGGCCGCCTTTTCCCCCCTAGAGGCGAGGCCCGGGCCCGGGACAATTCAATTCCAGCGCGAATGGGGAGACTCCCGCTGGTTTGAAAGCGTTGAGGCGGAGGAAGCCGAGGTCCCGGCTTCCCCTTCCCTTGAGCCCCTTCCGCGCCGGGAAGCACTTGCCCCGGCACGTTTTCGACAGGCTGAATCGCCGTCTCGTGCGGCTCACGAAACCATGAGCCTTCCTCATCGACTGGGATCCCTGGAAGGTCGGCGGCTTGGAACCCGCGTACACGCCTTTCTGGCTTCAGTTGACTGGATGGACTTCGGGGACCTCCCCGCCTGCGAGCACCTGCTGAAAGCCGCTCCGGAGGATCTCCGGAAACGGCTTGCCGCTTTCTTTAATACCGGGGCCGCCCGGGAGGTCTTTACCCGGCCGGGGGAAAACGTCAGCCTTTGGCAGGAGAAGCCGTACGTCCTCCGCAAAGGTGAACAGGTGTCCAGTGGCATCATTGACCGGGCGGTGATCCACCTCGACCCGGATGGCCTCCCCCGAAAGGCCGATGTCTACGATTTCAAGACCGACACCCTTGACCCGGACCGGCCGGCTGAAACGCAATTGCTGGAAGCGTACGGGACGCAACTGGAGCGTTACACGGAAGCCGTTTCCATTCTCACGGGCCTCCCGCAAAGCGCGGTAAGGGCCGTCCTGATACCGGTTTAATCCGGGAAGCGGGCAGGGCCAGAGGTCATTCTGGCAGGATTCAGGTCTGGCCTGCAGCCGTATGGTCCCGCAACGTCTTGTTGAAATAGCCCGAATAGAGCGAGTAGCTGATAAGGGCCATGACCGGGACCATGAAGCCTCCCAGGCCTGGAATCAGCTGCAGGGAAATCAGGAGAAGAAAGAGGAGCCGAACTAACCAGCGCAGGACCAGTCCCCGGGAGGCGGGAATATAGGCCCGTAAGGGAGCAATCAATTGTACCCGGTAATAGATGATCCCGGGGATGATTCCTAAAACGGGAATGAGACTGAGCACGAAGGTGATCCCGAGTACTTTTGGAAGGCGGTTGCGGACCATCGCGCTGTAAGCCTTTTGACGGTCTGGCTCGCCCAGGATGACATGCCCGCAGGTCGGGCAGCTCTGCGGCAACCGACTCTCCTTGACGCGGGTTGCACACTTGCTGCAGCGCCTTTTGCTGACCAGCTTCAGGGCATGCCCGCTGGTTCCCGCGGCCGGCCGGTCGACAGTCTGTCCGAAAAAGCCGATATCGCGCGGTTCCCCAATGGAATGGTGGCAGTGCGGGCATTCCAGAGCACAGGCGTATATGCGTTCCCCGCAGGAAGGGCAGGGTACCCGTGATTGTTCCTCCCGCCGTTCAGCCCGCTTGCGCGCAAGGTGCATGGCCCCGAGTCCAAGGCCAACGAGGGCAATGATGATCAGGGGATAGAGGATGAGCAGGTAAAGGCCGAAGGAACTCCAGAGGTCTTCAAACCAGCTGATCAGGGTGCGTACCCCGAGGTCGTCATCGGGATCAGCCATGTAAAGCATTTCCATAAACCCGGACCTCAGGGTATTGAAGAAAAAGACAGCCCCGGCCATCGCTCCCGCCACGACGAGGTCGAAGACACCGGCCCGGGAGATGGTCTGCTCGATGAAGGTGATATCCCGGCTCGTCAGGACGCCGAGGGCGGAAAGGGCGGCCACCCCGCTTTTGGCGTATTTATGGACACTTTCGAGCATTTCCTGGGCCTCGGGGATCTTGGTCGCCCCGACCTCGACAATGGCAAGCACGCCAAGGGTCAGGATGGTCAGGTTGCTGGTGAACCAGGTCGGCTCGCTCCCGGTGGCCTGAATGAATTCAAGGTCGCCGAGAAAGGGGAAAAAATGACCATACCGGAGAAAGGTCGCCGTGAAAAAAGCAGGAACAAAGGCCCGGGAGGTGAAAAAGCCCGAGGCACCGACAAGGTAGAGGAGAGAATTCAGGTCCATGGCAGATGGGTTTACTTGTTTGTCCACTGTGCTTCTTTTCAGAAGCGAGACGAGGTATTTCTAAGGGGCCCCGGGAGGTTGCCCGGGAAAAAGGGATGCCTCCTGCGCCCTTTTGTCTTTCCGTGGATAGGCCAAATTTCATTGCGTAAAACCCCGGATCGGGAACATTCCTTGTTCATGGAATACGGGAAAAGCTTTCTTTTCGGGAGTTTCCTCTGGTTGCTCATCTCCCTGCCGCTGGCCGGCCATGCCGCCAGCGCGGTTTTCATCCACCCGGATGGAACCGGTCTGGGCCACTGGAATGCGGCCCGCCTCCTTTACAAAGGTCCGGACGGGATGCTGAACTGGGACCGGATGGAACGGCTCTCCGCCTATCGGGTGCATCAGAAAAACTGGCTCTCCTCAACTTCCCATGCCGGGGCAACGGTCCATGCCTATGGAAAGAAGGTTCATTATGATTCCTACGGACTGGACCGCGATATGCCGATTACGGCCGTTTCCGGGAAGCAAATGACGATCATGGAGGAAGCCATGGCCGAAGGCCTGCGGGTTGGGATTGTGAATTCCGGGCATATCGGGGAACCGGGGACGGGCGTTTTCCTGGCCAGCAACAAGGCCCGGTACAACATAACCGAAATCGCCCTGGAGGTCCTTGAGAGCGGGGCCGACCTTATTTTCTGCGGGGGTGAGATCTATCTGCTGCCCGAGGGAGTCGAGGGGCGGCACGGGGAAGCGGGGGTCCGCACGGATGGACGCAACCTCCTCAAGGAAGCGCGTGCACGCGGCTACACGATCATCTATACCCGGGAGGATCTCCTGGACCTGGACCCGGCCACCGAAAAGGTCATCGGGATCTTTGCCGCCCGCGACACTTACAATGATGAAAAGGAGTCTGTCCTCGAGGAACGCGGCCTCGAAACCTACAATCCCGGGGAACCGGCCTTCGATGAAATGGTCCAGAAAGCGCTCCAGGTCCTTGGCCATGATACCGGGAAGGATTTTTTCCTTGTCGCGGAAGAGGAGGGAACCGACAACTTTTCCAATAAGACCAACGCCAGGGGGATGCTGGATGCCATTGGCCGGGCCGACAGGGCGATCGGGGTCACGATGGACTTTATCGCCACCAATCCCGGCCGGCCAACCCTTCTCCTTGTCGGTGCGGATACTGATGCCGGCCACCCCGCCATCTGGTCACCCCGGAATCCTGAGATGCCCTTCACGCTTCCGGAACGCTCCCCTTCGGGGGCCGAACTCGACGGGACCAGGGGTCAGGGAGGGGAGCCTTTCATGAGCCGGCCCGACGCATTCGGAAACCGTTATCCTTTTGGCATCGCCTGGGCCACATCGGGAGACTACCAGGGCAGCGCAGTCGCCAAGAGCCACGGCTACGGCAGCGATCGTCTCGGTGTGACAGTGGACAACACCGGAATCTACAGGATCCTCTATTCGGTACTCTTCGAGGATTGAATCGCCTCCGCAATATCCTCAAGGGGATAACTCCAGATTTCTGAAAGGGTCGGGTGGTACCAGTGGACCTTGATAAGGTCAAAGACCGTGGCCCCCATGGTCACGGCAACAGCCATTGAGTGGATGAGCTCACCGGCATCCTTGCCGACGCATTCAGCCCCGATCAGCTTCCCGCTGTCCCGGTCCGCCCATGCTTTTACATAGCCGCTTGTCGCTTCCATGAGGAGGGACTTCCCATGGTCGTCGAAGGGAAATTCCGCGATTTCCAGGTTGTGATTGCGCTTGCGCGCTTCATCCACCGGAAGGCCGGCCGCGGCGATTTGCGGATCCGTGAAAACCACCCCGGTACGCGTTGTGAGGTCAACCGGATCGGCCTGCCGGCCAGTGGCATGGCGGGCTGCGGTTTCCCCCTGCATGATGGCAAGGTGGACAATTTCAAAGGGGCCGCAAACATCCCCGGCGGCATAAATCCGGGGGTTGTCGGTCTGCTGGTGGGCGTTGACCCGGATCATTCCCTTCGGGTTCAGGAATACTTCCGCGGCCTCAAGATTCAGCTGATCAATCGCCGGGCGGCGTCCAAGGGCGTTGATGACATGGCGGGCCTGCACTTCCTGATGGCCTCGGGCATCGTCAAACTCAACGACAAAGCCGTCATCGCTGGCGATAATCCGGTTTAGCTGGGTCCCCGTGTGCAGATCGATGCCCTCTTCGCGGAAGCAATCCATGACGACCTCGGCCGCTTCCGCGGAAGCTTCACGCAGGATAACGGGACTGCGCTGGATCTGGGTCACGCGGGTCCCCATCCGGTGGAGAAACTGGGCCAGCTCACAGGCGACGACCCCGGCCCCGAGCATGATTGCCGACTCAGGCAGGAAATCGAGGTCGAGCACATCATCACTGGTCCAGATTCCGGGCAGATCAAGACCCTCGACTTCCGGGTAGTTGACGACGGAACCGGTGGCGATGATGAAGGCTTCCGCGCGAAGGGTCCTTCCGGATTCGGAGAGCTGGAGGCGGTCAGGCCCCGTAAATCTGGCCTGTTCGCGGATTAAATGGAAACGTTCGGACTGCAACTGCTCCTGCCGGTAGCCGGTGAAGTCGCCGATCAGTCGCCGTTTGCGTTCATGGAGCGCTTTCATGTCCGCCTTCGCCTCCGGTATGTTCAGGCCGAAGCGGTTTCCCATGCCGGCAAGGTGCAGTATCTCGGCTGAATAAATGAGCGTTTTGGAGGGCATGCATCCACGCAGAATACACAGGCCTCCCAGCTCTTTGGAGCCGTCAACGATGGCCACCCGCTCAGAGGTCTCGCGGGCGGTCCGGGCAGCGGCGTAGCCTGCCGAGCCGCCACCTATAATGATGACATCAAAGGATTCCATGCCGGGCATGGTTGAACAGCGCCCCCGCGGTGGCAAGGACAGAGAACCGGTAAACAAGGTACTTTCCTTAATCCTGAAGAAGGGTTTGCCATTGAGACTTGGGTGCATCTACGCTACGCGCCCTTGAATTCATGAAGATTTTAATAGCTGATAAAATATCGCAAAGTGGGGTCAACTACCTGCGCCAGCAAGCTGGTGTCGAGGTGGATGAAGCCTACGGATCCAGTCCTGGGGAGCTGGTCAAGCGCGTTTCCGATGTCGATGCCATCATCGTCCGGAGCGCTTCGACCATATCCCGGGAAATCATTGAGGCCGCCCCGAGGCTGAAGGCAGTCGGCCGCGCCGGCGTAGGCGTCGACAATATCGATGTCGAGGCAGCCAGCGACCGCGGGATAATTGTCATGAACACGCCGGGAGGAAACACCATCGCCACGGCGGAATTGACCTTCACGCACCTTCTCTGCTCGGCGCGCCCGATTCCCCAGGCCAATGCTTCCATGCGGTCCGGTGAATGGAACAAAAAAGCCTTCCAGGGAAGCGAGCTGTTCCAGAAGACACTCGGAATCCTCGGACTTGGACGCATCGGTTCGGAAGTCGCGCGGCGGGCCAACGCTTTCGGCATGAAGGTCCTCGCCTACGATCCCTACCTGACCAAGGCCCGGGCCGAGCAATTGCAGGTCACAAAAAGCGACCTTGAGACTGTCTTCCGGGAGGCTGATTTCATCACCGTCCATATGCCAAAGACCGAGAGCACGGCCAACCTGCTCAATGCGGAGGCCTTCGCCAAAATGAAAGACGGGGTACGCATCATCAATTGCGCCCGGGGTGGGCTTGTCGATGAGGCGGCTCTCGCGGAGGGATTGGCCAGTAAAAAAGTTGCCGCCGCCGGCCTTGATGTTTTCCTTGAGGAACCGCTTTCCCCGGAGAGTCCTCTGCGCGGGCAGGACCATCTTGTCATGAGCCCACACCTTGGCGCCTCGACCGCTGAAGCCCAGGAGAATGTCGGTTTTGAGGTCGCGGAATGCATCTACGAGGCCCTCAGCGGGGGCCATCTCAAGAATGCCATCAACGCCCCCTCCGTCGATCCGAAGCAGTTGCAGGTATTGAAACCCTACCTGTCCCTTGCCAACCTCATGGGGACCATGATCCAGCAGTTGACCCCGGAGGAAATATCCCATGTGCGCATCACCTACTCGGGCAAGCTGGTGGATCTTGATGTCAAACCCCTCAACCGCGCCTTCCAGCGCGGTTACCTGCGGCGGATCACCACCGATGTCAACGACGTCAATGCGCCCCGCATCATGGAGCGCCTGGGGATCAAGGGAGAAATTGTCCAGACCAACCTCGAGCGGGATTACACGGAATTGATCCGGATCGAGGCCACCGATTCCGAGGGAGAGGCCTACTCGATTGAGGGGACCCTCATGGGAAAATCCCAGCAGCCCCGCCTTACCCTTGTCAACGAACGCCACCTCGAAAGCCCGCTCGATGAGAAGTACCTCCTCGTCCTGGAAAACAAGGACGTTCCCGGAATTGTCGGCATGGTCGGCATGGTCCTGGCCAAGCATGGGCTGAACATCTCCAACATGTCCCTGAGCCGGAATACGGTCGGCGGGATTGCCCTTAACATCTGTGGTCTGGACAGTGAGCCGGCCCGCGACGTGATTGATGAAATCACCTCTCATGAGGCGATCACGGGCCTGCGGGTCGTGAATCTCAATGGTGCCTGAAATGGACCCGGCCCTCCTTTATCCACTTTCCCTCGGGACCGGTTACCTGATCGGCTCGATTTCCTTTGCGGTCCTTATCGCCAAGGTCAAGGGCGTGGATATTTTCACGGTGGGCAGTGGGAATCCCGGAGCGACCAACATCATGCGGGCCCTCGGGCAACCTTACGGGTACGGCTGCTTTCTCCTCGACGCCTTAAAAGGGGTTGCCGCCGTTCTTCTCGGGCAGGTCCTTGCCGGTCACGGTCCCGCCGATCCTCAGCTGATGGGCATCCTCGCTTTACTGGGGTCCATTTTAGGGCATAGCTTTTCCCTTTTCCTCCGCTTCCGCGGCGGCAAGGGGGTAGCGACGACGGTGGGAGGGCTTTTCACCCTCATCCCGGTTGTGATGTTCATCGGGGCCGTGCTCTGGCTGGTGGTGTTCGCCCTCTTCCGCTATGTTTCCCTTGCCAGCCTCGTTCTCGGCCTCAGCCTGCCTGTCTCGGCCGTTTTAGGGCATAGCTTTTCCCTTTTCCTCCGCTTCCGCGGCGGCAAGGGGGTAGCGACGACGGTGGGAGGGCTTTTCACC
>JAWLGH010000120.1:0-4834 GCA_041685165.1 Oceanipulchritudo sp. | reverse complement strand
GCCAGCAACACGCCCTTCCGGAAATACAAGAGTTGGATCTACGAGGGCGGCATCTCGACCCCGTTCATAGTCCACTGGCCCGGGGGAATCAGTGAGAAAGGGACCCTGCGTCGCCAGCCGGCCCAGTTGCCGGACGTCATGGCGACCGTCCTTGAGGTGACCGGAAGCCGCTATCCCGAGCAGATCGGCAGGCGCTCCATCCTGCCCCACGAGGGCTTCAGCCTCTGTGATGCCTTTGCCGGCAGGCCGCACGGCCGGGAAATCCTCACCTGGGAACACGAAGGCAACTGCGGGATCCGCAAAGGCCGGTGGAAGCTTGTGCGCGAGTTCATCAAACCGGGCAGGGAGGGCCCTTCAGGTTATCAGCCATGGGAATTGTACGACATGGAAACCGATCGCTCCGAAATGACCGATCTGGCCGAAAGGCATCCCGGACGCGTCAACGAACTGGCCTCCCTCTGGCAGGAATGGGCCGGACGTTGCCAGGTCCGTCCTTTTGATGAAATCCTCCGCCGGCGCGGCAAGTCAGCTTGATCCTTGCGACCGCCCCCGGGAATCAACTGGCCCCTCGTTCACGTCCCCACCCGGTCCAGCACCTGCGCCTCCGTCTCCTGGCGAAACTGCCGGGTGTAAAAGCGGCTCGGACCACGAAGGAGCCAGCCTCGGATTTTTCGGCAACTGGTCAAACGCCTGAGGGCCTGGGCATGCCCAATCCGCCATCCACAGCCGCGGATCGACTTCCCCGGCCGTGATAAAGAAGCGCCCGCCCAGCGCAGTATCGAGGGGCCCTCCGGAACGGACCTGGAAAACCTGTTGGTTTCTCCTGTTGATTTTAACCTGGTTGACTGGTTTTATGGAGCTATATCATGAAAGAAACAATCGGCATTTTTGAGGCAAAGACAAAGCTGTCGGAACTCTGCACACGGGTGGAGGAAGGATCGGCAGAGTATGTGATCACGAGACGCGGGCGCGCAGTGGCGCGCATCGTTCCGATGCAGGAGGACCGGGCAGGCAGAGGGCATGGAATCCGCGAACGGATGCGACTGACCGAGCACCAGCATGGTTCCCTCGCGGAAGCGGAAGCGGACTTTCCGGATGTATGGAAAGCCCGTCTGGGGAGCCGGCAAAATCCACTTGAGGAACTGGAAGATTCAGGTAGCGGGCAATGAAGCATCCGCCCTCTCATCTTCTCGACACCAGCGTCTGTTCGCAGCCATTGAAACGGCATCCCAGCGAGTCAGCGTTGGACCACTGGGACCGGCTTGGAGAAGCGGCGGCGACCTCCGAGGCCTGTCTTGGGAAAATTGAATGGGGCCTGCACAAACTCGGCTCGGAACGCCGCTGGACCGGCTACCGTGAGGACATTCTCCCCTCGGTACACGTCCTCGCCGTCGATCGGGAGACCTGGAGCCACTTTGCCCGGATGAAGGCGCGACAGGAGGCTTTGGGACGTCCGGTACCGGACCTCGACCTGCTCATCGCCGCCTCGGCGGTTCAGCATGGCCTCATCCTGTCCACGCTGGACACGAATCACTTCGCCCTTATCGAGGGGCTGCGATGGGAGGATTGGTCGAGCTGATCGTTCACCTTTTCAACCAGGCCCAGAGGGAATTCAGCCGCGAAAGGCCCGCGGGCTGCGGCCAAAGGCCCGCTTGAACCGGGTTGAGAAGTAGAAGGCGTCCTCGTACCCGCACAACCGGGCCACATCCCCGATGGGGAGGTTCGAGAAGCGGATGAGGTTCCGGGCCTGCTCCATCCGCCGGGCCTCAAGGTATTGCTGGGGCGTGCGCTCCATCTCGTCCTTGAAGAGGTGTGCGAAACGGGAGAGTGAAAGGCCGCTGTGGGCTGCTATTTCCCCGATCGAGAGGACGCTGGAATACCGTGTTTCGATAAAGTGGAGCGCTTTCTGTATGCGCGGATCGCGGCCCGGAAGGCGGACACGTTCCTCCGCCTGCCGGATAAAGAGCCAGGCCCGTTGGACGCAGTTGAGCATGAAGGCCCCTGCGGTATCCCGGACGGTGAATTCCGTGTCATGGGCCAACCGCAACGCGTCGCATACCCGGCCGGAGGTGACCGGACCCACCCTCGAGAAGCGCAAGCCGGACCAGCGTGTGGGCCATGTTTTCCAGTAATCCCAGTCTGCCGGTGGAACAAAATGACTCCAGACAATGTCCCACCGGCCCGATACCGCCGAGGTCCCGTAGTTGTGGTAAGCCCCAGGCTCGAAAAGCAGGATATCTCCAGGTTGCGTGTCCACCTGTTCCCGCCTTTCACTGAGCACCCGTCCGCTCCCTCCACGGGTCAGGATGAGAAGGTAATTCGGGGTCCCGGATTGCCGTATGGTCCTGTAATCGAGACCTTGTTCAAATTCCCCGATGGTCACGGAATGGGCCGGGTCCTCGTCCCTTCCCCATCCGATGGATTGAATGCGCATAGCAGGATATTCAAGGTTCTTTGGCAATAAATCCATTCAAAAACACTCCCGTTTCAGGTAGTGTCGGGACTTGACATGAAGGAACAAGCGCTCATGAGCCCGCATCGGGCCAAATTTGAGGAAGAGGGATTCTGTCATCTTGACGGCCTCTTCATGGAATCGGAACTGCAGGAAATCGAGGCCTTTTTCGAGGAATACAAGCAGAACGGCGGCGCGGTCTTTGACGCCGGAAGCACCTACGAGGAAATTGACCCCGGGAAGCGCCAGGTGAGGGCCATGCATCCCCACCGCTACAGCGAGCGGGCCAAAGGCTGGCTCCTGAATCCGGCCGTCATGAACGTGCTCTCGGAGTTGCTCGGCAAGGAAGCCTTCGGTGCGCAGACGATGTATTACTACAAACCACCGGGGGCCAAGGGCCAGGGCATGCACCAGGATAATTTCTACCTCCTCTCCAAGCCGGCAAACTGCATCGCGGCATGGACCCCGATTGATGACTCGACCGAGGACAACGGCTGCCTCTGGGTCGTCCCGGGATCGCACAGGCACGACATCCACTGTCCCGGGACCAACAAAAACGGAAGCTGGAACAACTACGGTGATTCCCATATCAATCCATTCCCCCGCGATACCAAGCCGGTTCCGGTGCCGGTCAAGCGCGGCCAGACGCTCTTCTTCGGCGGCAACCTCATCCATGGTTCCGGACCCAACCGGAGGAGGGACCGCTGCCGCCGCACCTTCATCGGCCACTACGTTGACGAGACCACCGAGTCACTCGCCCAGTTCTATCATCCCGTACTCGACCGTCACGGCAACACGGTCTCCCGGGTCGAGGTCCATGCCGGTGGCGGCCCCTGCGGCGATGGCTGGATGGGCGCCACCCATTGAGCTCTTTCCACTGCCCTGCCCTATCCTTTTATCAGCCCTTATGACTCCGCGTGAACGCACCCTCGCCTGCCTGAACGAAAAGCCGGTTGACCGCCTGCCCGCTGTCCACTTCGGATTCTGGAGGGAAACCCTCCACCAGTGGGCCGATGAAGGCCACCTCTCGAGGGAGGAGGCGGAGGCGTATCAGGATGGCAACCACATTGATGGCGTGCTGAGCGAACGCCTCGGCTTCGACCATTGCTGGACCTGCGCCGTCACCCCGAAAACCGACCTTGATCCCTTCTTCGACGAGGAGACCGAGAAGGAGCTGCCCGACGGTTCGCGCCATGTGCGCAATCCCGAGGGGGTGGTCGAGCTGGATGTCCCGGGAACGGCTTCGATCCGCTCTGCGATCAGGCACACGCTTGTCGACCGAAAGTCATGGGAATTCCACTACAAGTGGCGGCTCCAGTGGAATCCCGGCCGGGTGGCCGGGCTGGAGGACCGCAGGCCTGCCGGGGAGGACCGCCCGGTCGGACTCTGGTGCGGAAGCCTGATCGGCAAAATCCGCAACATGCTCGGGGTCGAGGGCCTCGCCTACATGGGCGAGGACGACCCGGAACTGCTGGACGAGATTGTCGACACCGTCGGCGCCCTTTGCCTGCGCTCTGTCGAGGAAACCCTCAGGCGCGTCGACACCCCCGACTTCGCCCATTTCTGGGAGGATATCTGCTACAACCACGGTCCGCTCGTCAATCCACGCTTCTTTGCCGGAAAAATCATTCCATGGTACCGGAGAATTTCGGGCGTCCTGAATGACCACGGCATCGGGCTTGTCAGCGTCGACTGTGATGGCTGCATCGATACGCTGGTCCCGCACTGGCTGGACGCCGGGGTCAACATCATGTTCCCCATCGAGGTCGGCACATGGAAGGCTTCCATCGGCCCCTGGCGGGACCAGTACGGCAAGGCGCTCAAAGGGGTCGGCGGCGTGCGCAAGAGCGTCTTCGCCGGGGACAAGGCGGCCGTCGATGACGAAATCGAGCGCCTCCGCCCGCTCATCAACCTCGGCGGCTACATCCCCTGTCCCGACCATCGCATTCCACCCGAAGCAAAGTGGGACCTCGTCTGTTATTACACGGAAAGGCTTCGGACGCTTCCCCTGCAGTAGGTCCGCCGACACGGGCGAAAGGATCGGTTTCCCTCCGATCCATCAGCTCCTGAGGGGGTCGGCCCTACCCCGGACCGGAGGGAGTCCCCCTGGCTGTGGCCAGCTGCCTCTTCGGCAAGGATCCGAAGCCGATCATTGAAGAATTGAATGAGGTCCTGATCGCCTGATCCTTAATTAGCAATGGCCGCTCACAAGCGTCCAACTAAAATTCGTTGAACATCAATTGGTTAGAGTTTGAGTCATCATCATCCGTTGTTTTAAACTTCGCAAGTAGCTGATTTACAGGGACTTTCAGAAACACGTTCACGCTCACAACCTGCAGGATCCGGCTCAAGTTTTCGTTAATTCCATGCATCTTATTGAGA
>JAWLGH010000119.1:0-4846 GCA_041685165.1 Oceanipulchritudo sp. | reverse complement strand
CGTCTCATGGAAGAACAGGGGCGCCGTTGCGACCTGCATCTTTATGAAGGACAGCCGCACGGCTTCTTCAATTACAGCAATCCGGATAACTACACCCGGACCGTGATCCAAATGGATCGCTTCCTCGCCTCATTGGGATACCTGAGCGGTGAACCCACATTGCAGAACGAGCCGGATGCAGGCGACGCTGAATAGCGCGCCTGATCCGCAGCGCTCGACAAAGGGGAACGGAATTCGGATTCCTTTCCGGTGACACCCGGTCTCCCCCGGCAGGTCCTGACCCTTACCCGGTCCGGTCCCGGGGGCGCAGGTCACGGGAGGAAAGCAGAGGACTCCATTGTCTGCGAAACCTGAGGGTGGCGGGGAGTCCAGATTCTTCGGTTCCTGTTGAGATTTCTCGACTTCTGCCTCCGGACTTATGAAGTGATGGGTTATGATGAGATGCCTTGCCTTTCCTGCCTGCCTTCTGCTTTGCCTTTCACCGGCGACCGCGCAGTTGCGCTATGCCCCTTCCGAATTCATTGAATTCAGTAAACGAGCCCCGGTTTATGCGAAGAACGGGATGGTGGCCACGAGCCAGCCCCTGGTGAGCCAGATTGCCCTGCAAATCCTGAAGGATGGAGGCAACGCCGTCGATGCGGCCATTGCTGCCAATGCGGCCATAGGACTGATGGAACCAACGGGCAGCGGTATTGGGGGCGACCTTTTCGCCCTTGTCTGGAGTGCGGAAGAGGAGACGTTATTTGCCCTCAATGCCAGTGGCAGGGCACCGCTCGGGATCTCCAGGGAAAAAATCATGGCTCAAGGGTACAAAGCCATGAAAAGGGACAGTCCTCATTCTGTGACCGTACCGGGAACGGTAGACGGATGGTTCATGCTGCACGAAAAATTCGGTACCGTGGAGATGGAAGACCTGCTGGCTCCGTCCATTGCCTATGCCGAGGAGGGATTCCCATTGAGCCCCATGGTAGGTTGGCTGATGGAGGGCCAGGTGCGCTCCCTGCATGAGGAAGGTTTCCCGAATATTGAAGCGACCTACAAACAAGAGGACGGAAATTGGCCCGGCGGTGGTGAGCTCTTTAAAAACCCCATGTTGGCCAATACCTACCGACAGATTGCCAGGGAGGGCCGGGAGGCCTTTTACAGGGGTCCCATTGCGGAAGCAATCGTGGAACTGATACAAGACCAGGGGGGCTATTTGAGCATGGAAGACCTTGCCCGGCATCACGGCGACTGGGTTGTCCCGGTAAGCACCAGCTACCGGGGCTATGACCTATGGGAAATACCGCCCAATGGCCAGGGGATTGCGGCCCTGCAAATCCTCAACATCCTGGAAACGTTCGATTTCAGCGGGATTGAATTCGGCTCAGCGGAGCATCTTCACCTCTTCATAGAGGCCAAGAAACTGGCCTATGAAGACCGGGCCAGGTATTACGCTGATCCGGAATATGAGGAAGTCCCGGTGGATTGGCTGATCAGCAAAGCGTACGCCCGGGAGCGGGCCCAGCTCATCGACATGGACCGGGCCGGAACCTTCGAGTCGGGGGATTTACCCGCTCATGGGGACACCATTTACCTGACAACCGCCGACAGCGCGGGGAACATGGTTTCCCTGATCCAAAGCAACTACACGGGGATGGGCGGGGGCATGGTACCCGCGAATACCGGCTTCATGCTCCAGAACCGCGGCTATGCCTTTTCCTTGAAGGAGGGACACAGGAACGTGATCGAGCCCGGCAAGCGACCGTTCCATACCATTATTCCCGCCTTTGTGACCAAGGATGGAAAACCCTTTTTCAGCTATGGTGTGATGGGTGGCTCCATGCAGCCGCAGGGCCATGTGCAGGTTCTGGTGAACATCGTTGATTTCGGAATGAACCCCCAGGAAGCCGGCGACGCACCGCGCATTCGCCATGAAGACAGCAGCTCGCCTGAAGGCATGCCGGCCAAGGGGTCCGGTGTCGTGCACCTGGAAAAGGGGTTTGATGCCGGGGTCACGAAGGAGCTGTATTTCAAACGCCACAAGATCCAGGAGACCTTGTTCTTCGGTGGCTATCAGGGAATTCTGTGGAACGATGAGGAAGGGGTATACACTGGAGCAACCGAGAGCAGATCGGATGGACAGGCTGTGGGGTACTGAGGCATACGGGCCTCCCCGGGGATGGGCCGGCGTCTTGACGACTATCCCTTAAACGTACCGGGCCGGCTTCATGGGGAACCTTCCCAAAGCGCCTTGCTGAGGTGATCGATGCCAACCTGCGGACGCTTTCCCGGCACGGGAGACGCTCCGACGACGAAGCCCGCTCGATTGGTGCGGTTGGATGCCTGCAAAGCACAAAGAATGAAGCGAAACCGGTCGGCAAAGACGGGGTTGTGGCTCAGGGAACAGCGTTTTGCCGCAATCCCTTTATTCTCCTCAAGGGAGGTGTATCATCCGGGAAGCTGATCGTCGTTCCAGCGGCTATTGAACCCGCAGGCCCGAAGGTTTCGGCCTTCGTGGACAGGGTTAATTGTCCAGACTTTCTCCTGGTGCCTGTTGGGATCCTGGAAATCGTTACACGCGTCATGGTTTCAGGAGCAGTTCATAGCAGAAAACTGCCTGAAACCGGGTAAATATCCCCTTAAACCACGTGCTACCGAGCGATTCCCATCACTCACCGGAACCTCCAGATGAGCTCAAGTCCAAAGCCAGGCGCTGATGGCCTGCCATGCGAAGCTTGGAGCTTTGCTCGAAGCGAAGCATGGTCGGGCTGACTGGATTCGAACCAGCGACCCCTTGCACCCCATGCAAGTGCGCTACCAGACTGCGCTACAGCCCGCCAATTGGGAAGGAGTGATGTGAGTTGAAGGGTCGGCCCGGGTCAAGCGGAAAACGCCTGGGCCCGGGCCGGGATTTTCACTCCTGAAGCGGGGGGCTTCAAACGGGGGCCATGGTGCTGGCGGGATTCTTGAATTCGTAGCCGTGGGCGAGGGTGGTGAAGGCCTCTACCTGGGCGCTTTCCCAGGCGGAATCGTGTCCGAGTTCGGCCGCGAGGAGGGCGGCGACGACGGGGGCGGCCTCGATGGAGGCGCTGGCATTGAGGAGGAGCGCGCGGGTCCGGCGGGCGAGGACATCCTCAACCGTAACGGCCATTTCCTGACGGGCGTGCCAGAGGACCTCACCCCTCTGGTAGCTGAAGGCCTCATGGATGGGTTTGGCGAGCTCGGGATCGGACTGGATAATATCACGGACCTCGCCGGCATCGGAGCCATAGAGGGCGAGATTGGGCTCGGAGATGGAGGCCTTGGTCCAGCCATGGATCTGGAGGTGCTTGGTCTGGCAGTCCTCATTTTCGATTCCGGCGACCATTTCGGCCTGATCGACAACATCCTCGCCCATTTTGCGGTAGGTGGTCCATTTTCCGCCGCTGACGGTGATGAGGCCGGATTCGCTCACAAGGATGGTGTGGTCGCGCGAGAGGGCGGCGGTGTCGGAACCCTCGCCTGCCTTGACGAGGGGCCGGAGGCCGGCAAAGACGCTCAGGACATCGTCCTCGGTCGGATCCTTGGCGAGGTAGTGGGCGGCATGGCTGAGGACAAAATCGCGCTCGGACTGGAGAGCGCGCGGCTCGAGGGATTTATCCGGCAGGGGGGTATCGGTGGTCCCGACGACGAGGTGGTCATGCCACGGCACGGCGAAGAGGACGCGCCCGTCCTCGGTTTTGGGGACCATGAGGGCGGACTTGCCGGGAAGGAATTCCTTGGGAAGGACGAAGTGGATTCCCTGGCTGACGGCGACAATGTCCTTGGCTCCGGGGCTGTCGAATTTCCGGACCTCGTCGACAAACACGCCCGTGGCGTTGATGACGGACTTGGCGCGGACCTCCATTTCCCTGCCCGAGAGGGTATCCTTGACCTGGACCCCGCGGACGATGGTGTCCTCCTTGATGAGGCCGACGCAGCGGGCGTAGTTGAGGACGGTGGCCCCGTGGCTGGCGGCGGTCTCGGCGAGGTTGATCGCGAGGCGGGCATCATCAAACTGGCCATCGTGGTAGACAACGCCGCCGGTGAGCCCGTCGGTCTCGATCGTGGGCAGCTGTTCGATTGTCTCCTGCTTGCTGAGGACCTTTGAGGGACTCAGTCCGAGGCGGCCGGCGAGGCTGTCGTAGACCTTCATGCCGATCCCGTAGAAGGGACCTTCCCACCACTTGTAACTGGGGATGATGAAGCCCATGTTGCTGACGAGGTGGGGGGCATTGCGGTAGAGAAGGCCGCGTTCACGGAGGGCCTCGAGGACAAGGGAAATGTTTCCCTGCTTGAGGTAGCGGACGCCTCCATGAACGAGCTTGGTGGACCGGCTGGAGGTTCCCTTGGCAAAGTCGGACTGCTCGATGAGGAGGGTACGGTGCCCCCGGCTGGCGGCATCGACAGCGGTGCCGAGGCCGGTGGCCCCTCCCCCGATGATGACGAGGTCGTAGGGCTCGGTGTTATTGATGATTTGGTCAAGTGCGCGGTTGCGTTTCATTTTTCTTCTTCCCAGTTTTTGGCCCGCTCGATGGCGCGGTACCAGTTTTTGCGGATATCCTTGACCGCGGATTCGTCGGCCAGAGGGGTAAAGCGTACATCTTCCTGCCAGTTCTTGACGATGTCTTCCCGGTCCTTCCAGAAACCGACGGCGAGGCCGGCGAGGTAGGCGGCCCCGAGGGCCGTGGTTTCGACACATTTGGGCCGGATCACGGGCGAACGGAGCAAATCGGCCTGGCTCTGGAGGAGGGGCCGACTGCGGGAGGCCCCCCCATCGACGCGGAGTTCCCGGAGCGGGATCCCGCTGTCCTTCTCCATGCAGTCGATCAAGTCGGCGGACTGG
>JAWLGH010000118.1:0-4853 GCA_041685165.1 Oceanipulchritudo sp. | reverse complement strand
AGGGTGTCGTCAAAGCCGGCTGCCCCCGCCACCGTCATGGCCTCCACCCCCGCGTCCGTGATCGGCCGGATACGCCGCAACCGCGGCGCAAACTCCGCTTTCAGGTCAAGCCGCAGGGGGGTGTCGACCACCAACCGCTCCCCACGGTCGGCCACCACAGTGACGATCTGGGCCATTGATTCCCTCGCCCAGGGACGGTCCCATCGGCTTTCCGTGTACATCAGCTCCGGATCATTGTCCGAGTAGACAAGGATCAGGTCGCCCACCTCCATCCCGTGCCCGGCGCCCACTTCCAGTTCCCGCGAGCCTCGCCGGTGTCCACTCCGGATCCCCACTTCCCGGGTCTCCCGCTTCCCTTCCATCCGGATCGCCCCGTAGGCCGGCCGGATCGAGATCCCGTCCTCTTCCGGGGGCGGCAGGGCAAAAATCAGGCGCGTCTTCCCCGCTCCCCGTCCACGGAGGACCACCCCCGGCCGCATCCGGACCGGCTCCTCAAGGTAAAAGGCCCCCTCCGGCAGAAGAATCGCTCCAGCCCCTTCAATCCGTTCCATCGCCTCCGTAATCGCCCCCGTTCCCAGTCGCCCCAGCGCCTCCACCGTGACCGTCTCCGCCACCGGGACGTCCGGGATGCCCCCGCGGACCCCCGCGTCCCATTCCACCAGCCGATCCGACGGGATCTCCGCCCCACTCAAGCCCACCAGCGCAAGCACCAAAGAGGTGCCCGCAAAAATCCGTTTTCCGAAATATAAATGCATGGGATTCATAAATATAAACCAAGCCGTTCTTGGCAATCCCGCTTTCACCTTTTGGCTTCCCCACCGCCCCCGCGACGGGGCGGGTGCCCGAAGTAATCCCGGTAGGCCCGCGTGAAGGAGCTCGCATCGGCAAAGCGGACGTCCGCCGCCACCGTCTCCACGGTCAGGTTCGGATCCGCCAGCGCTTCCCGTGCCTCCTCGAGACGGATGCCCTGAAAGACCTGTTTCGGCCCCCGCCCCAGCTCGCGCCTGAAAATGCGCCGCAGGTGCACCGCCGATACGCCCACCGCCGCGGCCACTTCCTCCACCGCCGGATTCTCACCAAGATTCTGCCGGTACCAGTAGGTCGCCTTGTCCACCCGTTCCCGGTCAAGGCTCCTGCTCTCGGGGGCCGGCTCGTGTCCCGCCCGTTCAAGGACCATCAGGGAAAGGCCGCTCATCAGGTGGGCAACTTTCAGGGCCGTGGTCTCCGTCGGGCGGACCCAGTCCCGTCGCAGGCTCGCGCGCTGGCCGGCCAGCCAGGCAATCTCCCGCTGCCCGATGGAAACGGCGAGGTGCCCGCCCCGGATCCGGACGACGCGCCGCAGGACGGGATCCGGCGGGGAAAGATGAAAGACAATGATTTCCGCCGTTGTTCCCGGGGGTGCCGTCCACCCGTGGGCAAGGCCCTTTTCAAAGACCCAGAGGGTTCGGCTCCGCGGATCCTCTGCCAACCCTTCTCCGGAGGCCGCAATCCGCCCCGCAAGGACGGCCTGGAATTCCCATTCCGGGCGGGCATGACTTCGCACCGGGGCCTCCCCGTAGGCGCGTCTTCCGTAATTGAAGTAATACAGGCGTGGTTGCTGCACAGGTTCGTTTTTGTATGGTTAATGAGCGCTTCCCTCATGGCAATCCAATCCGCCATTGCTTTATAATCCGCCTGTTCAACGTCGCATCGCCAACCGCTGCGGCATTCTCATCACCCTTCTCTCCTTACGAGCCATGACCAGAAACAACAAACGCCGCTTTGCCCTTGTCGGCACCGGTGGCCGGTCCGCCAACTTCACCCATCCGATTTTCAAGTCCTATGCCGACTCCTGTGAACTGGTCGGCCTCTGTGACCTCAGCGAGGTCCGCCTGAAGGTCCATCAGGCCAACCTCGAAAAGGCCTTCGGGGCGACCGGGGTTCCCCTCTACAAGGCGGCTGACTTTGGCCGCATGCTCAGGGAAACCCGGCCCGACGAGGTCATTGTCTGCACCATGGACTGCACCCACGACACCTACATTGTCGAGGCCCTCAAGGCCGGTTGCGACGTCACGACGGAAAAGCCGATGACCACCGATTCCGACAAGTGTAACCGCATTCTCGATACGGCAAAGGAAACCGGGAAGCGGGTCCGCGTGGCCTTCAATTACCGCTGGATGCCCGCCAACACCCGCGTCAAGGAACTCCTCCAGTCGGGGGTCATCGGGAAACTCAAGCACGTCGCAATGGAATATGCCCTCGACACCAGCCACGGGGCCGATTACTTCCGCCGCTGGCACAGCTACAAGGACAAGTCCGGCGGCCTCCTTGTCCACAAGGCGACACACCATTTCGATCTCGTCAACTGGTGGGCCGACAGCATCCCCGAGGATGTCTTCGCCTTCGGGGGCCTTGTCTTCTACGGCCATGACAACGCCGTCGCCCGCGGCGATGAGCGCTATACCCGTTATCCCCGTTACACCGGTACCGACAGCGCCGACGATCCCTTCCGCCTCGATCTCAAGGCCCGGCCCGACACCCGCGAACTCTACTACGAGGCGGAGGCTGAAACCGGCTACCTCCGCGACGAGAATGTCTTCCGCAAGGGCATCGACATCGAGGATTCCATGAGTGTCACCGCCCGCTACCGCAACGGCGTCATGCTCAGTTATTCCCTCAATGCCTATTCGCCCATCGAGGGCATGCGGGTCGTTTTCCATGGCGACCGCGGTCGGATCGATTTTGCCCACTTCGGTGGTTCCCACCTCATCCTCGGCCAGGATGAAGCCGAGCTCGCCGCCATGCAGGAAGCGAACAAGGGCTTCAAGGAACTGGTCGTCATTCCCCATTTCCAGCCCCGTCAGGTCCACGAGATCCCCCGGGCCAGCGGCGGCCACGGGGGCGGTGACGCCGCCCTCGCCGAGCATATCTTTCCCCCGGATCCCCCCGGGGATCCCTTCCACCGCAGTGCCGGCCAGGAACAGGGAGCCGCCTCCATCATGGTCGGCATCGCCGCCAATCGCGCCATTGCCACGGGCCAACCGCAGAAGATCAGCGAACTCGCCCACCTCCCCGCCGACGCCCTCCACCTTTCCGACCTCGTTTGAAGGTCGGCCAATGGGTAAACGGGGGAAGGCCGCCAGCCACGTAAGCCCTCAGCTTGCCCGGATGACCCGGATCCCCGCCTGGCGGAACTTGTCCACCAGCAGTTCCGGGGCCTCCGCATCCGTCACGAGGACGTCGATCTGCCGCGGCAGGGCAAAGAAGAAGGCGCTTCGCTGGTTCAGCTTCGTATGGTCGGCAAGGACGCAGACTTTCTCGCTCAGGGGAATGAGTTTTTCCTTCAAGCGGGCCTGGCCGGGATTGATCTCACTCCCCCCGCGGGCCACATCAAGGCCGTTCACCCCGAGGAAGAGCCAGTTGATGAGGTATCGGCCCATGCTCTCCTCCGCCTCCACCCCGACAAATGAACGCGAGCGCGCCTCGTAGGTCCCCCCGGTGCAGATGACGTCCAGCTGGGGGCGTTCCCCGAGGGCCGCCACGACGTGGCTGGCATTGGTCAGGATCGTCATCTCCTGTTCCGGCAGGTGTTCGACCATTGTCAGGACCGTTGAACTCGCATCGAGAAAGACGGTGTCCCGCGGCTGGATCAGCGTGCAGGCCGCCCGCGCAATCACCTCCTTTTCCCGCCGGTTGAAGCGCGCCCGTTCCGGCAGGGGCAACTGCACACCGCTGTAGCGCGCCCGCTCCGCACCCCCGCGGACCCGCCGCAGGCTCCCCTGCTTCTCAAGGTGGATCAGGTCCTTGCGCAGGGTCTCTTCCGAAATCTCCCACTTACGGGCAAGGTCCTTGATCCGGAGGTGGCCGGCGTTCGTCAGGGTTTCAAGGATCCGTTGGTGGCGTTCCAGCATCCGCATGGTCTTGTTTCAGCCTGATTTCTTGGAAAAATCGACCCCAAAGTTGGAATTCCATCAAATTTCCCGGATTTTCCCACAATGGATTGGTTTTTTTGAACGATCTTCAGCAACGGACACATATAAGTTCTTTGACGTTGTTTTCCCAAACGGGTCTCTTCATGCGGCATCTCGGGGCTTCCCTTTCTTCCCGCCGGATGCGAAAACCTGTGTCGGATGCGCTGCATCCCTTCACCCCTCCAGGATAACGTCAAGATTCAGATCCAGATGCATGTATACCTCGCGGAATTCATCGGAACGGCCATCCTGATCCTCCTTGGCAACGGCGTTGTCGCCAATGTTGTCCTCAACAAGTCCAAGGGCCAGGGCGGTGGCTGGATCGTCATCACCGCCGGATGGGGCATGGGCGTGGCCATGGCCGTCTACGCCGTCGGCCGGGTCAGCGGCGCACACATCAACCCGGCTGTAACCATCGCCCTCGCCAGCCTCGGGCAGATGAAACTGGCCCTCGTTCCGGGCTATATCGTCGCCCAGCTCCTCGGGGCCATCGCCGGTTCCGTTCTTGTCTACCTCGCCTATCACGCCCACTGGAAAGTAACCGACGACCCCGAAGGCAAGCGGGCCGTCTTCTGCACCGCCCCCGAAATCCGCGAGACCATCCCCAACCTCATGACCGAGGCCATCGGGACGGCCATGCTCGTCTTTGGCGTCCTCGCCCTCGGTTCCCTCGCCAGCCACATCCCGGCCGAAAACCTCCAGGAGGGCCTGCGCCTCGGCTTCGGCACCTGGTTTGCCCCCCTCCTTGTCGGTCTCCTCGTCTTTTCCATCGGCCTCAGCCTCGGTGGCCCCACCGGCTACGCCATCAATCCCGCCCGTGATCTCGGTCCGCGCATCGCCCACGCCCTTCTTCCCATCCCGGGCAAGGCCTCCAGTGACTGGAGCTACAGCTGGATCCCGATC
>JAWLGH010000054.1:0-19826 GCA_041685165.1 Oceanipulchritudo sp. | reverse complement strand
TCTACGACATTTACGCCGCGAGCGGCCTTCCGGTACACATAACCGAATTCTGGGCCCACGGGTCACACCTCGAAAAGCTTGGGGTCCCCCTACCCGAGATTGAGGCGTTGCAGGCCGAATACATGGCCAACTACCTGACCTGCGCCTTCGGCCATCCGGGCGTGGAGGCCTTTTTCTTCTGGGGATTCATGGGCAGTGCCATAGGATGGGGGAACCGTTCCGGGCACGTCCTGAAGCCCGCCTTTGAGCGTATCCGGAAGCTGATACACGACGACTGGAAGACCTCCTTCGAGGGCGTCACGGATGAGGAGGGGAATCTTCAACTGGGGGCCTTTTACGGGAGCTACACCCTGCGCACGGTCCCCCCGGGAATGGACTTCGAACAGGGCCACCGGTTCATCCACGATCGTCAGCCGGCCGGCAGGGTCATCCGGTTGGGCACGCTTTGACGCAAATCGACCCCTGGAAGCACAGCGGGGGCAAAGGGCCTTTCCCAGGCCGTATCCCCGACGTGAATCGCGTTTTCCGAGAAAGCCAGGGGAGGGGACTCCTGATCCGTCGGCACAATGGTCAGGGCAACGAGGATCCTGGCCATGGCCTGGTCCGGATAAGCCGCATGGACAAATCGGTCCCCCGGGTAATCGACGGTTGTCCCATTGGCAAAGGTGCGGGAGGAACCGGGCATTTCACGGATATTGAGTTCGGCCGGTTTGTCGATGAGGAAGCGACCTTCAAGGGTGCCCCGTTCCGGATCGGTGAGGCTGAAGCCGGCCCCGTCCCCATGGACTGCATAGGCCAGCTCGCGGGGAAAGGAAAGGTTCCATTGCCAACTCAGGGGTGGGTCCCGGTGGTCGTCGAGAAGATCGAGCAAGGCAAGGGTGAGAGGGAGCCCGAGCCGGGTGTTCCAGGCCAGATACCGTTCACTGTAGGCGGAGAGGCTTTTCCGGGTATCAATGCCGACAACCCCGTGGGTGTCCCGGACACGGGAACAGAAGATATGAGCCAGGGGTGCCGGCTTTGGGCGGTCCTCCGGATGGGCGTGGGTGAAAACACTCTGCCATTCGGAGCGCCCCCGCGCCTGCCCGCCTCCGCAGATCCAGGTGCGGCCGAGGGAAATGAGGCGGACCGAGGCTGCGTCATCCTGGCTGTGACCCCCGGGATGGGTGGAGCGGGCGTACCAGCCGAGAATGCTTTCCGAGCCGTCTCCCCATTCACTGCGCCAGAGGCCCAGTCCCTGCCGATGATCCCAGACATGTCGCGGCAGGATGGACTGGGGGTCGGCGGGGGGAATGGAAAAGGGGTACAAGGCAACAAGCAGTCCCATTCCACTGTAGCGGCTTTCCCATTCCCTGCCGCCCTCGATACCTGTAATGCGGTCAAAGAGCGTTCGCAGGGCTCCCTGCCATGCCCCGGGGGCCACGTGGATGGCGGGAATGAAGGGATTGAGGGGAAGTGTGCCGCGCCCGGCATCGTTCCATTGAAGGGATGTTCCAAAGGAGGGCTTCTCCTGCCCCGCCTCGGTGTTCCAGGCGGCGACCGTTCCGGTTAGAATCCCGGGGAGACTCCTCCGCAGCTGGGGAAATTCATCAAGGATCCCGGGATCGAGGTGCCTTCTGACCGCGACGAGGGCCGGCATCAGCATGCTCAGGGTGTATCCGATGTAGCCGCTGCCTTCGTGATAGAGACCGGCATTGCCGAAGAGGGCGCAGAAGGCCTTGAAGCGCTCAAGGGCCCATGCCTTCAGGTCTGCAAGGTCGATGGGGCCGCCTTGGCCCTGCTCGCCATCGGCGCCCATGGCGGCAAGAAGGCAACCTCCATGGGTCAGCATCCACCAGTTGTTGACGACCACATGGGGATTTCCCGGGGTGACATCGAGGAAACTGCGGGCAATGGCCTCAAGACGGTCGGCAAAGGCCTTCCGTTCACCGCTCCCCCACAGGTCGTATCCATAATCCCATGCCTGGACCGCGGCAAGGGCACGGGCGGCTTTACCGAGATCGGATGGTGGACCGGCATCAAGCTCGGCGCAGAGGTCGGCCCGCGCGGATTCCGAAAGGACGGTGTCCTCCTCGAGCCAGGCAAAACAGAGCCGGTCAAGGGCCTGATCAATGCCCGCGGAAGGGGGCGCATCCCTTCCCGAGGCGGTTTCGGACCCGGAAGCGGCACGGCGGCGAAGGGTGTCGCGTACGGCAAGGGCAGTCGGCTCACCGGCTTTGAGGAGGGCCTGCCATTCGGCATGGCGACCGGGTTCGAGAAAGAGGGACTTCATTGTTTAGGGGAAACGGGATTAAGGCTGACAAGGCGGACCTGGAGGGGTTCGAGGGAAAGGACGTTCTCGACTTCCTCGCCGGAGAGAAGGTCGAGGCC
This sequence comes from Oceanipulchritudo sp., assembly GCA_041685165.1. Classification (GTDB taxonomy): domain Bacteria; phylum Verrucomicrobiota; class Verrucomicrobiia; order Opitutales; family Oceanipulchritudinaceae; genus Oceanipulchritudo. Next base: position 17,459 of record JAWLGH010000054.1, on the reverse strand, counting down.
GGGAGCCGGAAGGACGGCCTCACGGGGCTCCTTTACCGTATTGACAAGGCCAATACCGGAAAGTCGCCCGCGGGAGTCGACCCGGGGGCAGGCAAGGACGTCCGGCGATCCCCCGATTACGGGGGCGATGCCGGCCGATGCCGTCAGTTCGTCGACAAGCTTGAGATAACAGGTTTCATCGAGAGGACATCCGAGGGTGATGACCCGCCCCGCACCAAGGGGCCGGGAGACCGCGGCGGGAAGGCCGTCCCCGTATCCGCCCGTGTAGCGGGCCAGGACCTCCGTTCCGGGATGGGGATCAAAGGCCTCGCACCAATAGCGGGGATGGCAGGACGTACCGTCGGCGAAGGTGATATCAATTTCCTCCTCGACCCAGTGGGGTGTGAAGCGAAGGGCGCTTTCCGCACCCATGAGCGTTTCGAGCCCCCCGAAGGTCCGGTCGGTCCAGGCCGTCATTTCGGTCGAACGGGTACCGACGAGGGGGCCGAGTAGAAGGTGTCCGCCGTTTTCAACCCATGCGGCAAGCCGGGCCCGGGTTGTCTCCCGGAGGATGGGAAGATAGGGACAGACAATGAGGGAATAGGGATCGAGGGCGGTTTGTTCCGAGATGATATCCCGGTGATAATGCCGCCTTTTCAAGGGCATCTGATAGTCCTCAATGATGCGTTTCCGGTAGACGTTGGCGGGATCGATGGGATCAATGGAGAAAACCCATGCGTTTTCCGGGTTGGCCATCACCGCAACCGGACCACGGGCGGCGGGGTGGGCAAGGAGCCAGGAGCCGTGCTCGCTGAATTCGGCGGCAAGCCGGACCCAGGCTTGCCGTCCCGGCATCCAGTTTCCGGTCTGGGACACGCAGGTGCCGTGCTGCATTTCCTGGCCGGCCCAGTGGGCCCGCCATTGCCAGTACAGAACCATGCTCCCGCCGAGGAGGATGGAGGTCCAGGTCAACGCGCGGACGCCCCGCTCATCGTGATGGATGTTCCAGAGAGGGCCGCCGCCGGACCAGTTCGGGGCGGTCTCCATGACCCAGTAGGGATCTGGCTTCTGCGGCCGCAGGAGATCCATCTTCGTGTAGTTGAAATGGAAATAAGACAAATCGGCGTAGGTGCTGGTTCCGGCCCGGTCGAGGACCCGGAAATGGGCGGGCCAGTCCATGCCGCCAATAAAGCCAGTCATGTTGGTGGCGACGGGGGCGTTGCTGAATTCCCGTATCGCCGCCACCTGTTCGGAAATGAAACGGGTCCAGGCCTCGTTCTGGAAACGGGCAATGGCCATGATGAGCGACGGATGATGGCGCTCCGGGACCTCGATGGACCCGACAGAGGCGGTGCAGAGGGGAATCTGGTCGAAGCGGTCATAGGCCTGGGACCAGAAATCAAGGCCCCATGTCCGGTTGAGGGACTCAATGTCGCCGTACTTGATTCGCAGCCATTCATGAAAGGACTGGCGCGTTTCCCCGCCATAGTCGAAACCGCTCATCTCGTTGTCGATCTGCCAGCTGTGGACAGCGGGATGCGAACCAAGTTCACGGGCCATTTTCGCGGCGATTCCCCGGGCAAAAGCCCGGTAGGTCCGGGAATGATGGTTGTAGTGCTTGCGCTTTCCGTGTTGGGCGACTTTCCCGTCGGCCTTTGTCCGCAGGACATCCGGATACGCGGAGGTCAGCCAGGCTGGCGGGGCCGCGGTGGGGGTTCCGAGCATGGCCTTTATTCCCGCGGCGTGCAGCTGGTCGAGGATATCGCGGGCCCAGTCAAACTCATAGACGCCCTCCGAGGGTTCGAGTCGTTTCCAGGCCAACGCGCAGAGGCGGATGAGGGGGAAGCCGAGGTCCCGCATCCGTGCAATGTCGCGTGGCCACTCCTCCGGGGGCCACATCTCGGGATACCAGCTTGCACCAAGGTGGATCCGGTCGTCACTGGCCGATGAGGCCGTCATTTCCCGATCTCCTTTGCGAACCGGAGCCATCGGCCGCTGTAGCCTTCAAGCGCGATCGGGTTACCGCTCTGGAGCGATTCTCCGCTGACGGGGTCGGTGATGGCGGTGTAGGTGCCAAACCGGGTTTCAAGGGTGACCTCGCGGGCTTCCCCGTCGTTGATGAAGAAATAATGATCCGCCTCCGCGCTGGCGAGGCGGTAGACATAAGCGCCCTCGCAGGAATAGGGCGGGGTATGGGTCCCCAGGAGAAGGGAGGACAGTTCCTCCTCAAGGGCTTTCTGGCCGGGCGTATAGAGGGGATGCGAGGCGGCCCAGCCAAGAATGACGGCAGTACCCTTGCCGAGGCGGTGCTCGGTGACAGCGGGAACACCGTTTTCAAAGTGCTGGAGAACCTCGGCCCTGGTCGGTTTGACTTCGATGATGAAATCCCGCCGCTCGATGCCGTTGAGGACATAGGGAACATTGTTCCCGTACTGGAAATCATCGATGCAGGCTCCGAAGAGGCGCTCGAAAGGGGAACCCGGATGGGATTCGAGGACGCGCCCCTTGTGGTCGAACCAGCCGCCCGGTGCATCGAGGACGACGCGTCCGCCATTCTCGACAAAGGTTATCAGTTGCTCGATAAGGGATTCCGGAAGACTCAGCTGGGCGGGCAGGAAAATGACCCGGTAGCGGGGGGCGAGACCCGCCTCGATGTCGGCCGGCATGACGTGCTCCCAGGGCACATTGGTGGCAATCAGGGACCGCGTCGCTCCTATCCGCGCATGAACCGGGTAATTCTTGAAGTGGTCGCGGTTGGAGACCGAGGCTGCGCCCCAGATGCACTCGTTTTCCCAGTTCACGAGCACCCCCACATAGGGCTCCTTGCGGGACCTCCAGAGCTCATCACGGTGCTTCTCGGCAGCCTTTGCAATCCGCCCGGCCTGGATGGCCCGTTCGCCCGGTTCATTGTTGCGGTTGAGGAGGGCGTATTCACCGGCCTCCCAGCCGGCCCGGCGGTAATTCCAGCACCAGAGACCGGCGCCCTTGAAGCCGGCTGCGAGGTAGGAGAGGAGCAACTGGGTCATGGTCCCGGCGTTGACGGTGTAACCGGGGGTCTCCTCGCGGGACTTCACCGTCCATCCCTTGCCACCGGAGAATTGCTGGGGACCTCCGGTGCTTTCCCATGTCGCCGACCACCCGCCTTTGAACCAGTCGACGCAGATGGAGGCCTGCATGTAGACACAGGGACCCACCTCGTAATTCACCTCCTCAAAGTGCCAGGCAAGGTGCAGCGAGGGATAGAAGGAACCGTATTCCTTCATCGCCTCGGCGATTCCCTCCATATCGGTTCCACGCCAGGCGAAGGGGAGGAAGAGGCCCATCTCTCCTCCCGCGCGGGTCGGTTCCTCCGGATCGCGTTCCGCCGAGAGGCGGTTGCGCTTGAGGATCTTGTTGATCGTCACGTCGGCCTTGAAGCGGAGGACGTCGCGCAGGTAGCCGTATTCGCGTTTGTTGTGGCGCGACAGGGTCGCATCCGACTTGAAATCCTCCCAGGAGGCGTAGGGCTTCGAGGCGATCCCTACCTCCTCCTGGTTCCATTCCTCGACAAGGCGCTCAACCGTACCGTATTTCTCGATACACCATTCCTGAAAGAGGGGAATGGCGTCCTCGCGCAGGATGGGGTCATTGTGGAGCTGGATCTCGTCACCGGCGTACTTCATGAAACCGGCCTCCTGGAGGACGGTGCCCTCGACCATGCCTCCGGAGATCTTCCCGTAGGCGATCCGGTTCCGGAGGACCTCCTTCTGGTGCGCAATCATACGTGGATCGCGGCGAATCTCGGCGATCGGGGCATCCTTCGCGATCCCGAGCTTTTCGAGGAGCTCATCGGTGATGGCTTCCCAGCCCCCTTCCCCGTACCAGAAAGGAATGACGTCCTCCTCAAGGGCGACGGAAAGGATCCGCTCCGTGGACCAGCCGGGGGCCGGCATTGTCTGCTTCAAGTTGTGAAAGCCGAGGCGTTTCATGGTCCGGAAATGCTCCCGCATTTCCTCCTCCTTCATCCCTTTCCAGGGAAGGAAAACGACCCCGAAAGGCATGGGGGCAATGGTACGGATTTTCCGCTGCATGGGGCTGTCATGCAGGGCGTCATAAAGGTCGTGAAGGTAGGTGTGTGTATCGATCATGTTGTACAAAGTGAGGTTGAGAAGGCGGTCTCAGTTCTTGAATGCCCTGATGGGGATTTCAACAGGCAAAGCTTCCCCATGCCAAACTTTCCCCTTTCTTGACGCATTTTGGTGGGAGCCCTGACGTGTTCCCTGCCGCTGGTGTGGCTCTTGACAGACAGGGCGGGGGCTTAAAGCTGATTTGCACGATAATGGAGGATCCGGAAAGAGTCTTTAATCCCCGCGGGCAGGAGGCGCTTGCCCGTGCGGCCTGTGCGGGGGACGAGGCGGCTTTCGGGAAGCTTTTCGCCATTTTCTATGGCCGGATCCACCGCACGGTCTGGGGAATGCTCGGGGACGAGGGGGAAGCACATGATGTTACCCAGGAGGCTTGGATAAAAGCCTGGAAACAACGGGAGCGCTTTAATTTTGAATCCGCCTTCTCCACCTGGGTTCACCGGATTGCTGTGAACACCGCCCTTGACGCCCTTCGTCGCCGCAAGCGCCTTGCGCACCGGCTGGTCCGGTTTCTCCGTCCGCACATGAACACGATGGAGAGGGGGGCTTCCGAGCCGGTCTCACTGGAGCGCGGCCCGGACCGTCGCCTCCGGGACAAGGAACTGGGAAAGGAAGTCGAAAAGGCCATTGCGGCTCTCCCGGAAGATCAGCGTACGGCCTTCGTCCTTCGTGAATACGAGGGATACAGCTACCGGGAAATCGCCGAACTCACGGGTTGTAAAACTGGAACCGTTATGTCACGACTGCATCTGGCCCGGACAAAACTCCAGGCCCGTCTTTCAAAGGAATTACCATGAAACGCATGCACTCCCACCTGCTGATCAGCCTGCTGGTCCTCCTGTTCGTGTCCGGACCCTTTGCGGGTGTGGCCCACGGTCAGACCGGGTCCTCGGGACTCGAGGTCATCCTTGTCAAAGCCGGCAACGGAAAACCGGGAATTGATGCCGCCTTGCGGCCGTATGCCGCGACCCTGAAGCGGGTTTTCCGTTTTGAAAGCTACCGCATGGCGGGAAAGAAACGTCTCCAGGTGACTTCCGGAGGGGAGTCCGTAGCTTCCCTGCCGGGAGGGCAATCCCTCCATGTCCGCTCGCTTGAATCGGGTTCCAGGGGAATGAAAGCGGAAATCAACTGGAAACGTGGTGGAAAAAACCTTCTTCACACGCGGATCAACCTCCGGCCGGAAAGCCCTGCCGTTCTGGGCGGACCCAAGGGGCCCGAGGGAACCTGGCTGCTGATCCTGCGCCTGAACTAGACCCCCGAGCCGGGCCCAGGGGCCGGTCTAGTCGCCGAGGGGTTTTCCATAGTGCTGCCGGTAAGCGCGCCTGAGGGTCTGGGGATTGGTAAACCCGCAGGCCCGGGCAATGTCAGAAGCTGGCATGATGCGGTTGCGGGCAAGGATGTGGGCCTGGTCAAGGCGCAGGCGACGGAGGTAGGCGGCGGGGGGCTCGCCGTAGCGTTTCCGGAAGAGGCGGCTGAGGTGCTCCCGGCTCATGGCCATCGAGTGGGTCCATTCCTTGATGTTGCGGGGGGTCCTGAACTGGCTGTGAAGGGTGTGTCGCAGGTAGGCGACAGGATCCCGGCCGACCGTCCCGAGTACCTGCTCACGGTAGAGGGCGATCAGGAGGCGGTAGGCCCGTTCAGCGAGGTTGAGGGAATCATGGGTTCGCGACTCGCTGAACTGCCCGACGAGGGTCTCCAGGATACCGGCGGCTTCGCCGTGTGCTTGCATGGAAAGGACATTCCCGAAATCCTGGCGGAGCCGCGCGGTCAGTTCACCGATTCCGCCCCTGGGATCAAGGACTGTGTAGTGGATTTCATAGGGCTGCCCAATCGCCGTGTTGATGCGGTAAGTGGTCGCCTCGCCATAGACGAAGATCATCGCCCGGTCGGGGGGAACGGGGTGGGTCCCCTCCGCGTCCTCAAGGATGCCTTCGCCCCGGAGGGTCCGCTGGATGACAAGGGTCCCCGCAGGGGCGCGTCCGGCATTTGCCCAGCAGTAGCTCATGCGCCGGATGCACTCATACTCGGCATGATGCACGGTGGCAAAGGCGGGGGTGGAGGCGGAAGGGTCCATGGAGCCTTATATCACAAAATAGACGCTGAAGATCAAATTAATCCCCTTTAAAAGAGAATTTATGGCATCAAAGTAAAGACGGTTATCACAAAACCACTTAACGAAGAAGGATAGTATGAGCACGATCAGGAAACCGGGAAAGAAGGCCCAGGCGGTGGGCCACGCGGCACACACGAAAGATGCCGGGGAGGAGAGCCTCCCGGGAATCTTTGCCCGACCGATCAAGGTCACGGTCACCGGGGCGGGGAGCGCCTTTACCCCGCGCATCCTGAACGACATCCTCCGTACGCCGGGGGAAGCGGGTGGGACCATTGGCCTGGTCGATACCGACCGGGGTCGCCTGCGCACTATGAGCAGACTCATCCGGAAGCTGCTCGACCAACTGGGAAAGACAAACTGGAAAGTGGTCGCTTCCGAGGACCGCCGGAAGGTCTTGAAGGGAACGGATTACCTCGTGAACTGTATTGAGGTGAGCGGCCCCGCCTGCGTGGAATGGGACAACGACATCCCCTTGAAGTATGGTGTCGACCAGTGCATTGGGGATACCATCGGTCCGGGAGGCCTTTTCAAGGCCTTGCGGACGATCCCGTCCTGGCTCGAGATCCTCAGGGATTGCGAGGAACTCTGTCCGGAAGCGATCGTCCTCAATTACACCAACCCGATGTCGATGCTCTGCCTTGCGGCGGGACGGACAAGCCCGATGCAGGTCGTCGGGCTCTGCCATAGTGTCCAGGGGACCAGTCACCTTCTGGCCGACTATGCCGGAGTTCCCTATCCATCCCTGCAGTGGGAGTGTGCCGGGATCAACCACCTTGCCTGGTTCACAAGGTTGGAACAGGCGGGGCGGGACCTCTACCCGGGATTGAAGAAGGATTTTGCGAGGCAACTGAAGCAGGCGATTGAAGAAGTGGATACGGGGAGCCTTCCCGAGGCCTGTGTGGGGGCCGGACGCATGCCGGCAAAGGCCCCTGCCCACCGGAGGGACCTCGTGCGCAAGGACATGTGCGTCCAGTTTGGCGCCTTTATCACGGAAAGCTCCGGTCACCTGAGCGAGTACCTGCCCTATTACCGCAAGTCGGAAGCAGGGCGCAAGCTGCTCCGGGCCGGATATGACGGGGGGTCGCGCTTCTATGCGACCAACTGGCCTCACTGGCGCGAGGCCGCCGATGCCTCGCGGCTTGCGATGCTTCGGGGGGAAGAGGCGATGGATTGGCAACGCAGCTGGGAATATGCCGCCTGGATCATCGAGGCTCGGGAGAAAAACGTGCCCTGGCGCTTCCATGGAAACGTCATGAACCGCGATGGATGCAGTGGTAAACTGATTACAAACCTGCCGGACGACAGCTGTGTCGAAGTGGCTTGTCTTGTCGATGGAAACGGGATCCAGCCCGTCCGCTATGGGGCCCTTCCGCCCGTGATGGCGGGCCTCTGCCAGAGCAACCTCGCGATGTTCGACCTCGGTGCCCGGGCGGCCATCGAACGGAGCCACGAGCTCGCTGTCCAGGCCCTCATGCTGGACCCGCTCACGGCGGCCGTCTGCACGCCGGCGCAGATCCGGGCCATGACCGACGAGCTTTTCGAGGCGGAAAAGGCCTACCTTCCCGAATACCGGTGATTTTTTTCAACCGCCTTTGAATAAAGCCGGGCCATGGATCGTTAAAGGAGTGAATTCAACAGAAAGCGATCCATGAAACCGATAGTACCCATCTCCCTTATAGCTGTTCTCCTGCTCGGAATCGGGGTCCCCCGGGCCCACGCTGATGATGAAGCCGTGGCCGCCATTGGCGGATTCCTCGCCGGAATGATTACCGGCACGGTCATTTCCGACAATCACGATTATGGACGAAGCCGCGTCCATGTCTCAGTGGGCAAGGACCGCCGTTACGGTTACAAGTACGGCGGTAGATCGCACCGGCACGACTATGGCCGTCATTACGGCCGCAAGGGGTCTTGGCGTGGCAAGGATTCCTATTACGGTGGCCGGAAAGCCCGTTCCGGGCACTGGGAAATCAAGCGCGTGCGCGTCTGGGTGCCAGGATACTGGGAGCTCACCCGAAACCGCCATGGCGAACGCGTGAAAATCTGGAGGCGTGGCCATCACAAGTGGGAACGGGAAAAAGTATGGGTCTCCTATCGCGACCGGCGCGACGGTATCTGCTATCGTGATTGAGTAAATCGGCTTTTGGGAAAGGATCAGGACGATTCGTCCGTCCCGTGTTCGTTGGATCAGGGAATAATGCAGAAAAATGGATACTGAAAGGCAACACCGGCTGAACGCCTACTTTGACGGGGAACTTCCCGAGACTGAAGCAAGGGCTGTCCGGGAGGGTCTCGGAAGGAATCCGGAGGAAAGGGCCGCCCTCGCCCGGATGGAACGGCTTCGCGGCGGCTGCTCCGGGGCGCACCAGACGGCGGTTCAGCCGTCCTGGGCTTCCGTGCGCAACCGTCTCAGGCAGGGTGACCCGGCGTTGACGCGCTGGAACAACCTTACCTACAACCTCGTCTCCGGCCTTGTCGCAGTCCTTGTCCTCGGGCTCCTTCTTCTCGGACCCCGGACAGGAGAGGAGCCTGATGGTCTCCTTCTTGTCGACCGGGTCGAAATGGTCGAAACCGATCTTCAGGGTGCCACCTCCGTCGTCTATTTCGATGAACCGAGCGGGTGGACGGTCGTCTGGGTCCTTGAAGAGGAGTTGCCGAGCGAGGGCTGATGAGGTTATTCACACCGGAAAGGCTTGCAGCGCCTCTTTGTTAACAGTCGTTGTGGCCCCTATCCTGCTCATGGGGAAGGGGTTCTGACACAGGCGGAAAGCGGGCATGTCAACAAGATAAAGTTATTCACAAAATCTTGATTGTTAACGCTTTAGGGTTGACGCATGACGGTCGCAGGAACAAACTTTTATCAGTTCTTTGAAAGAACAGGCATTCGAAACTCGAAGGCCTCAGGATAATCCCGGGTAACCGGGGAAAGGTCAGGCTGAGCGAATGAGCCTGGCTCCTCAATTCGCAAGCCGGTGTCCTCTGCGGAGGTCATCGCGAGGCTCGCGAAGGGAGGCATATTTCACCGTCGGTGCCGGGGCTGATCACACAGCCTCGTAGTGTGATTGCACACGACCGGCGAGGAGCTGTCGGCCCCGTGCAAGGGGCCAACACAAAGGCAGCGACTCGAGTGAGGGAATCCGAAGGATTTGTGTCCTTGGAGGCTCCGACACGGTGACCTGAAAGGTCAAGGAATGTTACCGTGCAGTTCGTCCGTCCAGACAGTCCGGGTGAGGGCCAATCTCACCAAAAGCGGCCAAAAAACGTTGGTGCAGCGAAAACGGTTGTCCGGCACGGGGAAGCACGCGGCTGAGTGCATGACGACAGCCGCAGGTTTCCTTTGAGAAGCAGTGGGCTCGAAAAACCGGGTCGACTGCCTGTAAACTGAACACATTCCCGGGAGGTAAGAGGTCAGACCCGTAACCCAGGGCAAACGTCCGCGCAACGCGCGGAGCCGACCCTGGGAAAAAGTCGGCAGGGATACCGGATTACAGCGATGTCCCTGGCGGGTACGGCAACCCGGCGGTTCGCAACCGCTGGCTGATCCGTGCTGAGAGGCCTCACTTCTGAAACAGATGGCAGTAATGCCATCTTCGGCCCTGCTATGAGGCCGGAACTCCGAAGAGCCTCGGAGAATAGCGTCGGGGAGCTGGCAGCCCGGAGAGATCCAGAGCGCCAAATGTCAGCAATCGGGAAAGAGCGTGTGGCGAGCGCCGTCCCACCTTTAAAACCCTGTCTCCTTGCGGAGGCAGGGTTTTTTGTTTTTATTTTGCGTATCCGGGCGTGGCTGGGGGGGGAAGGTTTCAGCGTGAGGAGGGACACCGGCCAGAAGGGCGAGGGCTGTTTTCCGCGAGGGCCGCTGTGGGGGTATGAAGCTTTTCGGTAGCCATGAAGACGGGAACATGTTTTCTGAACGGGTATGTCGATGAAACGAATAAGCGTAAAGGAGGCCCTTGCTGAAGCGGGGCCTGTGGAGGGGGTGGTCGTTTACGGCTGGGTCCGGACGCGGCGGGACGCGAAAGGTTTTTCCTTTCTGGAGCTCAACGACGGGACCTCGCTGGCGAACCTGCAGGTCATCGTCGACGCTGGTTGTGATGCATTCAGCAATATCCAGGCGTACACGACGGGATCCTCGGTAAGGGCGGTCGGGGCACTGGTGGCGAGCCAGGGCAAGGGCCAGTCCTGGGAACTGAAGGCTACGGAACTTGAACTGATTGGCCAGGCGGACGAGAGCTATCCGTTGCAGAAGAAGCGCCACAGCTTGGAATACCTGCGGGAGATCGCTCATCTGCGGCCGCGGTCCAATCTATTCGGGGCTGTTTTCCGGGTCCGTTCTCGGTTGGCCTATGCGATTCATCAATTTTTTCAGGAGCGAGGCTTCCTGTATGTGCACACGCCCCTGATTACGGCCAGCGATTGTGAAGGGGCGGGGGAGATGTTCCGCGTAACCTCGCTTGACCCGGCCGGGCCGCCGCGGACTGAGAGCGGGGAAGTCGACTACGGGAAAGATTTTTTCGAGCGGCCGACCTACCTGACCGTCAGTGGTCAGCTGGAGGCGGAGATCTTCGCCCTTTCGCACAGCAACGTCTATACCTTCGGACCGACCTTCCGGGCCGAAAATTCAAACACGTCCCGTCACGCGAGCGAATTCTGGATGATTGAGCCGGAGATGGCCTTCTGTGACCTTGCCGGAGACATGGATCTTGCGGAGAGCTTCATCAAGGAGCTGATCCGTGACATCCTCGAGAACTGCGCCGAGGATCTCGAATTGTTCGGCAAGTTTGTCGACAAGGGTCTGCATGAGCGCCTGCGCTTTGTCCTTGAGCGCCCGTTTGAGCGGCTGAGCTACACGGAGGCGGTGGCCCTTCTGGAGCATTCTGGAGAAAGCTTCAATTATCCCGTGAGCTACGGGGCGAACCTGCAGAGCGAGCATGAACGGTTTCTGACCGAGAAGCACTTCAAACGGCCGGTCACCCTCCATGACTACCCGAAGGAGATCAAGCCCTTCTACATGCGCCAGAATGATGACGGGAAGACGGTTGCGGCGATGGATGTCCTTGTTCCGGGAATCGGGGAAATCATCGGGGGAAGCCAGCGGGAGGATCGTCTTGAGCGCCTTGACGCCGCCCTTGCTCACCACGGCCTCTCCAAGGACGACTATTGGTGGTACCGCGACCTGCGGCGGTACGGAAGTGCTCCGCACGCGGGCTTCGGGCTCGGCTTTGAGCGGATGCTTATGTTCGTGACGGGTGTGGCTAATATCCGGGACGTGATTCCCTTTGCCCGCACACCGGGTAACGCCGATTTCTAAGAGTGGGGGGACGACACTTTCCTGTTCAGTTCCAGTCCTCGCTGTCGCCGAGACCCAGCTGCTGCTTGATTTCGGGGACCTGTTCGAGGGCATCGAGAAATTCGTCGACGGAAAAATCGGCAACAACGAACTCACCGAATTCAAACGTCGGGGTAAGGCTCTGGCCGCTGATTTCGACCATGCGGTTCATATTCTGACGACTGGCCGTGACATCCCGGATATCGGCTGAAATCCCGTGCTGGGAAAGGAAGGAGGTGGCCTCGCGACACCAGGGGCAACCGGGCTTGATGTAAAGGATGGGCGTTGGGTTTCTCATATCTGTGGCGGAAATGTAGCATGCATTGACCGGAAGACAATTCCCGAGTTAACTCCGGGAGTTTGAGCTGAACGATGGAGAAGGTCATTGGCATAAAAGGGGCACGGGTCCACAACCTTAAGGATCTGGATGTGTCCATTCCGCGCGAGAAGCTGGTCGTCATCACGGGGGTCAGCGGATCGGGAAAGTCGTCACTGGCCTTCGATACCCTCTTTGCGGAGGGATACCGCAAGTTCATGGACAGCCTTTCAACGCGGGCCCGCCAGATCATGGAGCAGCTGGAGCGTCCGGAAGTCGACTATATCGAGGGCCTGACACCGGTCATCGCCATTGAACAGCGTACCGGTGGCGGGGCCAGTCCGCGCAGTACCGTGGCCACGATCACGGAAATCGCCGATTTTTCGCGCCTTCTCTGGTCTCTCTGCGGCGTGGCATATTGTCCGAAAGACGGTGGAAGGATCCTCCAACAGTCACTCGATGACTGCCTTGAACGCATTTTCAGCGAGCCGGAAGGGAGCCGGCTGATGCTCCTTGCGCCCTACATGCGGGCGAAGACGGCGGTTCTGCGAACGGAGGTGCCGCACCTGAAGCAGAAAGGGTATCTGCGGGTCCGACTTGATGGGGAAGTCGTCGAGTTGGAGGATCCGGACCTCTTTCACGGAAAGTCGGGGGACCTGCAGATGGACCTCGTCATTGACCGTCTGATTCTGCGTCCCGACCAGCGAAGCCGTCTGGCGGATTCCCTTGAACTGGCTTTCATGGAAGGGCGCAACCGGGCCCTTGTGCTTGTGCAGGAGGAAGCGGGCCTGCCCTGGCGCGAACGGCACGTCAGCCAGCATCTGGCCTGCGAGAGCTGCGGAACGGTTTATCCGGAAATCACCGCGCGCCATTTTTCCTGGGACCACCCGGATGGAGCCTGTCCTTCTTGCGGGGGACTTGGAGAAACCCTTCAGTTCACGCCCGAGCTTGTCGTTCCGGACACGGGAAAGTCCGTCCGCAAGGGGGCGATCAAGCCCTGGCGACTGGGTTCGCGACGAATGATCATCGAGCGCAACGCGATCCTGAAACAGCTGGCGGAGCAGATTCCCTTTGATCCCACCGAACCCTGGGAGTCCCTGCCGGAGGAAGTGCGGTCCATCCTTCTGCAAGGGGCCGGGGAACGCGAATTTCTCTTCAAGACAAAACCGGGAAAGGCCAAGCCGGAGCCGGGAAAATTTGCGGGGGTTCTCGCCGATCTTGAGCGGATGCGACGGGAGACCAGCAGCGATGGCCTGCGCAACCGCCTGATGGCCTTCCAGGTGCGCAGTCCCTGTAAGGAGTGCGGGGGAACACGGCTTCGCGACACCTCGCGGGCAGTGCTTTTGGCGGGGGTCAGCTTTCCAGAGTTCCTCCAGGGCAGCCTTGGCGAGGCAAAGGCCTTTGTCGACAGGCTTGACCTCCCGGGATTTGAGGAGGCCGTGCGGGGCCTGCGGAGCCGGCTCGGTTTTCTGAATGAAGTGGGCCTGGACTACCTTTCCCTAGACCGGCCCTATGCTGACCTCAGCGGGGGAGAGGCGCAGCGGGTCCGTCTGGCGACCCAGGTGGGAATGGGGCTTGTGGGCGTGACTTACGTCCTCGACGAGCCGACGGTGGGTCTCCATCCGGCCAACACGGAAGACCTTTTGCGGACCCTTTTCGACCTGCGGGACCGGGGCAACAGCGTCATCGTTGTCGAGCATGACCCGGACGTCATCCGGGCCTCGGACCACCTTCTGGAGATTGGACCCGGAGCCGGGGAAGCCGGGGGACGCCTCGTCTTCGAGGGCACCGTCACGGAGGCCCTCGCGTACCGTCGTTCCCAGACAGGAGCTTATCTCAGCGGGCGGGCCCGGGTGGAACGGGCGGTACCGGTAAGGGAACCGGAATCGGGATGGGTGACGATCAAGGGGGCACATGAACACAACCTGAAGGACATTGATGTGGCGTTTCCCCAGGGGTTGTTGACCGTGGTGACCGGCATCAGCGGGTCGGGGAAGAGCACCCTCGTGAACGACATTCTCGGGAAGGCGGCGGCATTCAAACTGAACAAAGCGCGCGAGGTGCCCGGCCGTCACCGTGGAATCACTGGCCTGGAGGCCTTTGAACGGGTAGTCCGGGTTGACCAGAACCCTATCGGGCGAAGCCCGCGCTCCAATCCGGCCACCTTCACCAAGCTCTTTGACGACCTGCGCCGCCTTTTCGCCCAGACGCCCCTTGCGAAGGTACGCGGCTATGGAGCCGGGCGTTTCAGTTTCAATGTACGGGGCGGGCGTTGCGAACGCTGTCAGGGGGACGGCCTTATCCGTATGGACATGCAGTTTCTCAGCGACGTCTACTCGGAATGCCCCAGTTGCCACGGGCAGCGCTACAACCGCGAGACCCTTGAGGTCCGGTTCAAGGGCCAGAGCATTGCCGATGTCCTCGATATGACCGTTGATGAGGCCCTGCAGCTCTTTGCCAACCAGCCGCGGCTGCGGAGTCGTCTTGAGACCCTCACGGCCGTCGGGCTGGGCTACATCCGGCTGGGACAGGCGGCACCGACCTTGAGCGGCGGGGAAGCCCAGCGGCTCAAGCTATCCCTTGAACTGAGTAAAAGCCAGCGGAGCACAAACCTCTACATTCTCGATGAGCCCACAACCGGCCTACACTGGGTGGACATCCAACACCTGATGGACCTTCTCTTCAAGCTGCGTGAACAGGGACAGACCCTGATTCTTATCGAGCATAACCTGGATGTCATCCGGCTGGCCGACTGGATCATCGATCTGGGGCCCGGTGGGGGAGCGGCCGGGGGCGAGGTCCTCTACGCAGGTCCGCTGTGGGGAATGAAGGATGCCAAGGCGAGCCTGACCCGGGATTTCCTCAACGCGTCTCCGGCACCGGATCGGCAATGATTTGCAGGTAGGGCCCGAGGGGGCGGGGATTGCGGATCCCGGAATGGGGAGGCAGGCCTTCTGCTCCCGGCCCGATGAGAAGGGTGGTGCCATCGCCGGAATCAACCTGTCCCCCGTAGATGACGCCGGCCTCGACAGCGCGGTCGATCATCAGGTGGCCGGAGGCTTTTTCGAAAGCCATCAGGAAGAGGATTTCCCTTTCCGGATCGATTCCGATAAAGGTGCGGTCGCCGAGAAGGTCGAGATCGGCAAAGGTGTTGGTGCGGGGCAGCCCTTCGCTCACCTGAACGCCCTGGAGCCCTATTGCGAGGCGTGCCTTCTGCAGGATCTCAGGGTCGGGAGGCTTGTGGGTCAGGGCGCCGGCCCGCATCTCATCGTCCCAGTAGAGGAGGTAGGAATGTTCATGGAGATGGGAAACCCGGGACTCAACGACAAGGGTCTCGAGGGAGCGGACAGCCATGCCGGGAAGCGAATCAAGGTAGTCGCTGGGATGGTAGCGGGTCGTGTTGACAAGGATGGAGGGCTTTCGGCGCCAGAGGGCCCAGTCGCCAAAGGCGAGGTCGAAATGCGGTCCCTCGAGATCACCGGCGTCAACGGGGTAATCGTAATCGCGGTGTTCCAGACGTAGTCCGTCGGTGCGCCAGTGGATTTCGACAATCATGGAACGACCCGAGCCAAGCCCGGATTTCGGGATTTCCTCAACGCTCAGAAAGACGCCGTTGAAAATCTCGGTCCGCGGCATCGGGGTCGGACGGAGCCGGAGGTTGAGCAGGGCGGCTGCAGCAAGGGCAAGGGCCAGAAGGCCGGTAAGGAGGATACTCCATCGCTTCAGACGCATGACTTCAGGACCTCCTGGAAAAGGGAACGTGGCGCTGCCTGCCCGCCCCGGGAGCGGGCTCAGGAGCGTTTGCTGAGGACCTCGGTCTCGTAGGACCTGACTTCCTCCATCCACTGGGTCTCGCCGGGAACGTCAGAACGTTGGCAGTATTCAGCCCAAACGCTGCCCCAGGGCAGGGCCTTGGCTGTCTCCATGAGGGCGAGCCGGGTGGTGTAGTCGCCCGATTGCTCAGCTTGGAGAAGGCGGTCTGCCGGTTCGAGGAGGGCGGCGAGGAGGGCCTTCTGGGTGGCACGGGTCCCGATGGTCCAGGCCGCAATCCGGTTGATTGAGGCATCGAAGAAATCGAGGCCGATATGGGTGCGGGAGAGGCCGTCGGAACGGACGATTTCCCGGAGGATTTCCCGTGTTGGATCGTCGAGAAGAACGACGTGGTCGCTGTCCCACCGGACCCCGCGGCTGACGTGGGTAAGGAGCCTTGGAACAAACTGGAGGACGCTGGAGATCTTGTCCCCGATGGACTCGGTGGGGTGGAAATGGCCGGCATCGAGGCAGAGGGCAATCTGGCGACTGACAGCGTAGGCCAGGTAGAATTCGTGCGAGCCGACGGTGTAGGATTCAACCCCGAGACCGAAGAGCTTGCTCTCGACCGCGTCAATGTTCCATTCAGCGAGGGTTTTGTCGGCAAGGATGGCATCAAGGGACTCCTCGAGCCGGCGACGGGGGCCGGAGCGGTCGGCGGGAAGGTCCTTGTAGCCATCCGGTATCCAGATATTGGTGACCACCGGGTTTTCCAATTGGCGGCCGATCTCCTGGGCAATGGCGCGGCAGGCGACGCAATGGTCAATCCAGAACTGGCGGATTGCGGGATCCCGGTGCGAGAGGGTGAAGCCGTCATCGGCCTTGGGATGGCCAAAGCAGGTCGGGTTGAAGTCGATGCCCCATTGGCGTTCCCTGGCCCAGTCGATCCAGGGCTGGAAATGGCGGGGTTCGATCTGGTCGCGTTCGGGGATCGAGGGGGCGTCGAGGTAGATGGCGTGCAGGTTGAGGCGGAGGGGACCGGGTATGATGGAGGCCGCCTTCTCGAGGTCGCTTCGCAGTTCCCCCGGATTGCGGGCACGTCCCGGGTAGTTCCCGGTGGCCATGATGCCACCGCCGGTCGAGGAAGCCGCCTGTTCAAAGCCGGTCACATCGTCACCCTGCCAGCAATGGAGGGAGACCGGGGTTCTGGCCATGACGTCAAGGGCTTTTTCTGTATCCACTCCCAGGGCGGCGTATTCTTCACGGGCTTCCTTGTAGCTCATGACTGATTATGACATCTTTTTTTCAAAACCTGTCAAAGGATAATCGAGGTAGCCCTCCGGACCATCCCCGTAGAAGGAACCGGGATCGGGTTCATTGAGGGGGAGCTTGCTGGCAAAGCGGGCCGGCAGGTCGGGATTGGCGATGAAGGGGCGACCGAAGGCGACCGCATCAGCATCCCCGCGGCTTATGACCGCCTCGGCGGATTCGCGGGTAAAGGCCTGGTTGGCGATGTAGACCCCGCCGAAGGCCTTTTTCAGGCGGGGTCCGAGCCAGTCCGGGGACTCCGGTTCGCGGGCACAGATAAAGGCGATACGGCGTTTTCCGAGCTCGCCTGCAACATGAGTGAAGAGCCGCTCCCCGGTCGGGTCGTTGGCGGGGTCCTCGCCGCCCCGGGGAGCGAGGTGGACAGCAACCCGGCCGGGTCTCCAGACGGAAATGCAGGCATCGGTAACCTCAAGGAGAAAACGACTCCTTCGGGGAATGGAGCCGCCGTAAGCATCGGTGCGGAGGTTGCTGGAAGCCTGGAGGAACTGGTCGATCAGGTAGCCGTTGGCTCCGTGAATCTCG
>JAWLGH010000053.1:0-20402 GCA_041685165.1 Oceanipulchritudo sp. | reverse complement strand
TCTCCGTTCCCCGCCAGTAGGCCCGGAACGTCGGTGTGTGCCCGAAAAGGATGTAAGCTCCCCGGCCGTCAGTCTCAACAACGGCGGCGGCCGCCCCGGTCATCCGCTCAAGGTTCTTTTCCGAGGCATACCCCGCCAGCAGGGGCTCCCCCGTAAAGGCAAGGGGCGTCTGGTACGGATTGGCGGACGGCCTGAGGAAGGACTCCCCTTCGACAAAGACGGGCAGTTCGGAATTCCGGTATCCCCAGGCAAGGGGATGGGAACGATCGATGGCGGTCTTGAAAATGGCTCCACGGATTCGCTCAAGGGCCTGATCATCGGATGCCTCGTCAAAGGGGCGCCGCTCGACCGGGCCCCCTTCATCGGGCTCCTCCGTCCCCTCTTCTTCTGCCGGCGCGGCCCCGACAAGGGCAAGGTCGACAAGGCCCCGGTCAATGACCCACTTGCTCGAGCGACCGAGGCTGATCAGGCTTCCGCCGGCCTTCACCCACCGCTCCAGCCGCTCAGTCGCCTCCTCCGGATAGCTGCTCCCGCCGGCGTCAGGCAGAATGAGGGCCGTGTAGTCACTGAGGCGGATCGATGAGAGCTGGGCGGGACGTATAACGGTAACCGGATAGTCATGATACACGTCGAGAAGGTGCCAGATACTGCCCATTTCGTAGGCATCCACTCCGCGTCCCCCGACGAGGAGGATCTTCGGCCGCGTCACGTTCCTGAATTGGCCACTCCCGAGGTCAATCCCCTCCTCGGTAAGGAAGGTGCGAACGGGCCTGATGACGACGTCAAGCTGCCGGGAAGCCATTTCCAGCAAATCGTATATCGTCCCCGAGGCCTCCGGTTGCAGGGTGACCGGGATAAAGAGGCTTCCACAGGGATAGGCCTGTCCGTCCGCGGTAAAGGGTTGGCGGGCCGCCTTGACCCGGATGTCCTCCTCAAGGAGGTCAAGAAGGACCCGGGGCGCGTTGAGCTGGGACCAGTCCAGAAGGTAACCCAGTTCGCTCCGTTCAAGTCCCGGAGACGGCGTTTCGGCGGAACCACTCCGGGGCGCCGCCGGCAATTCCTCCCACTCCAGATTGTAGGCAAGGGGCAGCGTCCAGGCCGTGACGTCATAAAAGATGTCCTGCTCGAATTCTGTCCGCTTCTCCACCAGCGCCTGCAGGTAACGGTAATGGGGCTGCTCAAGGGGTACATACCAGCCCTCTTCCCCGGAAAGCGGTTCCACCTCGATCTGGTGGGTTTCAAGGATACGGGCAAATTCGCGTGCCCGGGCCGGGTCGCCCGGGGAGGCAAAGCGGTACCCGGCAAATGAGGCCCCGGCCCCTTCCCGCAGGCTTTCCCGGAAGAAGGTCCGCATGCTGGCAAGGAATTCCTCCCGCAGCGCGGTCGAGGCTCGCAGGACCGAAAGGGAGATTGTCCACTGGTTCCGGATCGCCGTCCTGAAGCCAAGAGGCCCGTTCACGCTCTCCTGGACGTGTCCCCTCGCGCTTGCCTGCTCAAAAAGGATGCCCACGGCCCCTTTCAGGTCCGGGATCGTCGACCCTTTTCCCATGTAGAAGTCATCAAACCGTTCCTTGCTGAAATAAAGGGTACCGGTCTCGTCGAGGGCTTCGGCGAAATAACGCGAGATTTTTTCCGTAAAGGCGTAGATCCGTTGTGGTATGAGGGGATGGGTCCGTTCCGGAACCCCCGGCTGGAAGAAATAGGTCGAGTCGGTTCCCATCTCGTGGAAGTCGAGGACGAAGTTCGGCATCCACTCGTGGAAGAGGGCAAGACGGCCTTTGCTCTCCGGCTGGGTCAGGAGCATCCAGTCGCGGTTGAGGTCAAAGTAATAGTAGTTGGTCCGGCTTCCCGGCCAGTCCTCGCGGTGCTCGACGGTCTGCGGGTCCGGATTGGGATTGCGCCCGACGTGGTTGCGGACCCAGTGGGCAAAGCGGTCAAAGCCGTCCGGGTTCAGGCAGGGATCAAGGAGAATCATCAATTCGTCCAATTGGGTCTCAATCGCCTCGCCCCTCCCCGCCGCAAGGTGATAGGCCAGCAGCGGGGCCGTGTTGGACGCACTGGGCTCGTTCCCGTGGACGCCGTAGTTGAAATTCACCACAAGGGGCATCTCCTCAAGGTCGAGTTGGCCCGCCTTACCGGGATCGGACAGCTGCAGATGCCGCTGACGCAGGCTTTCCGCGTTCTCAAGGTTTTTCGGGGACGAGATCAGCAGCTGCATCAGCGGCCGCTGTCCATGGGTCTCACCGTAGGACAGGATGCGCACCCGCTCGCTCGTCTCCTCAAGGACCTTCATGTAACCCACCAGCTCCGCGTGCGTCAGGTGCCGTTCCCCGATCGCGTAGCCAAAATAGTCCGCCGGTGACGGAATCTCCGGATTATAGGCCACCTCCGAAGGAAGATAGGACCCAGCCTGAACAAGGGTGCCTGCAAGTCCCGCCAGAAGCAGCGGAATTCGGTAAAGGTATCGCTTCATCCTTCTCAGACTGAAAGCTTCCTCGGGTTCGTCAAGAATCACGCCCCTCAATGGCGACCCGCACAGTCCGACTGCGCCCCGCTCATGTCCCCGGATACTTCCCCCACCTTTCCCACCGAACAGCTCCCCGTGCGCCGGAAGGTGTCACAATGTCCTTCCAGCCGGAGTTGAATCCGGGTCGGGGAAAATCCCGCCGCCCGCGCCGAGGCCCCTTCCCGCAGGGCCAGACACGGGCTCTCCAGTGCCAGCACCTGCCCGCAGTCCGCACAGACGATGTGACTGGCCGCGTTCGTCGACCGGTCCGCCAGACTGTAGTTCGTGCGGCCGTCCCGGCCGCCGACTTCCACCAGCAAGCCGGCCTCCACCAACCCCTCAAGGGTCCGGTATACCGTCGAGAGGGAAATCAGGTTGTCCGCTTCCCGCCCAAGCCGTAACAAGGTCTCCGCATCAATCGATTCCCCCGACTCAAAGAGCACCCGGCACAGGATTCGCCGGACCACCGTCATCCGGCCTCCACGGCCTTCCCAGTACTCCCCCGCAAGTCGCAGGAATTCCTCAAGGCGCAGGTCTTCCCCCTCCCTCATTCCACCTGCGCCATCTCCGTCTCCTTGAAATCAAGGCTCAGTTCAATCAGCGCCCCCTCATAACACCGGTTCTCCCGGAATTCCTGCATCATCTCCCGGCAGAAACTCTCCATGTCCATCTGGTGAAGCGAAACCGGAACCCGCTCCAGCTCCCGCTCCGATCCGTCCCGCGCCACCACCACAAGGTTCCCCTCAAGCCACCGGCGCAGCCGCTTCAGACGCTCCACGTCCCCCCTGCCCAGTACTTCGAAAATCCGGAAATAACAGCTCACACAGTTCCCGGGGTCCGAGCGCCCCAGAACCGCATCCCGTAAGTCCAGAAGCTCGTCCGCCGCATCCCGGCACCCTTCCGCCACCGGGCCCAATAGCTCATCGATCCGTTCCTTATCCATTACACCTCTAACGTGCTAATGAGACTTAATATCAGGTCAAGGTAAAAAAAAACGACGCCCTTCTCAGGCGCCGCTTGGCATGGTTGCCCGGGAAGCGATTACCGGGCGGTAAATTCCCCGCACCAGTCACTGGACTGGGTGGTGGGGAAGCGCGTCTCGTATTTCACGTCTTCGTTAACCTTGAAGATGATCGCCTGCGGGGGCTGCCGCCGGCACTCACCTTGATCGGTCTCGACTTTATTCCAATAGACACACTTATCGCACGTCTCGGTTTTTGTTGCTGTTGTTTCCATAACGTTCCTTGCTTGAGGTTGGATTGTGGAACCAATCTGCGAGAGGATTTGCCGGACTTCAACTCAACGCGGCCCGCAGGAGCCATTTGACGCTGATTTTCAGTCTCAAAAAGGCGGTCAGGCGGCGGGCCCGGGAGACCGCCTTGAATCCCAAGGGACTCGGGTCCGAAGGCCTTGCCTTCGGGCGATCCATTTTCAATGCTGACCTCTGATGATGACCTGGGCTGAAATCTACGGGCTTTTGATCAGCCTGGCGACCATCGTAATCTGTACGACCCTGCATGCGAGCATGCTGCAGAAGATTGGCGACAGCTGCCCGGAAAGTCCCAACATCTTTGGAATCAAGCGGCTCATGCTCCTCGTCATCGGGCTCCACATGGTGGAGATCCTTATCTTTGCCGGAGCGTACTGGCTGAGCTGGGAAATCCTCGGCATTGGGGAGATCAGAGGGGCCTTTGCGGGCACGGCAGTGGATTACGTCTACTTCAGTCTCGTCTGCTACACCACGATTGGTTTCGGGGACATCACCCCTGAAGGGGCCCTGCGGATTCTGGCGGGGCTTGAAGGCATCACCGGGCTCGTTCTCATTACCTGGTCGGCGACCTTTACCTTCACCTTTGTCATTGCCCGCAGGGAGTGGCACGATTTCTCCAAAATGTGACTCGGCGGGCGGGCGAGGCCTCTCCCATGATGACCTTAACCCACTCACGGGTCCCAACGCGGAGGGCCTTCATAGGAACGCTCTTGCGGATTTACCGAAAAACACGCCCCGCATTTACGTGTCCAAGACCTTTCCCCATGATTCAGACCATGAGATTCTTCTTCATCCAGGAGGACAGATCATGAACCGGCGCGATTTCATACGCCGATCGGCAATCGGGGCCCTCGCCGCGGGGACTGCCGGTCAGGTCGCTGCGGGAGGAAGGGATCCCCGCGAAAAACAACCGAACATCCTCATTCTCCAGCCAGACCAGCACGCCGGGGCGGTCCTTGGCATTGCGGGCCATCCCGATGTCCAGACCCCCAACCTGGATCGTCTTGCAGCAAACGGAGTGCGCTTCGCAGAGTCCATCGCCAACGCCCCCCTCTGCACACCCTGGCGTGGAATGTGCCAGACCGGGGTCTATTGGCATTCGCACGGGGCCCACCGGAACAATGTGCGCCTGCGGGAGGATCTCCCCGGTTTCGCGGAATCGTTTGCCCGTGCAGGATACGCCACCGGTTACATCGGCAAATGGCATCTCGACGGCGGGATTCCGGAATTACAACCTGGCGGCTTTGTTCCGCCCTCCCGTCGCAAGGGCTGGCAGGAGTGGCTCGGGCATGAAAAAGGCCACGATTTCGATACCGTATGGAAGACAACCGGCCCGGGAGAACGCCGTCGCGTCAGCGACTATGAATGGGAACCACAATGGCACACCGACAAGGCCCTTGATTTTGCCCGCCGAAACGGGAAGAACGACACGCCATGGCTCTATTACGTTGCCTACGGCCCACCTCACGACCCGGAAGAAGTTCCCAGCCGCTTCTCCGCGCGTTACCCGAAGGATGAGCTGACCCTCAATGCCCTTCAGCAATCCTGGGCGCAGGCATATGCTCCCCCGGAAAAATCCCTCAATCTCGACAGCCGGATCCGATCCCTGCTGCAGACGTACTACGCCCAGGTAACGGCCATCGATGAGGAAGTCGGCAGGCTTGTCAGGGGACTGAAGGCCATGGGCCAGCTTGATAATACCATCATCCTCTACACTTCCGATCACGGGGACCACCTCGGAACCCACCTCTCCGGAAACAACCTCAACCTGACCCTCCCGGACGGTACGCCGATGCTGCGCGGCAAGGCGTCGCCATTCAGCCTTGCCTTCAAAACCCCGATGATCTGGTACGCCCCCGGGCGGTTTAAGCCGCAGTGTCATGAGGACACGTTTTTCCAGACGGCCGATATTCCTTCCACGCTTCTCGATCTGGCCGGTTTGCAGATTCCCTCCCGAATGCAGGGCGTCAGCATGAAGCCATGGCTCGATGGCCAGAACGGTCCCCGGCAGGATTCAGCCTACCTCGGGGTCAACGAGAGGGGCTGGCGGGGAATCTACGATGGCCGCTTTGTCTACAGCCCCAATTTCGCTTACCAGGGCGCTCCCGGAGTCCTCTACGACATCCAGGAGGATCCCCTCCAGGTCTACAACCGGTTTCCGGAACGCAATCTCCGCCTCCTGCTCCATGACCAGCTGGTCTCCCTTGCAGAGCAAACCGGCGACGGGCCCATGACCGCTTCCCTCAAGGACATGGTTCTCCATTAAGGCTGGCCCCTTTTCCCCGCTTTGTTCATCACCGCCATTACCATGAAACCATTTCCAAAAGACTTCACCTGGGGCAGCGCCACGGCCGCCTACCAGATCGAGGGCGCCTGGCTGGAAGGCGGCAAGGGCCTTTCCATCTGGGATGCCTTCACCCACATCCCCGGCAAGATCACACAGGGCCACACCGGGGATACAGCCTGTGACCACTTCCACCGCTTTCGCGAGGATATCGCTCTCATGGCCGGCGAGGGCCTCCACGCCTACCGCTTTTCCCTCGCCTGGTCGCGCATCTTCCCCGAGGGCCGTGGAGAACCGAATCCTGAGGGTATCCGGTTCTATTCGGATCTGATTGACGCCTTGCTCGCCCACGACATCACGCCGTGGGTGACCCTCTACCACTGGGATCTCCCCCTCGCGCTCCAGCTCGAGCTGGACGGCTGGCGCAACCCCGCCATGGCGGATATTTTCGCCGCCTACGCACGCACCTGCTTCGAGCACTTCGGCGACCGCGTGAAAAACTGGATCACCCTCAACGAACCATGGGTTGTATCTATTTTTGGATACGGAAACGGCGTCATGGCTCCCGGCCGGGTCTCCACATCGGAGCCCTATGAGGCCGGCCATCAACTCCTCCGCGCCCATGCCCGCGCTGTCTCCGTCTACCGGGAGGAGTTCCAGCCGCATCAGGGGGGCCGCATCGGCATCACCAACAATTGCGACTGGCGCGAACCGCTTACCGATTCCCCCGCGGACAAGGCGGCCGCGCAACGGGCCCTCGAGTTCTTCCTCGGCTGGTTCGCCGATCCCATCCACTTTGGCGATTATCCCGGGGTCATGCGCGAGCGCCTCGGCGATCGCCTCCCCGTCTTCAGCGGGGAGGACAAAGCCCTCCTCAAGGGTTCGAGCGACTTCTTCGGACTGAACACCTACACCACCCTCTACGCCTCCGAGGCCGACCCCGAAAGCGGCCTCGAATCGGACCCCTACGGCAACGGGGGGATCTCCGAGGACCAGGATGTCCTCCTCACCAGCGATCCCGCCTGGGAAAAGACCGCCATGGGCTGGAACATCGTCCCCTGGGGATGCCGCAAGCTCCTCCTCTGGATCGATCAGCGCTACGGGCATCCCGAAATTGTCATCACCGAGAATGGCTGCGCCCTCGATGACACCCCCACGTCCGGTACCGTCGAGGATCCCGTGCGCGTCGACTTCCTTTCCGGTTATCTCGGGGAATGCCACCGCGCCATCGAGGAGGGAGTCAACCTCAAGGGCTATTTCCTCTGGAGCTTCATGGACAATTTTGAATGGGCCCACGGCTTCACCAAGCGCTTCGGTATCCACTTTGTTGACTTCACCACCGGCCAGCGCATCCCCAAGGCCTCCGCCAGATGGTATGCGAATGTGATCCGGCAAAACAGTCTCTGAGCCCAAAGGGGTCAACCCTTGTCGATTCTGGCTGCCCCCCCTCCCTAATCGGAAGACCTCCCTTGCGAATCCCCCGGGGGGTCATTAACTTAACGAATGCCTACTGTAACCATACGCGAAGTCCATAAATTGAACCACAACGTCCGCCGTTTCACGACCAGCAAGCCCGATGGGATGACGTTCGAACCTGGACAGGCCACCGAAGTCGCCATTGACAAGGAAGGGCTTCGGGAAGAGGGTCGCCCCTTTACCTTCACCTCTCTTCCGGAAAACGAATTCCTCGAATTCACCATAAAAATCTATCCTTCCCATGAGGGGGTAACGGATGCCCTTGACGACCTCAAGGCCGGGGACCGGCTCCTTATTTCCGAACCCTTTGGCGCCATCACCTGGAAAGGTCCGGGGGTCTTTATTGCCGGTGGAGCCGGAGTCACTCCATTCATTGCCATCCTTCGGAAATGCGCCAACGAAGGCATTGGCGCCGGGAACATGCTTCTCTTTTCCAATTCCAAAAGCGAGGACGTGTTTATGGCCCAGGAACTGGGTGCTCTCTGCAAGGGAAATATCCAGTTGACCCTGACGAGCGAAAACCATCCGGACTACTTTCACGGGCGCATTGACGAAGCTTTCCTCAAGGAGCGCATCGATGACTATTCCCAGTATTTCTATGTCTGCGGCCCACCACCCATGATTGAGGAAGTGACGGAGGCCCTCAAGCACCTTGGCGCTGTCCGGGAACGGATCATTACCGAAGAGGCTTAGCGGGTCTGAGCGGTAAAGGGGTCCTGCGCTTTTCCATCCAGCTCGTCTCTCGAAGATCAACGCAAGCAGCTGGGACCGGTCTCCGATTGGCACCGCTGCTTAAACTCCCTCGGCGTGCATCCGTAAAGGCGTTTAAAGTGGGACGACAAGGAACCTTGTTTGCTGAAACCACAGGCAAAGGCGGTCTCCGCAACCGTCTTCTGCCCGCCACATAAAAGGCTGGCGGCGCGAAGCAGCCGCTCACGCAGGATGTAGTCACGCAATGAAAGGCCGGTCGCCGCTGAGAAGCGGTTCAACAGGGTTCGCGGCGAGACTTCCATGCGCTGTGCCAGTTCATCGACCCGAGGAGCCTCTCCGCGGAGGATTTCCCGGTGAATCTCCCGTCCAAGGATCATCACCAGGGGATCCCGGCTGGACAGGCCGGCAGTGGACGCGCGTTCAATAAGGGAGGCGCCGTCAATCCGGCGGACAGAGCCTGATTCCAACGGTCTCCCATCAATGTATTCGGCCAATTCCTCGGCAATGGCCACCCCGACTCCCCGGAAATTCGGTTCGATGGAGCTGAGAAAATCGTTGGGAAGGGGATGACTGGAACCGGTCAGGACGTTATCCACCCCGATGACCGTAATCAAGGGAAGGGATTCCGGGGAAACCTGCTTGGCGTGACCGAGAAATTGCACGGCCGCTGAATCATTCGCCCCGAGAATACCGACCGGCTTCTCCAGCTGGGAAATCCAGTCATTCACACGTGTCTGGAGTTCCCGGGCATATTCGACTGGGTTGAACATTCGAGGAGCACTAAGGGTCAATTGGCTCAGGGAATACCCTTTACCAGTCAGGGCCCGGGCAAAACCTTCGCGGCGATCACGGGCAAAGGCGCTCGATTCTTCTTCGACAAAGCCAAAGTGCCTATACCCTTTAAGCAACAGATGCTCCGCGGCCAGGCGTCCAATCTCTTCCTCGTTCACGATGATGTTGCGTCCAGAAGGAAACAGACCATGACGGTTGGAATAATTGATAAGCGGACAGCCAGCCTTCGCGGCTTCCATCTGAGTCTCGGCGGTGGAGAAATAGCCTGCGAAACCAAGGCAATCCTCGCGTCCATGAATTTCATCGGTGATGCGCCGGCCCTCGCTAACCGGCAAAGGGCTGATTTCCGCCCAACGGGCCCGAAAGCCTTCCCGGACGCGCACAGATACCGGCTCACCCGGATCGTAGATAAATCGAACGAAAGCAGTCAGGGTCATAAACTCAACCTAGCGGAATTTTTCCGAAAATGGGAAGTTTTTTGGTCGATTTTGGGAAGACGGGGAAGGGGCAAAACAATTACGATAGGACATGCCCAGTATTGAGAACCCCTTCCCTTTAAACCTTCCCAGGCGACCTGCCTTGAGAAAAGGGCCCAGTGCCCTCTTTTCCCTCGTTCTTACTCAGCTTCTCTTTTCATCCGCGGCCGTCGAAGCCCAGACATGGCCTTCGGAACCAGTTGAGTTCAAACACAATGGAGGTAATTGGGGATACTGGATTCCCTCGGACGCACCCGCCGGTGAGCCCTTGCGGGTAATCGTTAACATGCGCGGAGCCGGAACGGGAATTGGTCGGCCTTCCGGACTGCTGGATGCGTTGACCGAGCGCGGGCATCACGCCGTGGTGGTCACCAACGAGGATTCCTATCTGGAGGTTTTGGCTCCGGATTTAATTTCAAGCCTTCGGGCGTCCCCGCACAACCTGAATATCCACGACGACATTTTCCTGATGGGATTCTCCCGCGGCGGACAAATGACCAACCGGATTCTTCAGCAGCTGCCAGAGGGCATTATGGGCGCCGCGCCGCGCAACCCCGGTTCAGTCACCCTCCCAAGCGGAAAACTTTATGGCACCATTGGGACCAACCAGGGAGGCTGGACAGCGGAAGAGATTGGCCCGAATTTCGAGGGGACCAAATGGACCGGCGGACCCGGTCAGGTGGGCCTCGGTGATCCCGCGGTGGAAGACGCGAAATCCATCCCTGTGTTCAACGTCATGGGCATTGCCGACGATAGCCGCTATCCGGCTACGCACTTTTTCAACATGGAAATGCAGGATACCTTTGGGCATCCCCATTTCAATACTTTGTGGGCGCAGGGCGGACATGGTACCCAGCGGGCCAATACCCTGCCAATCGTGGATTTCCTCGTCCGCCTGGAGGAGCATCCGGCCAACACTCCACCAACGGCGGAAATCGATGGCCCCCGAATTGTCGTCCTCAATCCCGGCACCTCCCACACCTTGACAGCAACGGCCACCGATCTGGAGGACGATGATCAGGACCTGGTCTATGAATGGCGCCAAGCGAGTATGGAAGACCATAATGATTTCCTCATCAACGACCAGTTCAGCTATGTCCGCCGTTATATTGACGGGGTCGACGGCTATATCGCCATGCATCGAAATGCAGCCATCCAGCCGGATGGTCTATCCTCTGACGACGAATTCGAGCCGCGTGCCATCATCAGCAGCACTTCAAGCTACACCTTTACCACACCGGCGGTGGAGGAAAGCACCCCCATCTTTCTTGAATTCAAAGCCATTGACTCGGATGGGTTCGCCCACACCGATTCGGTGCTGGTGGTGGCGAACGGTCCTCCCCACATCCTCACAGGCCCGTTTAACCGGCGACGGGATCCAATCGAACGGCGCAGCGTGTTACAATATGAAAGCACCCCGCTGCGCTATCGCGCGCTGGACATCACCTCCGATACCCTCCAATGGGACCTTGAGACCAATCCCTCCCATGGGAGCCTGCAGTGGGAAAGCCGGAGCGGAGAGTTTGCCGAATTGGTCTACACGCCCGACGAGGACTATCTCGGCGGGGATAGCTTTGACCTGCGCGTCACCGACGAACTCGGGCTTTCCTCGACCTTCACCGTCGAACTGACTGTTTCCAATGACACCTTGGTCCTTCCTGCGGAAATGAATGCCGTCCGGGAGCACTCCACCGCCACCGCGGGGGCCTTGAAGGACGGGGCGACCATGGAGCTGAAAACCGGCCCCTACCCCGACTGGCGGGATTTGCGCTCAGCCTACATCCGGTTTCCGCTGGACACGCTGGCCGGAGACATTCTCTCCTCCAAAGCGACTGTCTATGTCAATGAGCAGACCCGTGGCGAAGGAACCGACGAGATAACGGTGTATCTGCTTGATGCAGACACCTACGGCACCGTCGACGAACTGGCCTTTGGCTGGGGAATCGTGCCTCCGCTTCCCGGCCCGGAGGCCATTCTTGACACTTTGACCGTGGACGGGCCCGGTTTCTATTCCCTCGATGTGACCGCCGCCGTCGAAGCTGCCCTCGCGGCGGGTGAACGCTCCCTTACCCTCATGTTCCGGAGCGACTCCACGAACGGTCCGGTATATGCCTCCCGACACTGGCCGAACCCTAATCTGCGTCCGCATCTTGATGTCGTTACCCCCGCTCGCGAGTTGGCTCCTCCCGCTTTCCGCAAGCAACCTGAGGGCATTGCCATCACCGAGGGAGATCCGGCCGAGTTCGGGGTGGACGTATTCGGGATCCCCTTCCCCGATCTGAAATGGCAGAAGGATGGGGTCGATTTGCCGGTTTCCGAGCGCATCCCCTTCATCGACGAGCCAACCTTGGTGATTGATCCGGTTCTGCCCTCCGACGCCGGAAATTACCGCGCCGTGGCAACGAATAGCCAAGGCACCTCTACCAGCGACGAGGCAACCCTGATCGTGAATTCCCTCCCCCCGAACATCGTCGCAGGACCCGACGACATCGCATCGGTGATCAATCGTACCATAACCCTGAGGGTGGAAGCGGAGGGCTCCGGACCCTTACACTACACATGGGCCTTCAACAACACCCCCATCGCCGACGCGGATGGACCCGAATTGACGGTCGGGCCCCTGGGAGCAGACAATATCGGAACCTACACCGTCACGGTGACCAATGAGGGAGGCAGCGACAGCGCAAGCGCCGAGGTGACGGTGAATCTGGACGGCAATTTTACCTTTGCCTACGACGCCAATCAAGGAGCGGGCCGGGTTCCCGATGGAGGGGAAGCCCCCGATGGAAGTTCCATCGACGTCAGCTTCTACCCCTTACCGGAGCATCCGGAGCGGGACTTCGGCGGATGGAAAACCGCCCCCGAAGGCCTCTTTGCCGAATACCGACCAGAAGGGCAGGCCGCTTTTGTCCTCGACGAAAACGTCACGTTTTATGCGCACTGGCTGGCCCCGTGGACCCCGATTGAAAGCTTCAGCAACATGGCCCAGGGAAATCTCAACGGCCAGAATGGCTGGACCAGCGACGCTTCCGCCGAGGTTGCCGCCGATCCGACTGACGCCGCCAATCAGGTCATGCGCTTCGCTCCAGACGCCAATGATGAAGCGGTCAAAGGCCTCTTTCCCGGGATTCCCGATCAGGGACAAAGCACCTTCTTTGCCCGGGTTTATTTTCCCGACGGAGCCCAGCCCATCAAACAACAGCTTCACCTCCCGGAAGCAGATAACTTCAGCCTCAATTTCGACAGCTCTCGGGACGGGCAATCCCCTGAATCACTCATTCATCTGCGTTACGGGGAGCAATCCGGTTCGCGGCAGACCCAGTACCCCATACAGCGCGGAACCTGGTACAAGCTTTGGATGCTATTCGATTATGATAAAAATCAGGCCAGGGTATACGTGCAGGGGGAAATGGATGATTCACCCGTCCATCTGCTTGTCGCCAATGATCCAGACCCAGGCAATTACTTTTTCGGTGCCGGGCAGATCGATTCGATGGAGATCGTTGGTTTCGACAGCGGGCCCGTACTCTGGGATGACCTTTATATGCTTGTCGGCGAATCGCGTCTGGACGATCCCCGACAAGCTGGCATTGCGTCCCCGGGACAGGCCTATTTCGATTGGATGGATGCTTTCGCAAGCGAATTGACGCCCGGGAATCGCGAGCCTTCCGCCAACCCTTCCGGCGACGGTATCCCCAACTTGATGAAATATGCCCTCGGCCTCGATCCCCGTCGGCAGGCCGATCCTTCAGTCCTCCCGCAGATCTCTCTGGAAAAGGAGGAGGGCAACCCGTTCCTCACCTTGCATACGTCTCGGAATCCCAATTCAGAGGGCGTGACTGTCTGGGTTGAGTATTCTGACAACCTCGTCGAGGGATTTACGCGGGATAACCTCATCCTCCTTCGCGATAATCCTGAAGAACTGAAAGTTCGTGTCGCCCATCCCTTTAACGCCCAGAATGCCAGTCAGTTTCTTCGCCTCCGCGCAGAATCAGGGGACTGAGGGGTCCTGTAGGGGTTGGTACTCCGTGCTCCTTCCGAGGATTTCGTCCCAAAGTTCGGCCAGACGCAACTCACGGTCCCGGGTGCGGCTGATCCATTCCACCGGCACGTCCCGGCCGGGATGCAGGCGGATTCCCCAGATCGGGTCAAAGGCGTTGGTCTGCAGGGAGTAGCGGACATCCCCATATACCGAAGGGTCGTCGGGAGGGTATGCCACCCAGCCGCCGGCAAACCAGCTGAAACGCTCAAAGTCGCGCCGGGCCCGGGCATCACCCGAGACGGCCTCTGGCAGGTCCGTGACGGTCACCTGGGTGACGTGGCTGCCGGGCGTCCAGTACACCTCCCCCAGCCAGGAGACACGGATCCGGTCGGCGTATATCATGGTTCCGGACCGGTAGAGCGAGCGCCAGACGAGGTTGTTCCCGATCGTGGCAAAGGCTTCACCCTTGTCGATTGAGTGGCCGCGTGCCTCGGCGATTTCCTCCTGCGCGGCGAGGGCCCGGCCGTGCTGGAACACCCCCAGGGAAAGGTAAAGGAGGGCCGCCGCCAAGCCGGCCAACGCCGGGAGACGGGTCCGGCGGAGGCCTCCCCGGATGACCCCGGCCAGCAGGCAGAGGGTGAAGAGCGGATCAATGATGGAAATCCAGTCCCAACCGATCCGGGTGCTCGAAAAGGGCCACAAGAGGAGCGTCCCGTAGCTCGTGGAGGCGTCCAGGAGGCCGTGCGTGGCCACCGCCAGGGTGGAGGCAAGCAGCGTCATCCGCCAGCGCTCGCGGTATCCCCGCAGGAGCAACCACGGGAGCATGCAGATAAGTCCGCCAAGAGGAATGAAGAGGAGCGCGTGCGTGAAATGGCGGTGAAACTCGATCGCCAGCAACGGATCACGGGCGCTGCGGATGAACACATCCAGGTCAGGTGCCATCCCGGCAAGGAGGCCGACCGACCAGGCCCGCGGCAAACGGCCGCCCACCGCCCCCTGAGCCGCCGCAGCCCCGATCAAGCCCTGAGTTAATGGATCCATCGGAAATACCCTGTCCCAATCGGATGAAAATGCGAGCGGGAGGAACGAAATCAAAGTAACCCGGCAGGGGAAGGTCCCAATTTACCTGCTCGCGACAGCACTTACGCCCTTGGCCTGTCGAGCGCGCCTGATCGCGGTCGAGCCTGAGGTCCCACAAAGCGGGACGGAAACCATGAAATCCGGGACAATGGGGAACGGCCCGAAGCGACAGATTTCATCCCGAAAAGAGCGGATCCAGCGTGTCGCAACGAAGGCGCTCCATAGAGGCCAGGTCACGCAGCCAGCTTTCCGGAACCTCGTTGGCGGCCCCGAGCAGGGAGCCGACCACCACTCCGCGGTGACAGTTGTCCCCGCCACAGCGGGCATTGGCCAGGATGCCGCCCGAAAAATCGTCATGGTATTTCCAGACAAAGTGGAGGGCCGCCGTGAAGGACTCGGGAAGGTAGCACGCCGGGGTCAGCTTCTTCCCGACAACCTCGCGATCCTCCCGGGACTCCCAGTCCTCAAACGCGCGCCGGCCGGCCCAGGGCGAGGAAAAGGCCAGAACCGCCTCCCGGAGCGGGGTCCCTTTCGCGACCTCAAGGAGCATCCGCGCAAGGGCCTCCGCGGCCGTCTCCGTCTCGGGGTGTCGGTGTGTGAGCGCGACATGCCGCCGGATAATGGCCGGATCGAGGTCATCAACGTCATCCTCAAGGCAGTCGAGGGCCGCCAGAAGAAACGGAACCGGCACAAGACCGCCGATATGAAGATCCCTCACCCAGCATTCCTCCGGCTTCTTCCCCTGCGCCAATTGGTCGAAGAAAGCGCGGTGGACTTCCTCCACGTAGGTGTCCTTGTGCCACCCCGCCGTTTGCATGAGGCCAATGTAGGTACGCAGCCACTCGCCCGGATCATACGCACCGGCACGCACAACCGACCGGTAAAGCTGCAGCCCGAGGAGGAAATTCAAGGTGTTTTCCCCTGCATCGAGAAATTGATGATAATGAATCCCGCGCTGTCCCCAATACTGTGCCTGCTCGTGAAGGATGTCCGCCTCCGGGGAACGGGGCGTGTAGCTGGAACGCCAGAGGATACTGTCGACATGGGGATTTTGCGGATTCAAGTACCCGTTTATCTCCCCGTAGTCACGGTCGAGCGCCTCGCGGTCATAATACCAGTGCACCGGCATCGAGACGGCATCGGCAACCAGGGAACCCAGAAGCGCATTCTGCAATTGATCAGGCATCCCTGACCCTACATACGCGGCCCGTTTTCGCAAGCCTTGCAGGCTCGCCCCACCATCCTTCCCAAGAGCACATCAGGAATGCGCGTGAAGCATTCAACGCAGTGCCTTGCGGGATTCCAGGAGGGCATCCCGTTTCGCTTTGAGGTCTTGGAGCAGATCCGGGCGCCGGCTCCCGACGGGGGTGTCCTCGCCGGGATCCGTCGCGGTTTCGTAGAGCTGGGAATCAATGAGCCGGTAACGATCGGTACGGAGGGTGATCCCGTCCTTCCAGAATCCCAGGGCGGCACCG
Source organism: Oceanipulchritudo sp. (assembly GCA_041685165.1). Lineage (GTDB taxonomy): Bacteria > Verrucomicrobiota > Verrucomicrobiia > Opitutales > Oceanipulchritudinaceae > Oceanipulchritudo. Next base: position 4,350 of record JAWLGH010000053.1, on the reverse strand, counting down.
ATCGGGTTGGCGGTCGGATCCTTGAGGATGGGAAGCATCGAGCTGCCGTCGAGGTGGTCCGGCATCGGCAGTCCCGCAAGCTCGACCAGGGTGGGATAAATATCGATACTGCTGGTAATCGAATCCGTGGCCTTCCCCGGGTGCGGCATGCCGGGAGCGCGGATCATGAAAGCGGCACGCATGGCATACTCATGCAGGGTATGTTTGCCCCAATGCCCCCGCTCCCCGAGGTGGTAGCCGTGGTCCCCCCAGAGCACCACAATCGTGCGATCGCTCAGTCCGAGTTCGTCCAGTTCATCAAGCACCTTGCCCACCTGCGCATCGACATAACTGACGGAGGCGAAGTATCCGTGCCGCATCTTGCGGGCGTAGTCGGGATCGTCCAGAGCGGATCGTTCATGGGCATAGCTCCAGAACTCGCCGCCGCCGCGCCGGGACAAGTCCACCTCCGAAAGGTCGATGGCATCGCGGTCATAGAGATCCCAATACGTTTTCGGTGCGGTGAAGGGCAGATGGGGCTTGTAAAGGCCGAGGGCGTAAAAGAAGGGCTCCTCCCGTTCGGCCAGCTCCCGCAGCGTCTCCACGGCCTCATTGGCCAGGAGGGCGTCGGGGTAACCCTCATCATCGACATCCTTGCCCTCGACCGGGGGCCGGTAGTGCTGCCGGCGGGTGTCGCCACCGGCATAGCCGAAGAAAGCGTACCAGGGCGTTTCCCACTCCCCGGCGGGGGTGACCATCTCATCCCAGGCTCCGGGAAGTTCAGGGGTATCACTCGTGCGATGATAACGGTAGCCGTCCCGGCGCCAGGTGTAGCCGTCGGGAGAATGCGTGACCTTTCCCGTCAGCACGGTATGGTAACCGTTTTCGCGAAACCATCCGGGAAACGAGGGCGGGGCCTCCCCGCTCTCGGCGAGGGCAAAGGCTGCGTTGTTTTTGCTCTGGCGCAAGACCGGCAGCTGGCCGGTCAGCAGGGAATAACGCGAGGCACCGCAGGTCGGCACCTGGACGTAATGCCGCTTGAACAGCCGTCCTTCGCCGGCCAGCTGGTCCATGTGCGGCGTGTGCATGTAATCATAGCCATAGGCCGCGGTCTGCGGACGCAGGTCATCGATTGCCAGGAAAAGCACATTCAAGGGCTTCTCGGATTCCTTCGAAGGGGTCGCAGCGGGCAGTGTCGTGCAGAGCAGGCTGCATCCGAAAGCAACCAGGCAGGAGCGTGAGAGGAAGGTTTCTTTTTCCATATTGATCCTTCCCATCTTCCAGTTCGAACGGCGGCAATCGATCACAAAACTTTAGCCTTTGTGGCCACGAGCGGATGTGTACCCGCCCAAGTGATTGATTGTCAGTGAATTCAGTCTAAAGGACAGGATCATTCCCGAATCGCCGCTTATACCTTCAGGATAGCGGCCTCTTTCTCCGCCAAAGGGGCAAATCGCCCTGTCAGTTGACAAGTGGCCCTCTCCGCTGGCAGATTCGCGATAAGGAATTTAATTGCGTCTCATAAACTATTGGAATGCGGTGTTGATCCAACACCTGCCAAGACCCGCACATGGGCAGGGTTGGTGAGAGCCTCGACCAAGCCTGATTTTTTTCAACAGCCAGCAAAGGACCCATACCGATGAACTCGACTGACCGCCGTAAATTTCTCAAAAGCACCGCGATCCTCACCGGCACACTGGGCCTTGGCCCGGGCGTCGCCAACGCTTCACGCAGGGATGCGGAAACCCTCAAGGCCAAGGCCCGCATGACCACCCGGGAACTGGGCAGGACCGGCGCCCGTGTATCGATCCTCGGCGCTGGGCTCGGCTCCGTCTTCACTCGCTCCAACGGGGATCCGGACCAGGCATTTGCGCTCCTGGAGGCAGCCTTGGAAGCGGGCGTCACCTACTACGACACCGCCCGAAGCTACGGGCCAAGCGAGCGGCTGGCCGGCCCCTTTGTCAAAAAGCACCGCGATGATATATTCCTCGTCAGCAAGTCCGGAAATCGCACCTACGACGGGTTCATGCGTGACCTCGAGAAATCCCTTAATCTGCTCCAGACCGACCATCTCGACCTGTATCACATTCACAGCCTCACGCCGCGCGACAATGACGTCAAGGCCATCGAGCAAGGTGCGGTCAAAGCCGCCCGCGAAGCACGTGAACAAGGTATGATCAAGCACTTCGGCGTGACCGGCCACAGTGGCGCCGCCATCCTCGTCAAGGCGATCAAGGCGTGGGACCCCGATGCCGTGCTGACGATTTACCCGGCTTCCCGGCCGGACAAGGGGCGCTACGAAGACGACATCCTTCCGCTGGCGAGGGAGAAAAAAATGGGGGTGATCGCGATGAAATGTGTTCGGCATGCCCGGGATGCCGACCTCAAGGGCAGCGACCTGATTCGCTACTCCCTGAGTCTCGACGGCGTCCATACCGCAATCGTCGGGTTGGATACGGTGGACCATTTGAAGGAAAACGTTGCGATGGCGTCGGACTTCAAGCCGATGGACGCGGTCGCGCAAGCGAAGACGGCGCAGGATGTGCAACTGGCCCTGGCCGGACATCCGGCCCCGTGGGATCGGCCCGGCTACGAAGATGCCGTGGCGAATGCGTGATCCATGCCTGCACGTCGTGTACCTTCTTACGTGTGTGCCCTGTTGGCGTGGGTGATTGCCCCGGTCGTCACTTCGCAGACTTTGACCGCGGAAGCAGACCAGCTTCATCCAACGGAGATCGCCCTCTCCGGACTGCACACGGATCCGCCGCTTTGGGACCTGAACCCGGCAGCCAGTTGGACCTTCACCCCGGCGGGTTCTTCGCAGCCGGCTGTCATGTCGATCACGAAAGTCGGCAAGGCAAAGACCAAGCCTGTGCGTCGCCTCTCGACCTACGCTGTCCTGAGCGATCATCGCTGGACGGAGGCGGTGATTGACCTGCGTGTCCGCTCGGATGAGCCAGCCGAAAAGAAAGGCCGCGATGTATGCATCGTGCTTGGCTACGTTGATGACTTTCACTACACCTACGTGCACCTGTCGAACGATGCCGATGGCAGGGCACACAACATCATCATGAAGGTCGAAGGCGACACGCGGCGGACGATCCACACCCCCGCCAAGCCTGAGGCTCGCCTTACCGGTGATCAGTGGCATGACCTCCGTATCCAGTTCGATCAGCGAGGCCGGATCGCTGTCTATCACGGGTCCATGGAAACACCGCTGATGACCGCCGCGGCCCCGGACATTGTCGGCAAGCCCATCGGTGTCGGTTCCTTCAACGATCGTGCCTCGTTCACCGGCATCACAATCAAGGGGAAAAATCCAGAAAGATAGCGCCTGGAAAAGGGCCCGTATCTGCAGCCTCATACGTCGTTTTGGGGTCGGAAAATCAGCCTCCCGGCGCAACGATCCCGCCAACATTCGCCTCCACAGGGGGGTTTATTTACAAAAAAGGTCGCGTTTATCCCTTAAATTGGTCTGGCCCCAAGCCTGGCAATCCTGTTCTCGACGTCTGGCTGAATATCCGGTAGCTTCGAAAAAAGAATCTCAGGAACACGCTACCATGAAAGACATACACACATTAACGATAATCGTTGCCGGGATGCTCACCATGTCCACGGCACTTGCCGAGGAATTTGGCGGAATCGAGTTTCCACAGGGTCCCACTAGTTTTGCCGACGCCGTGGTTTCCTACACACCCGGTACCCCAGGTCCAACGAATCCGAACTTCATTGATCCTGCCGATGCTTTGGGAACGCCGGATTACCAGGGAGGAAGCAATCAGCCTGGCAGCGTCTCTCTCGGCAATGGGGGAACCCTTGTCCTCGAGTTTACCAATAACGTCCTCACCGGCAGTAATGACGCTGCTGAGGATCTGCATGTTTTCGAGGTTGGTCCGGATGTTGAAGACACCTTTGTGGAGATCAGCAAGGACGGGGTAACGTGGCACGATGTCGGAAAGGTCTTCGGCTCGACGTCGTCAATCGACATCGATGCCTTTGGTTTTTCATCAGAGGATGAATTCCGCTTCGTGCGGCTCACGGATGACCCCGACGAGGGCCAGACCAGCGGGGATACGGTTGGCGCCGACATTGACGCGGTGGGTGCCATCAGCTCCAGTCAAGTCATCGACACTCCCTCCCTGACGATAGAAACGGCCGTCCTCGTAAAGTTCCAATCAGCGCTTGGCAGTACCTACACCATCGAGAAGTCAACCGACCTCGAGAATTGGTCGGAGGCCGTCACCGGTATCAACGGAACCGGAGAGGTGATGAAGTTCTTTTTTGAGATCACTTCCCCGGGGGAACTCTATCGGCTCCAGCAACCCGCGGAGTAAACCGCCTCGATTGCCTGGCGCGTAAAAGATCGGGCTG
>JAWLGH010000117.1:0-5053 GCA_041685165.1 Oceanipulchritudo sp. | reverse complement strand
ATCGGCCCGGGAATCGTGTCCTTGAAGGGCGAGGGCTCCGAGGCCGAGGGCGCCGGTGGGGGCTGCGCGGAGGTTATTGGCCCCGAGGATCATGGGCCAGCGTTCCATGGTGATGTCGTAAAAGCCGGCATGTTCGGGATCAAAATCCCAGCCCCGGACGGTTTCCGGGTTTTCCATGTCGTAGATGGTCCGGTAGCAGGGCAGGCAACCCTTTTCGGCGATGTCGGCAAGGAGACGCTTTTCCAGGTCGGGATTGATGGCGTCGCCGAGAACCTCGCGCACGAAGAGGAGACGGACGGTGGTGAAAGAGGCCCGTTGAATACCGATGACCTCGTCGGGCCCGTCGCGGAAATAATCCCAGTAGGGACGGGCGAGAATGCGTTCGATACCTTCCAGAAGGGAGCGCTCGCGCGCCCGCGTGGGCTCGACCAGCTGCACGAAGGAACTGCGCGCCAGTTCCCGGACCACATTGAGGAAGTCACGGACAATGTTCCCGGATTCCTCAAAGGTGTCGAGGAACTCGCCGAGGAGCGACGGCGGGTTGGCGGACCATTCCGCGTAGAGGGGCTGGAGCAGCGGTGTACGGGTGTTGGACCGGATCCGGGGAAGGTCGGCGGGATCGAAGAAAAGGCGCCGGCCAGCCGCCTTTCCACCCGGGGCGGCAAAGCTCATGAGCGGGGCGAGTCCGGTATAGAGGAGGGAGGAACCGGTAATGCGGAGGAGGTCACGACGGGTCATGGGATGGCTTTCTGTTGGAGGTTAAATATTCAGGACAATGCATCCGGGCATAACGTTTGACCGTTATGAGAATGACAATTCCGATAGCGAGGGCAATGGAACCGGTGAAGGCGTTCAGCCAGCCGTTTTCGCCCGCGGTGGGAATGAACAAGGCGATGAGGAAAAGCCCGAGAGTGACGGCAATGATCCCCATGAGCCGGTAGGCCTTGAGTCCCTCCGGCCGGACCCGGTCGTCGGCATCGGCATAGGCTGGGGTGCGCAGGTCATGTTCGAGGGACTCAATGCGTTCCTTGAAAAGCCCCAGCCGACGGTCGAAAAAGGCGGAAATGACAAAGACGCTGCCGCTGCTGAGGAGGCCGAGAATGGCATTAAGCTCGTAGCGGGTGAGGGTGAGGCCGAACCAGATGGCCTCGATATCGGCAAAGAGGATGCTCATGAAGCCAACCGGTTCCGGGCTTTTCACGGCCGCGACAATGCCGACGCCGAGGACAGAGAGGACACCGGCTATGACGGCCGCGATGGCTGACCACCACGGCGTCCGGGTGAAGAGCAGGCCGATGAAGACAGGGACAAAGAGGGTGATCTTGTAGAGGGATTCAGCTTTCATGTAGACATCGAAGGCCCCGCCGAAACGCTGCACATTAAAGGCGACCCAGATGGCAAAGACCCCCAGCAACCCGACAAAGAACTTCCCGACCCACAACTGGGTGCGTTCGCCCGGTTCCCGCTTGCGGAGACGCTTGGTGATGGGAACGAAGATATCCTTGGTGAGCACCGCCCCGAGCCAGTTGAAGAGCGTGTCGGTGGAACTCATGGTGGCGGCGAAGATGGCCGCCGTCAGGAGACCCAGCATGCCGTGGGGAAGGACGGCCAGGGCGAGGGTCACAAAGGAGGCCTCGGAGGGCTTGGCGAGCTCCGGCCAGAGCTCGTTGATATTGGGAAAGAGGATGGGGGTTGTGAGGATGGGGAGAATCCAGAGAAGCGGGAGGACAAAGGAAAGGATGCCGCACCAGACAGCCATTTTCCGGGTGTCGCGCTCGTCGGAAACGCTGTAGTAGCGCTGGGCGATGTGCCAGTTGACGTTGTATCCGAAAATGATGTAAAGAAACCATGTGGGCCAGAAGAGAAAGGGTTTCCCCTCCAGGTTGACGGCAAAATAGCCTTCGGGGGCGTCGCGGAGGAGCCGGGTGGCCCCGTCAAGGGCGTTGCCGTCACCGAGGAGGGTGAAGGCAAGCGGCGTCATGATGATCGTGATCAGGAGCACGATGAGGAACTGGACGGCGTCGGTGACCATGACGGCCCAGAGGCCGCCCAGGGTGGTGTAGACAACGATCACGAAGCCGGTCACGAACATGGTGAGCTGGAAGCCGTTGCAGGTGAAGAGCCCGAAATCAAAGACCTGGTCACTGATCCCCATGGCCGTCGAACTGAAGATGCAGAGCGTATAGATCATGATCCCCAGAACGAGGGTGTTGGGGACCACCGCAAGGAGGGTGTAGAAATAGGTGGTTCCCTGGGAGAAGCGCCGGGTGAGGAACTGGAGGGGTGTATCGAGGCGGGTGCGCCGCCAGAGGGGGCCGAAGATCCATGCCCCGAGAAGGTAGGCGGGAAGGGCAAAGCTGAAGAGGAGCATGGCGCCGACTCCGTTTCCGTAGGTGATGCCGGCGGCTCCGACAAACATAAAGGCGGAAAAACCCGATATAAAGAGGGAGAGCATGGACATCTTCCACGGGATGTGTCCACCTCCCTTGAAATAGTCGGCGGTGCGCCGGTTGAAGCGGGCGACATAGAAGCCGACGGCAAGGACCCCCATCATATAGAGGCCGAGAACCGAGAAATCGAGGCGGTTGAGGAAACTGAGTTCAGGCATGGAGGCCTTGTCTGGGCAGTGGCAAAACAGTCGGGACGGACCGGGGCGTCCGCCGTGGTAAAAACGTCAATCAGGAATTATCAGGTACACAGGTCCGGAAGCAAATCCTCTCTTCTATTCGGAAGCTCCGGGAAGGTGCCGGGCAAGGCCTGATCACGTCTGACTGTAAACTGCATTCCTGCCTGACCTTTTGCCGGTTTTGGCCTGAAGTGAAGGCATGAACCTCAAACCTCCCCGCATCCACCTCATCCTTTTCCTCCTGTTCCCCCTCGTCATGCCCCTTGCCAGCCATGCGGAAGCCGACCTTGCCGGATCCTGGCGGGTCGATCCCGCCCTCAGTTCGGCGATCGACCCATGGCGGCGAATCCTCCTCGAAATTGACCTCGACGGGGACGCCCTGACCATCGAGCGCACGGTCACAACGGGCCGGCGCACCAGTTCCCAGGTCTACCCGCTGCGGATCGGCGAGACCGTAGACGTCCCGGTGGAGTGGTGGACCGGGAACCGGCACATCGGCGCCTACATCGGGGGAGACGGCAAGGAGACCCTGAAGACGGAGTGGATCGATGGAGGGGACGTCCTCCGGGTTGAATCCCATTACACCCTGGCGAGCTCCCAGGGCGAGACGCCGGTACGCAGCTATTACGAGTACCGCCTGTCGCCGGACGGCGATGAGTTGACGGTGATCGAACTCCGGTCAAGCCGCCACCTTCCGATTGTCCATGTATTCCGCCGTTCCTGAAGCTTCCAGATCCATCTCCATGAAGACACACCTTTTTCCCTTTTCCGAGACCATGAAAAAAACCATTACCCTTCTTTTCCTTGGCCTGCTTTTTGCGGGTAGCCTGATGGGCCGACCGGCCTACCTTATGGAATTTGACAACCGTTGGAACCTTGAAGACGGCCTGCCCGAAAAGGCGATGCTGATCAGCCTCCAGGGAATCGTGAACAAGGACGGACCGGAACTTTACTTTGTCTATCCCGAGGAATGGACCTGGAAGATCACCCCTGCGATGCGGGATTTCTTCGAGGAGCGGCACGACTTTGAATTCACGAAGTTCCTCGGGCCGAAGGGGGCCCTCGACCACCTCGGTTCCCGGGCCAGGGGATACGTTGTCTGGGACGAGGAGGTGCGGACTTCCCTGATCGTGGCCTTCACGGTAGCCGGGATCGAGGAGGCGATCGTGGTCAATGAGGACCTTATACCGATGGCGGAAGCGATCGGCCTGGAAAAGGTCGGGGACCTGCGGGGGGATTTCCGGGGTATGAACGACGCGGAAATCTACCAGATTGCCTACGACCGCTACTGGGACCAGACGAGCCGGGATATTGTCATCTGGATGGGAGGAACAGCCCGGGCCCGGATGGAGCCCGGTCTTGCCGATTACGGCATTTACCGGAACGCCTTTTTCACAGATCTTTCGGCCAACCCTGAACACCCCGAGGAACTTGCCCTGCACAAGAAAATCCTCAGTCAGATGAACCCCCAGAGCGTGGTCATGGGATGGCATTCCTACGGGAAAGATACGGAGGGCCAGCATGTCAGCCTCGTCTCGAGCTACGGATTGAAGATGGAGGGCCTGAACAGCCTCCCGAATATCAGTTTTCAGACCCAGATTCCCTTCACGGACGATTTTGAATTCACAAACAATCACAACGTCGAACCGGACCAGCGGATCATCCCGGAGCCGAAAACCTACATCTCCCTGATCCAGACGGACAGCATCGGGATCGGTGCCTGGACCAAGTCCGGACGCGGGCGCATTCCCTATGCCTGGCAGGTCTCGATGAACTGGACCTGGATCGCTCCGGCCAGCATCCAGTACTTTGCCGAGGCGGCGACCCCGAACGATTATTTCATCGGCGGCCTTTCCGGACCCGGATACATGTATCCGAAGCCCATTCCGGAGGAAGCCTTCTGGCCCCTCATGAAAGAGGCCAACCGCTTGATGGACATCCTCGACCTCCGCGTGATGGAGATCATGGATTATTCGGAGGGGAACCGGCATGTCGGGAACACCGACCTTCCGGCCGACCTCGTCGACCGCTACTACAAAGCCTTCCCCGATGTCATCGGGTTTATCAACGGGTATGGGTCCGCGCGCACCTTTGACCTGCGCGACGGACGGCCGATGATTTCCTACGATTATTACCTCGGAGTGGGTCGACCGACCGACGAGGCCATTGCCGATTTGAAGGAACTGATGGCCCTGAACACCGAGCGGCCCTATTTCCTTCTCGTGCACGTCCGTGAATCGACGACGATCGACCGGGTGGCGGACATCCTTGATGGCCTCGGCGACGCGGCGGAAGTGGTCCCCCTTGACGTCTTTCTGAAGATGGCCGCGGAGGCGCCCACCTTTGAAAAACGATACCTCCAGCCGAACGACCCGAAGGACTTTAACGCCTACTGACAGTCGCAGTCGAAAGCATTTCCCCTTAGCC
>JAWLGH010000052.1:0-21055 GCA_041685165.1 Oceanipulchritudo sp. | reverse complement strand
GACAAAAGGCCTATGCTGTCACCGTAAAGATTAGAATTGTATAATAAGACTTTTATTTTGACATAAGTGGTTCAATTTCTACTCTTTGGACACCTTTGGCTATACTGAAGAATGAATTTCAAGAACCAATTTTGCATTTGAACCCATAACCTAACACGAATCCCGGAATGGAGAAACAATCATGAGTCTTAAAAGAATGAATATGCGTACTGGAGCATTAGCTGGCTGTCTTGCGGCCATGTTAAGCTTCAACATGCCTGCCGCTTTGAACGGTCAGGAGGAGGATACCGATCAGATCTATTCCAATGACTTCGAATCTGAGACGGTCGGGGCGGTGACAGGCACCGATCCCAGCGAAGTGGAGGGCTTCCGTCCCGGTTTTCCAGGGGGGACCGTCCTCGATGACGGCACGGCCACGCCTTTCGGGTCCGAGAACCAGTTTCTCGAAGTGAGCAAGGTCGACCCGGCCGGAATCCGGACCCTTGTGCACACCAGCGCGGTTCCCTCCGAGACCTACCTCGAACCGACCTTGATCGCCTATGACCTCAATGATCCCGGGACCGGAGACGGCCGGATCCTGATGGGACTGGGCACCGGCAGCCCCTGGGTGCCTGAATTCAACGACAGCTATATGGTCTTCGGCCTGCAGCTAAGCAGCGGCGCCCTTTCCGCAGGTATCAACACGGCAAACGTGACGGGCAGCCTCCCCGAACTTGAGGCCGGGTCCTCCTACCGCCTCTACATGCTGACGAACCTGTCCGAGAGCGCCTATTCCTTTACCGATCCCAATGGGACAACCGTGGATCTCCAGCCTGGGCAGATGGAAGTCTGGCTTTATGATTATGAGGGCGAAAGCTACATCTTCGGCGGTGTCTGGGAAACGACACGGACCGATGGGGATTATGATGGGGAGCAGGGGGTTCTCGGCTTCGGGTTCCGCCAGTTCAGCGGGGACAATCAGACGATCTACATCGATAATCTGCTCGTCGACTCGATGGTGGACTGGAGTGTCAGTGACTTTGCAACCGAAGAGCCGGGCGAACCGGAAATTGTCTATTCCACGGGATTTGAGACCGAGGACGTGGGCGCGGTGACCGGTTCCGATCCCAGCGAGGTGGAAGGCTTCCGCCCCGGCTTTGCGGGAGGGACCGTCCTCGATGACGGCACAGCCACGCCTTTCGGGTCCGAGAACCAGTTCCTCGAAGTGAGCAAGGTCGACCCGGCCGGGATCCGGACCCTGGTGCATACCAGCGCGGTGCCCTCATCGACCTATCTCGAACCGGCGCTCATATCCTATGATCTCTATGACCCGGGGACCGGAACCGGCCAGATGCTCATGGGCCTCGGCACCGGCAATCCCTGGGTGCCTGAATTCAACGACAGTTACATGGTCATCGGCCTGCGGATCGGCGAAGAGGGCCTCTCTGCGGGTATCAACACGACCAACGTCCTCGGCAGCCTCCCCGAGCTTGAGGCCGAGACACCCTACCGCCTCTACATGGTCACGAACCTTTCCGAGAGCGCCTATTCCTTCACCGATCCCAACGGGGAGGACGCCGACCTCCAGCCGGGGCAAATGGAGGTATGGCTTTATGACTACACAGCTGAAAGCTACATCTTCGGAGGTGTCTGGGAAACGACCCGCGCAGGCGAGGACTACGATGGTGAGCAGGGAGTCCTCGGCTTCGGGTTCCGCCAGTTCAGCGGGGACGACCAGACCGTTTACCTCGACAACATGCTCATCGACCCGACCCTCGACTGGAGCGTCAGCGACATTGCCACTGAAGAGCCGGGTGAACCGGAAACGGTCTATTCCACGGGATTTGAGACCGAGGACGTGGGCGCGGTGACCGGTTCCGATCCCAGCGAGGTGGAAGGCTTCCGTCCCGGCTTTGCGGGAGGGACCGTCCTCGATGACGGCACAGCCACGCCTTTCGGGTCCGAGAACCAGTTCCTCGAAGTGAGCAAGGTCGACCCGGCCGGGATCCGGACCCTGGTGCATACCAGCGCGGTGCCCTCATCGACCTATCTCGAACCGGCGCTCATATCCTATGATCTCTATGACCCGGGGACCGGAACCGGCCAGATGCTCATGGGCCTCGGCACCGGCAATCCCTGGGTGCCTGAATTCAACGACAGTTACATGGTCATCGGCCTGCGGATCGGCGAAGAGGGCCTCTCTGCGGGTATCAACACGACCAACGTCCTCGGCAGCCTCCCCGAGCTTGAGGCCGAGACACCCTACCGGCTCTACATGGTCACGAACCTGTCCGACAGCCCGTATTCCTTCACGGACCCGAACGGCGAGAATGTTGACCTCCAACCGGACCAGATGGAAGTCTGGCTGTACAACTACACGACGGAAAGCTATCTCTTCGGGGGCGTATGGGAGACCACCCGGGCAGGCGGGGACTACGATGGTGAGCAGGGGGTCCTCGGTTTCGGGTTCCGCCAGTTCAGCGGGGACGACCAGGCCGTCTACCTCGACAACATGCTCATCGACTCGACCCTCGACTGGAGTGTCAGTGAGCTCGACCTCCCCGATCCTTCCGAGGAATTGCCATGGAACGCTGAAGGCCTTCAGCCCGGCGACACCGGATACTCTTCCTGGTTCGGCAGTTTCGAACTCAGTACGGACGATTGGGTGAACCATGCCGAACTGGGCTGGCTCTATGTCGGCCTCGTGGATTCCCCGGACAACCTCTGGATCTACAGTCTTTTCCTTGAGGACTGGACCTGGAGTGAATCCGAGACGTTCCCCATTGTCTATGACGTTGGTGGAGAACGCTGGGTCTATTACCTGATTCTCGAAGAGCTGGGCGTCTACGTCCATGATTACAGCGATGGAACCTGGACGCTGATGCCCTGAGGAACAGCCACCTCCCGGTTACTTGCAAGTCCCGGTCGGGTGATAGCCTGGCCGGGGCTTTTTCATGCCCTCGAGTCGCTTCGGGGTGTCATGATCCACCCTGGGGTGCACTCCGTCGCTCGGGATGGGTAAACTCAAAGGTGCGGTTCTCGATCATCTTCAGGATCTCATGAATGGAGGGCCGGTCCCCCCAGTAGGTTCCCCGGTAGGCAAAGCGGATGACTCCCTGCGGGTCGACAAGGAAGACAGCCGGCCGGTTGATGTATTCGGAATGGACGGCAAAGGCCATCGGATCCACCCCGTAGACGGCTCCGACGGCACCCGCGTTGTCGCGCAGGTGAGGCCACCAGATCCGGTCCGTATATACCTCCTGGAACGACTCCTCCGCAAACCAGTAATCCGGATCCATTTCCTTTCCCACCATGACACGTGCCCGATAGCGGTCATGGGTCTCCAGGGTCACCGGAAGCACGCCCGCAGCCCGGAATTGGCCGCGGAGCTCAATCAGCTCGTCGAATTCCCGGTGGGGGGAGGGCGGGCCGGAAGCGTGGGCCGGCGTCTGTGTTCACCTTGTCCTGGTCCCGCTGCCCCTGCCTGTGTTCCCGAGGTAAGCTCCCGGAGTGAGGCCGGTGTGTTTTTTGAAGACCCGGTAGAAGTAGGCCACATCGTTGAACCCGGACTCGTGGCAGGCATAGAGGATATGCCCGGTCTCGTTGAGGCGTTGACAGGCATAGCGGATGCGCTGATGGTTGAGGTAATGGCTGAAGGTCTCGCCGGTCTGCTGTTTGAACAAACCGGTGAAGCGGCGAGGGGAAAGGCGGCAACGCTCGGCCATGTCCGCGATCTGGAGGTTCTTGTAGGGATGGGCGTCGATATATTCGATGGCTCCCTTGACGGTCTGGAGGCTGGTGGCAAGATGGTGTTCGCGGGCCTCGCAGTATCCCCGGATAAAGCGGAGGAGGAGGCGGTCGGCGACGCACCCGAGGGCGGTTTCCCACCCGGGACGGCGGGTGCCCTGTTCCCGCAGGGCGAGGCGGAACAGCTCGACGAGGCTGCTGCGGTGGAAAGCGGAGCGCGCGCAGGCGGGCTGGCCTGGAGGATGATGACCAAGGGCCTGCTCCCAGAAACTCTGAAGGTCCCCGTCCGGGTTGCGGGTGAGATAGCCGGGGGAAAGGCAGAGGATGACGAGGGTAAGGGGATTGCCTGGAGTATCGATAAAGCGATGGGGCCAGTTGGCGGGCAGGAGGAGGTAGTCATCACGACGAAGATGGGCCACCCCATCCCCATGGTCCAGTTGGCCGGCCCCGACAGCCACCCAGCAAATCTTGTGGAACGGCCAGGCACCGATTTCCATCTCGAAATCCGTGGCATGGTGACTTTCCAGGACGCGCACCCTGCCTTCCGGGAGGTCGACTGTCGCCGGATCCCGGCGGCGCAATCGACCGCTGTGTTTCTTCGCCATTGCCGGATAATACAATCTTATCCGGCATGATAATCCAAGAAAAAGAGATCGATTGTGGTAAGATGTATGGTAAGATGCGTTTCCCATCAAGACCAGCCGGGGTCACCTGAACCCAACGGACCCATGAGCCTCATATTCAAAGCCGAGAAGTGGATGAAAGAGAAGATGTTTGGCTGCCAGATGTGCGGGCAATGCATCCTCAGCCACACAAAACTGGTGTGTCCGATGAACTGTCCCAAGGGGCTGCGCAATGGACCCTGCGGGGGGACACTGGACGGCAAGTGTGAGGTCATTCCGGAAATGGACTGTGTATGGACCCATATTGAGAAGAAAAAGGGGGACAAGAAGCCGCAGAAAATTCACCTTCCCCCCAAGGAGGAGCTGATCAACACGGCCAGCTATGTCAATCTGGTCAACGGCAAGGACCGTGAGACCCGGTTGCCACATGAATTCATCGATACGACGCACATTCCCGCGAGTTCAAGGCTGGCGGATAAAATGGGGCGGGGCGAATTCGTGGTGACCCTTGAGATTGCCTCGCCGTTGACAACCAAAGGCCTTTCCCGGGTGGAAAAAATCATGTCCCGGACCCGTGACAATATTGATGCGGTGAACACCACGACCAATGCCGGTGGGGTTCCCTCGCTGCACTCAGCGGAGACCGGCAAGGTCGTGATGGCGCACGGCGTGGAGTCGATCATCCAGTTTTGCGGGCGCGACCACGACAAGGGGGACTTCCTCGGGGAAGTGGAGCGGGCGATGGACATGGGCTACCGCAATTTCCTTCTCCTCACCGGGGACTGGCTGCCCCAGACGGAGCGCAAAGTGAGCCAGCAGACCTGGTTCCCGATGGACAGCTCGCAGATGATTCACTTCGGCAACGAACGGCTGGAGGACTGGCGCCGCCGCCTTGGGATTGTTCCCTTTTTCGGTTGCGCCGCGAATCCCTTTTCCACACCGATGAACATCAGTGTGGACCGTCTTGCCTTCAAGCGCCACGCGGGTGCCCGTTTCTGCCAGACGCAGGCCATTACCCACGTGCCCACCTTTGCCGAATGGTACAAGCAGGTGCGTGCCGGCCGGGAGGACGAACCGAAGCTGACGATTCCGGCGATACCCCTCGTCGGCAGCCAGAAACTCTTCAAGGTGCTCTGCCGCCTTCCGGGGGTCTATGTCGACCCGTCACTTCATCGGATCATGGAGCAGGAGAATTTTCAGCGCGATGCCCTTGAATGGGCCTTTGGCATTGCGGAGGGCGTGATTGAAGTCGGGGCCGCCGGCGTTCACGTCATGAATTTCGGCATGCCTCCGGCGATGATTGATGCGTTTCTAATCCAGATCCGTGACCGTGCGAGGGCCGTCCGGAACCGTTCCGGGCTTGAATTCAAGCCGGTCCGAGTCTGACCGTTTCCAGAATCAACCTAAAACCAGAAAACCCTTATGAACTCCAAAGAAATAACCAGCCTAGAAGCCAAACTGAAAACCTTCCGCAACCCGGTGGAGATGCTCCGGCACTCGCCGACCGGCGGCTATGCGTTTCCCTTTCCCGCGCAGTACACCAACTGGCAAGACGAGCAGGAGGCCTGGCAGAAGAGCGTCGTTCTTTTCGACCAGTCCTTCCACATGACGGATGTCTACGTCGAGGGTCCCGACGTCAAGCCCCTGCTTTCGCATGTGGGCGTGAATTCCCTGAAAAACTTCGGTGCCAACAAGGCCAAGCAGCTTATCGCCTGCAACCACGACGGCCATGTCATAGGCGACGCCATCCTCTTTGGCCACACGGACACCAGGGTCAGCGTTGTCGGACGGCCTTCGGTTCCCAACTGGGTCCATTTCCATGCGGAGACCGGCAACTACAACGTCACCGTCACCCGGGACGAGCGCACGGTCAGCAACGACGGTTCACGCCTTATCTACCGCTACCAGATCCAGGGACCGAATGCCCTCGACCTGATCAAGGCGGTCCACGAAGGCGAATTCCCTGATATCAAGTTCTTTAATCTTGGCGACCTCAGGATTGCCGGCAGGAAGGTCCGCGCGCTCAATCACAACATGTCGCGCATGGGTGGACTGGAGCTGCATGGCCCTGTGGAAGACCGGGAGGCGGTCCTTGAGGCAATCATCGAGGCCGGGCCGCGATTCGGCCTTCTCCTCGGGGGGAGCCGGGCCTACTCGACCGTTTCCCCCGAGAGCGGCTGGATTCCATCCCCGATGCCGGCGATTTATTCCGGGGAAAAGATGAAGCCTTACCGGGAGTGGCTGGGTGCCACCGGTTTTGAGGCCTCTGCGTCCCTCGGCGGGAGTTATTATTCCGACTCTATTGAGGATTATTACCAGACGCCTTGGGACCTTGGCTACGGCAAGCACATCAAGTTTGACCATGACTTTATCGGTCGGGAGGCCCTTGAAAAAATGGCCGACAAGCCCCATCGGCGCAAGGTCTGGCTGAAGTGGAACGACGAGGATGTCCTGAAGGTCTTTGCAAGCCAGCTCGGGGAGGGCGAGCGTTACAAGTACATGGAAACACCGAATGCCTATTACTCCATTCTTCCCTTCGACAAAGTGCTCCTTGACGGTCGCATGGTGGGTCTGTCCACCTACACCGTCTACACCGCCAACGTCCGGGCCTGGTTCTCCCTGGCGATGATTGATGAATCGATTGAAGACGGGGCCGAGGTCTCGGTGCTCTGGGGCGAGGAAGGCGGCGGCTCACGGAAGCCCATCGTCGAGCGGCATGTGCAGACCGACATTCGCGCAACGGTTTCCTACGAGCGTCTCAATGGTTAGGCCCGGAAACACAACCAGCCTGAGGCTTGTCGCCACCTGCGCGGACCGCGTCGGGATTGTCGCCCGGGTGGCCACCTTCCTGGCCGACCGGAACGCCTCCATCACGGAGGCGGGGCAGCACCATGACCCGCGGACGAAGACCTTCTTCATGCGCTATGTCTTCGACGCGCCCGACTCCCCCGAAGGGGTTGAAGCCTTAAGGAAGGAATTTGCCCCGGTCGCGGCGGAGTTCGGCATGGACTGGCACCTCACGGAAGTGGCCCACCGGCAGCGGGTTGTCATCCTGGTCAGCAAGTACGACCACTGTCTCGCCTATCTCCTGCACCGGTGGAAGGTGGATGACCTCAAAATGGAGATCCCCTGTGTGATCTCGAATCATGAGGCCCTTCGCGATCTCGTGGAATGGTACGGTATTCCCTACCACCATGTTCCTGTACCCAAGGAGAAGACGGGCAAGGAAGCCGCCTTCGAGAAGACCGCGCGGCTGATCGAGGAAGCTGAGCCTGAGACCATTGTGCTGGCACGCTACATGCAGATATTTCCCTCCTGGCTCTGCGCAAAATACCGTTACAGGGTGATCAACATCCACCACAGTTTCCTCCCCTCATTTGTCGGTGCCAAACCCTATCAGCAAGCCAGCGAACGCGGCGTCAAGCTGACGGGGGCGACCTGCCACTATGTCACCGAGGAACTCGATGCCGGTCCGATAATCGAGCAGGACGTTGTCCGGATCAACCACAGTGATTCGCTTGAGGACATGATGCGGCTTGGCAAGGACGTCGAGAACACCGTCCTCGCCCGCGGCCTCCGTTACCATCTTGAGGGCCGCGTCCTCGTGCACGGCAACAAGACCATCCTCTTTCCCTAGGCTGGGAGATCGACCTGGACCGACCGGCAGACCCTTACCCTTTGGCGTAAGCCGGGCGGTAAGCCTCCTGAAAGAGGCTAGTCGGTGCCCTCGCTCCGGAGGACTTCGCGGACACGCTTGACCTCGGCAAGGTGCTCTTTGTCCGGCTCGGGATAGCTGATCGGAAGAGCGCGGAGAGCTTCGACAAGAATGTGGGAAATGATCAGACGGGCATTGCGCTTATCGTCCGCGGGGATGGAATACCAGGGCGCAAGGGCGTGGCTGGTCTGTTGGAGGCAATCGGCGTAAACGGCCTGAAAGTCATCCCACTGCGCACGGCTTTTCAGGTCTGCCGTGCTGATTTTCCAATGCTTATCGGCTTCTTCCGCCCGGGAGAGGAGACGCTGGCGCTGTTCTTCCTTTGAAATATGAAGGAAAAACTTAAGCACGTGGGTTCCATTTCGATGCAGGTAATCTTCAAATTGCACGATGTCGCGATAGCGGTCCGGCCAGAAGTGGGCCTGGTCGGCATAGCCTTCCGGGAGTAACTGGCTTTCAAGCACTTTGGGAACGGCCTTCACGATCAAGACCTCCTCGTAATAGGAGCGGTTGAAAATCCCGATGTGGCCGCGCATCGGGAGGCGCTTGGTCGTGCGCCAGAGAAAGTCGTGGGCGCGTTCCTCGCTGCTCGGTTCTTTAAAGCTGTAAACCTGGCAACCCTGTGGATTCACGCCTCTCATGACGTGCCGTATTGCCCCGTCCTTACCGGCGGTATCCATTCCCTGAAAAATGAGGAGCAGAGAATAGCGCCCGTGCGCGTAGAGAACCCTCTGGAGTTCCCTGAGCTCCTCAGTGAAGCTTTCCATGAGGGCATGGTAGTCTTTTTTGCTTTTGTAAAGCTCGTCCACGTTCGTCGGCAACTGGCTCAGTGTGAGGGGTTTTGCTTTTTTTCCGGGGACAGGGATGCGGAAGTCTTTTGGATCGAAGGACAGATTCATAGCTAATTGGGCCTTTCAGATGAGAGTGAACCCGTGCACGCCGGTGGCAAGCGTCGATCCATGCGGGCAATAAAAAGCGCTCAGGCGCCCAAGCCGTTTGAGAGCAGATCCCGGGGGAATGTTTCCGTTGGGGATGCCTCTTTTCCGGGGACCGGGCCGAGGCCAAAGGCAATGACCCCGACGGGAATGGCGAGGTTCCCGAGGGTAAAGCTGGCCCCGAGATCCGGCCACAAGACCATCCTTCTTCCCTGGGCTGAAGGCATGGCGACCGGTTTGGGGTGGCGGCAACACCAGCTGATCGCTTGATCAGGATCAGGACCGGGCAAGGGCACGGTCCCGGCCCGGGGCGGGTTTTAAGGTATGCAGCGGGTGCTTGCAGCAAGTCGCGGGGGGGATTCCCGCGCTTCAAGGGGTCGTGGGCAACTCAGGTATCTCGCAGACGACCACTTCCCGGGTGGGACGGTCGATGGCGTAGACAACCCGGGGATGGTCCCCCTGGCGATCCCATGCCCATGCCTGACCGTGAAAGGGAACCTCAACCGTCGCGAGGTATTCCAGGGTGGATCCGGCATCCGGGAGGCGCATCACGTAGATTTCCGGTAGGTCATGTCCGGTCACGTAGAGATGCCCGTCCGGTCCAAAGGATCCACCGGAGGAACTGTACGGATCAAAGCGGTCAAGGACCGTTGCGGGAAACACCCAGGATTCCAGTTTCTGCCATGCTTCATTCATCTTCACAAGAAGGGTGTGTTCATGGCCCCGTCCCGGAGTTCCTCCCTTTTTGCTGTAATTTGCGAAACAGGCGTACCAGTTGTCCTCATGAAAATCAATCCAGGTCAGCGATCCGTATTCAACCCCGAGGCTTATACTGCGCAGCGGTTGGAGGGTGTCCGGGCTGAAGACCTCCACCGAACTGGTCATCGGCACGCCGGGGTGGTTCGAGTGCGCCAGCCACAATTCATCCTCATGGATGAAGCCGGCGTTGAAGTGGATGAAAGGTTTGCCTTCCTCGCACGCGTAGGTTTCCAGTCCGGACTTGTCTGTCCTGCTGTATTTGGCCAGCTCATGGTTCGAGATGATGTAGAGGTGTTCGGCATCCACGGCGACGCCCTGGCGGATACCGGGAACTTCAAAACGCTCGATCACGCGTGCCGCGGGATCCGCGAAAACCGTGCAGGTTGCCGTGAAAAGGAGGCAGGCCAGGGAACCCGGCAAGTAGCGTTTCATGAGGTAAAGAAGTTCCCTTTTTCATGGGAATGTCAATGATGGAGGGTTTGTCTGCCCCTCCGGCCGGCAAATGGTGATGTGTGGCAACAGCGGGTTGCGTTGGCTTCCCGAGGTCCGGAAGAGGCGCGGCCAGACCCCGTCCAGGGGATTTTCGAAGGCTTTATTGTAATGAAATATTCGCTCCCGGAGGGGTTTCCGGAACCCCTCGATTCTTGGGGGGTATGGAGGGATGCGCAGCCAGAGGGTTAACCCCCCCCGTGTGCTATTGTCGGATTCCCCGTCCTCCGGTGTCGGGCAGCAGAGCCGGAGCCGCCCAATTTGCGGTTGAAAGGAGGAGCCCTTTCCAGATTCTAAGCGAGGAAATGAAAGTGACGCATCCTGCATTCACCCCGGCGACCTTTCCCGTGAGTTCGCGTGGCTGCTGGCTTTCGCTGGCGGTAAGGGATCGACGGCACCCGCCACACCACCGGCACATGGGCAGCGGCCTTTACCTCCGCAATCACCATGGCTTCGGGCTCAATGCGCGTGAGATTGCACGGGTCGACCTGCTGAAAAAGGGGCGCCGCGCGGCCTGTCGCTTTGAGGTGCACCCGGGACGGCTGCGGCTGAGGCCGGTCTCCGGTCGTGGGAAGGTGGATCTCCTGCTGCTGGCGCCGGGAAACCTGCGGATCTGCGCGCAGGGTGGTCTCGGGCTGATGATCAACGTCCGCCCGGTACCCGGAAACGTGGCCTACCCGCTTGAGGAGGGCCTTTGTGCCCTCAACATCCGTTCCGCGCGGATGCGCTTGCAGGTGGAATGCCTGGAGGGGCGGCAGGTCCTGGATGCCCCGTGGAAGGAGGACACCTGCGGGCATATCCGGGTAAAGCTGCTTACGCGGGACGGAGAAAGAGGCGAGTGGGCCCTCGATCGCTACACGTCGACATGGGTGCGGCCACGGCGGCGGGCCTTTGAAAAGGAGGCGGCAGGCCTCGAGACCGCTTTCGGAAGATTCACAGAGGCCCAGGTCGCTGTCGGGAAGGGGTTTGAAAAGACAAGGGAACGGGCCGCCCTCGTCAACTGGAGCTGCCTTGTCGCCCCCAGCGGGCGACTCGGGCGGGAAGCCATGCTGATGTCAAAGGGCTGGATGGATCAGGTCTGGAGCTGGGATAACTGCTTCAACGCGATGGCCCTTGCGAAGGGATTGCCGAAGCTGGCCATGGACCAGTTGATGGCAGTGGTTGACCGGCAGGATGAACACGGCGTCTATCCCGACGCGTTGAACGACGTTCACGAGCATTACTGCTTCAATAAACCGCCGGTGTGGGGTTTGGCGCTTCGGGAAATGCGCCGTTTGAACCCGGGCTACTTCACGTCAAAACGCCTGCAACCGGTCCATGAATCGGTCCTCCGCTTTACCGACTGGTGGCTTGAACACCGGCGCCTGCCGGGACGACGGTTGTGCTATTACCTGCACGGGAACGATTCCGGCTGGGACAACAGCACGCAGTTTGATGAAGGAGTACCGCTGGAGGCGCCCGACCTGAATGCCTTTCTTATCACCCAGGCAGACGTGCTCGCCGGAATTTCCCGGGAACTGGGTGACGGGAAGACGGCTGACCGTCTCGAAGGGGCCAGTCATGGATTGACGGAAGCCTTGCTGGCGGAGCTCTGGGACGGGGATGGCTTTGTCGGTCTGCGGCAGGGTAAAGCCGTCCGCAGCCGAAGCCTCATTCCCTGCATGCCGCTGGTGCTGGGCGAACGCCTTCCTTCAACAATGCGGAAACGGCTGGTTGGGCGCGTGAAGGACCACCTGACGGAATGGGGACCCGCCACCGAGCCGCCGGGAAGCGAAAAGTATTCACCGGATGGCTACTGGCGTGGTCCCATCTGGGGCCCGAGCACGGTCCTCATCTGTCTCGGGCTCGAAGCTGCCGGGGAGGGAAAACTTGCCGGGAAGACGGCCCGCCGCTTTGCCCGGCTCTGCCGCAAATCAGGATTCGCGGAAAACTTCAACGCCCTTACCGGGGCCCCGCTTCGTGATCCCGCCTATTCCTGGACGGCCTCGGCCTTCCTCATCCTCGCGGGCCGTTATCCCCCCATCCGCATGGAGAACGGGGCGTGCGCCTCGGACTGACCGGGCTCTTGAATGAGGAGGCGGATTCAACGCCTGGGGATCTCCCGCGGAGGTGCGTGATGGACGGTGTACTTGCCTTGGGACTCCGGGAAGTGTATAGTGGACTTCGGCATGCGCTCCCGCATCCGCGGATTAGCGTCACGAGCCTTCAATCATGAGCAAGCCATCATCCAGAGACCACGAAGGCGGGAATTCCCCTTCCTGTCATGCCCAACACGGCCATCCTGACGTTGATCAGGATGGTGGACACGCCACCGCCCCCAAACCCTCTTCCCCGGCGAAATATTACTGCCCGATGTGCGAGGGAGTGGAGTCGGACAAGCCCGGTGATTGCCCCAAGTGCGGCATGCGCCTTGAGCCCGTCTCAGCAACCGGTGAAGATGACGAGGAGGAGAAGGAAATTCAGGCCTTGAAGCGCAAGACCCTGATTGCGGGCATCCTGACGCTGCCGATACTCATTCTCGCCGCCGACAGCATGATTCCGGGATTATCCTTCGGCACCGTACTGTCGCCTGCCATTCAGGGCTGGCTTGAATTTATTCTGGCGACCCCTGTCATCCTCTGGGCCGGCGGAATGTTTTTTTCCCGCGGCTGGCGCTCTATTGTCAATCGCAGCCTCAACATGTTTACCCTTATCATGCTCGGGGTGGGAGCGGCCTACGGCTACAGTGTGATCGCGGTTCTGTTTCCCGGCATCTTTCCAGAATCCTTCCGCAGGCACGGTGAAGTCGCCCTCTACTTTGAAGCCGGCGCGGTCATTACAACCCTGATACTCTTTGGACAATGGCTTGAGGCACGGGCAAGACGCCAGACGGGGGAGGCTCTCCAGAGTCTCCTCGACCTGGCGCCGAAAACGGCCCATCGCCTTGGCAGGAACGGTGAAGAGGAGGAAGTCGGGGTAGACGAAATCCGGAAGGGAGACCGACTACGCCTGCGTCCGGGGGAAAAGATCCCCTTGGATGGATCCATCCTTGAGGGGAAGAGCTCCATTGATGAATCCATGATTACCGGCGAGCCTGTCCCCGTTGAAAAAGGGAAAGACGACAAGGTGATTGGTGCAACCGTCAACCAGACCGGTAGTTTCATCATGGTGGCCGAAGCGGTGGGTGAGGAAACCGTCCTCGCCCAGATTGTCAGCATGGTTGCCGAGGCACAGCGAAGCAGGGCCCCGATCCAGAAGCTGGCGGATCGGGTTGCCGGATATTTTGTGCCGGCTGTCGTCCTCGTTGCCCTTGTAGCGTTTGTCCTCTGGGCCTTCATCGGCCCGGCTCCGGCAATGGCACATGCCATCGTGGTCGCCGTCTCCGTGCTCATTATCGCCTGTCCGTGCGCTCTGGGGCTGGCCACGCCGATGTCGATCATGGTGGGCGTCGGCAGAGGTGCCCAGGACGGTATTCTGGTCAAAAATGCTGAATCGATTGAACGGGCGGAAAAGATCACCCACCTGATTACGGACAAGACCGGCACGCTGACCGAAGGAAAGCCCTCGGTCGTTGACCTGAAAGCCGCCCCTCGGGTTGAGGAAAGCGAGCTCCTTGGCCTTGCGGCGGCTGTGGAATCGCAATCCGAGCATCCGCTTGCCCGGGCTGTTTACGAAAAGGCCATGGCCGGGGAAATCGACCTGCCGGAGGTTGAAGATTTCGAGAGCACGACGGGCGGAGGTGTCCAGGGCAGGGTCGGCGGGGACCTCATTCGTGTCGGGAAGCGCGCCTTTGTCGAATCCGGGGGGGTGACGATATCCGACGACCTTTCGGATGATGCGAATCGCTATCAGGGCGAGGCAAAGACGGTTATCTGGGTAGCGAGGGAGGACACCTTGCTGGGCATGCTCGCAGTTGCGGACCGTATCAAGGAAACGTCGAAAGAAGCCATTGATGCGTTGCACGCCCTGGGAATCACTGTCCTCATGTGCACCGGGGATAATCCCCGGACAGCCGAAGCGGTTGCCCGGGAACTCGGTATTGACGACGTGCATGCTGAAGTTTCCCCCGAGGACAAGCAGCACATTGTCAACGAGCTGAAGGGGAAAGGACATCGTGTTGCCATGGCGGGAGATGGAATCAATGATGCCCCCGCGCTTGCCGCTGCCGATGTCGGCATTGCCATGGGGACAGGCACGGACGTGGCCATTGAAAGCGCGGGCCTGACCCTGGTCAAAGGGGATTTGCGTGGTATCGTCGGAGGTTTTCGCCTCAGCCGGGCCGTCATGCGCAATATCCGCCAGAATCTCTTCTTTGCTTTTGTCTACAACGCCACTGGCGTGCCGATAGCGGCGGGGATTCTCTACCCGTTCTTCGGCATTCTTCTCAGTCCGATGATTGCCGGGGCCGCAATGGCCATGAGTTCGATATCCGTAGTGACGAATGCCCTGCGATTGAGGCGGATTGAGTTTTGATCCCAGGATCAAAAGGTTCCCCAGCCCCTTCCCCCGAGTGTTCCCATTTCTCCCGGAACAGAAGCCGGGTTTGAAGATTCCCCCATGAAAGACGATCCCTCCCATAAGCATTCCCACGGCACGGAAGATGTCGGCGACGGCGTCCTCATGTGGACCCTTGTTATCAATCTTGGCCTCTCCGTTTTCGAGTTCATTGCCGGGATTATTGCCGGAAGCATGGCCCTCATGGCGGACGCCCTTCACAACACCAATGACGCCGCCGCGCTCCTCATTGCCTATATCGCGAGGAAAATCTCGCGCAGGGGCGCGGACGAGAAATTCACCTTCGGGTACCGCCGTGCCGAGTTGATCGGGGCCATGATCCAGTTGACCGCCCTTATCGTGGTCGGCCTCTACCTGGTGTACGAGGCGGTCCACCGCTTCTTCAATCCGGAACCGCTGCTTGGCCGATGGATCATGGCGGCCGCGGGGCTCGCTTTGGTCGTCGATGTCGCCACCGCCTGGCTCCTCTGGGCCATGTCCAAAGGCAGCCTAAACGTGAAGGCCGCCTTCGTCCACAACCTGACCGACGCGGGCGCGTCAATGGCGGTGTTGCTTGGCGGCGCGGCCATCCACTGGCTCGACTGGACGTGGGTTGATCCGACACTCACCCTGGGCATTGCAGGCTATATCCTCGCCATGTCCCTTGGCATGCTGCGGCGGACCTCCGCCATCCTCATGGAGGGCACCCCGCCCGAATTGTCCCTGGAAGATCTCCAGACCTCGGTCACGGCCCTCGATGGGGTGGCCGGTCTCCATCACCTTCACGTCTGGGAACTCGACGAAAATCACCGCGCCCTCGAGGCCCATATCGTGACCGATCCGGCACTTGAGGACTCCCCCGCCGCGCGCCATCAGTTGCGCCAGCGGATCAAGGAACACCTCGCGCAGGAGTTCAATATCCCGCATTCCACGCTCGAACTCGAAACGGTGGACCGGGCCTGCGACGACACCGAAGACCTCTGCGGGCGCGCGTACTGAATACAGCAGGAATTTAAAAAACATCCCTCCCTTGACTGTTTCGCTGAAATGCGAAATAGTTCGGGACAATGACGACGGAGAGCAAGGCAGGCGGCCTGAATGGGGTGGAGGAGGTATTCAAGGCCCTGGGGCACCCGGCGCGGGTGATGATCGTGCGCCGGCTGTCGGAGAGGGAGCATTGCGTGTGTGACCTTGTGGATGCGGTCGGCCTTGGCTGGTCGACGGTCTCCCGTCATTTATCGATTTTAAAAGGGGCTGGGATAGTCCGGGACGAGAAGCGGGGACTGCAGGTGTACTACCACCTTGTGTTGCCCTGTGTCTCGCGTTTCATCGCCTGCCTTGAGAATCCTGCGGAACAACCGGAGTGGATGCTGGCTCCCTGCCGCTGCGGCTGAGGTTTTATGCGGTTCGCCTTCGAAGATTAAGGAGAGAATGGAAGCACGCCGAGAATTGAAAATTGCCCTTGGGCTGGTGGCGGTCTTTCTGGGGCTCTATTATCTGCCGGTGGGCGTACCGCGTTTTGACCATGCGGTGACGGAATCGCTGGAGCTGACGAAATGGTACGCGCAGGAGCATGTGGTCCTGTGCCTGCTGCCGGCCTTCTGGATAGCGGGGGCCATCGCGGCCTTTGTCTCGCAGGCCTCGGTGATGCGTCACCTTGGGCCGAAAGCGCCGAAGCCGGTGGCCTACGGGGTGGGATCGGTCTCGGGGACGATTCTGGCGGTCTGTTCCTGCACGGTCCTGCCGCTCTTTGCAGGGATTTACCGGATGGGAGCGGGGCTTGGCCCGGCGACGGCCTTCCTGTATTCGGGGCCGGCGATCAATGCCTTGGCGATTATCATGACGGCGAAGGTGCTGGGGGCGCAGATCGGTATAGCCCGGGCGATAGGAGCGATACTGTTCAGCATCGTGATTGGTCTTTTGATGGCCTTCTTTTTCCGCAGGGAGGAGCAGGCCAAGACGGCCAGGGCGGCGAACCTTCCGGATCCCCCGCCGGGGCGCCCGCTCTGGCAGACGGGGACCTTCTTTGCGGTGATGGTGGGGATCCTTGTCTTTGCGAACTGGGGCGGGGCCGGGGAGGCCGGTTTTTTCGGGATGGTCCATGCCGTCAAATGGTGGCTTACCTCCCTTCTCGCGGTGCTTTTCGGGGCCTTGCTGTATGTGTGGTTCAACCTTTCCTGGCGTCGCCTTCTCGTGGTCACGGCGGCGATTGTCGCGACCGCGATCCTTACCGGTGGGCATGCGACGTGGACGGTTTTCGCCGGCATCCTTGGACTGGTCTGGTTGACCGCGGGGCGCAAGGATGAAGCGGGCGAATGGTTCAGCCAGACCTGGACCTACACGAAACAGATCATGCCGCTTCTGCTGGCCGGGGTGCTGATTGCCGGTCTGATGCTGGGACGTCCGGGGAATGAGGGACTGATTCCCACGGCATGGATCAGCCAGGCCGTGGGCGGGAACAGCCTCGGGGCGAACCTCTTTGCTTCCGGCGCCGGGGCGCTCATGTATTTTGCCACCCTGACGGAAGTCCCGATTCTCCAGGGATTGCTGGGCAGTGGCATGGGCAACGGCCCGGCCCTCGCCTTGCTCCTTGCCGGCCCCGCCTTGAGCCTTCCCAATATGCTCGTCATCAACTCGGTTATCGGCCCGAAAAAAACGGTCACCTATATGCTTCTCGTGGTGATCATGGCGACCCTGAGCGGATGGATCTACGGAGCTTTCTTTTAATGCCATATCGTTCCTCGACTGGGAAACGCCTTCCATTTGCGGCGATGCGAGAGCAGATATCCCTTTTTCAACAAGAACCCATAAAGAAAAAACCGATGAAAACGATCCAGATCCTCGGCACGGGATGTGCCAAATGCAATAAACTGACTGATTCCGCGAGGGAAGCGGCCGATGCCCTCGGGCTCGAATACGAGGTCGAAAAAATCACCGACATGATGAAGTTCGCCGATTTCGGTGTCATGATCACTCCGGCCATGGCCGTCGATGGCGAGGTCAAGGTTTCCGGCCGTGTTCCGGAAATGGAGGAGCTCAAGCAGATGCTGGAAGGGTAGGGCTCCCCCTTGGCGGTAATCAACATTCCCGAAAGAAAAAAGATATGTTCAAGAAAGTTACCACCCTCCTGTTGGTACTCGTGGCCATTGCCGGCCTGACAGCGGCCGTCTACCGGCAGTCGAGCGATTCTGTCGCGGCGGTTCCGGAGGCCTTGCCTGAAGCCGGCGAAACCGCTGCCGGGGCGCCCGCTTCTTCGGAAAAAACGCTTGCAGAATCCGCGCCAGGAGAATCGGCGACAGGCGGGAGCGCCGAGCCCGTGGTCACGGTGACCTACTTCACGACCAAGGTGCGCTGTGCTTCCTGTATGCGCATTGAGGAATGGACCCGGCAAGCCGTGGCCTCACGTTTTGCCGATGAGGTCGAGGCGGGCCGGGTTTCCTTCAATAGAGCCTACATCGACAATCCCGCCAACGAGCACTATATCGAGGATTACCAACTGGTGAGCAAGAGCGTCGTTGTTTCGGATTCCCTCGGTGACCGGGAACAGGACTGGGTCAACCTGCAGGACGTCTGGCTGCTTCTGCGCGACGAGGAGGCTTTCACCAATCATGTGGCCGAAGCGGTCAATGCGTATCTGTGATGGATAAATCATGACATTGATTTCCGCCTTGCTCGCCGCCCTCCAGCATTACCAGGGGCGCGTGCGCGCCGCCACGGCCGTGGTCATCCTTCTCGTCGGCCTATGGTTGACCCTCAGCGCCTCTTTCGGCCTTTGGTAAGCGGAGGCCGGAACATTTGCCTGGATGCTGCCCGGGCGGGCCAAGGTACTCGGCCGCACCGCTTTCAGACGACTTGAATCAGCCTAAGGAAATTTTTGACCCATGAATACTCAATCACGACGTGTTTTACGAATCGCAATACCGCTTGTGGTATTGATCTGCCTTGTTGGAGGCGGTGCTCTGCTGGTTCTGCAGAAAAAAAAGGAGTTACGCCAAACCCAGGCCTACGGGTCCCACCCGCGACCGGTGACCGCTGTGGAGGCGGTGCGAGGCAATCTGACTCTCGACAAAGCCTACTTGGCGGTGGTGGAGCCTGCGCAATTGGCCGAGATTTCCGCCCGGGTCAGCTCGACTGTGGAAAGCGTGCACATCGATGAAGGGGCCAGGGTTGAGACCGGCCAGATCCTGGCCGAACTCGATGCCAGGGAAATTGAGCAAGCGGTCGATGTACTCGGGGCGCGAATCGAGCAAGCGGAGGCCGAACTCGCCGGTAACGAGGCCACGATTGAGGCGCTGGAAGCCTCCGATATATATTGGCAGGCGGAGAAACGCCGGAGTTTCGTCCTCGAGGAAAGTGGCGCCATCACCAAGTCGGAGTCGGAGCAGAGCGCGCAAAAAGCTGCGGATGTCAGAGGGCAATTAAGGGCGGCTGAAAACAAATCGCAGGCCATTGAAAAGCAAATCGAAGCGTTGCAAAAACAGGAATCCGAGCAACGCACCCGACTGGGTTACTACACCGTGACCAGCCCCTTTGCCGGAGTCGTCACCCAGCGCCTGGCGGATACCGGGGATCTCGCCTCGCCTCTGCATCCCCTCTTCGAGGTGCAGGACTGGTCCATGTATAAAATCGCATTCGACGTGCCGCAGAAGGACCTGCCGGAAATTCAGGAAGGCCAGACCGTCGCTTTTGAAGTCAATGACCTTGGGCGCACGGCTACCATCCAGCTTCTGGAGCCGGCTATTAATCGCGCCAAAATGATGCGTGCGGAGGTCTGGTTGGACGGCGAGGCGGCTGCCGGCCTCAACCCCGGTGCTTACCTCTCGATCACCGTCGAGGTGGAACAGCTCAACGACGTGATCCTGATTCCGGCTTCGGCCTTGATTCAGGCACCGGAAGGGAGGACCCACGTGTTCGCGGTCGAGGATGGAAAACTTGCCGCAAGGGTCGTGCACGTTCTCGGCCGCTCCGCCGACCGTGTGGCGGTTCGCGGGATTGAGGCGAAAACACAGGTGGTCGCCAATAGCTATCTGGGGTGGGCCACCCTTTCATCCGGACAAAAAGTGGAGGCCGTCGAGTGAATCTCGCCCGCGCTTCACTCAATCATCCCTACGGGGTCATCGCCGCAGTCCTTCTGGTCGCCGCCATGGGACTTTTCGGTTACCTGCGCACGCCTGCGGACCTTTTTCCCGATACCTTTCCGCCTCAGGTTGTGGTGGTGACCGTTCAGCCCGGTGCGAATGCCAACGACGTCAGCGATAAGATCACCGAGGTGATCGAAAAAGAACTCAATACCCTTGGCGGCCTGGAAAGTATCCGCAGCACCAGCCGGGACCAGGTTTCTTCGGTGCTCGCCGAGTTTGCCTACTCACGGGATCCGGGGCAGGTCATTGTCGACGTCCAAAACGCCATGGCCCGGATCCGTGCCGACCTGCCGGAAAATGCCCGGGAGCCCGAGCTGTATGGCCTGAGCGACGCCACCGCCAGGCCGCTTCTAACCCTTGCTCTGAAACCCAAAACAGACAGTCGACGCGATCTTTCTGAAATCCGTCTGCTCGCGGAAAATCAAATTCAGGATCATTTTCTGGGTATTGAGGGCGTGGCGGACGTGGATGTCTTCGGCGGGCATCGCCCCGAGGTTCGGGTGCAGATCGAGCGCGACGCCCTGACCGCCAACGACCTCTCCCTGCTGGATATCGTCGCGGTTCTGGCCGGCCAAAATGTATCCGCTCCAGCCGGGACTATTTACACCGGGGAGAGCGAATATCTGGTGCGGATCGCGGGTGAGTTCAAAGACCTGCAAGCGATCCGCGATCTACCCATCCGCCGCATGGAGCAAGGCCTCCTGCGCATGGGCGATGTCGCGGAAGTGGAACTCACGGAAGAAGAACAGCGCTCGGCCTACCACGGCAACGGTGAGCCTGCGATCGCCCTCGGGATTATCAAACCCGATGGCGGCGACACCGTGGCCGCCATCGAGCGAGTCAAGGCCTTTTTGCCGGAGCTGCAGGCCCTATTCCCCGACATCGCTTTCGAGATCACTCAAGACCAGCAACCACTGATCGATATCAACATGCGGGGGATGCTGTTGTCCATCATTCAGGCGGTGCTCTTCACCGGTCTGGTCATCTTTCTCTTTCTTTCAGATGGGCGGGCTGCGCTGGTTGCTGGCATCAGCATTCCCTTGTCTTTCTTCTTCACCCTCGCGGTACTCTGGTTTACGCCCTATACCTTGAACATGGTCACGCTCTCGGGCCTGATCGTTGCCACCGGTATGGTGGTGGATGCCTCTGTCGTGACCCTGGAAAACATTTATCGGCGCTTCCATGACAGTGAAG
>JAWLGH010000010.1:0-63555 GCA_041685165.1 Oceanipulchritudo sp. | reverse complement strand
GAGGATGCGGTAACCGCTCGCATCCCGTATCGGAATCGAGGCCGTAAGCTCCACTGCGATGGCCTCGCCATTTTCCCGTGCAGGGCTGAAACGGGTCCGAACACATTGAAAGCCGTCTTGCGCGCATCAACCCGGGGCGTTATCGCCTCGTCGTCAGTCCCCCGTCGCAGTTGGATGAGCCGCTGGAGGTGATTGCGGAGGGAACCCGCTACGTCGCTGTGGACGAGTCAGGGAATGCCCTTGAGGGAACGGTGACCGTCGAGTTTTATGTCGATCCGGAGGGGGTGCCGCGGATGATCCGGGTAGCCGGCGATCCCGATCCGGTTGTCGGCGAAGCGGCCGTGCTGACCGTCTCCGAGTTGCGGTTTGCGCCCCCGAGGAGAAATCATAATCCCACTGTAGTGCGGGCCCGGATGCCGGTTGTTCTCGGAGGCGGGACTTCCGACTGATCTCAGGAATCCGAGGAGGCTGGGGCGTCCGCTTCTTCCGGGCCGTCACCGGAGTGGCCGTCGAGAAGCCTTTTCCCTTCCTCCCGCAGGGAAGGCCGCTGTATGGAAGCGATGACCTCCTCCGCCTCGGCCGTCCTTCCGAGTTCCCTGAGGCAGCGCACCCGGTGGACCCGGACAACATCCGCCTGGAGGTCCGTCAAAAGGGGATGGGACTGCAGGGATTCCCAGTGGGAAAGCGCGCCTTCCCAGTCGGGAGAGGAAAGGTCGTAGAAGGCCTCACCATGGCGGAACTGGAGCGGCAGGGTGTCCGGCTCAAGTGAGGCCGCGGTTTCGAAGGCCTCCAACATCTGGGTCTCAATTTGCGACCGTGAAAAAACCCCTTCATCAATGTACTCGTCGCGGAAGGCCACGAGAAGTTGCCCCAGTCCAAAATGATAGGCGGCGGTTTCGGGCTCAATTTCAATTGCGTTGAGGGCATAAGCGAGAGCCCGGGTGTAGTCACTTTCCTCCGCGTAGTAGGTGCTGAGCTGCTGATGGATGACCGCGATATCGGGGTCGATCCGGGCGGCAATGAGGAATTGTTCGCGGGCTCCCTCACGGTCGCCGTAGCGGGAAAGCAGTTTCCCGTAGAGAAGATGGGATTCGAGATGGTCCGGATTGCGGGCAATGATTCCCTGATATTCCCGCGCGAGGCGATGGAATCCGCGCTGGATCTCGCGTTCGTCGGCATCGGGAAGGGCGGCTGCCTCGTCAAGGCGCCGCTCCTCGGCAATGACCTCGAGGAGTTTCTCCTCGAGCAGGGTCTGGGAATTCCCGGAGTCAGGGGATGTTCCCGGATCCGTTGACCGGCATCCGGCCGTCGCAAGGAGGAGACCGAGGATGGCGAGAAGCCTGAAAGCGTTGCAGAGGGACATCCGGTCAATTCAGTCCACAGGGACCCTGGGGGCCCATGCTGCAGCCGCATCCGGGAGCATCTGCCGGGAACGCCGGGGCCCTCCCGGCACCGGCATCCCCGCTGGTCGAAAAGGTGGAGAAGGCCTTCCGCAGGTGATGGCTCCCGCACTCCGGGCACTCCGGCTCGGCCGCACCGTTGATGAGCAGTTCCGAGCGTTGGTGGCAGTCCTCACAGGTGTATTCGTAAAGTGGCATCAGGTAGGAAGTGTGATTCGATTTTTCCCGAATGCAACCGGAGAATGCCGTTGGGCCGTCGATCAGGAATGGTCCCTTTCCACGCGCGGCAGGAGGAAAGCAGCAAGGAAGAGCTGCAGGGGATGGTAACAGAGCAAGGGGAGGAGAATCATGCTCAGGCTGCTTTCCCCGAGGGGGCTGCCATCGGCAAAAATAGCCATTGCCATGGGGGCCCCGGCGGCAAGGGTTTTCTGGGAACCGCAGAAAAGGGCCGTCACCCGTTCGGCGGGATCGGCGCGGATCCAGGCGCCGGAGAGCCAGACCCCCCCGTGGATGAGGAGGACCGCAGCAAGGGTGAGGAGAAGGAGAAGCAGAAGGGAGAGGGGGGAGACATCCCCCCAGGTCTCGTCGAGGACGCTTTTGGAAAAGGCGGTGAAGACAATAAAGAGGATAATCCCATGGTTGACGTACTTGAAGAAGGGCGAAACCACCCTGAAAAAAGCCTTCTGGAAGACCAGGGGACGGAGAAGCTGCCCCGTGGCCAGGGGAAGAAGGATGAGCCAGGCCAGTTGCAGGAGAAGAGGAGCGAGAAGGTCTCCCTGAAGACCCCCGCCGGTTGAAAAAATGAGGAGGCACCCGGCCGGGACCCAGAACACCCCGAGCACATTGGAAAAGGTGGTGTTGAAAATAGCGGCGGCAACGTTGCCACCGGCGGCCGAGGTGAAGGCGACCGCACTCGAGATGGTTGTCGGAATGAGGCCCAGGTAGAAAAAGCCGGCTCCCAGTCCGGGCTGGCCGAAGGTTCCGAGGATAAGGCCTGCCGACCCGAGAACAAGGGGGGAGAGCAAAAATATCCAGCCCTGGACAAAAGCGTGGATTTTCAGGTCCCGTATCCCGGAGGCCAGCTCGCGTGTCTTCAGGGAGAGGCCCTGGAGGAAAAATATGACCATGACGCCCGCCTTCCCCAGCAGGCCCGCTCTCAGGGGGCCGTTGTCCGCCCCCAGACCGGGAAGGACAAAGGCCAGCAGGACCGCGCCCAGGAGGGCGAAAACAAAGCCGTTCCGGCGCAGAAAACCGGCAAAAAAACGCTCATAATTGAAAGCTCGCATAATAAATCGATTGTCGGGGATTGGCATGGATCCCGCTGGAAACCAAGCCAATAGCATACCGAAACATCAATGGGAATATACATTAAGCAAATCTGTACAATCCTCGCTCTTTCCGGGTTTCTGACGCTTTCCGCGGGGTGGTCATGGGGCGGTCCCTCAGAAACCCGGGAGGCGCTCCGGGAATGGGTCCGGATCGAGAGTGAAATTTCACGCGACGCTTCTGACTGGGCGGCGGAAAAGGAAATCGTGAAGGACCGTATTGCCCTCATGGAATCCGAAAAAGAGCGCCTCGGGGAGCGCATCCGCGCGGCCGAGGAGGGCCTTGATGAAGTGGATGAGAAGCGCGCTGACCTTTCCGAGCGGCGGGAGGCATTGAAGGCCTCCGTTGCCGGCCTCAAGGAACCGCTTGAGGTCCTTGAGCGCCGGGTGATCGGGCTCTACCGGAGCTTTCCGGACCCTCTCAAGGAGGAAACGGCGCGGCTCTACGAGCGCATCCCGAAGGACGGCGACCCCTCGGGACTAGCCGTCACGGAACGCCTGCAGGCCGTCGTCGGCCTTCTGAATTTTGCGGAAAAGTTCAACGGAGGTGTCCAGCGTGAAGTGGAGATCCGCCGTATTGATGGGAAGCAGGTCGAAGTGGAAAGCCTCTACTTCGGGCTTGCCGGAGCCTATTTTTCGGATGCCCGCGGGCGCCATGCCGGGGTCGGATATCCGACACCCGAAGGGTGGGAATGGCGTGAAAGCTCTGACGCGGCAAAGGAGATCGCGGCCCTCATCAGTGTCTACAACGGCACCCGGGAGGCGGCCTTTTCGCCGGTTCCGGCATCCCTTTCGGCCGACTGAGAGAACCTGAACGGAGATCCAATTCGTATGAGACTTTTAATGACACTGGCCGGCCTTCTCCCGGCCCTGAGCCCGCTCCCCGGAGCCTACGCGACGGAGGGCCTCTCCCCGGAGGAGACGATTGAGGATGCCCTCGGGCGCCTCTCGGAACTGCGCGAGGAGATTGCGGCGGAGAAAATCCCGCTTTCACAGCGCCTGAACACCCTCGAGACGGAGGTGCTCGACTTGCGCCGGGAGGACGAACGCAAACAGCGTCTGCGCGACAGTGGCGGACTTGACATCAACTCCCTGGAGGCCGACATCAAGGCCCGGGAGGAGGAAATTGATTACATCGCCGGACTGGTCACGGAGTACCTGAGCGGACTTGAGACCCGCGCCGACCCGAGTGAGCTTGCCCTCTACCGTGACGAGCTTGACCGGGCCCTTGCCTCCATCGACAACCCCTCGCTTTCCCTCGAGGAGCAGTTTGCCCGCCAGATGGAGGGGATTGAGTTCGGGCTGGACCGGCTTGAGGGCCTCTCCGGAGGGACGGGGATTGATGGGAGCATCATCGCGGGGGATGGCGACCTTGTGGAGGGACGCTTCATCCTCTACGGGCCGACGACTTTTTTCAGCGATGCCGCGGGCAACAGCGGAATAGCCCTCCGCGGGGACACGGATGTGCCGGTGCTCGTGGAAGCGGGTCCCTATGGGCCGGATGTGGCGGCCTTTGCCTCGGCGGGTTCGGGGCGGCTGCCCCTCGATCCGACCCTTGGAAAGGCGATTGCCATGGCCTCAACCGAGGAAAGCCTCGTTGAACACATCCTCAAGGGAGGTGTCTGGATCTACCCGATCCTCTTTGCCGCGGGCCTGTCCCTGGGGATCGCCTTTTTCAAGTTTTTCGAGCTTTTCTGGATCCGGACGGTCCCGCCCTCCGGCATTCGTGAACTGGTTGACCTCGTTCGGGAGGGCAAACAGAAGGAGGCCCTCGCGGAGGCGCGGGAACTGCCGGAACCGGCTTCCGGGATGCTGGTGGCCGGCATTTCCAACGCGGGGGAGTCGAAGGAACTCCTCGAGGAGATCCTCCTCGAGAAAATTGTCGAGGCCCAGCCGAAAGTGGATCGGCTCCTGCCGGTGATCGCCGTCACCGCGGCAACCGCGCCGCTCCTTGGCCTGCTGGGAACGGTGACGGGCATGATCAATACCTTCAAACTCATCACCCTCTTCGGGACGGGGGACGCCAAGTCCCTTTCAAGCGGGATTTCCGAGGCCCTGATCACGACGGAGTTCGGCCTCATCGTGGCCATTCCCTCCCTGATTCTCCATGCCATCCTGAGCCGCAAGGCGAAGGCCATCATGTCGGCCCTTGAGGGCAACGCGATGAGTTTTGTCAATGGCGTGTCCGCACGCAGGCAGACCGGAGAGGCGGCCTGAGGGCCCGTCTGGAACCGATGGAGACCGCACTCGAGACCGTCTGGAAAATCTGGACCGATGGGGGCTGGCTGATGCTGCCTCTCGCGCTTCTGGGGATGCTCATCTACACCACCATCATCGATATCTACCTCAGCCTGAACAGGATCCTGGCAGGACAGGCGGACGTGGACCGCTGGGCCCACTGGGTGGACCGCCCCGACGAAGCGGAGGGACCGGTCGGGGACATGGTCAGGCATGTCCAGGAGGATGTCCTCTCGGAATCAGACATCCGCCGCCGGGTCAACCAGCTCAGGCACCTCCATCTTTCCGGGGTGGATGCGCGTCTGCGGATGGCCGCCGTGCTTGTCAGCACGGCCCCGCTGGCGGGCCTGCTCGGGACGGTCACCGGGATGCTGTCGACCTTCTCCGGCCTCGGGGCCAGTTCCGGGGGCAACACCATCGACCTCGTCGCGGGAGGGATATCGGAGGCCCTGATCACGACCCAGACCGGGCTCGTGCTGGCCATACCCGGCTATGTCCTGATCCACCTCGTGCGCCGGCGGCGGGGCCAGTTCCAGCTCTTTCTCAACCAGCTTGAAACCTTCACCATGCAATCCTTTCAACGCCACCGGCATCTGCGCGCATCATGAGCATCAAACGCCACTACTCAGGATCATCCGAAGGGAGCGACGAGATCAATATCTCCCCCCTGATCGACATGGTTTTCATTCTCCTGATCTTTTTCATCGTGACGACCGTCTTCGTCGAGGAAACCGGGGTCGACGTGAACAAGCCGGAGGCGGCCTCGGCCCGGGACCTTGAAAAAAACAGTATTCTCATTGCCATTACAGGAAACCGGAAAGTCGTCTACGGCGGGCGGGAAATCGGACCCGCGGGCGTTCGGGCCACGGTGCGCCGCCTCACCCAGCGGGAGGACATGCCGGTCATCGTGCAGGCGGACAAGACCGTCCCCACGGAACTCCTTGTCCGGGTGATCGACGAGGCCAAGCTGGCGGGAGCCCAAATCGTGAACGTGGCCACCGAATAAGGACCCATGGTGCGCCTGCGTTCCATTCTCTTTGGCGGATTGCTCAGCCTGGCGATCCTCCTTGTCATTCCCTTCACCCAGTTCCTCACGGGGCTGAAGCCCGAGGAAAAGGACGTCCGTTCGTTCGACGTGGTGCAGCCCCCTCCCCCTCCGCCGCCCGAGATCGAGGATCCGCCGGAGGAGCCGCCCCCGGAGGAACCACCGCCTGAAATGAGCCCGCCTCCACCGCCGATGAACCTCGCCCAGCTGGAACTGGCCCTGAACCCGGGTATCGGAGACGCGCTTTCGGGCGCGGGCGGGTTTGAAGCCTTCGACCTTTCCCCGGACGCGGCCCTCGAAACCCAGCTCTTCAATGTGAAAGACCTCGACGAGCTCCCGCGACCGGTCCGGCAGGTGAAGATGGAGCCGCCGTCACGATTCCGCCAGGAACGCATTTCCGGACTGGTCCGGGTGGAGATCATGATCGACGAGTCGGGCAACACCGCCGTGCGCCGCATCATTGAAAGCTCTCATCCCGAGCTGGAGGAACCGGCCCGACGGGCTCTGGCACAGTGGACATGGACCCCTCCGCGCAAGAACGGGGAAGTCGTCAAGGCCCGCTATGTTCTTCCGATAGGATTCCGTTTTTAACCTTCAACACTGAAAATACAGCATGAATACCTGGATACAGAGATTATCCCTTCCCGTCATTGTGATGATGCTGCCCCTGGCCGCTACCGTCGGGGGACAGCCGCATGAGCTGCATGAGAACACCTGGAGCAACCCGGATTTCGTGAACTGGTTCACGGGCAGTTACGCTTTCAACGGGGAGGTCAACCCCCGGATCAATTCCGATGAGGAGGCCCTTTTCAAGGAGATCGCGGAGCTCATGCAGGACCAGCCGGACGCGGCGATCGAGGCCATAGAGGCGTTCATCACCGAAGCCTCGGCAGGGGAGGAGGGGGAATACAGTCCCGCCCTCGACTACACCCTTGGAAGCCTGCATCTGCAGAACGGTTCCCTCGCCACGGCGATGGCGTATTATGAAAAGGCCATCGACCGCTTTCCCACTTTCCAGCGGGCCTTTCAGAATCTCGGCCTGGCGCGCGTCCAGGCCGGAGACCACGCCAAGGCGGTCCCGGCCCTGACCAAGGCCATCGAACTGGGCGCGAACAGCGGCACGGTCTGGGGCCTGGTCGGGTTTTCCTACCTCAACCTGGGCAAGCCCACGCAGGCCCTTTCGGCCTACAACCAGGCCCTTCTCTTCCAGCCTGAAAGCGCTGACTGGAAGACGGGAAAGCTGAACGCCCTCCTCGATGCGAACGAGCTCGAAGGGGCCCTTGCCCTGCTCGACGAGATGCTCGCGGAAGACCCGGAGGCAACCAACCTCTGGCTGCAGCAGGCGAATGCCTTCCTTGGAAAAGGCCGCACCCTCGAAGCGGCGGCCAACCTTGAATGGGTGGCCCGCCAGGGGGGGGCTTCGGGGCAGAGCTTCCTCCTTCTCGGTGACATCTATCTCAACGAGGGGATGTCGCCGCTTGCCGTAAGGGCCTACGAGGCGGCTCTTGAAAGCAGCGAACCAGGAGCGGACCGCCTTTTGACGGTTGTCGACAACCTCTTTACGCGCGGGGCCACAGGACAGGCCCAGACCTTCCTCGAAACGGTCCGGGAAGCCCTTGAGGGGAGCCTGCCCGAGGACCAGGAACTCCGGGCCCTGAACCTGGAGGCGCAGCTTGCTCTTGCGGAGGGCCGCCGCGATGAGGCCGCCGGGCTCCTGAGGAGCATTATTGAGCGCGATCCCCTGAACGGGGCAGCCTTGATCAGCCTTGGGGACTATTACCGTGACACCGGCAAGACAGAAGAGGCCGTCCTCCAGTACGAGCGGGCGACCCGGATCGAGGAAGTCGAGGTGCGGGCCCTGCACGCCCTCGCGCGGATGCACGTAGCGCGAAAGGATTATCAGGAGGCGCTTCACTTTCTCAGCGAGGCTCAGGCAATCGAACCGAGGCCTTATGTGGCCGACTACATTGAACAACTGGAACGCGTTGTCCGCAGCCTTTGAGGGGAATGGAATGAAAGGCCCAGCCTCCACAGGGTTTCCCTTTCCCGGAAAGGAGGGGGTGCCTGCCGTCTTCGGCATCGGGCTCAACTACCGCAGTTATGCCCGGCAAATAGGAAAGCCCCTCCCGGACTATCCGCTTGTCTTCATGAAGCAGGGAAACGCGGTCATCGGCTCGGGTGAGGCGATTGAGCTTCCCGTCCACCTGCCTGCGGAGGAAGTGGACTATGAAGGGGAACTGGCCGTTGTCATCGGGCGGACCTGCCGCAACTGCCCCCCGGAGCACGCCCTCGAACATGTGGCGGGCTATCTCTGCGGCAACGATGTGAGTGCCCGCGACTGGCAGTTCGGGAAAGGAGGGGGCCAGTTTGTGCGCGGGAAGACCTTCGACACCTTCTGTCCCCTCGGTCCGACGCTCGTGCCGGCCGGGCGCATCGGCGATCCGCAGGACCTGGTCCTGCGGACATGGGTCAACGGCGAGCTGCGGCAGGAGGGGCACACCTCGGACATGATTTTTCCAGTACGGGAGCTTGTCAGCTTCCTTAGCGGGAGCACGACGCTGCGGCCGGGGACGGTCATTCTCACGGGGACGCCCGGGGGAACCGGGAGCGGCCAGGATCCCCCATCTTACCTTGCCGAGGGGGACTGCGTGGAGGTCGAGATCGAGGGAATCGGGCGGCTGATGAATCCGGTTCGCCGGGAACAACCCGGCGACAGGGGGTCGGGAGGGATCAGGTGAACTCGATCACTGTCTGGAGTTCCACGGTGGAGTTTTTCGGCAATCCGGCGACGGCGACGGCGGCCCGGGCATGCTTTCCCTTTTCCCCGAAAACTTCGGCAAAGAGGTCGCTGGCCCCGTTGACCACCTGTGGACTCTGGTCGAATCCGGCGACGGCATTGACGTAACCGCCCATGTAGAGGAACTGGCTTACACGGTCAAAGGAACCGAGGGCCCCCTTGATCGCGGCGAGGACGTTGAGAGCACAGACCCGGGCGGCCTCATAGCCGCTTTCGATGGACTGGGTGTCCCCGACCTGGCCGGTATGGGTCATCTCCCCGTCCTTGACGCAGATGACGCCGGCGAGAATGAGCTGGTTCCCGGAAATGCGGTAGGGAAGGTAATTTCCCCCGGGGGCGGGTGCCTCGGGAAGGCTGAGCCCAAGGGCGGCGAGTTTTTCTTCGATTGTATCCATCTTTCAAAGGGATGCTCTTGGGAAGGGTCCGTCAAACAGGATCTGAAGAAGCGGTCCGTAAAACCTGTACCGATGGTACGGAATCCGCTTGTATTGACGGATGATGAGCGACCGTCGCGAGGAGGCTGAAGCCCTTGACCCGAACAGCCCGGCCATTGCCTGGCTTCCCGGTACCGCAAAGGCCGCTTCTCCGGGACCGCTGGCCGGAATGGATTTTCTCGTAAAGGATGTCTTTGACGTTGCGGGCTGGCCCACGACAGCCTCCTCCACCTTTCTCGGCGACCTGCGTCCGCCCCCCGCGGAGGATGCGGCGATGGTATCGAGCCTTGGCTGCCTGGGGGCAGTCTGCCGGGGAAAGACGCATTTGAATGAGTTTGCCTACGGCCTTTCGGGGGAAAACCCGCATTTTGGGGACTGCCCGCATCCGGAGGACGGGGAGCGCCTCAGCGGGGGTTCGAGCAGCGGCTCGGCCTATGCCGTGGCCAAAGGCTGGGTACCCCTTGCCCTTGGGACCGACACCGGCGGATCGATCCGGGTTCCGGCAGCCTTTTGCGGGGTATGGGGAATTCGCTACAGCCCGGGTTTCCTGATGAGGGGATGCTTTCCCCTTGCGCCCTCCCTTGACACGGCGGGTTTCTTCACCCGGTCACCGGGGGAGCTGAGGCGTGTCCATGAGGCCCTGACGGGCGCGGGTCCCAAGGCTGCATCCGGAAAGCCGTTGGAGGTGCGAAAGCTGGGGGCTATTTCCTCCTCCTGGTGTCTCAGCGACGAGGTGACCCGCGGTTACCGGAAGGCCTTTGCGGAACGGGGAATGGAGGTCGATGAATCCCTTGCCGGGGAGCTGTCGCAATGGATGGAGACGCTCCCCGCGGCCTTCAGCGTTCTCCAGAGCCTTGAAGCCCTTGAGGTTCACGGGGACTGGCTGGACCGCTACAGGGAAGCCTACGATCCGGCGGTTTTCGGGCGTATCGAACGGGCCCGTCACTGGAGAATGAGCGATATTGAACAGGCCCGCCGGATCAGACGGGACTTCGATGCGTGGTTCACAACAGCGGTGGGTCCAGGAACGGTGCTGGCCCTTCCGGCGGTTCCCTGCCCGTCGCCCCGCAAAGGGGACCTCACGGAGCCTTTCCGGGAACGCCTCCTTGCCCTGACGACACCCTTTTCCCTCGCCGGATGGCCGGCACTCCTTGAACCCGTGCTCTGGCAGGGGGGGCCGCTGACTACCGGAATCCAGTATGCGGGCGCCGATCTGCCAACGCTGTCGGCCTTCCTCGCCGGGATCAGTCCGTGAAGATTGCTTCCGGAAGGTATCCGGAAACGGTGGTCATGGGAACATTGACAACCTGGGACAGTTTCAGGTCGAGGACGACACTGCAGAGGACACAGGCTTCCTCACGGGAAATCCCGATACGCTTGCCGATGTGGTCGATGGCGCGCCGGATTATCCGCCGCGCAGCCTCCCTGGGATCCGGATCCGACTCAATAAAGGTCGACCAGGACCCGGTGCCGTAGCGGGCGGGAACCTGTTCTCCGGGGGTGATGGCAAAGGGCCCCTCCAGTTTCATGTCCTTGTGCAGGTGAACCGTGAAACGCACCTTCATGGGGGCTTCCATGCCATTGATGGAGACCTCGCCGTCCCCCTGGGCGGCGTGGCAATCGCCGGTGCAGAGGCCCGCCCCCGCGGTGAAAACGGGGAGGAAGAGCCGGGCTCCCTCGGTAAGGTGGCGGACATCCATGTTGCCTCCCCACGGCCCGGGGGGACGGGTCCGGAAAACCCCCGCCTCGGAGCGCTGGACACCGATGATCCCGGCAAAGGGCCGCAGTTCGAGGCGGGTTCCGGGCATCGACGTGGTCTGGTTCCCCTCGAGCTTCCAGATATGGAGGAAGTGCTTATCGAAGTCCTTCTCGAGGAGTCCGAGACCGGGAATGATGCTCGTCCAGGCCCACCCCTCATGCTCGTAGCCGTCGATCACGACCTCGAGGGCGTCGCCCGGGGCCGCTCCGTCAACGGCAACGGGTCCCGTGAGGCCGTGGATGCGGCCGGTGTCGATGGTCGCAAATTCAGCGGAGGACATGTCGGGCCGGACCTGCCCGTCGCTGGCGTCCCGGGTCTCGATGGTGATGGAGTCCCCCGGGGCGATGGTGATCCTCGGCGGGAGCGAATTGTCCCAGCGGGAAGTTGAAACAGACCGGTCGAGGTAGTGGGGACTCATGACAGGGCAGCCTCCTGAAACGCGGTGCAGGCGGCCTGAATCGCGGTCACGAGGGACTCCGTCTCGGCTTCAAACCAGGCTTTGCCGGCCTCCGGCGAGGCCGCCCGGGCGTT
The DNA here is from genome assembly GCA_041685165.1 of Oceanipulchritudo sp. Classification (GTDB taxonomy): domain Bacteria; phylum Verrucomicrobiota; class Verrucomicrobiia; order Opitutales; family Oceanipulchritudinaceae; genus Oceanipulchritudo. Next base: position 52,026 of record JAWLGH010000010.1, on the reverse strand, counting down.
GCCCATGACCCCGGAATTGGAAATGTCCGAGGTCACCCAGGAATAGATGGCCGGTGCGGATTCCGGGCGGAGCAGGCCCTCGCCGTCAATCCAGGCCGGGAACTCGCAGGTGGCGTGCGAGAGGTCGACGCGCCTGCCATCGAGAATCTCGAGCATGATGTTGGTTTCAATCGCGCCGGCGTGAAACCCGTAGGCGGCCTCCTGCGGGTCGATCTCCAGGTTACTGGAGGGCTGGAGCTTCCGGACCTCCATTCCGAGGGAATCCCCGATTTCCCGGATGGTGTAGTTGATGACCTGTTTATTCCCACCATGGGTGTTGAGGATGAGGAGGCAGCGGAATCCCCACTCCCTGATCTGGCCGGCGATGGCCAGCAGCTGGCGGCGAAGGACGGTCCTGGAGATGGCAAGGGTCCCGGGAAAGCCCGTATGCTCGTTGCTCTTGCCAATCTGGATCGCCGGCGCGACCCAGAGGGGAAGCTCCTTCGGGAGGCGGGGAAGGGCGTAATCGAGCCTTGCCTGGCCGATGAGGGCGTCGACCCCTACCGGAAGGTGGGGCCCGTGCTGCTCCACGGCCCCGACTGGCAGGATGACCGGCGTGGTCTCCTTTGCCGGAAGGGAATCGATTTCCGCACGGGTGAGGGCGGGAAGGTAGCGGTCGCGGTATGTCGGGTACATCATGAAAGGGCGTTTTTCCGGGGGATGGCCCCGTTGTCCGGGAGCTCGCGGAACCGGCGGACCTCCTCGAGCAGGGAACGGAGCCGTGAGGCAAGCTCCGCGGTCCGGGGGGAGGGGGATCCTTCCCCGCGGAGGTCTTTTTCGATGCCCGCAATCCGCTCCAGACCCTCGGGCGACTCCCAGTCGAGGCCGATGCTGCCGAGGTTGATGCAGAACGGCTGGAGCCCGAGGGCGATGCGCAGGTCCCTCCCGGCACAGTCGACCAGGTCCTCGTTCAGGGGATTGCTGTTGAGGAAGAGGACTTTCCGGAAGCCATGCCCGTGGATGGAGCGGACAATCTCCTCAAGGGTCGCGTGGGCTGTTTCCGGATCGACGGTAAAAAAGGAGCGTTCCTTTTTCCCGAGGTTGAAGCGCTGTGGGGGGATGACGAGGAAGCGCCCGCTTGTCTCCATCCCGGAAAGGGTTTCGCGGAGGAGGGCGAGGAGGAGCTGCTCCTCAAAGTCGAGCGGGAGGACGGGATTCCAGTCCGTGAAGCCGGTGACCGGAATGATGACAACCATGCCGGGCCGGTCGGGCATGAGGGAGAATTCCCTCCATGAGAAGAAGGGCCAGAAGGTCTCCTCGTGAACAAGGGCAAGATTTGTTTTCATGTGCTTTCGCGTTGGGTGAGAAAAATGAGGGAGAGACCCATCATGAGGAACATCCGCATGGCCGCATCCTGGCCGTTCCAGGTTTCCGACTGCCACATGAGGAACCATTCCCCGCCAACGGAGACAAAGGCGATGTACCACTGAAGCATGCTGATGGTGAGACCGGCGGCGGCCCACCCCTTGGCCTTTTCAAAGGTGGGGGCGGCGGCCGAGCGCGCCTCCCAGAGCTTGACGGCCCCGATGGCGATGACGACGAGGGCGGCCACTTCCCAGAGAATGATCGTGGCGTAGAACAGGTGGTGGACGAAGGGGTTCTCGATTGCCCGCCACATGGCGTTGTTGTCCTCGAAGGTCGTGCTCATGTTGAGGACATTCTCGACAAAGAGGAGATTCGACCCGTAATCGGTGATGTTGTTGAAAACGACCAGGAGGAGGAAGAAGGCGTTTGTCGCTACAAGGGCGATTTTGCAGTACCGCAGACTCATTTCCCTTTCCGGAGCAGGTCCTCCGCCAATTTGCAGGAAACCTCCATGGATTCGGAAAAGTGGAATTTCTTCTGCTCTTTCCCCGGGGAATGCTTCGAGGTAAAGGAGAGAAGACGGGATGGATTCGGGCGGGTTGGACCCGCTCGGGGGGACGCCTCTGGATCCCGGGGGAAGGGGGTGCGGGGTGCCCTGCGGGCAAGGGCGGCGCGGCTCCCGAGATCCTTTATTTCAACGATTCCCATGGCCGGCTCGATGCCCTTGCGGGACGCCTTCCGGAACGGGAGGCCTCGGCCATCCGTGCCGGGCGCGACTGGCTGACCCTCTCTGGCGGTGATGAACATGGGGGCGGTTCACGCCGCGATGCTTCCCTCCACGGTGGCCATCCCTATTCCCGGGCCTATGCGGACATGGTTCAGGCCGGTGTCGACCTTGTGGTGCCCGGAAACCATGATCTCGACTGGGGATGGGACCGCTACCGGGAAATGGTGGAAGCGAGCCCGGGACTGGAACGGGTGCTCAGCCACCTGCGTCCGGACTCCGTATTGCGGAAGAGCCATCATGCGGCGGTGGTGGTCGAATTTGACCAGCATGTGACGGCGATTATCGGCCTCCTCTGCCTTCACCAGACCCGTGAAGCCTGGAAACACCTGGAGGACCCGGTCGGGGTTGTGGACAACTGGTTGCCGTATTTCCAGGGCCGGGTGGACAGCCTGATCATCCTTTCCCATCTGGGCGAGCAGACTCCCGACGGTATTCTCTCCGACCACGATCTCCTGAAGACACTGCCGGCAGAGGTCCTTGTTCTGGGTGCGCACACCCATAGTGTTGTCCCTCCGCCTGGAACCACCCAGGGGGGCCATTACCTCCAGTGCGGACAGCAAGGCCAGTATCTCGGCTCGGCGCGCAGGGGGGAGGAAGGATGGACCCTGCAGGTGGAGCCCCTGGTCGCAGCCCCGGTCAGGCAGTCAGCCTTTTCAACAGCTGGGGGGAACCTTCCCGGTGGCCTGCTCCCGGAAGGCTCCGGGCCTTCCGTTGGTGAACGGCCCGCAAGGGACGGTTATCGCGGCGAATGTGCCCTCATCAACGGCCTCACCGACCTCCTCCGCGACACCGCCGGGGAGGGCCCCTTGACCCTTGCGGCCCTCTGTGTGCGCTTTTTCCCGGGGGCCTTCCCGGAAGGGGACCTCACCATCGAAGATTGGTATTCCTATTTTGGATACGCTGACTGCCTCGCGGAAATCCGGGTGCCGCCCGGGCGGCTGCCCGCCCTGCTGGCGGCAAACGCCCGCCGGCTGCTCCTTCCGGCCCGCTACCTTGAAGAGCGGGGGATGCTCCATTTCAGTGGCAACCTTCGTTACCGCGTCCGCTTCCAGGGGACGGACCCGGATATTTCCGTGGCACAGCTGGATGAAGTGGCCCGCGGAAACCTGCCGGGATTTACCGGTCGGGAGTGCCGGATCCTGACGCACGGCTACGTGGCCGAGGGAATGGGGGGATACGAGGCCGTTTTCCGGGAGGCGGGCCTGTCCTGGAAACGGGAGGCGGTGCGTTATTGCGGCAGCTCCGTCCGCGATATCCTCTGGGAGGCCCTGCGTGCCCTGCCGCCCGCCCGGCGCGCGGCCCTCTTCCGCAGGGACGGGCGCCTGCATCTCGAGGAGGACGGATCCGCGGTCAGGCCGGATCCAGTTCGGCGGGATGGGGAACGGCGGGTTGAATCCAGCGGTCGTTCTCAAAAAGCCGCCGGGGCTGACGCGGACGGCTGAGCCACTCGGAAAAGGACCGGCCCTCGAAGGCGATCAGGCGCGCGGGAAGACCCGGGGCGATGCGCCCATGGCGGGGCAGGTCCATGATCGTGGCCGGCGCGGTTGTGACGACCTCGACGGCCCGCTGGAGCTGGTTGTCGAGATGAGCGGCGCGGATGCTGGTGAGGAGAACCTCGAAGGCATCGAGGTCACCATAGGCGTAAAAGGCGTCCCGGACATTGTCACTGGCACAGGCGGTCACCGTCCCCTGCCGCATCCATTCATTGATGAGGGTGATCCCGCGCCAGGAAGGGGTTTCGGCCTGCCCGGCCTCCTTTTCCCCATGGGCCACGCGGTCCTGCAGGTAGAGATTGCAGAGGGGCAGGCTGATGATGTGGATACCGGCGGCGCGGACCTTCTCCATGGTGGTGCGCCGGACCTCCGGAGGCTGAACGGCGAGGCTGCAGCAATGGCCGCAGGTGACGGTATGGGCAAAACCGTTCCGGAGGACGGCCTCGGCCACGGCGAGGAGGGTCCGGGCCTCCGGATCGCCGCTTTCGTCGACATGGAGGTCAACCCCGCATCCGCGCTCGGAGGCAAGACGGAGGAGGGCGTCCAGCTGGTCCTCAAGGCGGGGATTCATGACGGGCATTCCCCCGATCGCGGAGGCCCCGTGGCGCAGGGGAAGATCCGCGAGGGCGGGTCCGGCTTCGGTCGCGTAGGCCTCGACGCTGCACAGGCTGACGGACTGGAGTTCGATCTTCCCGGCCCATTCGCGGCGCAGGCCGGCCATGACGCGGTGGCTGGTTTCCGACAGGGGGAGCCCCGTGTCGAGATGGGTGCGGACGGCCGTCGTCCCGTGGGCCCAGGCACACTTGAGCGTGTAGTTGGCACGGCGGTACAGGTCGTCCTCATCCCAGCGGTCCCGGTCCCTCCCGAGGATGTCGATGGCCTCGGCGAAGGTTCCGGAACGGTTCGGGGCCCGGTCCCAGGTATGGGCCTTGTCGAGGTGGACATGGGCATCGAGGAAGCGTGGCAGGAGGAGCGCTCCCTTCATGTCGGTCACCTCGAGGTCCGGCTGGTCCGGGGGCGCCCCTCCCGGCGGCTCGATGGCCTCGATTCGTCCATTCTTGATCACAAGGCGGGCCTCCACGACGGGATTGACGAGCGGGTCGCCGGAGGGAAGGGCGCCGGCATCGACGCCGGAGAGGACACAGGTCGGGAGACGGCAGTTTTCGAGGAGGATCATGGCTGGCCGGGCGTGAAGCGGAGCTCAAGGAGGTCCCCGAGATCGGTCCCGCTGGAGAGAATGCCGGTCTCACGGTACATCCGCATGCTGGCGGCAAAGACGTCCCTCCGGACCGGAGCGAGCGGAGCCGCGCCGCCGGGCCGGACGAGTTCCTCGATTTTCCCGAGGGAGGCGAGTTGATGGTCCCGATTGAGGTCCGGGTTGTATTCACGGAGAATGAGGTCGACCGTCTCCTCCTTGTGGTCGAGGGCGTAGGTCCAGCCGCGCTGGACTGCCCGGAGGAAGGAACGGACGACGCCGGGATGGGTTTCCACGGTCCGGGCGGTCGTGAAAATGACCTGGGAATAGGCCTTGTAGCCGAGATCCTTTGCCATGAAGAGGCCCCCCTTGCCACCGGTGGCCAGCTGCAACTTGACAAACTCGTCGATGGCATAGCACTGCATGGCGTCGATCTCCCCCCTGAGGAGGACGCCGATGTCATGGCCGACATGCGGCAGGATGAAATCCCCCGGTTCCAGCCCGGCTCTGGCGGAAGCGAGGGCAAGAACCTTTTCCCCGTCGGGATGGATGCCGATTTTCCTGCCGGCGAGGTCGGCGAAGCTTTCGATGTCACGATGCTTTAAATACATCCAGCCGAGGGGGCTGTCCTGGAACATTGTTGCCAGCACCCTGACCGGTGCCCCCCCGGCATGGGCCTTGAGAAGCACGTTGCTCTCGGCCGAGCCGAAGGCGACAGCACCCCCGAGGACGCTCTCGACCGTCTTCATCTCCGGATCCACAGGGAGGATTTCCACCTCCAGGCCCGCTTCCCTGAAATAGCCCTGTTCGGCGGCCTGGTAGATGCCGGCGAACTGGGCGTTGAATATCCAGTCCAGCTGCATGGTCACGGGCGTCAAATCCGCCGCGGGGAGGATTCCGGTCCCCGCGAGGACGGCCCCGGCCTGTTGGATTAATTTGGTCAGGCGGGGCCCGAGGATCTGTATGATTCTGTTCATGGCGTTGAGGTCTGGCGGAAATCAGTGGTGAATGGTGAGTTTCATGGAGTGGTGATGCCCCTTCTTCAGGGCTTCATGAAAGGCCTCCTCCGAAGGGAACCGCTTCCCACGGATGGCAAGGGCGGGAACGGAGAAAAGGGCGGTTTTTTGGCGCAGGGGGGAGGGATCGAGGCGATAGCTTCCGGAATCCAGAGGATGGGCGAGGATGGCCATTTCCTCCCCCTTCCTTGTCGGGTGGCGGTGGCGCAAGGCGATGCTATGGGGATAGGCGACACAGGCCACGAGGGAGAGACTGTCACAGGCCTGGAGAAAACGGAAGGCACGCTGGAGGTCTTCCCCGGAAGGCCTCCCGGATGCCGGGATGGCGGCCTTAAGCGTTTCCTGGCGCCGACGCTGGGACTCGACAAAGGCGGCGTGGAGGGCGCGGTCCGCGGAAGAGAGGGCGGAAAGGTCGGCCTGTTCGGTGAGGAGGTTGACGGTGTGCATGCTGACGAGCACGGCCGCGAGCGGGTTTTCCCGGGCCACGGTCTCGGTGGCCTCGCCCCGGACCTTCAGGTAGGCCTCAAGATCAATGTTCTCAAAGGCCGAATAGGTTCCCACGAGCTCGCTTGAGAAAGCCGCCGGCGTCCCGTCCGGGGCCAGTTCCGGGGTGGCGTCGCGACCGGCCCAGGCGTCGTCATGACGGCTCACCGCGAGGAGGACGTCCTCAAGCGGTTCCGGGGCGGGGAAGCGGTCGTTTCCCCAGAGGGCCCCGATTTCCCCCGCGAGGCGGGCGTGGTCCTGATGGCCGACAAGGAGCCAGCCGTCATCTGTTTCCGTACGGATCATATCCCTGGCACCAGCAATTTGGATACCAGTAAAGGGGTTAATGATTGGCAGCATACCTGCTAGCGGGAACCGGTATGAGCTCATTTACCTTTGTTTCCATTCCACCGGAGGGCCTGCGGGCGCTGGTCGAGCTTACCGGTGAGGCGAGCCTTGTCAGCGAGGGCGATAAAGTGGAGAAACTGTCGAAGGACTTTTTCTGGTATTCACCCGTTCTGCGGGAGTCCCTCGAGGACAAGCGGGCCTCGGCGGTGGTCCGTATCCAGGACCTGGAGACGCTGGAGCGCGTGGTCGCCCTCTGCTACCGCGAGGACTGGCCGGTGACCGTGCGCGGGGGAGGTACCGGCAACTACGGGCAATGCATCCCCCTTTGCGGGGGTCTGGTCATTGACATCAGCGGGATGGCCGCGGTGCACTCCGTGGAGAATGGCGTGGTCCGGGCCGAACCGGGAGCCCGACTCGGGAAGATCGAGATGTTGGCCCGCGAGGAAGGCTATGAATTCCGGTGCCTTCCCTCGACCTGGGTCAAGAGCAGCCTTGCGGGTTTCCTCTGCGGCGGCTCGGGCGGCATCGGATCGATTACCTGGGGCGGGATCGCCAACGCCGACAACGTGAAATCGGTGACCATGCTGAGTGTGGAGGCGGAGCCGAAGCGGGTGACCTATCACGAACGGGACGCTGTCCTTGCCCTGCATGCCTACGGGACGACGGGTATCATGGTTGAAGTGGAGATGCGCCTTGCTCCCCGGCGCGCCTACCGGCAAATGATCCTTTCCTCGGCGGATTGGGAAAAGCTGCTCGAATGGACCGACACCCTTGCCCGACGGGTCGAGATCCCGAAGCGACTGGTGACCCAGTTTGAAAACCCGGTCCCCAGTTTCTTCCGGCCCCTTAAGAAGTACCTCATCGAGGGGGAACACACGACCTTTCTCCTCATTGATGAAGCGCATGCCGACGCGGTCATCGCGGAGGCGGAGAGAGACGGACTGCGTTGCGTCTACGAACAGGCCCTGCCCGAGCCATTAAAGCCACCCTACATCACGGATTACACCTGGAACCACGGCACCCTCTGGGCGATAAAGGCGGATCCGAACTACACCTACCTGCAATGCGGATACGGGGAGAACTTCGCCGAGCAGATGCGGCACCTCCGGGAACGGTTTCCGGGGGAAATCTTCCAGCACCTTGAATGGACGGCGTGGGAGACCGGGAATGAGGACGGAAAATGGCTACCGGCTCAACCGTCCGACATCCGGGTCGGGGGCCTGCCGAAAATCTACTACAAGGACCGGGAACGCCTCGAGGAAATCATCGCCGCCTGCGGGGAAATCGGCGTCTCCATTGCCAATCCGCATACCTTCTATCTCGAGGAGGGTGGACGGCATCCCAATCTGGAGGAGAAACGTGCGATGAAGGACACATTTGATCCGAAGGGCCTCCTCAATCCGGGCAAGCTGAAGACCCACCTGACCAATCCCTTTCTCGCCAAGGCGACGGCCTGAACCCCTCCCGCGGGGATTTTCTCTGGATAGCAGATGAACGGTGCTCTCGAAAAATCGATGGAAGCCATTGAGGTCCGCTACGGCGTTTCCTGCCGCATGCCGGACGGTGTCCGCCTCGCTGCCGACATCTACACACCGCCCGGCGAGGGACCCTATCCGGTCCTCCTGATGCGGCAACCCTACGGACGCGACATCGCCTCGACGGTGGTCTATGCGCAGCCCTCGTGGTATTGCCGCCGGGGCTTCATTGTCGTCATCCAGGACGTGCGCGGACGCGGTGATTCGGAGGGCGTTTTCAACGCCTTTCACAACGAGGCGGGCGACGGGCGACAGACGGTGGAATGGGCGGCCCAGCTTGAAAAGGCCAATGGCTGCGTCGGCATGTACGGTTTCTCCTACCAGGCAAGCACCCAGCTTCTGGCCGCCTCGACACGGCCGCCGGCGCTGAAGGCGATCGCGCCCCACATGACAGCCTTCGACCTGTACAGCGGCTGGTTTTACCGGGGCGGGATACTTCAGCAGCAGGGAACCCTTGGTTGGGGCAACCAGATGCTGCGGGAGGATGCCCGACGCCAGGAAGCCTGGGACCTGTACGAACGACTGGAGGCAAGCTTCGCGAGCCCGGGATCCCTCCTGGGGCAGTTTCCGATTCGCGAGGTCAGCCCGCTGACCGATCCGGGGAATGCCCCCTACGTGCGCGAGTGGCTCCACCACGACCAGCCGGACGCCTACTGGGAAGCTTTCAACATGCTGCACAGGACCGCCGAGCTGGCGGAAATACCCTCATTTCATCTGACCGGCTGGTATGATTTCTACACCCGCGGAAGCATGGACGGTTACCGGGCCATGGTCTCCCGTGTTCCGGCGCGGCAGAAACTTGTCGCCGGGCCCTGGACGCACATCCCCTGGGGAACCCGTGTCGCCGGGAGGGACCTCGGAGAGGCGGCCCGTTATCCCGTCGATGAGCTGCTGGCGGACTGGATGCGCCACTGGTGCCGCGGGGACAGGCCGGCATCCGCCTTTCCCGGCCCGCCCGTGAGCTATTTCTCCATGGGCGATCTCGCCTGGCACGAGGCCGGTACCTGGCCTCCGGAAGGAGTCGTTGGACGGACCTTTTTCCTTGGCAGCAGGGGGAACGCAAACTCGATCTTCGGCGACGGGAGGCTGCGGGAGGAGGAACCGGGTGAGGGGACAATCGCGGACCGCTTTGTGTACGACCCGGAAGTCCCGGTCCCGGGCCCCGGCGTGCAGGCCGGAAGCTATGCCTGGGGTCCCGTTGACCTTTATCCCGGGCAGCAGGGGAACAACCTTCTGGTCTACCGGACGGAACCCTTCCCCGGACGGCGGTTCTTTGCCGGCCAGCCCCGCTGCCGTCTGCACGTGCATTCCTCCGCCGGCCACACGGCCTTTGTGGTCCGCCTTTCCGTGAGACGGGGCAGCAGGAGCGAGTTCCTGTCGCTGGGAGCGGCCCAGCTTTACCCGGAGAACCTGACGGAGGATGGATCGGCCGAGCTGATGATCCCGCTCGATGACACGGCCTTTTCCGTCGGACAGGGGGAGGCCCTCCTGCTGGATGTCTGCAGCTCGGCGTATCCGCTTCTGGCGAGGCATCCCAACACTTCCCAGCCGATCAATGCCGTCCCGGGCCCTGAGGCTTTTGCGCGGGCGACCCAGGTCGTCCTTCACGATGCCGGACACCTCTCGGCGCTCTATCTCGAGGAGGTCGTCGATGCTGCCTAGGCCCTTCGTCCGTTTCGACGCCCTGCAGAAACGCTACGGCAAGGGCCCCCTCGTCCTGGACAGCCTGGACCTTTCGGTCCGCGAAGGCGAGTTCGTGTCCCTGATCGGTCCCAGCGGGTGCGGCAAATCCACCCTTTTGAAACTGCTTGCCGGCCTCAGCCCGGTCAGTGCCGGGGACCTTGTCATCGATGGCATGAAGCCCGTCGACGCGCGCGAGGAAATGTTCTACGTTTTCCAGGAGGCCAATCTTCTGCCATGGTCGCGCGTCCTCGAAAACGTCGAGCTCCCTCTGCGGATCCGTGGTGACGCGCGGGACCGGCGCCGGGAACGGGCCCGGGAAATGGTGGAACTGGTCGGCTTGAAGGAGGCCGAGCGGCAATTCCCGTGGCAGTTGTCCGGCGGGATGCGGATGCGGGTCTCGATTGCCAGGGCCCTCAGTGTGCGACCGAAGATCCTCCTTCTTGACGAGCCTTTCGGGGCCCTTGATGAAATGACCCGCGACGGCCTTAACGAGGACCTCCTTGAAATTCGCGAGCGCGATCCCTTCACCGCCTTTTTCGTGACCCATTCGGTGGCGGAGGCGGTCTTCCTTTCCACGCGCATTGTCGTGCTCTCCGCAAACCCGGGACGGATCGCCGACGTCATCGAGGTGCCCTTTGCCTTTCCCCGGAAGGCTGAATTACGGGAATCCCCGGAATACCTTGAAGTCCTTGCCGTAGCCACCCGTGCCCTGCGGGACGTCATCAGCGAATCATGAAGGCGAATGTTCACAGCGTCTGGTACATGCCCCTTGTCTCGGGGATCCTGATTTTCCTTCTCTGGTATGGGATTGGCCACTACATGGTGATCGACCAGATGGCCACGGACAACCTCAGCCGGACAGAGGCGGACAACGTCCGGAAAATAATGCTTCCCTATCCGCACGAAATCTGGGAGGCCCTTTTGGAGGAGAGCGATGCTCTCCTGAGCGCGACCCGCAGCACCTTCACGGCGGCCACAATCGGATTCCTCTTTTCCGTCAGCGTCGGTTACCTGATTGCGATGTTCCTTGCCTCCTCGATCCTGGTCAAGCAGGCGATGTACCCGTGGGTCCTTGTCCTTCAGATGACCCCGGTGGTCATCCTTGCCCCGATTTTCGTCATCTGGCTCGGACAGGGATTGCCGAGCATAACCGCGGTCACCTTCATGATCGGCTTTTTCCCGGTGGTTGCGAACACGACGATGGGCCTGGTCTCCACGGACAAGCAGTTGATCGACCTTTTCCGGATCTGCAATGCCAGCAAATCGCAGGAAATCCTCCTCCTGCGGGTGCCTTATTCGATGCCCTATTTCCTGACCGGACTGAAGATAGCAGGGACCCTCGCCCCCATCGGGGCGATTGCGGGGGACATTTTTGTCGGTTCCTCCTCTTCCGGAGCGGCTGGCCTGGGATTCATGACGATCGTCTTCAATTCCCAGCTGAAGATTCCAGCCCTTTTCGCCACCGCCCTCGTGGCCTGCGTACTCGGCTTTGTCTTTGTCGGCTGCGTCAACCTCCTGCACTGGTGGGCGCTCCACAACTGGCATGACTCAATGGTCAAGAAGGAAGATTGAAGATGAAACATATCCTGCTCTCACTGATTTCCGGAACCAGCCTTCTCCTCCTCTGCGGATGTGGTGGAGACAGCGGGGACACCGCTGCCGCCAGGGAGGACCAGCCCTTCAAGGTGGTCCTGCAGACGGACTGGTATGCACAGCCCGAGCACGGGGGATTCTACCAGGCCCTCGCCGAGGGCTACTACGCCGAGGAGGGGCTCGAGGTCGAAATCCTGCAGGGCGGACCGAATGCCCTCACCGCCCAGCGGGTGGCCCAGGGGAAGGCGCATTTCGGGATCGGGCGTAGTGATGATGTCATTGTTGCCTCCGGCCGGGGCGTGCCCCTGATCATGGTCGGCGCCCTCATGCAGAAGGATCCCCAGGCCCTGATGTTCCATGAGGAATCGGGGATAGAAAGCCTCGCCGACCTCGACGGCCGTTCCGTCATGGCCGGACCCGGGTCGGCCTTTCTGGAAATCCTCAAGCTGACCTACGACGTTGATTTCCCGGTCATTCCCCTCGACTACGGGATGAGCCGGTTTCTGGCCGACAAGGAATTTGTCCAGCAGTGTTTCATTACCAATGAGCCCTTTTATGTCGCCCGGTCGGGGGCCAACGTGAAAACCATCCTTCTTTCCGAATCGGGCTTCAATCCCTACCGGGTCTGGTTCACCTCCAAATCCTTCCAGCGCCGGCATCCCGAAGTCGTGGCCGCCTTCCACCGGGCCTCCATCCGTGGCTGGCGGGAGTACATGTTCGGGGACCGGACGCGCGCCAACGCCCTGATCGCGGAACGGAATCCTAAGATGGACGCGGACTTCATGGAATTTGTCCACGCGTCGATGATGGAAAACCAACTCGTCACAGGCGAGAGCGGATCCGCGGACGCCATCGGGGTCATCGATCCCGAACGGATCCAGACCCAGATTGACCAGCTCCTCGAAATTGACCTTCTTGAAAACGCGAGGACGGTTCCGGAGGTCTACCTTATGGAGGAAGCGGAGACGGGGGAACCGGTTTCCCTTTCCCCGCTGCCGGTGCTCGATGCCGACGGGGAAGCGCTTCTCCTCATCGACGCGGAGGCCGTCCGCGGGCTTCAATGGGTGCGCGAATCCCTTCCCCTTGAAGCGGCGGACCAGCCAGTCGCTGTCGGGGGGGTCCTTCTGGGGGAGCTGATGGAGTCGCTTGACCTGCCCGTGGAATGGGATCTCCTCCTCGCGGACTGCTCCGACGGTTACCAGAGTAACTACACCCGGGAGGTCCTGCAGCGCAACCAGCCCCTCCTGATTCTTGAAATTGACGGACGTTCCACGGCCGACTGGTGCGCCTCCAGGGGCCGGCCGGAGTGGGGCCCCTACATGATTGAACTGCTGGAGCCCGGCGACCTCCTGGACCCGGTGAACAAGAACCCCTGGGGAGTCGAGTCGCTGCGGGTCATGCTGGCGGCGGATCTTCTCGAAGGGCTGGCCCTTGCCAATCTCGAGGAGGATGCCGTCGCCCGCGGGCTGGCCCTCTTCAAGGGCAACTGCGCCAGTTGTCACGTCCTGGAGTCCCATTCCCTCGGGGGCACGGTTTCCAACCGCTCCGCCGGAATGCTCTCCGCGCTGGCCATTCACGCCGAGGACTACTTCACGCGTCTTCTCCATGATCCCGAAGGGACCAATCCGGCCGCCGCAAAAATGCCCGCGGTGCCGCATTACGGCCCCGAGGAAATCGAGGCCCTGCTCGCCTTTCTCACCCACTACAAGTGATTTTCCGTCCGCGGCTGTCTATTCCCTGTCCGCTACAGGGGATTTCAACCAAGTGGCACGGCTGATGCTGGTTATCAGGCCCTCTTATCACGACATACAGTAAGAGCCGCTAACCATGAAACTAGAAAACAACCTATCGAAATACCTGTTGTCCGGAGCCCTTTTCGGATTATTCAACCTCACCCTTCCGGCCCAGGAGGAACCGACCGAGCTCGAGGCCTTCATCGCGGAGGAGACCGCTGCCGAGGACTCCGCCTCCCTGATGCCTACGGAACGGAATGTGGATTCGGTCCTCTTTTCGGGAATGTCCCTGATGGACCTGCCGCGGACGGTGACCGTCCTCAGTCCCGAAGCGATGGAGCAATTCCAGCTCGATGACGTCTACGACCTCGCCAACGTGGTTCCCGGAGCCAGCGTGACGAACTATTACGGAGTTCCCGGGATCCCGACGACCCGCGGGCTTTTCACGAGCATCTACTTCAACGGGGTACAGCGGGTCTGGAACCGCAACGGATACCCGACCTCCTTCGGGTCCCTCGAGGCGATGGACTACGTCAAGGGCCCCCCGCCGGCGACCTACAGTGCGGCCAGCCCGGGAGGCTTTGTGAACTTCATTCCGAAGTCACCCTACTTCGATGAATTCCGGGGTTCGTTCAAGCTCACGATCGGTTCATGGGACAAGTACAAGGCCCAGCTTGATGCCGGCGGACCGATGCTCATCGGGGAGACCCCGGCGGCCTATCGGGTTTCCATCACCGGACAGGAAGCGGATTCCTATTACGACGGCATTACCGACGACTACTTTTCCGTCTATGCCTCGATGAAAGTCCGGATCTCCGACACCATGCGCCTCTTTCTCGGGGGTGAATACTACGCCCACCGCTCGAAGGAGATCATCGGCTGGAACCGCGTCACCCAGGACCTTATCGACCACGGCGAATACATCACGGGGAACCCGGCTACGGACCTCACCGGGGATGAATTTTCCTACACCCTTGCGGACGGGAGCGAGCTCAGCTTCACGAACCTCACCCCGGGAACGGTCAACCGGCCAGCCCTCGCCACGGCCAGCCCCTTTGGGGGAACCAAGGGCAACTTCGACGGTTCCTTCCTCGCCCTGAGCGGATTCACCTCCGAGGGCTTCGATCCGTCGCTCTACGGGGACAACGTCGGTTTCTACCGCGCCCTCGGCGGACTCGACAACCCCGGCGATGGGGTCACGACCGAGCAGATTTCCGGCAGCACGGTCCTGACCGACCCGGATGACTTTGCGGATGCCGACACCTACCTGTTTTTCGCCGACCTTGTTGTTGATTCCAATCCGGACCTCAGCGTGACCTACAAGTTTTTCATCGACGGGTACGAACGGGAAAAGGAATCGACCTACGGATATGGTGAATACGGGGAAAACTTCACCATTGAGAACAAGCTTATCATCGAGCAGATGCTCGACATGCTCGAGGGGGCGACCCTCTCCTACGGGGCCTCCGTCCGGTACGAGGATGCCCTTTCCCTGACGGACTTCACGGTTGAACCCTTCAGCCGGCGGGACATCACCCAGCCCATTGGGGGGAACACGATCCTTGTCACCGGGAGCCAGGTCGATGAGAGCGGTACCACGCAGTGGGATCCCTTTGGCTCTTTTGACACGCAGATGTGGAATTTCGGTGCCTTTGTGAACGGCAGCATTGCCGTCACGGAGGCCTTCAGCCTGATCGCGGGAGCACGCTGGGACCACGCCACCTGGGACCGGGCCGTGCCCTTCGGACTCGGAGCGGACTTTAACAGCGGCGACCTCGACGGAGGGGGAAAGAGCTACACCAACTTCAGCATCAGTCCCACCTACCGGATCTCCGATGACGTATCCGTTTACTACACCTACCAGATCGGGACCGCTTTCCAGGGATATTACGTGAGCGGTTCCGTCAGCGAGGGAGACACCAACTTCCAGGAGAGCAGCCTGCACGAGCTCGGGCTGCGGGCCTCCGCCCTCGACGGGTCCCTCTACACCTCGGCGACCTTTTTCTACCAGGACCTGACCAATTTCGACGACCGCGGCGGAATTGCCATTCCCCAGCGTGGATCGGGGGTCGAGTTTGAGCTTACCTGGTTGCCGACGGAGAAGTTGACCGTCCGGACCAACCTCACCTGGCAGGAGCATCACTATCGCGCGGACACCCTTCCGGGTGGGTTTGTCCCCTTGAGTCCGGAGGAACTGGTTGATTTCGCCGGGATCTTCTACGCCGATTTCGGGGGGCGGCCCAATCCCGACGATCCGATTTTCGGGATTCCTGAATGGTCCGGATCCCTCTTCCTGAAGTACGATTTCGGGAATGGCTTCGGGATCAGCGGTGGCCCGCGCTATGTCGACAGTGTCTACGGCAATCCGGACCACACCCTGAAGCTCCCGAGCTTCGTTGAATTCAGTGGCAGCCTCTTCTGGGAGAACGACACCTGGAAAGTGATGCTTTCGGGACAGAACCTCACCGATGAGGATATTTTTTATGCGGGCGACAGCTTTGCCTCGAACGCCATTATCCTCAAGCAGCCCAGTACCTCCTACAGCCTGGCTGTGACCTACAAATTCTGAACCCTTGTGGAAGAGCGGGAAAGGTGATCTTTCCCCGGCTTCTGCTGGAACCTTTGAGAGCCCCCCGTTTGCGGGGGCCTCTTCTTTTCGGGAAGACGCCCGGGTGGATTGAGGCTGTAGGCGAGGAGGGCGAGCCAGATGAGGGCAAAGCCGGCCAGGACGGGGAGGGTGATCGCCTCGCCATAGGCCACGGCGAGCCCGAAATGGGCCGAGGGCACGATGTACTGGCCCATTCCCATGGTGGACAGCCGTATCCGCTGGGCGGCATACGCGAAGAGGAGGAGGGGGGTCGCGGTAAGGAACCCGGCGAGGGCAAGCAGCCCGAGCGTGAGGCTCTCAGCCTCGATGAGACTGAGGCTCTCCTGACGGGCAAAGAGGATCCAGAGAGCCCCCGCCGCGAGAGGCGAGAGAAGGCTGGTCTCAAGTCCGAGCCCGAGAACAGGCCCGATGCGGCTGCGTTTCTTGACGAGGCCGTAACTGCTCCAGGTAAGGGCGATGGTAAGGGCGGCAAGCGGGAGGCGACCCGCCTGGAGCACAATGAGGCCCACTCCGGCAGCGGAGAGGGCAACGGCAAACCAGCGCCGGGGCCCGAGGGTTTCCTTCTCGAGGATGCGGCCCAGGAGAACGCTGGCGAGGGGGCAGAGAAAATAGCCAAGGCTGGACTCAAGGACCCGCTCGTTGCCCACCGCCCAGATGAAGGAAAACCAGTTACCGGAAAGGAGGGTGGCCGCGAGGAGGCCTTTGGCAAGCCTCCGTGGTTGCCTCCAGGAATCGAGAAAAAGGCGAAGCGAGCGTTTGTAGCGGAGGACGAGAAGACAGGCTCCGGCGGTCAGGATGAGGCGTGCCAGAAGGAGTTCGACGGGATCGATGGGGCCCAGCCCCTTCCAGTAGATTGGGAAAAGACCCCAGACCGTATAGGCGAGAATGATGGCGACAAGGCCGCGACTGTTGGTCGAAAGAGACATCATGGCGGACCGGAATCCCGGTGACCGTCCCCTGACCAAGATTCCCGGAAAATGATTTGCCAAGGAAAATCAAAGGTCACACCGTGAACCCTTTGATCCCTAAACTTGAGAGCACATGGCAGCAGAATTGACAGGAAACGTACTAGTGGCACAGAGCGGTGGTCCCACCGCAGTTATTAACGCCAGCCTCGCCGGCGTGATCGAGGAGGCCCTCAACCACGATTGCATCGAGGAAATCTACGGGGGCCTCAACGGCGTCCTCGGCATCCTTCAGGAACGCCTCATCGACCTCGCGGAAGAACCCCAGCAGGCCATTCGCGGCCTTCGTTGCACGCCGGCCTCCGCCCTTGGCACCTGCCGCTACAAGGTCCGGAAGGATTCGGATTTTGAACGCATTATCGAGGTCTTCAAGGCCCACAATATTCGCTATTTCTTCTACATCGGGGGGAACGACTCGCAGGATACCGCGGATCGGATTTCCAAGCTGGCGGCTGCCAGCGGGTGGGAAATGCGGGTCATTGGAATCCCGAAGACGGTCGACAATGACCTTGTCGTGACCGATCACACGCCAGGCTATGGATCAGTGATCAAGAACGTCGCCACAACGGTCCGGGAGCTGGCCTGTGACGCGGAGTCGATGGGACAGCATGACCTCGTCTACATCCTGGAGGTCATGGGACGTTCGGCCGGCTGGATTGCCGCCGGGGCGACCCTCGCGAAGCGGCGCGACCATCCCAACGACCCGCCGCACCTGATCTACCTTCCGGAAGTCTCCTTTGAGACGAACAAGTTCCTCGACGACGTTTCGGATGTCCTGAAGAAGGAGAAATACTGCTTCATCGTGGTGGGAGAAGGCCTCGTTGACAATAACGGGAACTACATATCGGTTTCCGACGGTGGCCAGGACAGTTTCGGCCATTCCCAGCTCGGTGGGGCGGGGGATTACCTCAAGGGGCTGATCGACCAGAACTACACGGGGGTGAAGACGCGTTCCTTCCGTCCCGGGCACGCCCAGCGGGCCTCTGTCTCGACGGCTTCCCAGGCCGATAACAACGAGGCCTATCTGGCCGGCAAGGCGGCCGTGCAGGCAGCCCTGAATGGGGTCACGGACAAGATGATCACCCTCATCCGGGGGGATTCGGAAACCTACAGCTGCGAGACCGGCCTCGCCGACCTGAGCGAGATTGCCAACGGGGTGAAGGCGCTCCCGGCAAACTGGATCAACGATGACGGCGTCTCCCTGAGCTTTCAGTTTGTCAAGTATGCCTCCCCGCTCATCCAGGGTGAGGTGGCCGTGCCCGGGGAAAACGGACTTCCCAGCTTTGTGAGACTCGGCAAGGAGCCTGTGCAGGCCATCCTGCCGGCTTACGAAATCACCGCCTAGGCGATGCCGGGAAAACGTGCCGGATTCCCGTCATTGCTGCCGGCCTGCCTCGGGCTGCTGCTTGCGGGTTGCGGTGGCCGGGAGTCACAGGAGAGCGGCACCGGCCCGGAAACCTTTATCTTCGCCCGTGGCGCGGACGCCCAGAAGCTTGACCCGGCGGATGTCGACGACGGGGAATCGGTCAACACGATGGCCCAGGTTTTCGAGGGCCTCCTGGCCTTCAAACCGGGAACCCTCGAAGTGGAGCCGCGTCTCGCGGAAAGCTGGGAAATTTCCCCTGACGGCCTCAGGTACACCTTTGTCCTGCGCGAGGGGATACGTTTTCACGACGGGACGGCCCTGACCGCCGAAAGCGCCCGTTTTTCCTTCGACCGGCAGATGGACCCGGATCACCCCGCGCATTTCCCGGGGGCCAGCTTCCAATACTGGAGGAATCTATTTTCCGACATTGAGCGGATTGAAACGGCCGGACCGATGACCCTGCGGTTCTATCTTTCCGAGCCCAACGCCGGCCTCCTTTCGGCCTTTGCCACTTTTCCGGCCTGGCTGGTGAGCCCGGGAGCCTTTGAGCGCTTTGGTCCGGACATGGCGCTCAACCCGGTCGGGACCGGGCCCTACCGTTTCGTGGACTGGCGCCCGAACGAGGCCGTCATTTTCGAGCGCAACCCGCAATACTGGAGGCCGGAGGGCCAACCCGGCTTTGAACGCATGGTCCTGCGCTCAATTCCCCTGAATGCCTCACGCATGTCCGAGCTGCTGGCGGGGAACATCCACGGCCTTGACGGGATCCAGCCCTCGGAATTGAGCGATCTTGAAGGGGATGCCCGCTTCCGGATCCACCGGGCCCCCGGCATGAATATCGGTTACCTCGCCTTCAGCGGGCTTTCGGAGCGTCTGGGGGACGCCCGGCTGCGGGAGACGATTGCGATGGCGATTGACCGGGAGAACCTTGTCGACCTTGCCCTTGCCGGATACGGGCGGGTGGCCGCCTATCCGGCGCCGGCCGGGTTTGCGGGTATTCCGGAGGACAGGGGGCCCCTGAGGCACGATCCGGAGGCGGCCCGGAACCGCGTCAAGGCCCATCCTGAGTGGACGCAGAAGCCCCTCCGCCTGGCCACTTTTGGCCAGCCGCGGATGTACTTTCCGGACCCGCAGAAAATCGCCTCCCTCATCCGCAACGACCTTGAAGCGGCCGGATTCCGGGTCGAGATCATCAACCGCGAGTTCAAGAGCCATCTCCATGCGACGCGCCGGGGCGATTTTGAACTGGCTCTCCTCGGCTGGATAGCAGACACCCCCGAACCGGACACGTTCCTGGGGACGTTTTTCCACAGCGGGGCTGCGGTCAGGGGGTCCGCGACGAATATTTCCTTTTACCGCAACCCGGAGATGGACGCCCTTCTCGATGCCGCCATTTCGGCCCTCGATGAGGGAACCCGCCTCGCCCTTTACGGGCAGGTCCTTGATCTCTGGGCGGAGGACCTTCCCCTTGTGCCCCTCGTCCAGGCTGAGCAGATAACGGTCCTTGACGCCCGGGTCGGGGGCTACGTCCTTTCCCCCTCCGGGAATCATTTCTTTGGACCGGTTGTCTGGCAGCCCTCCGGGACCGGGGGCCACGCCGGCCATGATTGAGGACGACCCGGTCGTTTCCCGATCGCCGGGGCGTGCGGGCCGGGCCCTTGTCCTCGCGGAGCTGCGGCGCTTCCTGCTCATCTTCCTCCTCGCGAGCTTCAGTCTCTTTCTCGCCATCGAAGCCATGCCGGAGGATCCGGTCAGCCTCCGGATCAAGAATCCCGATCCGGAACGGATCGCGGAAATCCGTGAGGGACTCGGCCTCAATGATCCCTGGCCCGTCCGCTATATCCGGAGCGTCGGCGATTTCCTTACCCTTGACTGGGGCGAGAGCCTGATCACGGGGCGGCCCGTGATCGAGGAAGTCGGCCGTTTCCTGCCGGCAACCCTTGAAATGGCCCTGCTGGGGATTGTCCTCGGCGTGGCCCTCGGGATCTCGATCACCCTCAGTGCGCATGCCACCGGCTGGCGTTGGTTGAGGCAGCCGGCGCGGGCCCTCTCCGCCCTCGGGCTGACGGTCCCCATTTTCTGGATCGGCATCCTCCTCGTTCTTCTTTTTTCCGTCCAAGCCGGCTGGTTTCCAGTCGGGGGCCGTTATGATTTTGCCCACCGGGCTCCGGAGGGGACGGGGTTTCTCCTGCTTGACAGCCTCTGGGCGCGGGACCCCAAGGCCTTTTCGATTACCCTCCGGCACCTTGCCCTGCCGGTTCTCACCCTTGCCCTCTATCCGGCGGCGGTCGTCGCGGGGACCCTCGAGGCCCGCCTCGGTGACGGGTCTGTCGAGCGGCTTGTCATTGCCCTCAAAGCCCGCGGCTTGTCTGCGGCCCGGATCTGGGGCCGGCATGTCCTCCGGCTTTTCAGCGGTCCGGTGGTCACGGTTATCGGGACCCAGGCCGGGGCTCTTCTCGGCGGGGCGGTCCTCACGGAAACCGTCTACTCGTGGCCGGGGATGGGACGCTTCCTTGTCGAGGGGGTGCTCAACCGGGACCTCTTTGTCATCCAGAACGGGCTGCTCCTGATTGTTGTCGGGGCCCTTGCCGTGGTCTCCCTGGCGGATTTCCTCGCGGCCCGCCTTGATCGCCAGCTGGCCCCGCGCACGGCTGGCCGGGCGGATCGGGCACTGCCACCGGACGGGACGGAAAGGCGGGGAATCGAGGAATGAAGGCGGACCTGAGACCCTTCGACCTCCTTGCGGGAGGCCTCCTTCTGGTGGCCCTTGCGGGAATCCTCTACACGCCCCATGATCCCTCGGCGCAGCTTTTCCGTGAGCGCGCCCTTGAAGGGCCGGACCTTTCGCACTGGCTGGGAATTGACGGGCTGGGGCGCGATTTCCTCAGCCGGCTCTGGCAGGGTGCCGGGCACACGGTGGCCCTCGCCGGTTTCGCCCTCGGCCTCTCCCTTTCCCTCGGCGCGTTCCTGCTCCTGCTGGAACAGGCGTTTCCGGGGACGGCTGGGCCCTTCATCCGCTCCGTCATGGGCCTCTGGGTGGCCCTGCCGGTTATTTTCATCGGTCTTCTCCTTCTGGTTTTCCTTGATCCTTCCCCCGGAGCGCTGGTGATCGCCGTCGGCCTCGGGAACCTGCCCTTTGCCTTCCGTCAACTGCGCGTCTTCTGGGCCGGTACCCGGCGGGCCCTTTTTGTGCAGTCGAGCGAGGTCCTTGGAGCACGGGGCTGGTTTCTCTTCCGCTGGGCAATCTGGCCCAACCTCGTTCCGGACCTTTTCGCCCTTGCCCGGCTCCTCTTCGCCATGAGCGCCCTTGAATTGAGCGGACTGGCCTTTCTCGGCCTGATCGGAGATCCTGATTTCACGGAGCTGGGATCGATCCTGAAACAGAACCAGGCCTACCTCTACCAGGCTCCCATGCTCGTGGTCCTCCCGGGCATCTGTCTCAGCCTGCTCCTGCTCAGCGTGCACCTATCCCGGTTCCACCGCTGAGACAACCCCCTGGGCGCGATCATTCTGTCGTGATTTAATCGCTCGCAGACGCAGAATATCCGGCTGCGGGAAGCGGTCATAAAAGCGCTTGAAGGAAGGGAACCCCTTTTCATGATGGCCGGGCATGTTTGGAGGAGCCATATTCGATTGGGACGGGGTTGTCGTCGATTCATCCTCGGCTCACCGGGAGAGCTGGGAACGCCTTGCGGGGGAACGGGGCCTGTCCCTCCCGGAAAATCATTTCGCGCGCAGTTTCGGGCGCAAGAACGAGGTTATTATTCCTGAAATCTACCAATGGGCGACCGACCCCGGGAAAATTGCCGAACTGGGCCGCCGGAAAGAGGCCCTTTACCGGGAGATCATCACCGATACGGGTCTGGAACCGTTACCCGGGGCCCTTGAAGTGTTCCGGGAGCTGAAGACGGCGGGGATCCCGATGGCGGTGGGGACCTCGACCCCGGGGCGGAATGTGGAGGCCGTCATCCGGCTTATCGGGGCGGAAGGCTTTTTCACCGCGATTATCCCGGCCGAGGAGGTGACCCACGGGAAGCCGGATCCGGAAGTCTTTCTCAAAGGGGCGGCAGCCCTCGGGGTGGCGCCTGAAGCCTGTGTGGTCTTTGAGGATGCGACCTACGGCGTGGAGGCGGCCCTCGCCGGGGGGATGAAGGCGGTGGCGCTGACCACGACCTATCCCGCGGAGACCTTCAAGCCACTCCGGCCGCACCGCATTGTCCGGAACCTTGGCGACGTCAGCGTGGCCTTTCTCGAGGATCTCTGGGCATGAACCTGCGGATGCTTTACCTGGCCGCCCGGAAGCGGGGAGCGCGCAACTGGACCCCTCGTTTCATTGCAGCGCTGGAAGCGCGCGGTCAGTTCCGGATTGAGGAGGAGACGGGGACCTGGGAGGAGGAGCGGGTGGCCGCCCTCTGCCGGGAGCATGACCTTGTTTTCACGGACTGGAGTGCCCGGATGCTTCCGGAGGCGCTTGCGGAGGAACCGGGCCGGCTGCGTTATGTCTGCAACCTGAGCGGATCGATCCGGGGCATTGTCCCCCGTTCGCTGGTGGAGGCGGGCCTTCTCGTGAGCAACTGGGGTCCGCTGCCGGCCGGTAGAGTCGCCGAGGGAGCTCTGACCCTCCTCCTCGCTCTGCTGAAGGGAATCGTACCCCAGCACCAAGCGCAGCGGGCAGGCCACTGGGGGATCCCGGAGGGACACAAGCGGGGTTCGGTCTCCGGCCTCCGGGTTGGCATCTATGGACTGGGGGTAATCGGGCAGGCCCTCGTGGAGCAGCTGCGCCCGCTCCAGCCGCGGATGACAGGCTTTGATCCCTACAAGGAAACCTGGCCGGAGGAGGTTGCCCGCGCTGACAGTCTGGAGGCCTTGTTTGAGGCTTCCGAGGCGGTGCTGATCACGGCGGCCCTGACCCATGAAACACGGCGGAGTGTAGGGCCCCGGCACCTTGGGCGTCTCGTGGACGGGGGAATCGTGATCAATGTCGCCCGGGGAGCGATCATCGACCAGGAAGCCCTTTTCGCGGAGCTCGAAAGCGGTCGCCTGCGGGCCGGCCTTGACGTTCTCGACACCGACGGCCGGGACTGGGTTCCGGAGGATCATCCCTGCCGCCAGTGGCCGAATCTCCTTCTCACCGCCCATAACCTTTCATCCCACCCCTGGAACAGCGAGCTCTATGAGAAGGACAGCCTTTCCAGTAGCCAGGAAATCGCCCTCGCGAATGTCGACCGCTTCATCCGGGGTGAGCCTGTCAAATACAGTTTTGACCTCATTCGCTATGACCACTCAACCTGAATCCCAATCGCTTTTCCTGGCCAGTATCGCCCTCGAACCCAATCGTTGGAAAAAGCCCGCCGAGCGGATCCCTTCCCTGAGGGTTTCGGAATGGAGCCCGCGCGCCCGGGCAGCCGGATTCCACGGCTGGGAACTGTGGGAAGACCACTACTTCGGTGCTTCCGAAAGGGAACGGGCGGCCCTTGCCGACGCGGCCCTTCCGGTGAGGGTATTCAACACCTATGCCCGTCCCGGAATTGATCCGGCGGAGCGCCTTGAGGCGGTCGTCGCGGCGGTGCGGTTTCTCGGATCAGGGGTCCGGGGAATCAAGTTCAATCTTGGCAAGGCGGAGGAGGGGCCGCTCCGTTCACAAGTGGAGGCCGCGGCACGCTGGTCGGAGCAGTTTCCGGTGGGGGTCCGCCTGCTTTGCGAATGCCATCCCGGGACCCTTCTCGAGGATCCCCGCGTCGCGGCGGAAGCATTTCGTCAATGGCCGGTGGAGCGCTTCGGGGCCATCATCCACCCGATGAATCCGGATCCGGCCTATCTCGAGGCCTGGTTCGGTGAACTGGGTGGACGCATTGTCCATCTGCACTGGCAGGCCCGCGACGGCGGCCGGAATCCTGTTCTCCTCAAAGACCTGCCGTGCCGTCTGGAGGCTGTCCGGGAAACCCTTCGCCGAAGGGGGTTTGTCGGGACCCATTCAATCGAGTTTGTGAAGGGCCTCGGTCAGCCCGGGGAATCGGTACCGGATCTCTTTGAAGCCGCCGCCGAGGACGGGAGGACCCTCCTTGCCGCGAAGGGCTAGCGCGGCTGATAGACCTTGCCTGAAAGGGAGGGCCGGATGAGGTCATGAAAGGCCTCAAGGCTGCCGATTTCCCCGAGGGCGAGCAACTGGTACGCCATGTTGCCGACACTGGTGGCCTCGAGATTGTAGCTTGTGACCTGTTTCCCGGAAAAATCGGCGATCATCTGGCAGAGAAGGCTGTTTTTGGCCCCACCGCCGACAATGACGATGTTCTCGAAGGTCTTGTTGAGGATCGATTCGAGACGAAGGGCGGTATCGCGCACGCTGGCGCCAAGGCTTGCACAGATGAGGGCAAGATAGCCCGGGAGATCATCCGGAATGGTCCCGTTGGAGGCCTTGAGTTGCCGGTCGATGGCGGCGCGCATGTCCCTCGGGTTGAAGAGGGCCTCGTCGCTGGTATCGATGAGGACAGGTGGAAGAGGACGTTCTGTGGCGGCCGAAATCAGGGAGCTCCATTCGGCGTCGGTCTGCGGTCGCTGTTCAAAGGAGGGAATGAGCCGCTCGAGCATCCAGAGACCGAGGAGGATCTTGTTCGGGCGGTAACCACCGTTGCCGGTACGCTCATTGGAAACACCGAGGGCGAAGGCCTCATCCCCGAGGCAGGGCTTTTCCGTGATGCCCCCAACCAGCATCCATGTCCCACTGGAAACAATGAGGCTGTTGCCGTCGCGGGGAATGGCCTCGAAGGCGCACGAGGTGTCGTGGCCGGGAACGCGCGCGACCTCGAGGCTCTCGAGGGGTTTCCGGGTGGTCACATTCCCGATGATGACCCCGGCCGGTTCCGGCTGGCCCAACCATTCCGGAGGGATGCCAAAGTACGCCATGGCCTCCTGAGACCAGCTTTTTGAGTGGACATCCATCAACTGGGTGGTGCTCGCGAAGGAGTAGTCACAGCCCTCCTTGCCGGTCAGGAGGTAGGTGAAGTATTCCGGCAGCATGAAAAGTTTCTCACCCACCCCGGTGATGCCGGGAAAGGCCTCAAGGGTCTCCGCAAGCTGGATTCCGGTGTTGTATTTGACCGTGGGCAGGCCGGTGAGGTCGAAGAGACGCCGGTTCTCCCCGCGGGCCTGGATCCGTTTCATGACCGGGGTGGTGCGCTCGTCGCGGTAGGCATGCACGGGAAAGGCGAGGCGGCCCTCCCGGGAGGTGATGGCGTGGTCGACCCCCCATGTATCGATACCGCAGCTACGCAGCTCGGGGAACAGCCGGAGGCTTTCCTCGAGGCCCTCGAGGGCCTCCTTCAAGAGCCGCCCGACATCCCAGTAGTTGCGTGACCCAATGGTCGAGAAGGCGTTCTGAAAGCGGTGGGTCTCGGTGAGCTCGAGGCCCTCCGGGGTGATCTGGCCGACGATGACGCGCCCGCTCGTGGCGCCGAAGTCGATGGCGGCAACTGTTGTTTTGCTCATGATGATAGGGGTTCCCGGATTCAGGCGGAGAGCAGATCACTTCCACTCTCCCTGATATAAGGCAGGTGGCCTTCGTTGGTGACAATAGTGAAGTCGGGACGGTACCGGCTGGTAAGGGTCAGGGCGCGCTTGCCCACCTTGGAACTGTCGGCGACAAAAAGGGTCCGGGCCGAGGAGGCTATCATTTTACGCTGATAGCTGGCGAGGAGGGCGTTGCTGTTCCAGATGCCCTCCTCCGTGAGGCCGGCACAACCAAGGATGGCAAGGTCGGCGTGCATTTCCGAAAGGGCGGCTTCGCAGAGAGGCCCACAGAGAACGCCCAGGCGGTTGTAGAGGGTCCCGCCGGTGACGACTGTCTCGCAGGCACTGACCTCGTTCATGAGCGCGGCGATGGGAAGGGAGTTGGTGACGATGACGAGGCGCTTGCTCAGGAGGGTCTTGGCGACGGCGTAGGTCGTCGTGCCGCCGTCAATCATGAGGGTCATTCCGTCCTCGACGAGGAGGCTCACACGTTCGGCGATGCGGTGTTTCCTGTCGGCGTTGGTGTCATCCTGGGTGATGAAGTCATACCCGCCGGGAAGGTTTTCCTCGACGAGGCTGGCTCCGCCATGATGGCGGTGGATGGTTCCGTTGGCCTCGAGTTCATTGAGGGCCCGGCGAATGGTTGAAAGGCTTGTCTGGAAGCGGGTCGCAAGGACGTGGAGGTCGGCATAGCGGTGCTCCCGGATGTAGGCCTCGATCATGTCGAGGCGCTGTTTGTTGGTCATGGCCATTTCTGAAAGAAAGTGACGGGTTTCTACAGGTTTTGACGCCTTTCTGTCAACCAGGGAGCGCATGCAGGGAATGAAGGACAATTTCCGGTGGACAGTTGAAGCGGAGAGGGAGGTGGCAGGCGCCGGCGCCGGTGCTGGTATACCCGGCAAGGGGACCCGCGCGCCACAAACCGCGGAAGAGGGGGGCGGGGATTTCCGTCATCGTGACGAGGGGCAGGCCGCCGGGCAGGCAGATCTGGCCGCCATGGGTGTGCCCGCTGAGCATGAGGCAGAAACCGGCTTCCCGGGCCGCTTCGGCGACCTGGGGGCTGTGGCTGAGAAGGATCCGGGGGAGGCCGGGGGGACAGGCCCGGGCGGCGGCCTTGACGGAGCCGGTGCCGAAGGCGTAGGCGTCGTCAATCCCGGCGAGGGCGAAGCGGCTGTCCCCGTCCCCGAGGAGAACCGCCTCATTGATGAGAAGGCCGAGGCCGAGGGTCTCGAGCCCTGCCGCCAGCTGGAGGGTGTCATGGTTGCCGAGAACGGCATGAACCCCGAGGGGAGGATTCCCGAGGGCGGCGAGGATCGCCTGCAGGCCCGCAAGGGTTTTTCCTTCCTCGGCGAGGGAAATGTCCCAGAAATCCCCGGTGAGGACGGCGAGGTCGAAAGGAACACCGGCGATCCGCGAGCAGGTCACGGGAACAAGGGCCGGATCGAGGTCGAGATGGAGGTCGGAAAGGTGAAGGATCCGGAGACCGTCCAGACTGCGGGGCCAGGGGGAGGGGCAATGACGGATACGGGTCAGGCCGAGATCGAGGAAATTACGGTAGCCACGCTGGTAGAGCCCCGCAGCCCTGAGGGCGGCGGCGAAGATCCGGTAGGGGGCCGGGGGGAGCCCGCCGGGAGCGGGTTCCCGGGAATGAAGGCGTTCCCTCCTCGCCTGCTCGATGACGGCGCGCCGGGAAACCCATTCCGGGCTCCAGCGGGGCGGCCAATCGATCGGCTCCGGGAGGGTGTCCATGAGGCCTATCCCAACAGCCCGGAAAGCGGCGGGCAAGCGTTGAGGAGAGGGGAACACTAAGGCGTACTGCTCCCTTGACTTGTGAAAGGGGCCCTCCAGTTTACGATAACTCATGAGTAAGGACAAACCTGAGCGTTTAGCCATTGACGGGGAAGGGTGCCGGGTGGCGATCATTGCCGCTCGTTACAATTTCAAGCTGGTCAATTCCCTCCTGGAGTCGGCTCTGCAGACCCTTTCGGGTTGCGGTGTGCGGCCGGAAGACATGGAGACCTTCCGTGTTCCGGGATCGAATGAGATTCCCCACGTGGCGGCAATGGCCGCCAAGACCGGGGCCTTTGACGTGGTTATCGGGCTGGGCCTCGTGATAGCGGGGGAGACCGACCATCACAGTATCATCACCCAGTCGACGGCCAATGCCCTTCATTCGGTAGGAATCCGTTTTGAGGTGCCGGTTATCAATGGCATCCTGGCCGTCAATTCCCTCGAGCAGGCGAAGGCCCGGATCCTCGGCGAACTGGACCGCGGAAAGGAGTTCGCGCATGCCGCCCTCGAGGTGGCCCAGGTCAACAGCCTGCTTCAGAAGCGGATATTCGACGAGGACATGGACCTTGCCCTCGAGGACCTGGACCTCTTCGAGGACCTCGACGGGGAGGATGAAACGGAAGACTGGCGCAAATGAGCTCGCGCAGAGACAACCGCATCGCGGCCATGCAGTTTCTTTTCCAATGGTCCCTGAACCAAAGCGAGGACCTCCCGGGGGCGTTGCACCTGTTCTTCAAGGGACAGGAGCACCCGCGCGATTATTACGCCTTTGCCGAGGAACTGATCCACGGGACGATCACGCACCTTGACGAGGTGGACTCCGTCATAAGGACCTACCTGCAGAACTGGGATTTCGAGCGTATAGCCCACATCGACCTTGCGATCCTTCGCCTTGCGATTTACGAGATGCTGAAGCGGCGTGACATCCCCCCCATTGTCTCCATCAATGAGGCCATCGACTTGTCGAAGACGTTTTCCATACCCGATGCGAAGCGCTTCATAAACGGAATTCTGGACGAGTACAAGCTGACCCTTGACCGGCCCCTCCGGTCGTCCGCTCCCGATTGATGAAAGCCTTCTTCAGCAAATTCAAGGAGGGCCTGAAGCGGTCCACGCCGACCTTCCAGAAGGCCTTCGGAAAGGTCGGAGGCCTCTTTGGTGGCAAACGTATCGACGCGGGGACCCTCGACGAGCTCGAAGAGGCCCTCTACACGGCCGATTTCGGGGTTGAGACGACCGAGGAAATCCTCGATGCCATCCGTGAAGCCTACCGGAAGGACCGGGACCTGCGGGGCCAGGAGGCGGCCCGCATCGGGGCGCGGGTGCTGGCCGAGGTCCTGGAAGGGGCGGAGGGACGGTTGCAGCCCGGTGGCTCCCGTCCCGAGGTCATCGCTCTGGTGGGGGTAAATGGTAGTGGTAAAACCACGACAACAGCGAAGCTTGCCCATCTTTTCAAGGAGGACGGGAGACGCACCGTGGTCGGGGCCTGCGACACCTTCCGGGCGGCCGCCAACGAGCAGATCCGTTCCTGGTGCGAACGGCTCGGGGTGGAGCTGGTGGCGAGCCAGCACGGGGCGGACTCGGCCGCCGTGGCCTACGACGCCTATGCGGCGTCCCGGAGCCGGGAGGCGGATATCCTTCTTCTCGACACCGCGGGGCGCCTCCACAACAAGGCCAACCTGATGAAGGAGCTGCAGAAGATCCGGAGGGTCCTGCAGAAGCATGACCCGGGGGCTCCGGAACATGCCTGGCTTGTCATTGACGGGAGCATCGGGAGCAATTCAATCGAACAGGCCCGGGTCTTTCATGAAGCCTTCGGCCTCACGGGTATCGTGGTGACGAAACTTGACGGGACCAGCCGCGGGGGCGCCCTCGTGGGCATCTACCGCGAGTTGAAACTGCCGATCTATTTTGTCGGCCTCGGGGAGCAGCCCGGAGACCTTCAGCCGTTCTCAATCCATCACTACACCCATGCCCTTTTCGGGCTGGAGGACACGGCATGATCCTGGAAACCCTCGACGTCTCCCTCGGGGAGCGCTCCTATCCCATCCACATCGGGCGCTGCCTCGAGGAGCGCCTCGAGGAGCAGGTCCAGGCGGACCTTGCCGTCGGCCACCGGCTCGTCGTGATCACGGACAGCAACACCGCGGCTGCCCAGAGGACTTTCATGCGCAAGGCCTTTCGCAGCCTGCCGGTCCTTGTCCTGCCCGCCGGGGAGCCGACCAAATCCTTCAAGCATCTCGAGCGCTGCTGCAATTTCCTCGCGGAGACGCGGCTTGACCGCGGGGGACGCGTTTTCGCCCTCGGGGGCGGGGTTGTCGGGGACCTTGCCGGGTTTGCCGCGGCGTCGTATTTCCGGGGCATCGGGTTCTACCAGATCCCGACGACCCTTCTGGCGATGGTGGACAGTTCGGTGGGCGGGAAAACGGGGATCAACCTCCAGGCGGGGAAGAACCTTGTCGGGGCCTTTCACCAGCCCCTGGTGGTGTATGCGGATCTGGATACACTGGTGACCCTGCCGGAACGGGAGTTCAACGCCGGCATGGCGGAGATCATCAAGCACGGCCTGCTGGCCGACGGCGATCTTTTCAGGCAGCTGGAGGCCGGGCCGCGCCTGCATGCCTCGAGCAACGAGCTGGCGGGGGTGGTCGGGCGGAACTGCCTGATCAAGGCCGGGGTGGTGGCGGCCGACGAACGCGAGGAAAGCCGCCTCGGAGGCCGGGCGCTTCTCAACCTCGGGCATACCTTCGGGCATGCGATCGAGGCGGTTTCGGGATACGGGACCTACCTTCACGGGGAGGCTGTGGCGATCGGGCTGGTGATGGCCGCGCGCCTTTCCGCGCAACTCGGAAAAGTGGATGCAAACCTTCCGGGCCGGGTGGAGGCGCTTCTGGAGGCTTATGACCTGCCGGTCTCGCTGAAAAAGCCTCTCGGTGTTGAGGCCCTCCTCACGGCGGCGCGGAAGGACAAGAAGGCGCGCAGTGGGCGGATGCGCTACATCCTTCTCGAGGAGGCGGGAAAGGCGGTCGTGGCTGAGGGCATCCACGAAACCCGGGTTGCGGGACTCTGGGAGCAAGTGGGTGCCGTTCGCCGATGAAGGTGCTGCATCTGGAATTCGGGAGGAATCTTTACGGGGGTGCCCTGCAGGTAGCCTACCTTTTAAAGGGACTGGCGGCCGACCATCCGGAAATTGAGAACCATCTTGTCCTGCCCCCGGAAAACCCGCTGGCGAAAGAATTTCCGGAGGGAGCCCCGGTGCAGGTTCACGATTTGAAATCAAGGGGTGAACTGGACCCGCGAATCTACCTCCGCCTGAAACGGGTTGTCCGCCGGACCGGACCGGACCTCATTCACATCCACAGCCGGCGGGGGGCCGACTCCTGGGGGGTTCTTCTCGCCCGCTGGGCCGGGTTGCCGTACGTCCTGAGCCGGCGTGTGGCCTACCCGGAGGCGTCCCGGCTGATCCGCTGGCGGACCGCCCGGGCGGCCTGTGTGGTTGGCATTTCCAGGAGGATCACGGAAATGATGGCGGAAGCGGGGGTTCCGCCATCCCGCCTTCGCTGCATTCTCAGTGCGGTGGATACGAAAGCCTATTCCCCGCGGGAGGATACGGCGTATTTCCGGGAACAGACCGGCCTTGGGCCGGAGACCCCGGTAGTTGCGATGATCGGGCAATTCATTGCGGGAAAGGGACACCGGGTCCTCCTGGAAGCGGTTCCCGGTATTCTCGAGAAGCATCCGGAGACCCGTTTCCTGCTCTTTGGCCGGGGTCGGCTTGAGGAGGCCCTGAGGGCTGCCGTTGCCGCGGAGTCCTGGCGCGACCATATCGTTTTCATGGGGTTCCGGACAGATCTGGCCCGCCTGATGTCCGGATTCCAGGTCGTTGCACATCCTGCCTTTGCCGAGGGCCTCGGGGTCTCCCTTCTCCAGGCGTCGGCCTGTGCGGTGCCCATCGTGGCCTCCCGGGCCGGGGGGATTCCGGAAGTGGTTCATGACGGGGAAACTGGATTTCTCATCGAACCGGGGGATTCCGCCGCCCTTTCCAGGCACGTCGCGAACCTGCTTGGGGATGGGAGCCTGCGGGGGAGAACGGGTTCGTCTGGCCGGAGACTGGTCGAGGAACGCTTCTCCATTTCGCGGATGGTCACCGAGTATGTGAATCTCTACCGGGCCATTCCCCACTGAGCGGCCTCAGCGACCGTTCATGGACCTTCGGGGACAAAAGACCCGGAAGGCTTGACCCTTTCCGGGAATGCCCCACGCTTTGGAGCAGTTCTTTGATCCCGTGGTCCATCCAGGCACTCTTTTCTAACGCGGCATCCTCTCTGAGGGTGTCTCAACCTGAAAACACAAAGATGGACAATACACTGAAAAACACACCTAGAGGAGAAAAGCCCCGCCGGGTGCGCTCGCGCTCGACACTGTCGGAGCGCCTCGCAACCGTCCGCTCGTACCCGAGCTTCGGTTCCTCGGCCCTGACCGGCATTCTCCGCTAGGATTGATATAAAGTAGATAATAAAGGGGGCGGAAATCCGAAAGGGTTTCCGCCCTTTTCATTGTGCGCCCGGCAGGGCGCACCTGCTGGACGCCCGCAACCCATATCCGTGGAAGCACCTCATCACAAGGTGGCAACAATATATACGCGGCTGGTGGAACTACAACAAACTGAGCCAGTGGTATGAAATGAGGAACTCAGCGGCTGGTGTCGCAGGCACATGCGCAAGCTGTGCTGGCTACGCTGGCACAACTGGAAAGGTCGGCACAATGCGTTCAAACGGCTGGGCGCCAAACCGCAGCATATGCGATTGGCCCACAGCAGCAAAGGCGCATGGCGCACCTCCAAAAGTCCCGCGCTGCAAACCATCCTCAATAACGACCGACTGCTCAAATGGGGGTTCATCACTCCAGATACTCTCGCCAGGGCGGCAGCACGCTGACCTTGGCCGGTTCAACCGCCGGATGCGGAAAACCGCATGTCCGGTGGTGTGGGAGCCCCGTCAGGCGCAATCCTGACGGGGCGACCCGATCTCAATTTACGGGGGCGACGATCCGGACCCCCTAAAGAGACTGCAGGAGACGCTCGACCATTCCCTCCGCCTGGGAGCCGTAGCCACCGCCAAAGAGGACATAGTGATTGAGGACATGGTAGAGGAGATAGAGGTCACGGCGGCGGGAATAGCCCTCGTCGAGAGGCCATTCGGCATTGTAGGCGTTATAGAATTCGGGCCTGAAACCGCCGAACATCTGCGTCATCGCAAGGTCGGTCTCACGATCACCGTAGTAACTGGCGGGATCAAAGACGACGGGCGTCCCGTCGTTGAGAAAGGCGGCATTGCCGCTCCACAGATCTCCGTGAAGAAGGGAAGGAAGAGGATGGGTATCCTTGAAAAACCGGGGTACGGCTTCAATCAGGGCCTCGGCCCGGAGCAGGCGGAGCCCTTTTTCCCGGGCCCACGTCATCTGGGGACGGAGCCGGCAAGCGGCATAGAATTCCGGCCATTCCGGATACGGGCTGTTTTTCTGCGGCGAGGAACCGATCCAGTTGTCATGCGGCCAGCCGAAGGCCTCGCCGGTACAGCGGTGAAGCCGGGCCAGTTCCCTCCCGAGGCGGTTCCAGTCGGGTTTCCCTGCGGATTGAAGGGGGAGAAATTCAAGGATGAGGGCGGCCCCATCGCCGGCTTCACAGGTGGCGATGGGAGACGGCACCCTGAGGGTTCCGGTGGCGGCGATCCTGCCCAGGGCAAAGGCCTCGGCCTCGAATCCGGAAAGGTGGGCCCGGTCGTTCAGCTTGACAAAGAAACGCCGGCCATCGGTGCCTGCAAGGCACCGGGCGTCATGGATGCACCCGCCCGGGAGCGAATCCGCGGAGGCGACACGGAAGGGGCGTCCGGTCTCCCGTGAAATGGTGGCTTCGAGATGAGGCGTCATTGAATCCGCAGTCATGCGGGAAAGTGTTGCATGGATGGTGGGCCGGTTTAAGGAAAAAGGCATGCTACGCCTATCAATTCTCCTTTTTTTACTGCTCGGTGGCAGCCTCCTCCCCGGACGTGATTTCAAGGTCATGGTCTACAACGTGGAAAACCTCTTCGACCTCGACGGAGTGGCCCTTTATGAGCAATACGGGCAGGGGCCTGAGGGGGATTACGGGGTGGAACCCTTCCTTCGCAAGCTGGAGGGGATTTACCGGATCCTTTCCTCCGTGAACAGGGGAAGGGGACCGGAAGTGGTCCTCTTCCAGGAATTTGAACTTGACCGGACTCCCTACCGGACCCCTGAAGCGGAGGCCTTTCTCAAGCGTCACCGGGGACGCCCCCTCGAAACCCTGCTTCAGGAGGAGCCGCGCCTGCGGCGGCTCCCGGCGGAGCTTCTTCTCTTGAAATACCTCGATGACCGGGACCTTGGTGGTTACCATGTGGCGCAACCGGATCCGGATCGGATGGAGACCCATCCGCCGCATCAAAACGTCCTTTTCAGCCGCTTTCCGGTGACCTTTGTCCGCCAGCGGCCCAGCCTGCAGGCCCGCGACCTCCTGGTGGCCGGGCTTGATGTGCACGGGCACGAGCTCATTGTTTTCAACAACCACTGGAAAAGCGGGGCCTCAAGTGCCGCCACAGAACCGGTCCGGGTGCAGAATGCCCGCGTTGTCCGGGCCGAGCTGGAGGCCATCCTTCTTGAGAACCCGCAGGCGGACATCCTCATCGGCGGGGATCTCAATGCTTATTATAATCACAAGGCGGTTTTTCCCGAACTCAGGGAAACCGCGGTCAACGACGTCCTCCGGGCCAACGGCTATGAGACCCGCATGATCGAGCCGGGTACGGACAACCTCTACAACCTCTGGTTTGAACTCGACCCGCGGGAACGCGGCTCGGAAGTATGGCGCGGCCACTGGGGAACCCTGATGCAGATGGTCCTCACGCCCGGCCTCTATGACCGGCGCGGGATCCAGTATATCGACAACAGTTTTGAGCGGGTCATTCTTCCGGGTGAGAACACCGGAACCCGCTGGGGTCGCCCGCTTTCCTGGACCAATCATGGAGGTGGGGCGGGCTATTCCGACCACTTGCCGATCATGGCCAGCTTCCGGGTCATCCCGGGAGACGGTTCCGAGGGATGGATGGAACTTGATGACCCGACTCATGAGGCGTTGGACGCCTTCCGGCCGGCCGTTCCCTACGCCCGCCTTGATCGTCGTACTGTCCCCCCTCTCGACCACCTGGCCGCTCTCCCGGAATCCGGCCAGGCGGCCCGGATGGGTGAGCTTTTCCTCATTGAGACCAGGGTCGCGGGGGTGGATCCGGTGCGCCTGAGGGTGGGAGAGCTTGACCTTTCCGTCTACAGTCCCGTCCATTCAGTCAGGGAACGTTTGGAGACCCTTCGACCCGGCGACCCGCTACGCGCCTACGCCGACCTCAGCGACTGGCGCGGCCGCCTGCAGATGGTGATCCGCCACCCTGACTGGCTCCTCGACCCGCCGGCGGACTGATTGTCCCGGCTGGGTCATCCCGGACCGGAGGGAATCCCAGCGCTTTCCCTGCTCGGGATAGCGACAATCAGGAGCGCCCTGAAGGCCTGAGTTCCTCAAGCAGGCCTTCGCAGGCATCCTCGAGGAGGTCGAGGACGTGGTCGAAACCACTCGGGCCACCGTAGTAGGGATCGGGTACCTCCCGTTCCTGATGATGGCGGCAGAAGCTGCACATCAGGGCGAGGGAGGCTTTTCCGGGAGCACGGTCCCGGAGGGCCTCCAAGTCGGCGAGGTTGGCCTCGTCCATGGCAATGATATGGTCAAACTTCCGGAAATCATCCGGATGGACCTGCCGGGCCCTGCTCTCAAGGGTGTAGCCGCGGTGTCCCGCAGTCCGGCGCATGCGCGGATCAGCTCGGTTTCCCTGATGGTAGCCGATTGTCCCGGCAGAATCGATCCGGAAAATCCCGGAAAGACCGGCCTGTTCGACGCGGTCCCTGAAAATGGCCTCCGCGGTGGGTGAGCGGCAGATGTTGCCCATGCAGACAAAGAGGATGG
This sequence comes from Oceanipulchritudo sp., assembly GCA_041685165.1. Classification (GTDB taxonomy): domain Bacteria; phylum Verrucomicrobiota; class Verrucomicrobiia; order Opitutales; family Oceanipulchritudinaceae; genus Oceanipulchritudo. The sequence goes on along the minus strand of JAWLGH010000010.1, from coordinate 16,557 downwards.
AGGTGGTCATAGGCGAATGGGGTCGCAACGATGGGAGTTCAGGATTGAAAGACGGTTTTTTTTGCCGATAGTGCGTGATGAGGCAAGCGGACTTTGAGGCGAAGGAAATTAATTTATGATCAGCAAAGTAACATTCAAAAACAGTGATCTGACAACGGAATGGACCGGCGACACTGCCAGTCTTCTCGAACTCGGGGAAGAAAACGGGCTCGACCTTCCCTTCGGATGCCGCCGTGGCAACTGCACAGCCTGCCAGCAACCGCTGGTTTCCGGCGAGGTGACCTATCCCGACGGGCACACCGGGGAGCCGGATGAAGGGAACATCCTCCTTTGCTGTTCCCAGCCCAGGGGCGACGTCGAGATTGATGCCTGAGGCCTGTCCGCAATCAGCCGACGCTGGCGGATGAACCGGATCCTCTTTGAAACACAGGCCCGTTCGTACACCCTCGATGCCCGGGATCCCCGCTTCGAGCATGTGCGCGGCGTCCTCCGGCTGCGGGTCGGGGATGGCTTTGACGTCGGGGTTGTCAATGGGCCGGCGGGGAAGGCCTTTGTAGAGGCCCTCGACGGGAGGTCCCTCAAGGTGCGTGTGGAATGGGCCGGATACCCTCCGGAACCGCCTCCGATTCACTTGCTGGTGGGCCTGTGCCGTCCCGCCACGGTGAGAAAGATCCTCACAACGGTGCCCTCACTGGGAGTGCGGGAGATTCTTTTTCCTGCATGCGGACGCAGTGACGCCGCTTACGGGCGTTCTCGAATCTGGCGGGACGGGGAATGGCGCCAGCGCCTGATTGAGGGCGTTGAGCAGGGGTTCGGAACCGCGTTACCGGAGGTCCAACGACCGGGTTCGCTGGGGGAAGCCCTGGAATGGCTGCCTGCGGAAGGCCGCCGGCTGGCCCTTGATGTGTATGAGGGTACGGCTTCCCTGAGTGCCTCGGTGCCGTCCACGGGCCCGGTGATCCTGGCCGTCGGACCCGAGCGCGGCTGGAACGGGGACGACCGGAAGGTCCTCCGGCAGGGTGGTTTTGAGCTTGTCTCGGCCGGTCGGGGTGTGATGCGCGTGGAGACGGCGGTGGTGGTCGGCCTGGCAGCCGTTCTCGGGGGTCTGGACCTCCTTTAATCGACGGGCTCGAGAATGAGGAGGGCCGGTTCGTTGCGACCGGATTTACCGATGCGGCGCCGGCAAAGCCAACCGGCAGTCGGGGGGGCAAGGTCGCCCGGGAGTTCGCAGAGAAGAAGCGCCCCGTTTTCCCGGTCGAGAAATCCCCGCGCGAGATCAAGGAGAGCCGGCCCCTGCTGCCGGGCAAGGTCGTAGGGGGGATCCATGAAGACAAGGGTGAAGGAGGCGCCCGGGCGGAGGCGGAAGACATCGCGCCTCATTACCCCGGGGGGCTCGGGGCCGGTGGCGCCGAGGCTCTTCATCACCGAACGCAGGTTTGCTTTCAGGGCCTCGAGCGCACGGGGGTCCTTTTCGACAAAGAGGCCCCCTGTCGCTCCGCGGGAGAGGGCCTCCAGCCCGTAGCTGCCGCACCCGGCAAAAAGATCGAGAAAACGGCTTCCCGGAACCCTCCCGCCGAGGCTGGAGAAGACGGCCTCCCGCGTCCTGTCAGTAGCCGGGCGCACCTGCCGCGCCTTGCCGGTACTGATCGGAATCCCCTTTGCCTGACCTCCTGAAATTCGCATCGAGGAAGAGAGCCTGTCCCCATGGGGCGCTTGCGGCAAGCGAACTTCCGGGATCGTGTTTTGCAATTTCAAGGTTCACATTTAAACTTCTCCGGGTACGCTCCGAATCAGCTTAACCTACCAGACTGAAAAATGACATTGCGAGGCATACTGTCGGCACTTGCCGTTCTCCTCGGGCTTTTCCCCCTGACCTTTCTGCACGGAGCCGAGTCCAATTTCTGGCCGCTTCGGGTGCGAACGGAGGGGTCCCCGCAGGGGCGACCGGACCACACAGGCAGCCTTGGCCCGTTCCTCTCCCTGACGGAACGCGACGCAACCCGGATCTTCAGTTTCCGGCCATTCTGGACCTCCTTCCACAACCGTGAAACCGGATCCCGGAGCGCGCATCTCCTCTATCCCCTTGTCAACTGGATGGACAACGGTGACTTTTCCTCCGGCCATGTCCTCAACCTGCTTCAGTACCGCCACAACCGGCTTGCCGATGAGACCTTCCTGCGGGCCTTTCCCATCCTTTTCAGCCTGCAGACACCACGGAGCGAGGATTCCTACTTCGCCCTCTGGCCGATTGGCGGGACCCTGAAAAACCGCTTGTGGCGGGACCAGATCAGTTTTATTGCCTGGCCCCTCTTTGTCCGGACCCTGAAAGGGGATGAAGTACGGACCCACGTTCCCTATCCCTTTGTGCAGCATTTGGGAGGCCCTCACAGCCAGGGTTTCGGAATCTGGCCCGTTTACGGACATTTTGAGCGGGAAAATGACTACGCCCACACCTGGGCCGCCTGGCCCTTTTTCTACCATTACCGGGACAAGCTGGATGAAGCGGTGCCCTATGAACGCTTCGGAATCCTGCCTTTCTACACCCGGGAAACCGGGGCCGGCCTCAGGAGTGAAACCTTTATCTGGCCCTTTTTCGGGTATACCCATGAAAGCGATCCCCGGCCCGCCTATCGCGAAAGGCGTTATTTCTGGCCCTTCCTCGTCCAGGGGAGGGGGGAGGAGCGCCGGGTCAACCGCTGGATGCCCTTCTACACCCATGAGACGGAGCCCGGTTACAGCAAGCGCTGGTTTGCCTGGCCCCTCCTCGAGCTGGAGACCTTCAAGGAACCCGGGCTGATCCGCGAACGGACTTCCCTGCTCTACTTTCTCTACCGTGACGAGCGCCAGCGCTTTGCGGGCACGGAGGCCCGCCTGAATTTTCTCTGGCCGTTTTACGGGTACTGGAACGACGGTTACGAGCGCCGGCAACTGCAGGTCCTTGATCCGTTGAGCCTTTTTTTCCCCTTCAACCGCAAAGTACGGGAGAACTGGACACCGCTCTTTGCCCTCTACCGCCTCGACGAACGGGCGGGCAACACGCGTCATTCGCTCTTCTGGGACCTGATAGTCTGGGAGCGGGAACCGGAAGGCCTGAAGGCCCTCTACGCCGGACCCCTTTTCGAGTGGGTGGAATCCAGCCACTGGAGCTTTCTGAAAGGCCTCGTCAGCAGCCAGGTTGAAGACGGGGAACGAACCTTCAACCTTTTCTGGATGAAATGAGGTCGCAGTTGCCGTCAGGGCCAGAAACTGCATACCTTTACGGGATGCTTGAGGAAGCAGAGCAATGAAAGCGTTAATGGAATTATTTGAATGGATTGGCTCGGGGGTGCAATTGTCCCTGAAGACCGTGCGGTACCTGCCCAGCCTTCCGCGGCACTGGAAACAGCTTGTGGAGCAGTGCCTCTTCATGGGGTACGCGACCGTTCCCCTGGTGGCGATCCTGAGCGTTTTCATCGGGGCCGTACTGGCTCTCCAGATCGGCTACAGCATCATTGATTTCGGGGTCAAACAATACATCGGGACCATTGTCGGGCTGGCCATGGTCCGCGAGCTCTCCCCGGTCATGACCGCAATCATGGTCACGGGCCGGGTCGGGTCCGCGGTCACCGCAGAGCTGGCCTCCATGAAAGTCTACCAGGAAGTGGATGCCCTGAGGACAATGAACATCCCCCCCGAACGCTTCCTCGTCCTGCCGCGCCTGGCGGCAGTCGTCCTCGTGATGCCGGTCCTCCTCATGGTTTCGGTGGTCACGGGCTGGATGGGGGGACAACTGGTCTGTGAGTTCGTTCCCTGGATCGGGCTCAGTTCCGATGCCTACTACCAGTCGCTGAAAGAGGTCATGACGGTTGGGGACATCACTGACGGGCTCATCAAGGCGGAACTCTTCGGCATTGGCATCCTGCTGATCTCCAGCCACCTGGGACTGCGGACCTCGGGCGGTCCGCGGGAGATCGGGGCCGCGGTCACGCGGGCCGTTGTTGTCTGCATCATCTTCATTCTCGTTTTTGACTATTTCATCACCAACCTTCTCATTTAGGTGACAAACATGGAATCTTCGGTAGAAGTTGAACCGGTGCCGGTCTCGGTCCGCAACCTGTGCAAATCCTTCGGCGCGCAGGAAGTGCTCCGGGATGTCTCCCTGGAAGTGGAGGCGGGCGGGATTTTTGTCCTCATGGGTCCCAGCGGCTCGGGGAAGTCCGTACTCCTGCGTCATCTGGTGGGCCTCGAACGGGCTGACAGCGGGGACGTCCGCATTGGGGACGGGGACGCCCACCTTGCCGAAACGCGCGAGCGTTACCGGACCGCGATGGTTTTTCAGGCCGGGGCGCTTTTCAACTCCATGAGCGTCTACGACAACCTTGCCCTTTTTCCGAGGGAACACCGCCTCTACGATGAGCAGACCATCCGCAGAAAAGTGGAGCAGGTGATGCAGGTCCTCTCGATCGAGAATGCCGGTGCGAAAATCCCTGCCGAACTTTCCGGGGGAATGAAAAAACGTGTCTCCGTGGCCCGGGCCATCATCATGGAGCCCCAGTTGATCCTCTATGATGAGCCAACCTCCGAACTGGACCCGATCCTTGCCGCGACCACTTCCGAGCTCATTGCCACCATTTCCCGGGAAACCCGGGCCACCAGTCTCGTCGTCACCCACGACCGGGACCTCGCCCGTTCCATTGCCGACCGGGTAGCCCTCCTCATAGACGGGCGTCTTGTCTTCAAGGGAAATCCGGACGACCTTGTAAACAGTTCTGATGAACGGGTTCATGAATTCATGAATCCAACCATCAATCCCGACAAACCACGATTTCGCAAACAGGATATATCAGCATGAACCAGACCTTACAATCCATCCGCGTGGGCATTTTCTTTGTCCTCGGCCTCATTCTCATCTATGCCGTCTACATCGTCATCGGCAGCGGCAGCCTCAAGAGCGATGGCGGCTATTCCGTTGAGGCCGGCTTCGACGACATCCGCACCCTTGCCGCCGGGGCCGATGTCCGCATGGCCGGCGTGCGGATTGGCACTGTTGATGAAACGGGGCTCTCGGAGGGGCGGGGGAAAATCCGCATGAACATTGATTCCAAAGTCCGCATTCCGGAGGACTCCGTGGCCCGGATCGCGATGGCCAGCCTCCTCGGCCAGAACTATGTTTCCGTTGAATACGGGCGCTCCAGCCAGATGCTGGAGGAAGGTGACCGCGTCAACTCCCTGGAGAGCCCCGACATCAATGCGATCCTTGGGGAGGTCCAGGATCTCGGAGAACGCCTCAATTCGATCGTGGACAACTTTCCTGATCTCGATGAATCCGGGATGGGGGATCTCTTCAGCAACCTCAATGATCTCGTGACGGAAAACCGTGACCAGTTCGATACGGTCATGAGCAATCTTGAGGAATTGACCGTCAAGCTCAACAGCGGTGAGGGAACCCTCGCCAAACTCATCAACGAAGACACCCTTTACACGGATATTCTGGTCGGCGTGGATGAATTCCGTGCGGCCTCCACGGACATGAATGAGGCCCTTTCCGGCGTCTCCGACCTCATGCGGCGGGTTGAAGCCGGGGAGGGAACCCTCGGGCGGCTCCTCGTCGGCGACGCAATCGCGGACGAGCTTGAAACATCCGTTGCCAACCTGCGGGCCTTTTCCGATAAACTCAATTCCGGGGAGGGGACCCTGGGGAAGCTGGTTGCCGACGACGCCCTCTACACGCAGCTTCGAAGCATGCTCAACAAGGCTGATTCCGCCCTAAACAGCCTGAGTGACGCCGGCCCGATCACTGCGGTGGGAGCTGCCTCGAGCGCGCTGTTTTAAGCCTCCGGAGGAACCTGAAGCGGGGCCGTAAAAATTTTTCCGAAAAAAATGAAAACGTTTTGAACGTATCTCCCGCAGCTACGTCTCAATTAACACATGACTTATACAAGTCGTCGTTTTCAGTCTAGTTTGTAGTTTGGTTAAGCACAGAACCCCGGGGTCCGTTAAGGTCGCCGGGGTTTTTGTTTGTCTGGCAGGCTGACCCGGTCAGCGGAACATGGCTTCAACCCTACTTCCGGTTTGCCATTGAGGGCCTGGAATGGCTCACTGCGTTGCTTATCGATGGCATGGAAAAATGCTGAGGACGTACATCAGTGAATGGGACGGGGGGGAGACCCTTCCCCGGCCTGATCCCGGGGAGACCCATCACCTCCTCCGGGTCAGGCGCGCCCGGGCGGAGGAGCCTGTCGAGGTCATGAACGGACGGGGAGCGGTGGCCCGGGCACGGGTGCTTCCGGAGGGATCCGCTGAAGCGCGCCTGGTCCTGATGGACCGTTGGACGGTGGAACCGTCCCCGCTTTCCCTGCACCTTCTGGTGGCGCTGCCAAAAGGGAAAAGCTTTTCGATGCTTCTGCAGAAGGCGGTTGAACTGGGCGTCACCGAGGTGACCCCTCTGGTGACGGATCATGTCGAAATGTCCGCCGGGCGGGTGGCCGGGAAACAGGACCGCTGGGAAGCGGTGCTCATGGAGGCCGTCAAGCAGTCCGGGAACCCCTGGAAACCGGCCCTGCACAAGCCCGTCGGCCTGAAGACCTTCCTGCGCACCAATGCCGGACCTGCCCAGCGGCTCTGCGCGGCCCTCCAGAAGGATGCCCGGCCCCTGTGGCATCTCCTTGGCGATCCCCTGAAGCGGGAGGGAAAACTGGAGCTTTTTGTTGGTCCGGAAGGGGATTTTTCACTCCGTGAATATGCGGACCTTCGGGAATCGGGATGCCATTTCGCCTCCCTCGGTCCCCTTGTCCTGAAGGTGGAGACAGCGGCTTCCCTTCTTCTCGGAACCCTGCGTCTCTGGGCGGACGGGCGTTAGTTCCGGCCGGAAGACAGCTTTTCCTTGTCAGCTTCCGTTTCCTTTCCTAATTTTGGCGCCACGATGGCGAAGGAAGTGATCTTCAATAACATGGTTCTGCGCGACGGGCATCAGTCCCTCGCCGCGACCCGAATGTCCACTGAGCAGATGATTCCTGCTCTCGAAATGCTCGATGGAATGGGCTTCGGAGCCCTGGAGACATGGGGCGGAGCGACAATAGATGCGGGCCTTCGTTTTCTGGATGAGTTTCCCTTTGACCGGCTTGACCGTCTCAAGGCCGGCACCCCCAAGACGCCGCACATGATGCTCCTGCGGGGGCAGAACATTGTTCAATACGCCAATTTTCCCGACGATGTCGTGGAAAGCTTCGTCAAGATGTCCGCCAAGCATGGGATGGATATTTTCCGGGTCTTCGACGCCCTCAATGACATGCGCAACATCCGCAAGGCGGTGGAGGCGGTCAAGGCCGCGGGAAAGCACGCCCAGGGCGTCATGTGCTATACCTCGAGTCCGGTGCACACCATCGAGACCTTTCTCCAGCTGGGGGAGGAAATCGAGGCCATGGGATGCGATTCCATCTGCGTCAAGGATATGGCCGGCCTCATTCCCCCGGTGATGGCCTATGAAATTGTGAAGGGCCTCAAGGATCGGTGCAAGATTCCCGTCAATGTCCATACGCATGAAACAGCCGGTCTCGGAGCCAGTACCTATTATGCGGCCGTCGAGGCCGGTGCGGACATGATCGACACCTCCATCGCCCCCTTTGCGAACGGGACCGGGCAACCCGACACCATCCGCATGTTGAGCCTCCTCGAGGATCATTCGCGCCAGCCCCATTACGATCTGGATACCCTCCAGGCACTCCGGCAGCACTTCCTGAAGGTCTATGCCGAGCTGGATGCGTACACCGCGCACAAAAACGAAGTCGTCGATTCGGAGGCCCTCGTCTACCAGGTCCCGGGCGGTATGCTGAGTAACTTCCGCAACCAGCTCAAGGAACAGAAGATGGAGGACCGTTTCGAGGAAGTCTTCGCGGAAATCCCGGTTGTCCGGGAAGCCCTGGGGTGGATTCCCCTTGTCACGCCGACCTCCCAGATCGTTGGTGTACAGGCCATGCTGAACGTGAAGTTCGGGCGCTGGAAGAATTTCAGTCCCCAGGCGATGGACATTGCCCTCGGGTACTACGGCCAGACGCCGGCTCCGGTCGACTCGAAAGTCCGCGATATTGCGGCCGAAAAGACCGGGAAGGAGCCCATTACCTGTCGTCCGGCCGACCTGATTGATCCGCGGATGGACAAACTGCGGGCCGAGCTCAAGGAAGAAGGCCTTCCCTCCGATGATGAGCACTGTGTCATCTGGGCGATGTTTCCGCAGGAGCTCAAAAAACATTACACCTCGAAAAAGGAGGCCCCGGAGAAAGCGGCCCCGCAGGAAGTACGGAAGGCCCCGCCGGAACCGGAGAAGGGGGAGACCGCGCAGCCGGCAAGCGAAGGCGCCGCCGCCGGGAGGGAGGTTCATTTGACGATCAACGGGACCCGTTACACCGCCGTGGTCGAGGAAATCGCCGCTCAGTAGGTCCCCCTGAATCCAAATCACAACCGGACTCGACCGCGCAATCGAGCCCGTGATGCAACACGGTTACGGTATGGTGTGGGAAATCGGGCGTGATTTCGATTTGTCAGACAACATCCATCAACCAGACCTTTTGTTCGCCGAAACTTTTCAGGCGGATGGCAAGGGGCTTGACCCCGAAATCCTCCACGTCGGGAACATTTCGGGCGACGTAGGTCTTGGCTGGGGGGCAGACGCTGCAGAGGCGGCTGGCGAGATTGATGGGGCGTCCGATATAGTCGTTGTCAATGGAGATCTTGCTCGCGAGACCGAAGCTGACCCCGGAACCGATGCCTTCGGGAGCCCCGTGGGTGAATTCGGGACCCCTGACAAGGTGGCGCCAGGTGACCGGCATCTGCTTGAGGCCGCCAAGGCAGGTGTCGATGGCGATCTTGCGGTCCTTGGAGGTTGTCTGCCAGATGGCAAGGACCCCGTCCCCGAGAAACTTGACGAGGTCGGGAGGGTAGCGCTTGAAGCCGGTCCGGACCATGTTGTAGAAGGCGGTCAGGAGGCCGCAGGTATAGGGTGACTCGATTCCCGGTTGCTCGCAGAAAGTGGAGAAGCTGCGGATGTCGATGACGGTTGCGAGGACCTCGCAGGGGAGCCCGTACTCGATCTCGGTCGAATCCTGTTCCTGAAAGGAATAGCCGTTGTAGATGAAATCCTCGAACTGGTAGATGAGGAGCTTGTTGTCGGTATCGGCGTAAAAGTGAAGGCCGAGGGGTTGGAAGTCGTGATTGCCGGGCAGGTATTCCAGCTTGGCGTTCCCGTAGTCGCCCGGTTCGCTGACCGGGGAAAGGTAGTATCGGGCCACGTAGCGATGGACCTCGCCCTGATGAAGGGCGATGAGACGAAGGACCTTGGAAATGTCACTCTCATTCTCACAGATGGGTCCGCTGAAGCCTTCTATGGAGTAGAGAATATTCCGGTATTTGGGATGGATATGGAGATAATGGCTGCAGATGTCCCAGAAATCCCGGAAATCCAGTTTTGGAATCGCGTAATGTCGGTGAAGCAGGGCCATGGGATTGGATCCGGATTATTTATCCTGTCCCGGAAATAAAAGGGCAAGCGTGAAGAGCCCCCCGCTGCCCCGGCTCAGGTTCTCCCTTCACGACGTGTCTTGCGGTGCTCCTGAAGGACAAGCTGGAACATGTGGGTGGCGATGTAGAAGACACCCGTCAGGCAGAGGGCCGTGAACCCGGCAAAGAAGTAGGCCCAGCCGGCATCATCGGTGGGAACGAAGGGGAGCAGCATACGGGTGAAAACAGCCCAGAAGACCAAGGAGAGGACGATGCTCAAGCCGACGTACTTTTTTCCAATGTATTCGTTGTAATGATCCTGCGCCATGATGGATTTACGCTGTGAAGCGCCCTGCTCTTGTCAAGGACTGAGCGCGGGTGGCCAGGTCCGGGGTCCGGCTGGAGGACCGATTGCCCCGGCGGCCTCAAGCCAGGCCCGGGCGATAAGGCCGTGCCCGGCCGGAGTCGGATGGACCCCGTCGCTGGCCCAGAAGGACGGCGGCTGAATGGTGGAGGCGGCGGCGAAAATCCCGTCGAGGGGAACGAGGCGGGCCCCGAATTCGCGCGCGAGGTGACGGACGACGTCAATTTTCGGGTCGAGGTCCTCCCGCCAGGGCCGGCGATCCTCCGGGAACGGAAGAAGAAAAGGTTCAAGAAGGAGGAGGGTCGTCCGCGGCAGGGCCCCGGCTGTAAGCTCGAGAACCTTGCGGTAGTTGGCCGCGAAGGCGTCCACGGAGGTGGGGAGATTGGAATCATAGCGGCGCCAGACATCATTGATTCCGATTAAAAGGGAAAGGACGTCCGGTTGAAGGTCGAGGCAGTCCTCCCGCCAACGGTCGGCAAGGTCGCTGGTGCGGTTGCCGGAAATTCCACGGTTGAGGCACGCCACCCCGAGGCGCGGATGGAGCGCGCCGAGAAGGCCGGCGAGGATGTTCACGTAACCGCTACCGAGGGAGTCGGGGAGGGACCGGTCCCGCTTGCAATCGGTGATACTGTCTCCCTGGAAGAGGAGGGTTTGCCCGGGCTGGATGAGCATGGTCTAAAGGCGAAGGAGCGTTGGCTCAATGCTCAAGCGAATCGACCCGGATCTCGTGGCCGGATTCGGCACTGAGGTAGAGGGCGTCAAGGATCTCCTGGATGGCGATTCCCCGTTCGGGCGTTCCCCGGAAGGGGGGGCCGCCGCGGAGCGACTGGACCATTCCGTCGAGGGAGCTTTTGATCGGGCTCTTCGGCAGGGTCAGGTTTGATTTGTAGAAAACATCCCCCTTGCGGCCGTAGAAAGCGAGGCCGTCCTGTTGTTTCTCAAGGGCGCCCTTTGAACCCTGGAGGCGGAGTCGCATCTCGTCACGGTGTTCCTGGAACCCGTCCCAGGAAGCCTCAAGGAAGAGGGAGGCCCCATTCTGGAAACGGATCGACCCGGCGGCGAAATCCTCGACATCGAAGGGTTTTTTCTCCGCCTTGGCCCGGGGCAGGCCAAAGTGGTGATGGGTGTAGCCGACCACCCTTTCCGGTCTGGGATCGCCCATGAGCCAGATGGCGAGGGAGAGGCGGTGGACGCCGAGATCAATGAGCGGCCCACCGCCGGAAAGGGTCTTTTGTCCGAACCAGCCGCCGAATCCGGGAATCCCGTTCTGCCGTGTCCATGAGGTGAACCCGTGATAAATCTCCCCGAGGCTGCCCGCCTCAATCCATGCCTTGAGGCCCTCCGCCTCATCGGAATAGAGCTGGTTGAGGTTGATGGCCAGCTGTCGTTCCAGCCTGTTTGCGGCGTCCCGCATGCGCACGGCCTCGGCAACCTTCATCGCCATCGGCTTTTCGCAGAGGACGTGGGCTCCCGCCTCCAGACAGGTGACGGTCACCTCTTCGTGCAGCTTGTTGGGAAGGGCGACGCTCACAAGGTCGGGTTTCAGGGTTTCGAGCATTTCACGGTAATCCGTAAAACAGGCTTTCGGGCCGAGCTCTTTCCGGTAGGCCTCAAGGCGCGTCTCCTCGAGGTCGGCGACGCCGACGACCTCGGCTCCCTCCGCCTCCCTGTATCCCCGGTAGTGGAGGCGCCCCATGCCAAGGCCGATAATCGCGCATCGAATGGTTTCGTCCGAATGCATCTTCATGAAGCCAAGTGAAGACCTCTTTTCCTTATCAGGTCAACACGTCTTGCCGGCAAGGTGCCTGTTGCCGCATTTGCTCGCGAAGTGACGCATTTTGGTGCTTTTCCTCGGCGAAAGGAATCGGCATCATGGAAATTCCGATGGTAATGCATGAAGACCTTTACCGGAAGCCCTTTGAATCGAAAGGCCTTCTTTCCTACCTCTGGCGTCACCGCAAGCCCCTCAGGGCCTACATGTTCTGGAGAATCCTGAGCATGCTGGCGACGGTCCCGTTCCCGATCATCACCCAACGGATTGTCGACGAGTCCATCCCGAACCAGGACTACATGAGCATGTATGCCTACACCGGCTACGGGGTGGGGCTCCTCTTCATTCACATGGCGAGCATGCGCCTTGCCCTGACCCGGCTCTCGAAGACCATTCAGCTGATGATGCACGCCATGAGGGGGCGGATTTTCCAGAAGCTGCAGTTCATGCATTTCGGCTTTCTGGACCGGACCCAGACCGGACGCCTGCTAAGTAAGTACGCATTCGATACACAACACATTGAGCAGGCCATCAACCCGATGCTCTTCAATGTCATTCCGGAGACCTTCCGCGCGCTTGCCCTGACCGCCGTCCTGACCTGGCTTGACCCGTGGCTGGCCCTCTTTGTTCTCCTGACGATCCCGGCCTTCGCCTTTGTCCGGATCACCTATTTCCGCAAAGTCCGCCGGAGTAACCGGGCGGTCCGGCTGGCGCGGGAAAGCCTGACCGGTCAGGCGAGCGAGTTCATTTCCGCGATCAAGCTGGTGCGCGGTTTCGGCCAGGAGCCGGAAGTGCGCGACAACATGGATGCCGTGAGTGACACCTACTCGGCCACCCGGGAGACGCAGATGCTGGTGAACCAGTCGATGAACGTGCTTGTCTTTGTGATGTTCACGGGCATCAACCTCCTCGCGGTGGCCTTCGGGGGATTTCTTGCGATGAAGGGAGTCCTCACCATCGGGGCGATCATCGCCCTTGTCAGCGCCCTTCCGGTCATCCTCAACCCGATCAATCTCTACACCCAGTTCAGCATCCAGTATCTTCTCGGGAGCGAAAGCTACCAGAGTATCAAGGAATTAATGGACTCCGGTTATGTCGAGAAATGGCGCGGGGTGGAGAAGCCAAAGCCCCTGAAGGGCCGGATCGACTTCAACATGGTCAGTTTCCGCTATCCGGACAAGGAGGCCTATGTCCTGAAGGATATCGACCTGCGCATCGAGCCGGGGGAGCATGTCGCCTTTGTCGGACCGAGTGGCTCGGGAAAGAGCACCACGGTCAACCTCCTCCTCGGCCTGTATCCCCCGACCGAGGGCGAAATCCGGATTGACGGGGTTCCCCAGAGCGAGCTGAGCATGCGGTACCTGCGGCGGAAGAGTGCCATTGTCATGCAGGACAATGTCCTGCTGTCGGGAACCCTGCTCGACAATATCCGCTTTGCCCGACCCGACGCCACCGAGGCCGAAGTCATGGAGGCGGCCCGCCTGTCGAACGCTCTCGAATTTATCGAAAAGCTGCCCGAGGGAATGGAGACACGCGTTGGTGAGCGCGGGGTCAGCCTTTCAGGAGGGCAGCGTCAGCGTGTGGCCATTGCCCGGGCCCTCCTGCGCGATCCGCGCATCCTCATCCTCGACGAGGCGACCAGTGCCCTCGACTATGAGAGCGAGACCCTTGTCCAGGATGCCCTCGACTACCTTGCGAAGAACCGGACCACCCTGACCATCGCCCACCGCTTGAGCACGGTGCGCCGGGCCGACCGGATTGTCGTGCTCCAGGACGGCTGCATTATGGAGTCCGGGTCCTACAGTGCCCTTGCCAAACGGGAGGGCGGGGCTTTCCGGCAACTGCTCGCGGCCCAGAGTTGAATCTCCCCTTGCCGGTCCGGCTCCGGATGGCGTCCCGCCTGCGCGACCTGATCAGCCGGGTATTTGTCCTCACTTCGCCGTGGAAATGGCGCAATTGGAGGGCTTCTTTGCGCAAAATCGGGTTTACCGGCCATTTGGATTCGGATAAACTGTTCCTCCCTTCGGAAGGATCATCCGGAGATGACGTTGCCCTTGTTCCCTAACCACCCTCACTCCCAAGAAACCGATACGATGCCCCTTCGTTTGCGCCCCCTGCTCCTGAGTCCGTTTATCCCCCTTCTTGTCGCCGGTCTCAACGCCCAGATTGACCCGGACGAGGACACGGAGGAGAACGTATTTGTCCTTCCGGAATTCATCGTCGATGCCGACGATAACACGGGATACCAGGCGACCAATTCCCTCACCGGCACCTTTCTCGATACCCCCCTGAAGGACAGTCCCTTTGCAATTGACGTCTTCATGCCGGACCTCATTGCGGACACCGGCTCGACCGATATGCGGGAAATTCTCGCCTATGATTCCGGCCTCCAGTTGGAGAACACGATCGCGGCCCAGGGGGACGGCAACTATTCCCTCGGGGTTGAGTTCGACGCCCGCGGGATCAACAACACTGACACTGACATTGTCACCCGGGGATTTCGCGCCCCGACCCTCAAGAATGGATTTTTCACCAAGACCCGTGTCGACACGGCCAACATCGGGCGGGTTGAGCGCGCCGGTGGGCCACAGTCCCTCCTGTATGGAATCGGGGCCATATCGGGAATCACGAACGTCATCACGAAGCGCCCCCTGCCGGAGAACCGGTACAGCTCGGAACTTTTTGTCGGCAACGACGACTTCTACCGGGCCACCGCGGAGGCCACCGGCCCTCTTTACAGCTCGGATACGATCGAACTCGGTTACATCACCACCTTTGCCTTTGAGCAGGAAGGAACGGAAATCCCCTTTGAAGAGGATGAAGTCTTCTTCATCGCCCCCGCCTTCCAGTTCCGGGCCTGGGACGCGACCACGGTCTACCTCAGCTTCGAGCAGGGCTGGCGCCGGGAAACCGGCAATGGTCCGAGGGACACCTCGCATCCCCGGGCGGGTATTCCCGATGCCAATACAGGCGAACCCTCCGGACAGCGGATCACGGGTGACTCCGCAACATTCCTGGAGGACTTTCTCGGTCTTGGGCGCCACGTCAATCTCGGCGGACCGGATGTCTGGACCGACGACGATGTCTTCAACGCCAATCTGGAACTGACCCAGCGGATCGGGCGGAACTTCCGCCTCCTCATCGCGGCCAACCGGGACGAGCAGGACCAGGACACCCGGGAATTCGCCTTTGGTCCCTCCCTGAGGCAGCGCTTCGGGCCGGATGGCGCGGTGGTTTCCGATGACATCATTTACGGCTTTGCCGACACCTACGAGGACCGCGTCACCGAGCAGGGCCGGATCGCCCTCCTCGGATCCTTCGAGTTCTTTGGGGGGCAGCACAGTTTGGTCATTGGCCGGCAGGAATTCAGTCAGCACTTGACCACAGTGGAATTACCGGAGGCCTCCACCATTCAATCGGATGGCGCGTTCCAGGTCTGGCCGGCCGACGGGACAAGCATCCGTTACCAGGGCGAGGACCTGATCGGCCTGCGCTGGGAGGACCGTTTCAATGAATGGTACCAGGGCAATTATGTCATCTATCAGGGCAGCATCTGGCAGGGGCGGATCAATCCCGTCCTCGGGTACCGATGGGACCGTTCCCAGACCCGGCTCATGCGGGCCAACTTCCTTGAGGACGGCCGTTTAAGCGAGCCCTCAGATCCCCTCGTCGGGCGGGGATCGGTGAACGGCTACGCCAATGGCGGTGAACCCTTTGAACAGGAGACCCCGACCCTCGGCCTCTCCCTTTCGCTCACCGACAACCTGTCCCTCTACGGAAGCTACGCCGAGGGCATCGCCCTTTCCAATGTCGCCCAGCGCGATGGGCTCGGGCGGGGCTTTCCGCCGGAGTTCACCCGCAGCCGTGAGGTGGGAGCGAAGGTTAATTTCTGGGACGGGAAAATTTCCGGACGGGTGACCTACTTTGAACTTCAGAAGCGGGGTGGGGTCCGTTATTCCTTCTATGCCCCGAACCCCAGCCGGGAGAACTTTGATCCCGATGAGCCGATCACGGCGGGCCTCACGGTCGGCACTGAGGGAAGCCCGGCTGACCTGCGCAACTTCATGGCCTTTCTCGGGCTCTATGACCTTGAAACGGGGGAATTCAGCCAGTTGCCCCTCGACCTTCCCGGAGTGGAACGCGTTTTCAGGGGCGATACCCCCTTCTTTATCTTTCCCTACGGGGAAACGGGAAATCCCGGACGCTATGACCCGGAGACAAACATGGCTCCCAACGGCTATGGCCAGGACCTTCTCGAATACATCAGCCACCGCCGGGCCCGGGCCACCGCCGGGGAGAATGTCGGTTCGCCGGGTTTTATCTGGTCGGAGTTCGGCAATCACCCCGGGATTGACCGTGGGGCCTACCACACCTTTGACGAACTCTCGGAGGGCTACGAGGCCCGGATTCAGATCACCCCGGTCGATAACTGGCAGATGCTCCTGAGTTACACCTACAACGTGGTCACGATCACGAATGGCCTTTCGGGTCTCGTCGACACGGAAATCGTCACCGGCCTCGAACCCTGGTGGTGGTACCTCAATCCGGACGATTTTGAGGATCCGACCCGTCCCAGCACCTATACCAATCCAACGGAGGACATCACCGGAACGCGTGCCAGTGGGATCCGGAACACGGATGTGCCCGTGCATTCCTTCACCTTCTGGACCAAATATGAATTCACGGACGGCTTTCTCGAGGGGTTCGATATCCGTTTCGGAGCCCGCTACCGGTCTGAGCGTGCTGCCGAATCCCCGTGGGGCAGCAACGGGGGGTTTGTCAGTGCGGCCCACAGCGGGGCGGGGGAAAACGTCAAGGCGCCCGTGCCGGCCTTTACCCTGTATGACATCGGCTTCGGCTACCGATGGGAATGGAAGGATGTCCGGTGGCGCCTCAACCTCAATGTGCGCAACCTTACCGACAAGACCGAGTTGACCTCCCTGAGCGATCG
>JAWLGH010000116.1:0-5335 GCA_041685165.1 Oceanipulchritudo sp. | reverse complement strand
GCCAGAGCCGTTACCAAAATGGGAAGAATAATGTTTTGTATTTTCATAACAATACATACCATGGATGTAGAGACACTTTGATGCTCTCTCATATCCATGAATGGGCATAAACCTTCTCCCTCGGTTGCGGATTGGGACAGGCGGAATTCAAGTTGGCAGGCGATATGCGTGAATGTCCGGATATGAATGAATACATCTTTGAAGACCGGGTCGATGCTGGGCGGCAGTTGGCTCATGCCTTGAACAAGTTTGCTGCGCACAAACCTCTTATAGTAGGTTTGCCACGCGGAGGGGTTGTGGTGGCAGCGGAGGTTAGCGATCAATTACAAACGGAATTGGATGTTCTGGTGTCGCGCAAGATCGGGGCACCGGGTCAGTCGGAATTTGCAGTGGGTGCGGTATCTGCACAGGGGCGCGAGCTTGTTGACGAAAAGACCCTAACGCAGATGGGCCTGAAGCGGGAAGAGATTGCGCCCATGATCGAGGAGGCGCGCAGGGAAGCCCGGCGGCAAATGGAGCGCTATCGTGGGAAAACGAAGCCGGATTTTTCCGGTCGCACGGTGATCCTTGTCGACGATGGGCTGGCCACCGGTTGGACAGCCCGCGCGGCGGTGGAGGCGGCACGGGAAGCGGGTGCGACGATGATTGTGCTCGCGATTCCGGTGGGCTCACCGGAATCAGTCGCAGCCTTTCAGGAATGGGTTCAGGAAGTCGTTTGTCTCGCGCAGCCGGTGCATTTCCGGGCGGTCGGGCTTTGGTATCGGAACTTTGGTCAAACCTCTGATGAGGAAGTTCTTCACCTGATGAAGCATCGTCCAGGGCGTGATGGGTGAAAGCTGAGGCAAGGGGATTTCCGCTTTTGAGCCTGTGCCTGATTTAGCGAGTTATCCACGTCCCGCTCACGGGCATATTGGATAACGAAACGGGCTCTAAATTATCCGAATTTGCGCCTGAAAATCCAATTGGCGGCGGAGAGGGTGGAGAAAGCGATGAGGAGGAGGGGCCATGTATGGGACCAGACCATGGCGGGAGTCATGTCTTTAAGGAAGAGCCCTTTGGCGATGACGAGGAAGTGGCGAAGCGGGTTGATCTCGGTGGTGGTGGCGAGCCATGCGGGCATGTTGTCAACCGGGCTGGCGTAGCCGGAGAGCAGGACGGCTGGTAGGACGAACCCGAAAACGCCCAAAATGGCCTGTTGCTGGGTGGCGCAGAGAGAGGAGATGAAGAGGCCGACACCGACGAGGGCAAGGATATAGGCGGCCATAGTAAGATAGAGCAAAGTAATGGAGCCGGTGAAGGGGACACCAATGAGAAAAACACCGATGGCAATAATGGCGGAGGCTTCCAGCATGGTGATGAGGAAGGCTGGAATAGCTTTGCCGGCGAGGATGTAGGCGGGAGTCAGCGGGGAAACCATAAGTTGGTCAAAAGTCCCGAGTTCTCGTTCCCGGGCCACGGAGAGGGCGGTGATGACCATGGCCATGACGGTGGTGAGGATAGCGACCAAACTGGGCACAATAAACCACATGTAATGCAGATTGGGGTTGAACCAATGCCGGGTGACCGTTCCGGGGAGAGGGCGTTCCGGATTTAGAGTGGCATTGAAGTCGCGCACCACCTCATTGAGATAGGCGAGGGCGATTTGTCCGCTGTTGGAGCGTCGGCCATCGCCGATAACCTGGATAGCCGGAGAATCATTTCGTCGCAATTGGGCGGAAAAGTCGGATGGGATCCGAACGGCCACAAGGGCGTGTTGCCGGTCGATGCTTTGATCAAACGCCTTCCGGTCATGGACAAACTGGACCTCGGCAAAGGCACCCATTTGTTGAAAACGTTGGATCAGTTCGGCGGCATGAGCTCCGTTGTCCTGGTTCCAGATGGCCAGACTGTTATTCTTTACCTCAAGGGTACTGGCGAAGGAAAAGACGAGCAACTGGGCGAGCGGGGGAACGATAAGGACAATCCGATTACGCGGATCGCGCACCAAAGTGAGGATTTCCTTTATAATGAGGGCCTTGAGGCGGAAAAGGATCATGCGTCGAGCCTCCGAACCATTTTCAGGGCAGTCAGGCCGAGGAAGATTGCG
The DNA here is from genome assembly GCA_041685165.1 of Oceanipulchritudo sp. Classification (GTDB taxonomy): domain Bacteria; phylum Verrucomicrobiota; class Verrucomicrobiia; order Opitutales; family Oceanipulchritudinaceae; genus Oceanipulchritudo. Next base: position 3,249 of record JAWLGH010000116.1, on the reverse strand, counting down.
GCCATGAGTGTGAGTAAGGCGAGGTTAGGAAGCAACAAGGGCCAGATATCGCCTGCCTGGAAAATCGTCTGGAGACAGGTAACAAAATAGCGTGCGGGGATGATGTAGGTGAGCCCCTGGATCCAGAGAGGCATGCTTTTGATTTCAAAAATAAAACCGGAGAGGATCAAAGCCGGGAGAAAGGCCGCGTTGAGGGCGATCTGGGCGGCGACGAACTGGTCGCGGGCTGCGGCGGAAATGCTCAGTCCCATGCCCAAGGCGGTGAGGAGGAAGAGGCTTCCGGAAAGGATGAGGGCGAAGATACTTCCGCGGAGGGGGACTTGATAGACGAGTACCGCGACAAGGGAACAGAAGAGAAAGGAGACCATCCCGAGGATAAAGTAAGGGATAATCTTACCGAGGATGAGTTCAATTCTGCTGACCGGAGAGGCGAGGAGAGCTTCCATGGTGCCCCGTTCCCATTCACGGGCGACCACCAAGGCGGTCAGCAGGGCACCGACCACGGTCATAATAACGGCCAGCGATCCCGGAACGAGGAAGTTGCGGCTGCGCACGGCCACATTGTAGCGGAATCGCGGCTCGACCGTGACCACCGGAGCGGCAGCTATTTCTTGCTGGTAGGCGGATTCAAGCCAGATGCGGAAGCTGCCATTGACATAAGTTTCGACGAAGGTGGCCAACTGCGGTTCGCTGCCGTCAGTGATGATCTGAACTGCTTCGGTCCGATCATCGGGATGCAAGAGTTTTTGCTGGAAATCGGACGGAATGACAACAATTCCGCGAAGGATTCCGCCAGTCAGGAGAGGTTTCAGCTCACGGATATCCTTTGCTGTGGTGACTTCCATGTAGGTACTTCCGCGAAGACTGGCAGCGAGATCGTGTGCCTCGGCGGAATTGCTCTGTTGGACCAGGCCAACCGGGAGGCGATCTGAATCCAGGGAAATCCCGTATCCAAAGATAAAGAGGAGCACCAAGGGCAAAATGAAAGCGATAAGGATGCTGCTGGGGTCGCGGCTGATCTGGAGGCTTTCCTTGACGACGAGGGCTTTGAGGCGCCGCGGAGAAAAGAGGGAGAAACTGCTCACGCCGCCTCCTCCTTGTTCGAAGTCTTCCGTTGGATCAATTCGATAAAGGCCTCCTCCATGTTTGGGTTCCGGGACGAATCGGTTGCCGCCTCTTCCTTGAGGGCCTGCGGTTTGTCGAGGGCAATGAGGCGACCACTGTGGATCAGGCCGATCCGGTCGCAGTACTCGGCCTCTTCCATGAAGTGGGTAGTGACCATGATGGTAACTCCCTTGCGAACCAGTCCGTTTATGTGTATCCAGAATTCACGACGGGTAACCGGATCGACCCCGGAAGTCGGTTCATCGAGGAAGAGGATATCGGGATCGTGCATAACGGCACAGGAAAGGGCCAACCGTTGTTTATAACCCAGCGGCAGGGAACCGGGGGCTTGTCGGAGGAATGGCTGCAGACCGAAAAGGTCGACCATGAGCTGTATGCGCTCGCGCCGATAGCGTCCCCGGAGGCCGTAGACCCCGGAAAAGAACTGAAGATTCTGGCCGACAGACAACGTATCGTAGAGGGAGAATTTCTGGGCCATGTAGCCGACCCGCTGTCGGGCTGAACCGGGGGCGCGGCTCAGGCTGAGGCCGGAGACAAGGGCTTCCCCGGAAGTCGATTTGAGAAGGCCGCACATCATCTTGAAGGTAGTGGATTTGCCGGCACCATTGGGGCCAAGGAGGCCAAAGATTTCCCCCGGTTGAATGGCAAAGGAAACGTCGTCGGTGGCCTTGAAGGAACCGAAGCGTTTGGTCAGGTTTCGGGCTTCGACGACCGGTTCGGAATCGCTGCAATCCCGTTCAGAGACCGATTCGGCCAGCGCGGAGGAGCCGTCGGGCCCGCCGCCCAGCAGGTCAAGAAAGGCATCCTCGAAGCGCGGGGAAGTCGATTCGAGGATGCCATTGGCCTCCTCAGCCAATGCGGCCACGGCTTCCTTTTGGTCTTTCTGATGAAGAACCATGCGGATGTTATCTCCCTGCATAACGCCATCGAGAACTTCCTTGCGTCCAAGGAGGCGGGAGAGAAGGCGTCGCCTTGTTTGGGTAACCTTTTTGACGAGGAAGACCCGCCCGCGGACTTTGCGGGTAAGCTCTTGAGGAGGCCCGTGGAAGAGTTGTTCCCCGCCATTGAGGAGGAGCACTTCGTCGCAACGTTCGGCTTCATCCAGATAGGCGGATGACCAAACGACTGACATGCCATCGCCGACTAAATCTCCGACCATCTCCCAGAGATCACGCCGGGAAATGGGATCAACCCCCACGCTGGGTTCATCGAGCAGCAGAAGGCGGGGACGGGAGAGGAGGGCGCAAGCCAAGCCGAGTTTTTGTTTCATGCCTCCCGAGAGGGCGCCGGCGCGCCGATAGAGAAAGTCATGAAGGTCGGTGAAATCAAGGAGGCGTTGGAAAGTTTGTTGACGTTGCTCGCCGGTGATGTGGCGCAGGTCGGCATTAAGAACAAGGTTCTCTTGCACAGTCAGATCCTCATAGAGACCAAACCGCTGGGGCATGTAACTGACCTGATGTCGAATTTGGGCGGCTTCCCGGTCGGGGTCGTGGCCAAGGACACGCAGCGAACCCTTATCCGGTCGGAGAAGACCGGCCATGAGGCGAAGCAGGGTTGTTTTGCCCGCGCCGTCCGGGCCGACCAAACCGGTAATGACACCCTCGCGAATGGACACGGTAAGCGGGGCGAGGGCATCTTCGGACATTCCGGGAAAGGATTTCCGGATCTTTTTAAGATCAACGATTGATGACTGTTGGCTGGTCATTCAGCTTCCTGGTCAGCGGGTTTTGCTGGATCTTCGATAATCACCGTGACCGGCATTCCCTGACGGAGCTTGCGATCGCTTTCCTCCAAAACGACCCGGAAGCGATAAACCAAGTTGGTACGCAGGGCCTCGGTCTGCACTGTTTTGGGGGTGAACTCGGCCCGCGGGGAAATGAAGCCGATGTGGCCGCGGTAGGGTTCATCGGGGCGGGAATCGGTCTCAAGGCGCACCGGCATCCCCGGCTGGATGCGGCCCAGCTGCGTCTCCGGAATATAAGCGCGAATGTAGACCGGTTCTTTGACCGAAACGACAAATACGGGCGACCCCGCCGCTACAATGGTTCCCGGTTCAACGGCCCGCGTGCGGACCGTCCCGGCAGCCGGGGCCACTAATTCCGTATCTTCAAGGGCTGTCTCTGC
>JAWLGH010000115.1:0-5428 GCA_041685165.1 Oceanipulchritudo sp. | reverse complement strand
CAGGCGCGATCTGCGGCCGAGGCCTTTATAGAAGCCTATCCCGGCAGTGAATTGCGGGGCGAGGCCTACAATCTGCTCGGCGACGTATACGGAGGCCTGGGGATGCTGGATGAAGCCATTGAGGCCTACGGCCTGGTGGAACAGTTCACTGCGCAGCCCGGACAGGTTCACACCGCCGTGTTCAACGCAGGACGCATCATGGAAGCCGATGCCCGTTGGTCTCAGATGATCGATCACTTTCAACGCTATCTCAACCGCTATGGTGATGACGGATTCTACACCCGGGCGGTCTATGAAATCGGCAAAGCCTACAAAAACTCCGGCCGCGTCCAGGCCGCTCTCGATCTGTACTGGGAAACCTTCCAGCGCTTCGCGCATGAAGCCTCCGCCCTGGCAGCAGACCGGCTGCTTGCCGATTATGTGGAGGAGGTGCAAATCCAGTATGTGCGGGAAACCACCCGGGCACGGGCCAAGGCCCGGAAAGAGGCCCGGGCAAAGGCCGCCGACACGCCCGAAGCCCAACAAGCCCTCAACCGCATGAGCCCCGAAGACCGGGAAGCGGCACGGGCGGAAGCGATCGCGGCAGAGGCGGAACAGGCCGAACGGGACAGGAGGATAGCGGAGGCCGAGGCGACCCGCCGCGTGGTGCAGCAGTTGCGGGAGGAACTCCGTCGGACGGGCCATGAGGAGGAGGCGCTCACCCGGAACCTGAGGGTACGCCATGCTCTGGCGCGCGTGGGCCGGCAGAATACGGTCCCCGATCCCATTACCCCGGAAATGCTGGAGGCGGCCTCTCCCAACGTGCTGCTCTGGCTGGGGGATCTGCTGGAGCAGCGTGAGCAAACCAACTTGGCCGCGCGCGCATATCAACGGATTGTGGAGGCGTTCCGGGAATCCGAAGCCACCGTAATCGCGTATGTCAAATGGGGCCAGCTCGAATTCAATCAGGGCCGTCTGGATGACGCCTTGGGTTTGTTTACCTCCGTGTATGAAAATTACCCCACGAGTGACTGGACCGGAACGGCTGTGATGCGGATCGCCGACATTCTGTATCAGCAAGAAAACTACGAGGCAGCGGCACAACGGTACGAAGAAATCCTGCGGGTCCGTCAATGGAAAGGTCCGCTATGGCCGGAGGCCCTTTACAAAATGGGTCTGTGTCTTCTGCGTAAGGGAAATCCCGAAAAAGCTTTTGCCTATTTTCAACGGGTGTACGTGCTGTACGCCTCCCACGAGGAATGGGCCGCCAAAGCATACCTAGAGAGCGGGAAATGTCTGGAGACCCTGCAGCGTCACGCCGAGGCGGCCACCACCTACCGCGAAATGCTTTCCAATCCCTCCCTGGCCGGCACCGCTGCCGGTGAACAGGCGCGTAAGCGTCTGGAAAAATTACCCCCATCGGCCCTTCAGGTTGTCCATGAAACTCCCGAATCCTAAACGGTTCCCCCTGTTCCTCTGCTTCGCCTGTGCCCTGTTCTCCGGGGTCGCACACGCGCAAAAATCCGACAGCCTCGGGCTTTCGGCCTGGATTAAAATTCCATCGAATGAAGACGCGTTTGAGATCAACATCCATCAGATCAGTGCGGACGGAAAGGCCTCCATGAGTCTGGCCGGACGGCGCGAAAGACGACTCGTGGACCTCGATCGGATCGAAAAAATCCATTTGACCCACCCCCCCGCAGTGGGCGGGGCTCTCGACCGGCTGGAGAAGCACGGGACCCTGCAGACAGAACAACCTGCCCTTCGCGCGTACTGCAATGCAATCCTTCCCTTACTGGAAATTCCGGAAAACAATGTCGCTCCAGTGGTGGACCGGTACCGTCATTCCCTTCATCATCTGGGCGAAACCGAATGGCTTCGCGAACTATATACCGCCCTTTCTGCCCTGAACGTAAATACCTATGCAAAGAAAGCGGACGCCTGGTTAGCCTATCTCGATATCCGGGAGGGCAAAAATGAGGCTGCGCATGCGCTATTTTCGGATCCCGGGATTCAAACCGACACAGGCGAGCTGTTTTTCCTTCAGCAACTGGCGCGCTGCCGGATCAAAATGAGCGCGGGCGAGTTCCGTCAGGCCATTGATCACTCGGCCAGGGTGATCGCACTGGGCTCCATTGAGGATCCGTTGTACCCCGAGGCGCAGTACCTTTCCGCCTTGTGCTACGACGGGCTGGCAGAGAAGGAACATGCCCGGCTGCAAGGCGTCCGGGAGGAGGCAGTGGAAAAAGAACTCCTGCTGGAGCGGGTGCGGGTGGCTCTGGACCTGGAGGCGGAGGCCGACCGGACCGGCGCCCCCCCGCCCACGGAACAGGACATTCTCGATGCGGTGGATCCTCAGACGGTGCAGGACCGCGTTCCGCCGGTACCCCCGGTAAACGAGCAGTCCTTCGCCCTCATTGCGCAGAAACTCTATTTATTCAATGAGCAGGTGTTTCCCTCAACCCATTGGGGCCAAAAGTCCGGTGACAAGGTGTGGCCGGAAACCAGAGAAACCATCCAGCACCATTTGAAAGCCTTTACGCTCCCCGACCTTCCCAATGAACTCTCAACGAAAAAGGACCCATGAAAACCACACACATAAAACGAATGATGACCGTCGCTGTACTCGTGATTGCGGTTCTCACCTTGATGGCCCCCCGGGGGGCTTTTGCACAAGAGGCCTCCATCGGTGTGGCCAATGAGCCGGATCAAACCACGCTGTGGGGCCTGTTCCGAATGGGCGGCTGGTCCATGTACGTCCTGCTGATCGGATCGGTGGCCGCGGTGGGACTCACCATTTACAACGCACTTGCCCTCAGAACGAAAAAATTTCTGCGGCCGGATTTCTACCAGAAACTGAAAAACATTTTGCTGAAGAATGACTTCAACGGGGCTAAAGATGCCTGTGAACATGAGAAAGCCCCTCTCGCCAATATCGTTCATGCCGGTCTTGACCGAGTGGCAGGTTCCTATCTCGACATCGAATCGGTGGAAAAAGGCATGGAGGAGGCCGCCATGGAGGAGGTGACCGGAAACCTGACACCCATCAATTACCTGTCGGTGATTGCGGTCATTTCCCCCATGGTCGGGCTTCTGGGAACCGTGAGCGGCATGATCAAGGCCTTTGGCAATATGGCCGCGCAGGGCATGGGGAAACCCGAAATGCTGGCCGACAACATCTCCGAGGCGCTGATTACCACCGCAAGCGGATTGATTGTCGGCATCCCGGTCATGATCATCTATTTTTATTTTAAAAACCGCTATACAGGCCTGATCTCCGCCCTGAATCGCATGAGTGGAGAAATCCTGGAGAAAATGAAACAGTCCGCCCAGCGCCTGCAGGAAGAGTAACGCAAGACAGCACAACCCTTTTCACAAAAACCACCATGGACATTCAACTGCCGCCGGAACCGCAAATTGGCTTTCAAATGGCCCCGATGATCGACATCACCTTCCTGTTGTTGATTTTCTTTATGCTCGTGGCCAAGCAGACCCAAAATCAGTTTAAACCCATCGAAAACCCCATTGCCGAACACTCCACGGTCGCTCAACAAGTGATGGACCGCGGGATCATTACCATCGACGTGAATGAAACCATTTACATGGGGTCTTATCCGGCCACACTGGAGGAAATTACCCAAAGGGTCAAAACCCGGGTCGAAGAGAATCCAAAATTTCAGGTCCAGTTGCGTATTGACGCCCGTGTGCGGCATGAAAAAGTCCGGAGTATTCTCAGCGCCTGCGCCGAAGGAGGCGCTTTGGACGTCATTTTCTCAACCTATCAAAGTGAATCCTAATCGGTCATGAAACTCGATGTACTGAATTTAACCGGACAGAGCAGTGACGACGAGGAGTTCCAGATGGCTCCGATGATCGATATCGTCTTTCTGCTCCTGATCTATTTTATGGTCACCACCACCCTGATAAAACAGGAGGCGGATTTAGGCATGCAGCTGCCCGGAAAGGTGAAACAGACCGAACAGGTAAGAATGCCGGATGAGCAAATCATCGAGGTGCGGTCCGACGGGAGAATCATTCTCAACGGGCAGGTGTTTGACTCTGAACACTCGCGGAGCATGCCGGAACTCACCGCGACCCTGCAGAGGTTTAAGCAATCCTCCGATCTAACCGGAACCCCCGCGATGATCACCATTCAGGCCGATAATGATTCCCTGCACCAGAGAGCCATTGACGTGATGGACGCCTGTGCGGCCGCTGGAATCCGGAAGGTCTCCTTTGGCCTGGATGGCTCCTGAATACCACTGATTTCACCACCCTTTTCAAGTCCCCTTATGTACAAAACGGATACATCCACCGACAATCCCGGACCCAAAAAATTGTTTCGGGCGGTCTACAAATTTATTCTGATCAGTGCCGGCGTCCATCTGATCGGGTTACTTGTCTTGGGAGGGTTTGTCATCCTGCAAAAAATGCAACCCGAAGAAGTCACCTTCGTCGCCCCGCCTTCGATGGTGAGAGTGGAGCCAAAAAAAAGACAATACAAGCTGAGAGCGCAACAGCAACAACAACGCTCAGGCCGCCCGAAATTGGAGTCTCGGCTGCAATCCACCCGAGTGTCCTCGTTTGCCCTGCCGGAGATCAAAACGAAAGTAGCACCCGTCAAACAAAAAAATGTGACCATTCCCGGAGTCTCCTCCGGACTCGGAGACGGATTTGGCATGGGGGGCGTTGGAGGAATGGGAAGCGCCTCCATCTTCGGCGTGACCATCGAAGCGGAAAATCTCGGGGTGATTCTGGATGTGTCCTATTCCACCCACAAAGTCATTGATCAAGCCATCGTCGAAATTCAGAAAGCCTTTCCGGATGCCGTCATTGTGCTGGGCCCGGGTTGCGGCATGAAAGAGGGCCGGGCAGAGGCGGAGGTCTTGTCCGCCTCAAAATTTGAACGGGAACGTGAGGAGTTGGCCAGCCCGACCTTTGACTACGAAATTACCGATTATCTTTCCAACGATCCACAAGGGAGAGGTTTAATGGTCACGAACCGCAAATTTGTCGACCTGTATGAAACAGGAAAAGAGAATGATCGGATCTTTGTTCTGACCTGGAACAACCGCACGCAAACCGGATTTGAATATTTGATCCGTAAACGGGTGGATGCCATCTACTGGTTTGCGGATTTCCGGGACACTCTGGAACCGGAAATTGTCGAATCTTTGATCAAACAGCTGAACCGACGGGAAATCAAAGTGTATCAGCAGTATTTGGATTCCGGCGGAAATCCGGGGCCTGACAGCTTTATCCTTTCCGAGCAAACCGGCGGAAAGGTCATCCGACCCGACAAGTAAGCCGGCAACCGTTTAACCCAAAGCACCGTCCAGCACTGGAGAAACTAGTACCCTGTAAACCTTAAATCTTCGCATAGGACCGTGAGATTCCGAGTGGATTTGTGCTCCAAAAAAGATAAGGCGATGCATCGCATCGTTGTTCT
>JAWLGH010000114.1:0-5499 GCA_041685165.1 Oceanipulchritudo sp. | reverse complement strand
GGGGTCGACGAACTGCACCGGGAACTCAGCGATTTTGCCTGCCGGAGTGCCTTTGCCGCCGGCGAAGAGGCCGGGCTGGACTTCTTCCTCATCTGCAATCTGAATCCGGGCGGTGGCTACTACCGACAGAACACGAAAGCCTCTGCGGACGGCCGCTTCAACGGCGAATCCATGGCCTTTGGCAACAATCCGACCGCAGGACGCGACCGGAGTGGGTTGACCTCATTACTGAATTCCTGCTGCAAAAGCGATCACCTCCACGCGGGCTACGTCCAGAATGTGAAGATGGCCCAAAGCCTCCTCACCGGCCCGAACCGTGAGCGCACCAAGGCCCTTATCAACACCTACTTCGCCGGCGGCGGATGCCAGCTCATGGTTACGGTGACCGACCAGAAGGAATTGGAGGACGCGCAGCGGCACCCGGAAAACTATCCCGATCTCATCGTCCGCGTGGCCGGATGGAACGCCCGTTTCATCCATCTCGCCCCCCATGAACAGAAGGAGGTCATGAACCGGACCTTCTACTGTTGAGCCAAATGTAGTTGATTATCCTTACAATGAGCATAGCTTTTCGACAGCCCGTAACACCCGAATCCACCGCCACGGTCAATCCCGTGGCGCGCTTGTTCGACATCAAGAAGATGGCTGTTCACGACGGTCCGGGCATCCGCACGACAGTCTTTTTCAAGGGCTGCCCCATGGACTGCCGTTGGTGCCACAGCCCGGAATCCAGATCGCGTGCCGTCCAGGTCCGTTACTCGGAACACCTCTGCGCCGGCTGCGGTCGTTGCGTGGAAGCCTGCCCGGCCGACTGCCATGTCCTTGATCCGGATGGCACCCACACCTTCCGGCGCGAGCAATGCCGCACCTGCGGGGCCTGCGCGGAGGCCTGTCCCCACGACGCCCTCGGGCTAATCGGATACAATGCTACGGCGGAGGAGGTTTTTGATATCCTCATCAAGGACCAACGCTACTTCGACGCCTCCGGAGGTGGGGTGACCTTTTCAGGAGGAGAGGCTGCCCTTCAGTCTCCATTCATTGCTGCCCTTGCCTCAAGACTACAGGAAGCCGGAGTGCCATGTGCCCTCGACACCTGCGGGTTCCCCCCATGGAAACGATATGCGGATATGATGGATTTCATCGATCTCGTCCTCTTTGATTTCAAGGAATCCGACCCGGAGAAACACCGCGCCCATACAGGCGTGGACAACAAGCGGATCCTTGAGAACCTCTCCCGTATCGACGGGACGGGTACCGACATTCACCTGCGCTGCCCCATCATCCCCGGCCTCAATGATGAGGAACGGCATTTCCACGCCATTGGTAGGCTCGCGGACCGTTACGAGCGAATCCGCGAGGTCCACGTCCTGCCTTTCCATCCCTTCGGAGCTTCCAAGAGTGCCATGATCGGGGAGAGATATCCCCTTTCCCATCTAAAAGCGGTGGACGACGACCTCGCCGGGGAATGGGTTGCCACCGTACAACGCTTCACCCGGAAGCCGGTCTCGCGAGGATAATTCATGTTCAAACTGAAACGCCATCCCCGGAATCCCATCGTCACCCCGAGCCATCTCCAATGGCGTTCGGGCGTGACCTTCAACCCCGCCGTGGTCAAGGGACCGGACGGTGACTACATTATGCTCGAACGGGCCGCCAAACTGCGCCCGTATCAGAGCGTGTTCGGTGCCCTGCGAAGTCCGAACGGGGTCGACTTCGAACTCATCGCCGATAAGCCCGTATGGACTGCCGGGCACCTCGGAACACCTCACGGCGATGTAGAGGATCCACGGATCACGCAGATCGGGGAAATGTACTACATGACTTTCGTCCACTACCAAAGCCACTGGAACCTTTATCCCGTGGGAGCGGTTTCCCCGGCCCTTTATGAGCACCTGCCCTGTGACTGTCCTCAGGATATCGCGTTTCAGGCACGAACGGGGCTGGCCCGCTCCCAGGACCTTCTCGAATGGGAATTCATGTGCTGGCTTGGTCCGGAAGGATGGGATGACAAGGACTGCGTTCTCTTTCCGGAGAAGATCAACGGAGAATATGTCATGCTCACCCGTCCCTGCCGGCAGATCGGGTCCGAATACGGATGCGACCGCCCGTCCATCTGGCTGACCACCTCACCGGATCTGATCAACTGGTCGGAGGCGCGCCTGCATTCACAGGGAGAAGTCAATTGGTGGCAGGGCGAGAAAATCGGCGCCTCCGCCCCGCCTGTCCGCACCGATGCGGGCTGGCTGCTCTCGTTCCACGGTGTACAGAAAAACGAATACCGGACCGGGTTCATGCTCCTCGACCTCAAGGATCCCTTCAAGGTGCTCGCCCGTACCGAGCAGCCGGTCCTTGAACCGGAATTTCATTACGAGAAGGTTGGATTCATCATTCCGAATTGTGTCTTTCCCTCTGGCAATGTGGTGATCGGCAGGGACTACCATCTCTACTACGGGGCCTGCGATTCCTGCATCTGTCTCGCCACCGCAGCTATGGATGATTTACTCACTTTCCTTACCGGCGAATGTTCCCGTTACTCCTGATATCATGAAAGCTCCTTCTTTTCTTCCTCTCCTTGCCCTGATCTGGGGCACCCTTCCGGCTCAGGCGACGCAGACCCCTTTCAGCCTTTCCGTCAGTACCCAGACCATTGGAGGCAAATACCAGTTCACCGATGAACCGCTCCTCGTGGAATCGGCCAAGGTTATCCGGGAAATGGGCTCCGATACCCTCAAGATCACCGTCAGCAAATGGTATCCGGAAACCTACCACATAGAGGAACGGGAAGACATCCGCACCGCCCTCGACCTGATTACGAAGGAGCCTTCCTACCGGGCTGTCTTCGATATGCCCTTCCGCAACACCATGTTCTGGCTTTATCCCTTTGCCGACCAGTACACCGCCTTTGACACAGGAAGCATTCCGGAAGAAGAAGCGGAAGGGATTTACCAGGAAATTTATGAGGTTACCGAATACCTCCTGAAAAAATATTCCGGTACGGGCCGTCATTTCTGGATCGGGAACTGGGAGGGAGACTGGCACATGACCCAGGTTTACGACTATGATGTCGACGCCTCGCCCGCTGCCATTAAGGGCGCCATCGAATGGTTCCGCCTCCGCGAGAAAGCCGTCGCCGACGCCAAACGCGAAACCCCGCACGAGGAAGTGTACATCCATTTCTACGTCGAGATCTGCCATCTTGAGAAAGCTATTGAGGAAGAGCGACCGGCCATCGTCAACCGGGTCCTGCCTCATATCAAAACAGACTACGTCTCTTGGTCCAGTTACGACATCACCCGCAGGGCCGGCGAACTCGGCGGGGAACGCGGACGGGAAATGGTCTTCCAGGCCCTCGACTACATCGAGGCCCACCTGCCGGAAAGCGATATCGAGGGGAAGCGGGTGTTCATCGGGGAATACGGATACAAGCACGAATGGGTGCGCGACCCGGACATCCAGGAGAAGTACACCGCCGAATTGATCAAGTGGGGCCTGGAATGGGGCTGCCCCTTCATCCTCTACTGGCAGATCTACTGCAACGAGTTTCGCGAGGACCTCGGCCAGCACCGGGGCTTCTGGCTCATCAACAAGAAGGGGGAAAAGCTTCCGGTCTGGCACTTGCATAAGAATTTCCTCACCAGAGCCCGAACGTGGGTCGATGCATTCCAAAACAAGAAAGGCCGTATGCCGACCCAGGAGGAATACCTTTCCGTAGCCCCGGATTGGATACAACTCCGCGACGACGTTGAGCCCGCTCCACCCATCTTCGGCCCCCGATGAGGGCCGGTCTTTCCCGGAAAACAGATAACCGAAATGAACCCCCTCCATCCTTTCCTTCTCGGCTCCGCCTTTCTGGCCTTGGCCACGGGCTCGCTGACCGCAAAGCCCAACGTCCTTCTCATCACCGTGGACGATATGAACTGGGATACACCGAATTCTTTCGGTGGCACGGTCGAGGACCTTACCCCGCATATTGACCGGCTTGCCTCCGAGGGAATGCGCTTCACCAAGGCCCACGTCACGGTCGCCGTCTGCCAGCCCTGCCGCCAGGTCCTGATGACCGGGCGCTACCCGCACCGCAATGGCGCCCTCGGATTCAGTCCCATTGATGAAAGCGTCCCCACGCTCCAGGAATCCCTCACCGAAGCCGGCTACCTCAACGGCATCCTCGGCAAGGTTGCGCACCTCCAACCGGTGCACAAATACAACTGGTCCTACCAAAAGAACCGGACCGAAATGGGCTACGGTCGCGATGCGGAAGTCTATTACCGCGAGACGCGGACATTCCTGCGCATGGCGGAAAAGGAAGAGAAACCTTTCTTTCTCATGGCCAACTCGCATGACCCGCATCGCCCCTTCCACGGAAGCAGCCATGAACAGCGCCACTTCGGCGACAACCTGTCTGAGGTCAAGGAGCCTTCGCGGGTCTATTCCCCGGAGGAAGTGGAGGTACCCGGGTTCCTTCCCGACCTCCCCGAGATAAGGCGCGAAATTGCCCAGTACACGAGTTCCGCCAAGCGCGCTGACGACACGGTGGGGGCCATCCTTAAAGCACTGGCCGATTCCGGCCACGCCGACGACACCCTCGTCATGTTCCTTTCCGACAATGGCATGGCCTTTGCCACCGCGAAGTGGAACACCTACCTGCAAAGCACGCGCACGCCGTGGATCGTCCGCTGGCCCGGAGTCGTGGATCCCGGCTCCGTCGAAAGAAGCCACTTCATCTCCGGAATCGACTTCATGCCGACGATCCTCGATGCGCTCGACCTGGACACTCCGGCGGGCATGGACGGCGACACCTTTCTTCCCCTGCTCCATGGCGAGCGACAGCAGGGTCGTGACTCTGTCATTACAGCCCATTACCAGTGGATCCACTATTATGGCAACAAAACCAAGCGGAAGGACATCCTCGAAGACATGGTCAGGAACAAAGGCTGGCGCTACAAGGACGCGTGGGGCGGCCTCATCAAGGACATGCCCATCCGCTGCCTCCGGAATGCCCGTTACGGCTACATCTATAACGAATGGTCAAACGGAGAGGATGAATATATTTTCGGTTATAACCTGACCGCCGGGGCCCTGAAGCGCGCCGCAAGGTCCGATCCGGAAATCGCGGAGCGCCTGGACTTCATTCGCTACCGCCTTCCCGAGGAATTCTATGACTTCGAGGAGGATCCCTTCGCGCTGAACAACCTGATCGAGGATCCAGCCCATCAGGAGCAGATCACCGCGATGCGGAACCGCCTGCTGGGCTGGATGGAGCGAACCGACGATCCCGTTCTCCCTGCTTTCAAAAAACAAATCGAGGGGTATCCGGATCAATGAAACCAACCAATCCCCGTCGGGAATTCCGGACAACCCTCCCCTCGGCGGCAGTCTGCGCCTTTCTTGGCCTTTCGATCCTTTTCCCGGCCGGAATGGAGGCAAAGGAGAAAACGCGCCCGGATATCGTCTTCATCCTGCTCGATGACCTGCGCTGGGATGGGCTTTCCTATAAAGGGC
>JAWLGH010000113.1:0-5532 GCA_041685165.1 Oceanipulchritudo sp. | reverse complement strand
ATCACTGTCTCCCGTTTCCCCATCGAGGCCACCCGGGCCGTCGACAACAACCTCATCACCGAAATCGACACCCGCGACCTCATCGGCATGAAGTCATGGATCTTCAATGCCCACCTGCCCTGCTGCGATAACACCGCGGGCCGCCTCGCCGAATCCGACAAGGCAATGAGCTTCCTCCGTGACCGCATGTCCCAGGCCTCCGACGGGAACGAGGAACCCTTCGCCATCTTCCTCGTCGGGGACATGAATACCGGCAGCTCCGAGCGGGAAATGCTCACCCTCATCGAAGGCTCCATCCTCCAGACCCATCTCCACGGTCCCGCCTTTTCCCCCGACTGGGACGGCACCGGCCTCACCGATGTCGCCGCCCTCCAGACCCACGAACGCCGTCTCGATACCTGGCGCAGCCTCAACAACCGCTCCAACGCCAGCCGCCTCGACTATTTCTTCTTCTCCGACAGCCTCCTCCTCTCTCCCCGCAGCTTCGTCTTCAATTCCCGCCGGGTTCCCCCATCCTTCCTCGATGCTCATGGCCTCACTCCCGCCGATACCGACGGCTCCGACCACCTCCCCGTCTTCGCCGACTTCCGCCGCCGCTCCCTCCCCGCCCCATGGGCCGGCCGCCTCCTCCACGGAAGCGGCTGGCTCCCGGATTCCTGGATGGGTCCCCTCTTCTTTCTCGACTTCCCCAGCCTCTATTCCCCCCGCCATGGATGGCTTCACCTCGCCGACTCCTCCAGCCCGGAGGGCGGCTGGTTCTTCTCGCCCGGTGCCGGATGGTTCTGGACCGGTCCCGCCGCCTATCCCTGGTTCTATTCCCACAATTCCCGTCAGTGGCGCCGCTTTTGAGGCCTCACCCTGGAAACAACCTGACGGGAAGGATGAAATTCCTCTTCCTTTTCCTTGAATCATACAGACCTGTCTGTAGATTGAGGAAGATGAAAGCCCCTGCCCGCGAACGCATCCTTCAGACAGCCGGCGACCTCTTTACCAGGCGTGGATACGGCAATGTCGGGATCAACGAAATCATCGAACGCTCCGGAACCGCGAAAGCGAGTTTCTACCAGCATTTCAAGAGCAAGGATGCCCTGTGCCTGGAATGGCTGAACAGCTGGCACTGCAAGACGGAAAAGGAATGCGAATCGATCCTCGCGCAGCCTGGATCGGCGGAGAAAAAGATCCTCAACTTCTTTGAAGCTCTTGGAGAATTCCTTGAAGCGGGCGATTTCCGGGGCTGTCCCTTCACGAATACGGCCAGTTTCCTGGTGGCGGAGAGCAATCCGGCGATCCGGGTGGCGATCAAGACCCACAAGGCCTACCAGCACCAGTTCCTTGTCAGTCTGGCCGAGGAGCTGACGACCCCGGCCCGTGCGAAAAAGCTTGGTACGGCACTCTTTCTCCTCTACTCGGGAGCAACGATGGAAGGGCAGAACCTGCGTGACACCTGGCCGGTTGACGCGGCCCGGGGCGCTGTCCGGGAACTCTGCCGGGCCTACAGCCGGCAGGGGCTGGCCCAAGCCTGATTGCCGGGCCTCCGGCCCCGGACGGCATTAAGGCTTGTCCCCTGACAGGCGGTCATCAAGGTGACTCGCTGCATGTCACCCAAAGAGGAGTTCGAGCGTTCTGGACGCCGGCGCAGCCTTTCGCCGCCGCTGGCCCTGCTGTCCGGATTCTGGGAAAAGTCGGGGGCCCTGATGTGGCCCCGGAACCGCCGGGGCGAGGGCTATGGGTCCATTCTCAAGGGACAGCCTTGGACGGTTGTCTTCTGCTTCGGTTTTGTCTTCGCCTCCGGATTCGGCCAGACATTTTTTCTCTCGCTTTTCCAGAATGGCTGGCAGGAGGACCTCGGGATCTCGGCCGGACAGATGGGATCGGTTTACGGACTCGCGACCCTCGTAAGCGGGCTTCTCCTTCCCTGGGGCGGGCGCTGGCTTGACCATACGCCGCCGAGGCGGGCGGCCCTCATGGTTCTACTGGGACTGAGCCTCTTCACCCTCCTGGTCGCCAGTATCCTCAATATATGGATGCTCGGCATCTGCCTTTTCGGGCTCCGCTTTTTCGGCCAGGGAATGAGTGCCAGCCTCGGCGTGACCTACGCCGCCCGCTGGTTTGAGCGCAACCGCGGCCGGGCCGTAAGCCTGAGCAGCCTCGGCTATCCCCTCAGCGAGGCCGTCATGCCGCTTACGGCGACCCTCGCGCTGGCCACCCTTGGATGGCGCTGGACCTGGGTTGGCTCCGCATTGGTAATCGGGGCCGTCCTCATTCCCCTTGCCCTCCTGAGCCTCAAGCACCGCTATCGAAAGGGCGAATCGGAGACGGTCCCCGACGATTCAGAGGGCGGTTCCGACAAGCCGAATCCCCCTCCTGCCGCCCGGCCGCTCTGGCTCGACTGGCGCTTTTACCTCATGCTCGGGGTCGTTTCCCCCATCCCCTTCGTCGGGACGGGGGTCATTTTCTTCCAGGCCACCCTTGCCGAATCCCGTGGCTGGAGCCTTGCCGTCTTCCCTTCCGGCTTCTTCCTCTTCGCGGTCGTGCGGGCCCTTTTTTCCCTAAGTGCGGGGGCCTGGGTGGACCGCATCGGCCCCATGCGCCTGATGGGCTTTCCCGGCCTTGCCTTTGCCCTCGCGATCACCTTCCTCCTCCATCCGGCCGCTGTCATGGTCATTCCATTCTTCATCTTCATGGGCGTTTCCTTCGGGGCCTCCGGAGCTGTCATGACCGCCACCTTCACGGAGATTTTCGGGAAAGACCGCATCGGGGCCGTCCGCGGAGCAAGCAGCTCGGTGGCCGTCTTTGTCACGGCCGCCGCCCCGGCCATTTTTGGCTGGGTGCTCGACAGCGGGGCCACTCTGGAACATCTTTTGACCGGGTGTGTCTTCCTCCTCCTGATACTTGCATGGGGAAGCAGCCTTCTTCTCCGCTGGCTTTTCCGCCTTTAAACCTGACATGAGTTCCGATATCCGCAAACAGACGGCCCGACGCCGCACCTTCGCCATCATTTCCCATCCCGACGCCGGCAAGACCACGATCACCGAGAAGCTCCTTCTTTACGGGGGCGCGAAGGACCTTGCCGGCGGGGTGCGTGACCGCAAAAACGCCAGCGCCACTTCCTCGGACTGGCTCGAACTCGAAAAACAACGCGGGATTTCCGTTTCCTCGACCGTTCTCCAGTTCGAGTATGACGGGCACCGGGTCAACCTTCTCGACACCCCCGGACACCGGGATTTCTCCGAAGACACCTACCGCGTCCTCACCGCCGTCGATTCCGCAATCATGGTCCTCGATGTCGCCAAGGGGATCGAGGAACAGACCCTCAAGCTCTTCGAGGTCTGCAAAAGCCGTTCCATCCCCCTCATCACCTTCATCAACAAATGTGACCGGCCCGGCAAGGAGCCCCTCGAACTCCTCGACGAAATCGAGACCCGCCTCGGCCTCAAGACCTTTGCCGCCAATCTCCCCATCGGCGAAGGGAGCGATTTCCGCGGCCTCTACGAGCGCGGGGCCGAACGGGTCCATCTCTTTGAACGCGTTCCCGGCGGTCGCTTCCGTGCCCCCGAGAAAATCGGCGGATTCGATGATCCGCTGATGCGGAATGCCGTCCCCGATCGAGTCCGGGCCCACCTCGCCGAGACGACTGAACTCCTTGATGCCGCCGGCCATGAACTCGATCATGAGGCCGTTGCCCGCGGCGAGCTCACGCCCGTCTTCTTCGGCAGCGCGGTCAACAATTTCGGGGTCCAGCTCCTCCTCGACGGATTCCTCCGTCATGCCAGTCCCCCTCGACCCCGCATCGCCGGAACCACCGAGATTGTTCCCGAGCATCCCGCCTTTTCCGCTTTTGTCTTCAAGATCCAGGCCAACATGGATCCCAACCATCGGGACCGTCTTGTCTTCCTGCGCGTCTGCTCCGGGCGCTTCCATCGGGATCTCCTCGTCCGTCATGCCCGTACCGGCAAGGAGATGCGCCTGTCCTTTTCCCACCAGGTCTTCGGGCGCGAACGCGAAGCCCAGGAGGAGGCCTGGCCGGGCGATATTCTCGGGGTCACCGGGCGCACGGGGCTTGAGATCGGCGATACCCTCACGGAGGAGAACGGGATTGCCTATGACGCCATTCCCCGCTTTGCCCCCGAGTGTTTCATCCGTCTCAAGCACACCGACACGAGCCAGTCCAAACGCTTCCGCAAGGGCCTTGAGCAGTTGCTCCAGGAAAAGGTCGTGCAGCAGTTCTTCCACCTCAATTCCGAGAGCCAGGTGCCGGTTCTCGGCGCCGTCGGCCCTCTCCAGTTCGATGTTGTCCGCTTCCGCCTCAAAGGGGAATACGGGGCCGATTCCGTGGCTGAACCACTTCCCTGGACCGTTACCCGCTGGGTCGATCCGGACCTCGATGAAGCCGACCTGGCTTCGCGCAGTTCCTACGCCTCAACCCTCGTCCGGGATGACTTCGGCCGCCTCTGCATCCTCTTTGAGTCGCCATGGAACCTCGAGTATTTTGCCCGCCAGAATCCCGGGATCACGCTCCACTCGACCCCGCCAATCCCCGCGGCCGAGGGCGTCTCCGGACCCGGATGAGCCGCTGCATGTCACTCAACCCGGAGGCCCAAACACGGTCGTTTCCGGATAAAAGCCCTGCCAGGCAAACCAGAAGCTTTGAACCGCCGGGACGATTTCCCCGGTATCAACGCGGACAACCGTCAGCTCGCTGGCCTGCGGGTCGAAGGTGAGGGTCAGGTCCAAGCCCTCGAAGGTGTCGCTGAAGGTTCCCCCGCTCTCAAGTCGATCAAGCGGATAGGCGCGGGCCTTGTCATTGATGAGAATGCCGAAAATCCAGGCCTTCGTGGGCAGGTCGTCGCGGATAATGGGCACGCCCGAAAGGGTGCTGTCGGTCTCGGGAACCCAGGTATAGGGATTGCGGCTGTAGTCACGGGTGAAGCCGGTCTCGGTCGAGAGGACAACCCCCTCCGGAAAACGCTCCCGCCAGCGTGAATAGCGCAATTGCTGGCTCGGGATCCACTTCAGGGGCGTCTTGAACATCGTTCCCGTCTGGGACTGCAGGGCGAGCTGGTTCCAGAGGCTCTCGGTCTGGTGGTCGTACATGAGGACATTGTCCCGGTAGAGGAGCCCCGATACCCCGAAGGTCAGTTCACGTCCGTTGACCACCCGTTCAAAGACCATCGCCGTTCCGCAGAGCGGGCAGTAGGTGGCCGCGAATTTGAAGTCCCCGATCTGGTCGTTGACCACTTCATGCCAGTTCATGACCCGGAAGGGATAGGCCCGGGTAACACCTTCATGCGTCACGCTGAGAACAATATCATCCGGCTCCATGAAGGCCTCTGCTTCGGCCTGCGGGACAAACTTCGGGTCAAGGAGTGCCGGGATCCCGTCCCGTGGAGGCCCGCCGCTGATGATCTCCGCGAAGGGTATCTGGGCATTGCTGAGCCTGAAGCCGTTCCTGCGCGGGGTGCTGCTCGGTGGGCTCTGCTCGTAGGACAGTTCACGTCCGTTGACCACCCGTTCAAAGACCATCGCCGTTCC
>JAWLGH010000112.1:0-5571 GCA_041685165.1 Oceanipulchritudo sp. | reverse complement strand
CCGCAGATTCAGGTCCAAGCGATCCCGGCGCGACTTCCTCGCCCTAAAATTGCGAAGAAGCCGAAGTGGAGAGCCGAATGGCTGCCGCCATGGGCCCGGCCCAGCCCTTCAACCATTCCCCCTCAGCCGGCTTCCACGAGGATCTTGATCCCCTCCTGGCGGAGACTGGTATCGAAGGCCTGCTGAATCTGGTCGAGCTTGAACCGGTGGGTGATGATATCGGTTACGGGCAGACCGATTCTTTCGGCGCGCTGCAGAAAATGGTACGCTCCGGGATATTCAAAGCTGTTGTAGACCCAGCTGCCCACGAGGGAGATTTCCTTGGCGCAGATATCGCGGTGCGGGTTGATCCTGCATTCCCCGCCATCCACGAAATGCCCCACTTCGCAGATCCCGCCGCCCCGGCGGATCAGCTGGTAAAGATTGGCGTGCGCCGCCGGCACCCCCGTCACCTGGAAGCCCCAATGCGCGCCAAGGCCCTTGGTCAGATCACGCACCCTGCCGGCAATGTCATCGATGCCGGCGAACTCCTTGTAGTTGATGGTCTCGTCGGCACCCATGCGGCGGGCGATTTCCAGCCGTTCCGGATTCCCATCAAGGGCAAGGATATTGTTCACACCCGCTGTCCGCAGTACCGCGATCATCAACAGTCCGATCGGCCCACAGCCCTGGACCACCACCCTGGAACGAAAATTCAGGGGATTGTTGCCACAGCTTCGCGCCCGCTCCAGCGCATGGCAGACCACGGCCGCCGGTTCAATCAGACAGCGCAGTTCCACGCTCATCTCGTTGACCACAAAAAAGGAAGAACCCGGACGGATGATCAGGTACTCGCCAAAATAACCGTTAAAGTGATGGTCCGGCTCGTCGGGCAGCAGGCCGTAGACTTTCAGGTCGTCGCAAAGGTTGGCCTTCGCGGGATTGTATTTGGCCACCATGCATTCTTCCGAGGTATCAAGGATGCTGGTCACAATCTGATCCCCTGCCTTCACGGGCTTGCCCACATTGTCGTTCCCAACCTCACTGCCAACTTCCACTACGATCCCCGTTCCCTCATGGCCAAGGACCACCGGAGCGAGGCCGAAAGGATCGTTCTGGTAGCAGTGAATGTCCGTGCCGCAGACGCCGCAGGCTTCCACGCGGACAAGGATTTCGTCCGGACGAATGGGCCGCAGGGGAAAATGGCGCATTTCCAGGTGTCGTGGCGCCGTCAGGACAACCGCACGGCCGGTTTCCCCAACATTCCCCACCGGTGCCGCTCCTTCCTTTCCCTGCGACTGGGAAACAACCTCCCGTACGATCCGCTGCACATGCTCCCGGTCAACATTCATTCTGACTTTCCCTGCCGGAATCACCGGCTTACCGCAAGCTTAAGGTTCCCCGGCCTTTCCAACCAGCGCGATTCGTTCCTCCCGTTTAAGCAAAGAGGCAAAGACTCTCTTTGTGCTTCGGGAAAGATCATTGCGCAACGGATCAGGATGGCATCAACATTCTCTTCAATCCATCCATCGGGCCAGCAGTACGACCAACCACTTATTCCAAACCATGAAATTATTCCTCCTTCGCCACGCCATCGCCGAGCCGGGTTCTCCTGATTCCGAACGCCCCCTTTCCCAAGCTGGCCACCGCATGGCCCAAGGCCTTGCCGGATTTCTCCAGGAGAAACCCTACTTCCACCTCCAGGCCGCATGGTGCAGTCCCTACCTGCGCGCTCGCCAAACCCTCCAACCGCTCCTCGATGGCGGGCTGCTCCCGCCCGAAAACGTCTGCTACCGCGACGATTTGCTGCCCCACAGCGATTGCGAGCCCCTCCTTCCCTTATTGGCCCGCCAGCCCAATTCCCTCCTCCTTGTCGGGCATAATCCTCACCTCGCTTCCCTCTCCCGCTCCCTCCTTGGTACCAATTCTTTCACGACACCCCTTCCTTTCAAAAAAGGGGCTCTCGTTGTCTTTAAACGGAATAACACCTCCCCGACCGGCTTCGTCCTCTCCGCCGTCCTCCCACCGGCCGCCCATGGACTCGTCTGAATCCGCTGTCGGAAGCCCAACCCGGTCCATCCTGATGTTTAATCCTGACTGGCCATCAGAAACGCTTCCTCGAACAAACGGACTGCTGGCAACCACCGACAAAGGTTGATCCCGCTATAATCCCGGCTTTTATAACACTGGCAATGAAGTCAGCCCGTTTCACCGGATTCCTTTAGAGTAAATACATGAGCCGCAGTAAAAGAACAGTAGGGTCGATGCGCGATGTTCTGCGAGCGGAGGTGATCGCCCATCACTACGAAATCGCCCGGCAGAAGGGCTTGCGCCGGCGGGAGGATGCGGAGAACCACCGTCTGCTGGGAGAAACGCTGCGGAAACATCCGGAGGCAGGGGATTCGCGCAGGTCTTTGCTGCAGCACTGGGGTGAGCTGAAATGGGCCGGCACTTTTGCCCATACGGAGGCCTCAAGAGTCATCGAATTCGGACTCCGGATTCCCACAATCCTCACGGCCACGGCTTTCGTTTTCGGAATCATTATCAATCTGTCATGGAGCGCCTTGGAGTCTTCCGTACACGTGCCCAGCGTCCTCTTCACCCATGCGCTGCTGCCGTTCTTCCTGATGCTGGTTTCCTTGTCGTTCGGCAATTATTTTGGCAACGGAGAAAACCTTGCCGCAGTGCTTAAGCAATGGGGCCTGAGGCTGCGCAGAAAGGGGCGGCAGGTCGATGATGCGATACGGGAAAAGGGCCAACACAACAACTCCGCAGAGGGTAGCAAACCTTTCATCACACCACTGCTGCACGGCTATATCGGGCTTTTTTCCATGGTGGAACGGTTTCTCCACCAACTGGGCACAGATCCGGAGATGGAGGAAGAAGAGAAACCGGATCAAATGGATTTCCGTATCCATTTCAGCGATATTCTGAAAAAACGAAGTGTCCTCCTCAGACTCTGGTGCTACCTGAATTTGCAGCTCATGCTGGTGGGCTATTTTGTCGGCTTTTTCGTCGTATTCCTGTACAGCCTGCTTCTCAAGAGCGCTGCCTTCCATTGGGGCACTTCCTTTCAGTCCCTGATCTCCGCTGAGCGCATGGAGAATATTGTTTCCTTTATCAGCACTCCATGGCGCTGGTTCGCAGGGAGCCCCAGTCTCGAGCAAATTGCCGCGACCCGGATTTCCTTCGGGGAAAAACCGGCTCTGGCCACCGCCGGTTGGGAAGCATGGGCCGTTTTCCTCATGATGGCCATCGCCTGCTACGCCATTTTGCCGCGGCTTCTCCTGTGCCTCATCCAGAAGCTGCGCCTGCGCCAACGCCTCGCCCGCGATACCTTTGCCGAACAACGCTTCCAAATTATCATCGATGGTATGAGGCATCCGCCCGGTATTCACCAGGATCCACCCTCACCGGATGAACAAATCGATATCCGGGAAGCGTTCAACCCCGCGCAGCTTTCCAGCCGACCTCATAACCGCGAGCGCTTTTGCCTCTTCATTACCGATGAGCTTCTCTGGCAGGATCAGGATCTTTCCCTCGCAAGGGAAACCGCCCTCCGGCAGATGCACTGTACCCCGCAGGACACGCACCGAACGCTCTCGCTTAATGCTTCCGTCCTCAGCACCGGCCAATTCCAGGAAACAATCCAGACCTGTATCGATCCGTGGAAACCCCTCCATAACAGCGACCGCATCGTCTTCCTCGTTGATTCCGGGCAAAGCCCCAAGAGCAATGCCAAAACCCGCGTCCGCTCCGTCCGTGAGGTAGCCGGTCAAGCCGTCGGCATCCTTTTCCTCATGGTTCACGAGGAGGCGGATCTGCCCGACGAGGAATCGGTTAGCTGCCGGATTTGGAATCAGGCCATCCGCCAATGGGGAGATCCCAACATCCTGGTTGCCGATCTCAAACCGACCGACCATCAAGGCAAAGGAACGCCATGAACTTCGAAGTTGTTTTTATCGGAGAGATCAACGACGGGAAAACCACCATCGTTTCCAGCCTCATTGAAGACGAAAATGCCATCATCAGTTCTACCCCGGGAACAACCACGAGGGCTCACCGGCACAGTTTGACCGATGCAAGGGGAAATCCGATTTTATGCGTTTGGGATACCCCCGGTTTTGAGGAAACCGACGACCTCCACGCATGGTTTATGGGCAATGCCGCAAGGACCGATAACCTTGCCGCCGAATTCATCCGTACCCACCAGACCGATACCCGTTGGGAAAGAGATATGGAATTGCTGCGCCCCATTGCAAGTGGTGCCCTCGTTGTCTTTGTCGCCGCTTCCAACCGCAAGCCCCAATCCACCGACCAAAAGCAACTGGAGCTGATTCGCATCTGCGGAGCGAACCGCATTGCCCTGATTAACCGGAAGCCGGGGAAAGATTATACGGCGGCATGGCGGGAAGTTCTCAAACGGGAGATTGGTATCGTGCGATCCTATTCGCCCCTGACTGCCGGGATCCGACAGCGGCTGGAACTCCTCGATAAGTTGGCCGATTGCGCCGAATCCCATGAAACAAGTATTCGCAAGGCAAGGGACGAACTGGAGCGGGATTGGCAGGACCGGCTCGGGAATCTCGCCCGCATGATGTTGTCCACCCTTCAGGAAACAACCCAGGCCTCCGCCTTCAGCAGCAGTAGCCGCAGCGATGCACAGGCTAAGCTGAGCCAAAAGCTGGAGAGGTTGGAAACACGCTTTCGCCGCAATGCCCGGGACTTGTTCAACCACCGGAATCTCGCCATCGATGCCGACTTCTTCCGCGCGGATATAACCGTCGCCCATACATGGAAGGCCTTCGGTATTGGCATGGCCAAGACAAAAGCCGTTTTCACCGGGGCCATCGCCGGCGCTGCCGCCGGACTGGCCCTCGACGCCAGCATCGGCGGGCTCTCCGGTGGCGCCGGAGCCGCCATGGGAGGAGCCTTGGGGGCCGGCTCCACCGCCTTCCTCATCTATCGCCCGTTTGCCTTCATCAAAGTCGGGCGCGATGGCTATGAAGCAAGGATCGAGCTGCGGTCACAGCTCCTCGCCGCCTTGTTGGATCGTATGATCCTCTACGCCCGCTGCATTCTGCGGGTCTCTCATGGTGACCGTCCCACGGAAGCCATTCAAGCCGAGACAAGCATGGATCCACAAGCAAGGGAACGCCTCAGCAGAGTCGATGCATGGGACAAGGATACCACCAAAGCATGGGCAACCGTCATCGGTAAAATGAATAAGGCCCCGACTATCGGAGCCTTGGAGGAAAAGGAACCACAGGCCTTCACAACCGTCATCCGCCAAATTATTACCGATACTAAGCGGTCACCTACCCATTCCTGAAAAAACATCTACCAATCCCGCATGTAAACAGTCACCTTGAGGTAGAGCCAGTTCTCCCGCCATCGCTTGCTTTCCAGTTTGCCGAAAAGCAGTTTGCCCGCGTCCATTAAGCGGGCGAGGACCTCATTCCGATCCCGGGGAACTTCCGTTATCCAACATGCTTGCGTTTTTTAAAAGGCGAACCGCCCTTGTTGAGCGCCTTCCAACCCACATTAAACTACACAGCAATTAATGGAGCTTATATTGATCCGACAAAATCG
>JAWLGH010000111.1:0-5632 GCA_041685165.1 Oceanipulchritudo sp. | reverse complement strand
CAGACCACCCAGGGGGTTGGCGAGGACATTGAAAACCTCGGGGAAAGTATTCAGGATTGATGCCTGCGGGGAATCTGTTCTGCTGATTCCGTCTATCCCCCCGGCACACCACTTGGGGAGTCGATCAGGGTTACCGCGATGACAGATCTCAATGGCCAGTTCCTCGATGCGGATGCCATGCAGGTGCGCCGTGAATCCCTGCGGGAGGCCGGGAAAGTCGTCGTCTTCACCAATGGGGCCTTCGACCTCCTTCATGTCGGCCACCTGCAGTACCTTCAGTTTGCCCGCCGCCAGGGGGATGTGCTCGTCGTCGGGCTGAACGCCGACGATTCCGTGCGCCGGTACAAGGGACCGGGGCGGCCGTTGAATCCCTGCGGGGACCGGGCCCGTCTTCTCCTCGGCCTGCGATGCGTCGATTTTGTGGTTGTCTTCGAGGAGGACGAACCACGGAATCTCATCGCCCGGCTTCTTCCGGATGTCCTCGTGAAGGGAGCGGATTGGGCCCACTACGTCTCCGGTCGCGACATCGTCGAGGCCAACGGCGGCCGGGTTGTTCTGGCTGAGATGGTGGAGGGCCGTTCAACGACCACGGTCATCGAGCGCATCCGCGGTTCCTGAAGGCCTTTTTTTCCGCGCGCGGCGCCGATGCGCGAAATCCGGAGCGGTGGCCTCCCCTTCGGCGGCAATCCCCCGACGGACAAGGACGGCCCAGAGGGTGAGCCAGAGGATTTTCAGGTCGAGCCAGAGGCTCTGATGATCGACATACCAGACATCGAGGGCCAGTTTATCGTCCCATTCCACCGCATTGCGCCCCTTGATCTGGGCCCAGCCGGTGAGACCCGGTCTTACGGCGTGGCGGCGGGCCTCTTCCGTCGTGTAATGCTCAAGGTAATGCATCAGGAGCGGGCGCGGTCCCACGAGGCTCATCTCTCCCCGCAGGACGTTCCACAACTCGGGCAACTCGTCGAGGGAGGTCGATCGCAACCAGCGGCCAAAGCCGGTCAGCCGCTCCGCATCAGGGAGTAGCTGCCCCCGGGCGTCGCGGGCATCCGTCATCGTGCGGAACTTTACCAACCTGAACGGCTCCCCGTCCCGGCCGGGCCGCGTCTGCCTGAATAAGACGGGACGGCCCAGTTTCACCGCCACAAGGAGAGCCACCACGCCCACGAGGGGAATCCACAGGGGAGCCGCGAGCAGGACAAGCAGGAGGTCAAGGAGGCGTTTTCCCGGCCGGCGTTCCGGCCCGCTCGGGGCATCTGTCGATGGGCGTGACCTGTATTTGTCTCTCATACCTTTTCCTCCGGGGCGGCAACCGGTTCCCGGGCTATCCCATGAGTTCCCTGAGGGTGGCGATAACGCGTTCCTGGTTCGACTCATTGAGATCAAATCCCCCCGGGAGAACAAATCCACATTGAAAGAGCGATTCGGAGATCCCATTCAGGTAGGCGCGATGGCCGTGAAAGACCGGTTGGAGGTGCATCGGTTTCCAGAGGGGAACGACTTCAATCCCGCGGTTGCGCATCCCCTGGACAAGAGGCAGGGAGGGATTACCATTGGTCAGAAGAGCGGCATGCATCCAGTGGTTATGGCGCCCCTCCCCGGGCTGTGGCATCATGCGGACAGCCGTGCCGCGGAAGGCCCGGCGGTAGCGCTCAAACTGACCGTCCTTGATGGCCATACGCTTTTTGAGGTAAGGCCACTGGCTCAGCCCGAGGGCAGCGTTGAAATTGCTCAGCCGGTAATTCATGCCCACCGCTTCGTGCTCGTAATGGAGGCTGTCGACTTTGCCCTGGTTGGCGAGGAGGCGAACCTGTTTGATCCGGTTGCGGTCCCGGCTGACAACGGCGCCACCCATCCCGGTGGTGATCATTTTGTTGGCATTGAAGGAGCAGGCGCTCGCGGTCCCGGCAAGGCCGACGGGCCGACCACCTGCATCCTCGCTCCCAAGGGCCCCCGCGGTGTCCTCAATGAGAAATAGGCTGTTGGCCTCGCAAAGGGCCGAGAGGCGTTCCATGCAGACCGGTAGCCCGAACGGATGGACCATGATGACGCCCCGGACGCGGTGACCGGCCTTCTTTTCCTCACGGATAGCCCGTTCAAGCAGGTCGGGATCCATTCCCCAGTCGGCCGTGCGGCAATCGACAAAGACAGGTTCCGCGCCGCAGTGGCGGACCACATTGATGGTCGCAGCAAAGGTAAAGGTTGGGCAGATGACCACATCGCCCGCCTGGAGCTCCTCCGCGAGAAGGGTCAGGTGAAGGGCCGCCGTGCCACTGGAGACAAGGACCACGCCCGCGTCCTGATAGTATTTCCCGAGGGCGGATTCCAGATCATTGAGGGCCGATCCATAGGGAGCGACCGCCCCTTCCCGAAGGGCGTCGCGCACAGGCGCGGTCTTCTCCGGAATCAGGGGGGCACAGAGGAGAATCTCAAAGGGCTGGACCATTGATGGCGTGGAGGTTGAAGAGCCCGCCGCGAACGGGTCAACGTTTGCCTTGTTGGATGGTAAGCCGGTTCCTTCGCGGCCATCGCTTTCGCGCAGAAGGGTCCACGCGACAACCGCGACCCAGATCCCGGCAAGGACACCGAGTTTACCCCAGAAGGGCCCCTCGGTCAGATGCAAGCCGATCCCGAGAAGGGCGAGGCCGCCGTAAAGGAGGCCGCTTGCCCAATGGCCGCTCCGCCGGTCGGGCCAGGTCGCGGCGAGTCGCTGGTAGATGTGGCTCCGGTGGGCCTCGAAGATCGGTTCACGACGCAGGGCGCGCCAGACAAGGGTTTGACCGGTGTCCGCAACAAAGGGCCAGACAAAGAGGAAGCCCGCTGCATAGGCGCTTTCTCCGGGAATTCCACGGGTAATGGCGACCAGGGGCGCGCCCGCAAAGAGGAGGCCAAGAAAGGTGCTCCCGACGTCACCGAGGAAGATTTTTGCCGTCGGACGGTTCCAACAGAGGAATCCAAGACAGGCCAGCCCGAGTCCAAAAAAGGCGGTGGCCTCAACGGGGTACCCGTTGATCCAGAAAACAAGGGACCAGCCGGCACTGGCGGCGATACCCTGCCATGCGGCAATTCCGTCAATGCCGTCCATGAAGTTGTAGGCGTTGGTCAGGCCGGTGATCCAGATGAAGACAAGGATCACCGTGGCCGCGAGGGCAATTTCCCCGAAGAGGGGAAAGCCGCTTGCCTGCCAGCCGGGATAGAGCTGGAGGAGGGCCACGGCAGCGATCCCGTGAACGCCGAATCGGAGCATCCGCGGAAGCTGAATCCAGTCATCAAGCAAGCTCACCAGTCCCACCGCGAGGGCGCAGGCCCAGAGGCCGGCCAACCCGTCAGCATCGAGAAAAAGAAAGATCACCGCACTCCCGGGAATGAGTCCCAGGCCCCCAATGCGAGGAGTCGGATCCTCGTGAAAACTGCGTTCATTCGGGTAGTCCATCAGGTGCCAGCGAACCGCAAGCTTCCGCGTGAGCCAGACGCCGATGAGGGAAACCAGAAAACTGAAGATTATAACCTGCACCATGAATCTGTTCAGCTTCTCCAATCAAACCGGCTGCTGGCAATGCGGTAATGCCGTGGCATGCGCTCTTTTTCCAGTCCCTCCAGGCGGTCTTGGTTGCCGGCTTCATCACCTGTCCCTTCATCACCCCGTGTCCCTTCATCACCCTTCATTACCTGTCCCTTCATTGAGCAGAGCTCCGGCATCCTGTTTTTTGCCGTCGCGGCTGGCCCGGGGAAAGGGAAGAACTTGATTTCGCGAGCCTTTCGCGTTCACCTGTCCCCGTGAAAGTGATCAAGTTCATCCTTCCTGTGATCGCCCTGCTGGTCCTCATCACGGGAATCGGTCTCCAGGTCTTTGCCGAATGGGTTTCGCCCGAGCCGGAACCGGTCGAGCCTTTCCTTTCGGAAGCGATCCCGCAAAGCCTTCCGGGCTGGGAGGTGAAAGACCTCAATCTCGGACCCACGGAATCGGTCACCGAGCAATCCTTCCGTATCCTCAATCTTGACGATTTTGTCTACCGGGAATACCGCCGCGGGGCCACGACCTTCACGGTCTACGTTGCCTACTGGGGCCCCGGGAAAATGCCGATCCGCCTCGTCAACCAGCACACGCCCGACCGTTGCTGGACCGAGAATGGCTGGGCCTGCACCGACCGGCGGTTTCATGTCCGGAAATCCGTCCGGGACCGGGCGCTTCATCCGGCCCAATGGGGCGTCTACACGATCAATGATTTCTCCAGCGAGAGCTACTTCTGGCATATTGTTGATGACGAGCCGCACTGGTTTGGCGGGGAGCGCATCAATTCCCGTACATCCCTGACCAGCGTCCTCCTTGATTTCCGCAACATTGCCACCAATCGCAATCCCGATCAGTTCTTCGTCCGCATCGTCAGCCAGGAATCACTCGATGCCATCTGGGAGGAACCGGGATTCGCCGCCGTCATGGACGACCTCGCCGACCTCTGCCTCGCCGCGGAAACACGCGCCGCCGGCGATGCCGGATAAACCAGCCCCCTTGGACCGGTTTTCCTTGGGGAGCTAAGGGGGAACGGTGGCCCAAGAGGCCGCGAGCTTAGAGGGTCCCGGCATCCACGGGGAGGGACTGGCCGGTGACGGAGTCCGCTTCGTCGGACAGGAGGTAGGCAACCATGGCGGCCACGGATTCCGGATTGGTGGGGGAACCGAGGGCGGTGCGCCGGTAAATGCGTTCCCGGGTCGTCTCCTCGAGGGAGGCGTTCATATCCGTCTCCATGAAGCCACAGACAATGGCGTTGGACCGGATCCCCCGCGCGCCCCATTCGCGGGCGACATTTTTCGAGAAGGCTTCGAGGGCGCCCTTGGAAGCGGCGTACATCGCAAGGCCCTTGTAACCGGTATGGGCACAGACGGAGGAGATGTGCACGAGGCTGCCACGGGTCTTGTGCAGGAGGCAGTTGCGGAGGTAGCCCCGCGTCAGTTCCATGGGCGCGTGCACGTTGACCCGGAAGAGCGTCTCCAGGGCCGCCGGATCAAGGTTGGTGACAAGGTCATCGACGGCCATGGCGGCGTTGTTGACGAGGCCATGCACGGGGGTCTCCTTCCCGATCCATTCCGGGAAGACACGGCTCCGCACGCTTGCCGGATCACTCAGGTCAAGGGCGAGGTGACGGAGGCGTTCCCCGGCTTCCTCCCGGAGTTCCGGGAGCACGCCGTCTTCGTGCCGGCTGATCGCAAGGACGCGGTGCCCGTCGTTAAGGAGGCGCCGGGTGATGACCGCTCCAAGGCCGCGGGAGGCCCCGGTGACAAGGTAGGTCCGGCTGCTCATCGGCGTATCTTCCCGCTCGGGGTCTGGTTAAGGGAATCCACAAAGCGCAGGATACGGGGAATTTCGAAGGGCTGGCAAGTACGGGTGAGGAACTTCCGGATCGCCGCCTCCCCGGGAGGGGTCATCCCGGGCTCAGCAACGAGCTCGGCCATGAGGAG
Organism: Oceanipulchritudo sp.; assembly: GCA_041685165.1. GTDB lineage: Bacteria > Verrucomicrobiota > Verrucomicrobiia > Opitutales > Oceanipulchritudinaceae > Oceanipulchritudo. The sequence goes on along the minus strand of JAWLGH010000111.1, from coordinate 175 downwards.
GTTGCCGACCAGGGCCTGCGGTCGGCCGAAGACGCGTGCCCCCGCAATCGCGGGATGTCCACAGAGGGCGGCCTCGACGGTTTCCGGATGGACGGTGTACCCGCCGACGTTGATTCCGGTCGTGGAACGCCCGACAAACCGAAAGCGCAGGGGTGCAGGGTCCACGATCTCCACC
>JAWLGH010000110.1:0-5686 GCA_041685165.1 Oceanipulchritudo sp. | reverse complement strand
GAAAGGGAATCAAAGCGCAACTGGGGAAGCCCGATCCGCCCCGGAAACCAGCCGAGGGCCTGCTGCTCCAGAAGGGCAAGGAGGACATCCGGCAAACCGAAACCGCCCCGGTCCGCCCGCGGATAGCGCAGGATGGCAAAGGGTTCCTCGCCGGGGAGCGTTCCCTCTTCAATCAATTCCGGCGCGCTCTGGCACGGGGCCGCGGAAAGGACCCCGAGGACCCGCCGTTCCTGCTCCACTGCCGCCGCCTCTCCGGAATCCGCCGAATAGACGCGCAAAAGGTACTTCCCGCAGGTGCTGCAGGCCTCGCGCTGGACATGCCGCCGCGGCTGCACCTCCCGGAAAGGGCCAAAGACCCGACCACCCAGCTCAGTCACCGATTCCGGCCGTTCTTTCCTCGCAAGGAGGGCGGCATAGCGCTCGGCCGCCGCCGTCGGCTTGTTGTTCAGGGCGATCTGCTCGAGCTGGGAAGCCCGTTTGAGGGCGACCTCGCGGTGCCCGGCCCGACCAAGCGCGCCCTGCACCTCAGCAAGAAGGCGAAAGGCCTCCGTCCTGTCCGGATTCACAAGGAGATAATCGGCAAGCTCCCCCCGCGCCTCCTCGTAACGACGCTCCCCAATCAAGGCCTGGATGGATTTCAGTTCCTCGTTTTGAGGTATGGCGGGAATCATTATGCGCAAGGGGGAATTTCCTTCGAAATAAGGACGGATTGTTTTCCGGATCAATGAAATTATCATGCCATCCTCTCCAGCCATGGAATTGGTCCCGCTTTTGCTGAGTGGAAAGGATCCCTCGTTCAAAAAAGGAATCCTCTCCCATGCCGACACCGCATCCGCTCACCACCACCTTTCCCGAAATTCCTGAATCCGATCTTGCCCTTCTTGCGGAAACGATTGCCGAGGGTAACGAGCGCCGGGCAAACGGTCTCCTGAGTCTTCTCCGTGAACCGGGGGAACGTCTCGGGCTTCTCGACGAAGCGACGGTTGTCGACAGCGTCAAGGCCCTCGGCAAAGCGCTCCACGACCCGCTGCCCTGCTATGTCGAGGTCCGCCAGCGGCTCCTCGGGGTCGGGATTCGCAACCGGGAAATGGCCATCTATCTGGCCAACATCTGGATCGGGTACCGTGAATCAGGTATCCTCCCCGATCTCGGGGACACCTCCGGGGAGGTCATGGAAACCGTCGATATCCTCCGTGAACTCAACTTCGTGAAGGGCTACGAGAAGTTCGAGCTCCTTGCCATGTCCGGCAATTATTACCTCTTCCTGATGGCTTTCTTCGAGGGCTACTTCCGCGATCTCGAAAAACTCAGCGGAAAACCCGCCATGGCCTACTACGAAGCCTTTGCCCGCATCGCCTTCCGCGCCGCCCGCGACCATGGCCTGAGCGAGGAATTCGACCTCTGGACGGTCTACGACGAACTCTGCGACCGCTTCAGCGACGTCCGCACCGCCCTCGCGGGACTGAAATAATCCTTCCCTTCAGAAGGATAATCTGTAGAGAAATCTGGGAGCGTGATTTCCCTCATCTTCCAGAATCATTACGAACGCCTGCAACTTTCCCGCAGCGCCGATGAGGGGGAGATCAAATGCGCCTACCGCCGCATGGCCCGGGTTTATCATCCGGATGTCGCGCACGACCGCGAGCGCGGGCGCAGTGCCTTCCTCCTCATCAAGGAAGCCTACGAAGTCCTCCGCGATCCCGAACGCCGGCGCGACTACGACGAGCTCCTGAACGCCTCCGAACGCTTCAAGGCCCGCCATCCAGTGCGCAGCAAGCCCGGGGCGACGGCCAAGCGCAGCAGCAAAACCGAACCACCGTCGGCAAAGGGCCCTGACGGGCAGCACCGTAACAGCGCCAACAGCCGGGGCACCGCGGGAACGGTCCCGCAGAACCGGCCCGATACCCGCCGTCCCCACCGGGCCGATCTCGATGCCTATGCGACCCTTGAAGTCACCCTTGAGGAAGCCCTCCACGGAGGATCCCAGAAGATCACCTTCGAATCCGAAAACGGGAACGGTTCGGACCACCATTTCCGGGCCCTCCAGATTGTCATTCCGCCCCGCTGCCCGGCGGGCAAAGTTCTCCGTATTGCCGGCAAGGGCCATCTCGACCCGCGAACCCGCGAACGGGGCCACCTCCACCTGACCCTTGCCTACGCCCGCCATGAACGATTTCGTTCCCTGGGCGCGAACCTTTTCACCAGTGTTGACATTTATCCATGGGACGGTGCCCTCGGTACCATGATCGGAATCCCGACCCTTGACGGGCAGGCCAGCCTGAAAATCCCCCCCGGCGCCCAACCCTGGCAGAGCTTCCGCCTGCAGGGCCAGGGAATGCCCGATGAATCCGGCCAGCGCGGCGACCTCATTGTTTCCCTCAAATTTCTCCAACCACCCGCCGAGTCCCCCCGGCAAAGCGCACTCTGGAAACAACTCAAAGAGGCTTATTCATGATGGAATGGATCCGTTCCAGACTCGAACGCATCGACGACCTGCCCACTCTCCCCCTCATTGTGGAACGCTTCAGCCGCGCGGCCCGGGGAAGCAACTGGGAAGTGAGCGAAGTTGCGGGCATCATCCGTCGCGATCCCGCAATCAGCACCAACATCCTCCGGGCCTGTAATTCCAGCTTCTACCGGACCCGGATATCCGATCCCATTGACTCCATCGATTCCGCCCTCGTTCATCTCGGGATATCTGTCGTCCGGCATATCGTGTTCTCAACCTCGATCATCCGCAGTTTCAAATCGATCTACAGTGACAGCTTCGACCTGCGCGAGTTCTGGATCCATTCCCTCTGTACCGGCATGGTGGCCAATATCATCCCGGGGCACCTCCCGGAGGAGGAACGCCAGCTCATCGATGCCGGCAAGCTCAACCTTGCCGCCCTCATCCACGACCTCGGGAAAATCATCCTCCTTAAATATTTTCCGGACGAATTCGGCAGCGCCATCCACCACGCCCGTGAGCACGGGCAGCCCCTCCATAAAGCGGAACTCGAAAGCATCGGGGCCAACCACGCCGAAATCGGCGGCTGGCTCGCCAACCAGTGGGTCCGCGACACCGGTCTGCACGGCGCCGTGCGCTGGCACCATTCCCCGATGGAGGCCGATCCGAAGGCGACCCGTATCGCCGCCATCGTCCACATCGCCGATTATATCTGCAACCGGGAGAAGCTCGGCGACAGCGGCAACAGCGTCCTTCCGGTCTTCCACACCGAGGCCCTCGACCAGATCAAGATCACCCCGACCGCCCTCGAGGATATCATCGTTTCCATCCGCGAACAGGATCTCCGCTCAATTGTTTCCCTCTACTTCGGGAACTGAGGCCCCCTACACAACGGACCCCACACACCCGGTGCGGCCCGACGTCCGCCGTCACTTGTTGAAGTAGGGCGCGAACTCGGTGTAGCCCTTTTCCTGATACTGTTTCAGCTTGTTGAACAGGGTCCGGATACTCACCTTGAGGATCTCGGCCGCCCGCGTCCGGTTGCCCCCGGTGCGCTCAAGGGTCTGCAGGATCAGGCGTCGTTCCATCCCTTCGATGCTCAAGTCCATCCCCTCCTCCCCGGGTTCCCCACCGGGCAGGACCGTCTCCGCTTCCGCACCTTCCACGTGGATGCTTTCCGCAACCACAACGGGCACCGCTTCAACCGGATCCACGACCTTCCTTTCCGGCGCCGTCTCAAGTTCCCCCTCCTCCGCAAGGACCTGGATCTCCAGAGGCAGGGCCGCCGCTGTGACCTGTTTCCCGCTCGTGCTCAGGATTACCGCCCGCTCAATGACATTCTGGAGCTCGCGCACATTGCCCGGCCAGTCGTGCCGGTTGAGGAGGGCCTCCGCCTGCGGCCCGAATCCCTCCAGGCTGCGGCCGTTCTTCCGCGCGAAAACCTTCAGGAAATGCCGCGCCAACTGGGGAATATCACGTTTGCGTTCCCGCAGGGCGGGCGACTGCAGGGGAAAGACATTGAGCCGGTAATAGAGATCCTGGCGAAACTCCCCCAACTCGATCGACTTGCTCAGGTCGCGGTTCGTCGTCGCGATAATCCGCACATCAACCTGGATCGTCCGCGTCCCCCCGACCCGCTCGAATTCTTTTTCCTGGAGGACACGCAGGAGCTTGGCCTGGAGGGCGAGGCTGATCTCGCTGATCTCGTCGAGAAGAAGGGTCCCGCCATCGGCCAGTTCAAAGCGCCCGATCCGGCTTTGCAGCGCCCCCGTGAAAGCCCCTTTTTCATGCCCGAAAAACTCGCTCTCAATGAGGCTCTCCGAAACCGCCGCGCAGTTCACCTTGATGAAAGGCTTGTCACGCCGAAGACTGCTCTGGTGGATGCTCTGGGCAATCAGTTCCTTTCCGGTACCGGTTTCCCCATGGACCATCACGGTGGCGTCGGTCCGCGCCACGCAGGCGATGAGGTCGCGCAGCTTGCGCATCGGCTCGGAGTCCCCGATCAATTCCATCTGTTCGACAACGGTGTCGTGCGTCAGCGCTTTGTTGACCTGCATCAGGCGGTTCAGCTTTGAGGCCCGCTGGATGACCAGATCGATCTGTTCCGTCGAAAACGGCTTCAGGATGTAGTCGTAAGCTCCGAGCTGCATGCACCTCACCGCCGACTCGATGGTGCCCTGCCCGGTGATCATGACCGCGAGGGGCGCGTTTGGATCGCCTTCCGTCTCTTCAAGAATCTCCGTCCCTTCGCCATCCGGCAGATTGATATCGAGAAACATGACATCAAACCCGTGATCGCCTTCGAGCGCCTGGAGGGCCTCCTCGACCGTCCCCACGGGCTTAACCTTGATCCGTTTCCGCTGGCAATACTCCTGGAAGGCGCGCCGGATGATCATCTCGTCATCCACAATCAATATTTTTTCAATAGCCATGGGCAGTCATGTTCGGAACACCGGTCTTCTACTCGACGTCTTACTGAAGTCCCAGCTTAGTGCGGGTCCCGCTTCCTTCAAGGAGCAAATTTTTCCGGTCTGTCCCCCTTGTTCATAACCGCAGGCCCCAGACTTGCTCCATCAGGAAAAGGTTCATCAAGGGCCAGGCCACCATGGCGTCAACCCGCCCGATCTCCGGGCTCAGGGCCGACCGCGCCGGGGGATCGAGCAGTCCCTCCAGAAGGGACGACTCCGCGAGCGCGTGCCTGTAGAGCCCCCGCCAGCGTCCATTGAACCACTCCATGAAGGGAACCGGGAAACTCATCTTTTCACGATTGAGGATCGTGTCATCAACCCGCCCAGCGTACCCGCGCCGGAGGAGCCGCTTGCTCTCAACCAGGCCCTGTTCCTGCAGCGCGAAACTCGTCAGGGCTTCCGTCCCTCCAGTCCCACCCGGGTCCCTGAGGGCCATTTTGGCGGAGTCCGGCAGGGCAAAAAGCCAGGCTGCCAGGCCGTGATCCGTGAAGGGAACCCGGCCCTCGACCGAGGCCGCCATGGTGCTGCTGTCAAGGCGGTTGAGGAGCCCTTCCAGATTCACCCGGGCATGGACATGCAGGTAGGCATCAAACGTACTGCATTCCCGGAACCGTTCAAAAAGCCCGTCGTAATGGGCCATGACCCCTTCGAGTCCCGCGGTCCCCCCGGGAAGAAACAGTTCCGCCTGACGCGCGGGCGGCAACCAGGCATTGACCCGGAAAAAATGGTCCCGACGGCTTGCGAAGGCCTCCACCCCGTAACGCTGCCT
>JAWLGH010000109.1:0-5705 GCA_041685165.1 Oceanipulchritudo sp. | reverse complement strand
ACGTTGACCCCGGCCTCCGGCGGCCCGTTGGGCCTTGGTCGGCCGGGGCTAAATGTGATGACCCTTCGGGTCGAACGGCAAACCCACCTCTTGAACGGGACCATTTGTCCATCTCTCAATTACACGACAACACCGCTTAACCGAGTGCCATTCGGGTCAGACGTTGCGCGAGGTGGTGGTGGCGGCCCTTCAGCGGGACTTGAGGGAGGATCAACTGGAGGAACCGTCAGGGCCCTACTTTGCCCGCAGCAAACTTAGACAGGGATTTAAAAACCTCTCCGAAACCGGGGCCCTCGCCCCGCAGCCTGGCCAAAAGTCAGGGAATTAGGGACAGGTAAGTTGGCGAGGGAATTAGGGACAGGTAAGTTGGCGGGTAAGTTGGCGCCCTGCTCCGGGCCCATGAAGAAACTCGACTCTATTGGATTGCAAACCGGCCCATTTGAGCGGTTCCACGAACCTAGCGGAGCCCCACCCCGACTTGCGCGTTCAGGGAATCGGCCTATGCTGCGCCAATGGAATCCCTTGAAGTTCACGACCTCTTCTCGCGCCTCTCGGAATCCCTCCACACCAAGGATCACCCATGGCGCTGGCCGGTCCTCTCAACCGTATCTCCCGACGCCCAGCCGCATGTCCGGATTGTCGTCCTTCGCGAATTCCATCAGGAGACGGCCTTCATCTACACCAATGCGCGCACGCAGAAGATCACCGACCTCCGCCAGAATCCCGCCTGCAGCTTGCTCTTTTTCGACAAGGAGGAACGGCTGCAGCTCCGCGCGGAAGCAACGGCCGCCATCCACCTCCGGGATGCCACCTGCGAACAGCACTGGACCGCCCTGAACCAACGTCAGCGCGGCGAATACCAGGCCACAGGCGCGCCGGGGAATCCGCATTTCCATGATGGCGATGCGATCAACCCCTCCCTCGGAATGGCTCACTTCGCCGTTCTCAAGCTTGCCATTAACCGGCTCGACGTCGTGCAGCTGACCCGACAAGCCCACATCCGCCACATCTTCATGAAGAAGACCGGCCAATGGACAGGCGGCCGCGTCGGTGCGTAAATATCTGGAGGGCCTGTCAGGGTGAAGGAAGGACCAAAGGATTATGAGCGGGGAATTCAACCCAGCTCGCGTAGCAAACCCTTCAGGCTCACATACCGGACCGGTACCCCCTTCCTCTCGCGCTGGTAACTTCGGTCAATATCGCTGGCCACGACCACTAACTCCGCATCCGGGTAGTTGGCGTGAAAGGCCAGCAAATTTCGGTGATCCGTCTGGCCTGCCTTCCATTTGGTCTCGATGGCCAGTGGCGGTTTTCCCCGCCGCAACAGGACAAAATCAATTTCCCGCTTCTGTTTGTCGCGCCAGTACCGCAAATCACCCCGCCAGCCATGGGCACACAACTGGTTCAGGACAAAATGTTCCCAGAGGATTCCCCGGTCTTCCGCCCGGAGGGATTCCCAACCTGTATAATAGGCAACAAACCCCGTATCAAAACAATACACCTTCGGGGCGGAAACGATCTCCTTCGTCTTGTATTTCGAGTAGGGCCGCAGGACGTGAAACACATAGGTTTCCCGCAATACCTCGAGGTAATTGCCAAGGGTGGTCCGGCTGACCCCCGATGGTCCGGCAAGGCGGCTCGCTTCGAACATGCCACCGCTCTGCTGGATAAGGAGTTCAAAAAACCGGACAAAGGATTCGCGCCGCTCAATCCGGAACAGCTCCTGCACATCCTTCGCCCAGTAGGCATCCACCCATTCCTGGAAATCCCTCTCCGGGAAATCATCCGCGAGGTAAAAGGGCGGCAAGCCGCCGCGGATGAAGCGGTGGTCCCAGCCCTTGTCCGCAAAATCTCCAAGATCTTCGAGGATCATCGGCGGCAGCCAGATGTCCCGCTTGCGCCCGGCCAGGGTGTCCCGGAACTTGAAGGAGGCCCCAAGGGTCGAGGAACCCGTCGCTATGACCTTTGTCTCTGGAAAGTGGTCGGCTGCGATCTTCAACAACTCAGATGGATTCTGCAGCCGGTGCACTTCGTCCAACACCACCCGCTTCCCCCGCAGGCCCTCCAAAAACGATTCCGGATCCTCCATTTGACGCCGCACCCGCGGCAGTTCGCAGTCGAAGTACTCCACATCGTCAAGACTGCGGCAAAGCATTGTCTTCCCCACTCGGCGCACCCCGCTCAGCCAGATCAGGTTGCGTTCCCGCCAGGACGCTTCAATACGCTTGATCCAGAATTGCCGCTTTACCATATGCAACCAATAATACATATGGTCGTACCAAAGGCAAGAATTTCCGCATCTGGAATGGTCGTGGGCGGCCACGGGAAGCTCGAGATAGCGAACAGAGCGGCAATTACCCCAATAACCTTGCAAAATGAGATTATCCTTCCCATTTTACAGGAATGATTGCTCGTCGAATCCGCAAGAATGTCGAAAAAGGCCTTAGCCGCCAGGCTGCGGTTGCGCTGTTTGGCCCCAGACAAGTGGGGAAAACGACCTTGGCGCGCTCGATTGCGGATGAAGATGAGGCTGTTTACCTTGACCTTGAATGGCCGGAGGATCGCCAAAAGCTCTCGGACCCGGCGTTCTACCTTTCCCGATATGAAGACAAGCTGGTCATCCTGGACGAGATTCACCGCGTTCCGGAAATTTTCCAGCCCATGCGTCGGATCATTGATGAAGGCCGTCGCCAGGGAAAGGGCATCGGACGGTTTCTAATCCTTGGATCGGCATCCATCGACCTGCTCAAGCAGTCGGGTGAAAGCCTGGCGGGGCGGATTGAATACATTGAGCTGACTCCGCTGGACTGTCTGGAAATAGAGAAAGGCCGGGATGAGCAGACCCGGCTCTGGGTGCGGGGCGGTTTTCCGGACAGCTATCTGGCGGCCAGCGATGAGGACAGCATGGTCTACAGACGCAATTTCATCCGCACCTATCTGGAGCGTGATGTGCCGCAATTTGGTTCCCGGATTCCGGCGGAAACGTTGGAGCGGCTTTGGACAATGATTGCCCACTCCCAAGGGGGCTTACTCAATGCAGCGGAATTGGGGCGTTCCCTATCCCTGACGGGTAAGACGATAAACAGTTACCTGGATCTGCTATGCGACCTGCTCTTGTTGCGTCGCTTGCCGCCTTGCTTTGCCAATACGAGGAAACGTCTCGTAAAGTCACCCAAAGTTTATGTCCGGGATACTGGCTTGCTCCACGCGCTTCTGGGAATTGGGGATTTCAACAAGTTGGCCGGGCACCCTGTGATCGGTTCCAGTTGGGAAGGCTTTGCCATCGAAAACATCCTTGCGGCAGCGCCGGAACCGACCCGCGCAAGTTTTTACCGGACATCCGCCGGGGCGGAGGTCGACCTTTTGCTGGAAATTCCCGGGTCCCCCAAGCCCTGGGCGATTGAAATCAAGCAAGGCAGCGTTCCCAGGGCCAGTCGGGGCTTCCACGAAAGCTTAAAGGAGCTTGCTCCAGAAAAGGCGTTCATACTCTACGGAGGCGAAGAACACTATCCGGTGCGCGAGGGGATTGAAGCAATTAGCTTGAGGGGGCTCTGCGATATTCTGGCCGGGATTGGCTGAGCCATTTCATCCGGGACACGTTCCTGGGGCTTTTGAGTGCTTAATGGCCGCGCAATGCCTGCCCGATGGGCGAAGGAACATGTTGGGCCCAAAGGGATTGGGCTCTCGCGGTCAAGTCGCTGACGCTCGTGTCGCTTCGCTCGGGTAAACCCCCGACTTGCCGTGCGGTGCCGTCGGGCGAAGCCTGCACCAAGGGATTATGAGAAAGGGAGATGTTTTTCCGCTTCAGCGCGCCAGCGGCTCGATGACCTGCAAGCCGTCAAAGTAATCCCGGTAATAGCCACGGTCCCGAGCCAGCAGCCGGCCCCCGTTCTCCATGGCATGCGCCCCGATCAGGAAATCGGGAAGGACGCGTTTCTTTACCCCGCCCCGGCCCAGGTATGAGGCATACATTTTGCCGGCATCAATGGCCCCCCGGCGGCTTGTGGGGATGTAACGGATCTTCCATTCGGCAAGAAACCGGTCAAGGTCCGCGGCTACGAGCGCTGGTGTGATTTCCGCCAGAACGCATTCCCCGATCACCAGTCCGCCCTGTTGCATCGCCTCTACAAGGGTCGCCTCGGAGGCGTCTGCCCAGTCCGGGTCGTCCGTCACCACGTCCAGGATAACGCTGCTGTCCAGAACTGTCCTCATTCGGTCTCCCGCGCCTTGCGCAGGTACTCGTCCACCCTTTCAGTGCCCGGGAGCTTGCCCCGTCCGCGCCAGGCGCGGATCGGATGCGCCGGTACGACCTTCCGCAGGAGGATCGCCCCTTCCTCTTCCACAAAATCCAGAACGGTCCCGGGTTCCAGCCCGTATTCCACCCGCAGCTTCTTGGGAATTGTCACTTGGCCCTTCTCCGATAGCGTGGCTTTCATACTTTAAAAGTAGGAATTCCTACAAATTTGTCAACGCAGGCCTGTTCAGTCGCCGAGGTAGGCGCTGCAGGCCGAATCAAGGGACCGCAGGAAAGCAGCCGGCACGTCCCCCGGATGCTCCGTAATCCGGGCCTTGCTGACCTGCCGGATTCCCGGCACCACGGCATAGCTCTGCCGCAAGCCGGGCAAATCGGGGACCTGAATCCTCAGGGGCCAAATTTTCGGCGGGCGCGTGGAAAGCGGAACGACGACCACGGTTGGCAGCACCGCATTGGCCTCGTCGCTGGACAGCACAATGGCCGGCCGGATCTTTCCAAACTCGGGGGGCTGGCCGTCCTCAAGATACACGCGAATGAGGGAACCGCGGGTCATGCGCTTCCCCCGCTGTTTGTCGGGTTGCTTAAATCGGCCTGCTCCCATTCCGCCATCTCGGCGGCCAGCTCCGGATCCGCCTCCACAGCCTTACGATAGGCCTCAGCCGCTTTTTTCATCCGCGAACGGCGGACCCGGTAGCCCACCGCATCCCGGACAAACCCGGTCAGGGTCTGTCCCGGCTCAAGCTCCTGGGTAACCTCTTCCACAAGAGCCCCGTCCAGCTTCACCGTCGTGTCCCGCTTTTTCATATCTACAAGCTACTGGAGAGATGAAAACATACAAGAACGGTTTATAAATTTATACCCGTCAAGTATCCTGCCCTGCGCCCGACCAAGCGGAACTTTTTGCTCGCTACCGGATCGAGCACATGAAAATCCGTGAACTGCTAAACGATGTCGAGGCCTTCCTGGAGAGTCCCTCCGAAAAGGACTTGTTCACCCGGGATACGTTCCTGGGGCTTCTGAGCGCTTAATGGCCGCGGCATGCGGTGCCCCTCGGCAAGCTCGGGCCACTCCATTTTGTAGCCAGGTAAAGCCGGGGCAAAATGGGTGGCTTGCCATCCGTAGCTTCGAGCTTAGCGAGAAGCGAAGGATGGTGGGCCCAGAGGGATTTGAACCCCCGACCAAAGGATTATGAGTCCTCTGCTCTAACCGCTGAGCTATGGGCCCGCGTGTAAACCGTCTCCCATCTCTGCCGCCCCGCACCGGCAGGTCAAGCTTTTGCATCCCGCCACCCTTTACCCACCTTGAGGCGCCCTTTTTCCTTGCCAGGAGCGGCGCACAAATGTCACTTTCCTAGTGACATATGGAAAAATTACCGGCACAACCGAACCGGAGCCTGCTCGAGGGCCTGGAAGTCCTGCTGGCGCTGGCGCAGCGCGGGGAAGCGGTGGGC
>JAWLGH010000051.1:0-23164 GCA_041685165.1 Oceanipulchritudo sp. | reverse complement strand
GGGGCCACCGTTGACATCGGGCGCAGGGCCTTTTCGATGATGAGGAAATGGTGGCATTGAACGGTTTGTCAGTCGGGATCATCGGATCGGGGGCGCTCGGAAGTTATTTCGGGATGCGCCTTGCGGAAAGTGGACAGGACGTGCGTTTCCTGCTCCGTTCGGATTATGCGGCGGTGAAGAAGGAGGGAATGAAACTGATCCTGGCGGATGGGGAAGCGGTTGTCCTGAAGGAGCCACAAGTCTACCGCAAGCCGGAGGAAATGGGTCGTCAGGAGATGATTCTGATCGGCTTGAAAACGACCCGGAACGCTCTTTTCGAGGAGCTTTTGCCTCCCGTGGCAGGCCCGGGGACGATTCTGGTGACGGTACAGAATGGCCTTGGCAACGTGGAGCAACTGCAGGAACTGTTCCCGGAGAATCCGGTCATCGGCGCCCTTTGCCAGATCGGGGTCAACCGGGAAGGTCCGGGCCGGATTCGGAATTATGTCCCGGGGAACGGATTTGTGCAGCTCGGGGCCCATCCGGGCAGCCCCGGGGAGGCTGTGGTCGAGACCTGCCTGAGGGTGTTTGAACAGGCGGGAATCCGGACCCGGCAGACAGCGTCCCTCGGGGAGGCCCTCTGGCGCAAACTGATGTGGAATGTGCCCTTCAACGGATTGACGGTGACGATTGGGGGAAAGGGGACGGACGCGGTATGCGGGGATCCGGCCTTGCGAACCGTGGCGGTGGAATTGATGGAAGAGATCCGTCTGGCCGCGAATGCCCTTGGCTATGCGATCGAACCCGAGTACGTGGACAAGCTTATGGGTTTCACCGACAAACTGGGGGCCTACCAGTCCTCAACCGTCCTCGACTGGCTTGAGGGCCGCCCCCTTGAAGTTGAGGCCATCTTCCGCAAGCCCCTCAAGGCGGGGACCCGAGCCGGTGTTCCCATGCCCAGGCTGGAACAGTTGGTGGCGGACCTCGAGAAATGCTCCGGGTAAAGATGGGAAGCGCCTTTGCAGCGCGTGCCTATGGGGCTGTGTTGAGGAAGCGGAGGAAGACGAAGACGAGGACGCCGGTCACGGAGACGTAGAGCCAGACTGGATACGTCCAGCGGGCAAGGGCCTTGTGCTGCGTCCAGCGCCGGCTGGCGGCGAAGTAGAACGTCGTCAGGACGAGCGGAAGCACCGCGATGGAGAGGAGGATGTGGGAGATGAGGATGAAAAAGTAGGTCGGCCGGAGCCAGCCCCCGGTGAGGAATCGGGTGTCGCCGTGGACCGTGTGGTGGAGGATATAGCCGGCAAGGAAAAGGCTGGAAGCAAGGAAGGCCGCGACCATGCTGATTCCGTGGGCGCGGGTATTTCCCCGGCGGATATGGTAGAGTCCGGTGATGACGGCGCAGGCACTGACGGCATTAAAGAAGGCGTTTGTCGCCGGAAGGAAGGCCCAACGCTCGGAATCGGGTGCGGCCTCCACGCCGTAGATGATCCAGAAGAGAAAGACGATCGCCGCCGCGCTGAGAGCGAGGATGACACGGATGGCGACGCGGCTGGACATGGGGATGGGTGAGGGGGCGGCTTCAGGCTTTCTTGACCTGCAGGTCGAAGGGAGCGAAGACCTGCTCCCCGTTGACGATCACCTGGGCCCAGACGCGGTAGTAGCCGGGCTGGTCAAATTTGAAGACAAACTCCAGGTCCGGATTATAGGGGTCCTGTCCCTCGATGAACGGATTCTGGGGATGCAGGTGGGCGAAGCCGGTCGCCCGTTCATCAAAAGCCACTACATGGGCGTAGGAATCCATGACCGGAGTGAAGCGGACCGGTGATCCGTCGCGCGAGGCCACCTCAAGGCGGAATCGGAGTTCCTTTTCCGTGACGAGGGCCTCCTGCAAGGGATGGAAAGAGAAGGTGAGGGCCTCGCTGACGAAGGTGGAGGACTCCCCGGGGAGAGGGGAACCGCCTTCACCGGGGACCTCAAAACGGGCCTCAAGGAGGGTCCGCCGGCTGTTGATGAGGGGAATGAAGTCGAGGTAGACCGAATAGGTGCCCGCTTCCGCTGGCGTCATCTCGAACAGGTAATGTCCGTCCGGACCGGCCGGCCGGGGATGCAGGTGCTGGTAATCGTTGAGGGACGGATCGACGACCATGGCATGGATCCGCTCGGTGTGGGAGACGGCGACCTCCTCCCAGCGGATCGGTTTTCCGGTGGTCGTGAAGAGGGTCAGCTTGAAGGTTGTCTCCTGGCCGACTTCAGGGTCGGTCAAGGGCGTGAGGGTGGGAACAATCGGGAAACGGATGTCCGACATGACAAAGAATTCCGTTTCCTCGTATCCGCAGCCCTCGATGACCCCCTCGCTGTTGACGAAGTCCCCGTAATGGAGAAAGGCACACTCCTCGACCGGGAGGGAACGGAGGCCAACGTAGACGCCGATACAGGAGACCGTTATGAGGGTAATCTGGAGGGAGCGGTTCATGCTTGAAGGAGTGAGGGTAAATTTCCGTGGATTTCAACCCAAAGCGTTCACGGGGGGCCGGCTTCGCAGGCGACGGGTCATGACAAGCCGGCTCAACCCGCGGCCGCCTTGTCCTTCCGGATCTGTTTCAGGAAGGCCTCCGGGCTCCACATGCTTCCGGGAATCCGGTAGATGATTTTTCCCCGGGGATCGATGAGCGCTGTCGACATTGTATGGCGGATGATCTCTTCCTCGTCCGGTTCGGCGAGCACCCCCATCTGCTTCTTGAGATCCTCAACGATCCCCGCTGGACCGCCAAGAAGGTGAAAGGTCGAGGTGTCGAGACCCTTGTCGGCGGCATAGGCGGTGAAGATTCCCGGCGTGTCGTAGGCGGGATCAAGCGTGATTGAGACCTGGATCAAGTCCTCAATGCCCTCCTCGCTCGCCATCTCCTGCAAAGCCTTCATCCGCTCGGTTGCCGCCGGGCACATGACCGGGTTGGCACAGCGGGTGAAGATGAAATTCATGACGACATAGCTGCCCTTGAGGGACTCGCTTGCGAAAAGGCTGCCGTCGGTGTCATATAGGGCAAACTTCGGCATGTATTCACCGACTGCGCGAAAGACCTTGGAGCCGCGCTGGAGGGTGTCGTGGCGCAACCGCTTGCCCAATTGCGCGATTGTCCCGCGGATGGCGGCGTCGTTCGGCCAGATTGTCTGCAGCCGGTGGCCCCCGCCAAAACGGACCAGTTCCCCGCGGACAGGGTCCCCGGCCTCGAGGATCTGTGCATCGCCCCGGCCCACCATGGCCTCGATGCGGGAGGCGCCCGCCCCGCCGGTCCGGAGAACCACTTTCATCCCTTCCCGGTCAACGGTTTCAATAACCCCTTCCACGGGCTCCGCCGAAAGGGTGCCGGCAAACGGGAACACACTCAGGAGGATGGCGGCTATTAGCGAATATCTAATCATGAATTATATTTCCTTATATAAGATTGGTTTATCGGGTCGGATTATCAAATAACAAAACCTGTTAGTTAGAGTGGGAGCGGTCTCCGAGGTTGTCAAATACCAGTGAATGGGAACCGTATGGAGGCCTCCAAGGCTGCTGGAGCGCAGGAAACAAGGGAACTGTGCTGACCGGTTTTGCCTGCTCCTGACCCAAGCCCAACACATGGACGAAGCGAATTCGAAAACGAGAACAGACCCCCATAAGCGCTGGCTGGCCGGCTATGCTTTCCTCACCCTCACGGTGACCCTTGTTCTCCTTTATGCGGGTGGCTTCACAACGACAATCGGGGCCGGCATGGTGTTTCCGGACTGGCCGCTCTCGAACGGTTCCCTGAATCCGCCGGGCTGGACGACGGACCAGGCGATGATGGCGGAACACGGCCACCGCCTTCTCGGGGCGACGGTGGGAACCCTCTGTATTATTCTCTGTGTCTGGATGTGGCGTTGCGAGGAACGCCGCTGGCTGCGGCGGCTCAGTTACGCGGCCCTGCTTCTGGTCATTGCGCAAGGGGCCCTTGGCGGGGCACGGGTCCTTCTGGTGAACACCGACCTCGCGAAAGTCCACGGGGTGATGGCGCAAGTCTTTCTCTGCACCCTGACCGCGGTGGCGGTGGGGAGTTCGGCCTGGTGGCGGAAGCTGCGCCTACCGGCTGACGCGGGGGAGAAGCGGACCTGGATGCTTTTTCGCCGGGCGGGCCTGGTGATCTGCCTCCTGACGATGGTGCAACTGGTTCTCGGGGCGATCATGCGCCACCGGGGAGCCGGCCTTTCGATTCCCTATTTTCCGCATGCCTCGCCCGACGGCGGCCTTCTGCCGGTATCGTGGAACTGGGCCACCCAGCTGCATTTCAGCCACCGGATGCTGGGATTTGTCCTCTTTGCGGCGGTCACAGCGTGGGTCATCGGCCTTGTCTGGAATCCGGCCATTGGATCCACGGTCAAGAAGCTGGCCCTGCTCGCCTTTGTGGTCGTGAACCTGCAGATCGCCCTTGGCGCGGGGATCATCTGGTCGGCGAGGGCACCGGTGGAGACGACCCTGCACGTCCTCAACGGAGCCATTTTCCTGAGTATTGGATGGGCCATTACCTTCAGTTTTTTCAAACCCCAGCTTGAAGCACCACACTAGACATGGCGAACCACACATCAACCAACATCCTTCAGGGGACGCTCCCGGCAGTTGCGGAGGCCCGATTCAGCGACTGGTGGGAACTGACCAAACCCCGTCTCAGCCTGATGTCGGTGGCGACGGCGGTCCTCGGCTATTTTGCGGCCGGGCCAACCCTTGACACGGTCCTTTTCCTCAGCCTCTGCCTCGGGACGACCTTTGCGGCCTTTGGCTGCGGCGTCCTCAACCAATGGTGGGAACGGGAGGAGGATTCGCGGATGAAGCGGACGGCGGACCGGCCGATCGCGGCCGGGCGCATCAGTCCGGCGAGTGGCCTCCTCTACGGGCTGGGACTCGTTCTCGCCGGAATCGGGCTTCTTGGTTGGCAGGTAAACCTTGCCGCAGCCGGCCTGACGCTGGCGACCGTGCTCCTCTATATCCTCGCCTACACCCCGCTGAAGCGCCACACCCCCTGGGCCACGGAAGTCGGGGCCATCCCGGGGGCGCTCCCCCCCCTGATCGGCTGGGTGGCGGCCGGGGCCGGGTTCAGCGCCATGGGCTGGGTCCTCTTCGCGATCCTCTTCGCCTGGCAGATGCCGCATTTCATGGCCATATCCTGGATGTGCCGGAGTGATTACGAAAAGGGCGGCTTCCGGATGCTTTCGGTGGATGATCCCGGTGGGCGCCGCGTTGCCGCCAAAGCCCTCCTCTGGACAATTCTCCTTACAGGGGTGAGCCTGCTTCCGCTGCGTGAACCGCAACTCGGCTGGCCGCTCCTGGTGGTGGCCCTCCTTCTCGGGTACGCGCACCTCGCCCCGGCGATCCGTTTCTTCCGCTCGCCGGAGGACAGCCTCCACGCGCGCAGGCTTTTCATCGCCACCCTCCTTTACCTCCCGGCCTACCTCGGGACCCTGGTGGTGGACCGTTTCTTCATTTGAATCCCGCGGACAAGGCAGCAGCATGAAGTGGTTAGGCTACATCTGGATCGGCATCCTTCTCATTGTCACGGCAATCTCGATACCGCAGTGCCTGTTCACCAGTGACGGGTCCGTCATGAACATGATGGGGCAGCAATCGGCGCTCGACCCGCAGGGCCCGATATCGCAGAATCAGGCGGATATCTTTTACATCACCCTCTGGGTGACCCTCTTCCTTTTTGTCACCGTGGGCGGCACCCTTGCCTTCTCGATCTGGAAGTTCCGGGCGCGCAAGGACGACGACCCGAACACCCTCCCGCCCCAGTCGCACGGGCACCCGCTTATCGAGGTGGGGCTTGTCGTGGCCTCGGCGGCCCTTCTGGTCGTGATCGCGATCCCGACCTTCGGGGGCATCATCCTGAAGAAGAAAGTGCCGGTGGAATATGAAGCCGACGCGATCGAGGTGACCGTCACCGGCTACCAGTGGTGGTGGGGCTTCGAGTATCCGGAATACGGCTTCCACACCGCCAACGAGCTGGTCTTTCCGGCCGGCCGGGCGGTCAAACTCAAGTTGCGGGCAAACGACGTCATCCACAGCTTCTGGCTTCCGAAGCTGGCGGGAAAGACGGATCTGATGCCGGGGCAGGAGAACACCATGTGGATCAAGGCCGACGAACCGGGATACTTCTGGGGTCAATGTGCGGAATACTGCGGTGATTCGCACGCCTACATGCTTTTCCGTGCAAAGGCCCTCGAGGAGGCTGACTGGGAAGACTGGCTGGCCCGCCAGCAGACCGAAACCGTCGTCGACGGGGCCGGCTACACCCCGGTGGCGCTTGAGGAGGCCCCGGATAACCATGATGCGGAGATGATCGAGCATGGGACCGAGCTTTTCGTGGAGAACTGTGCCCGGTGCCACAGTGTCGACCCGCGCGTCCAGACTTCCGGGCCGAACCTGGCCCATTTCGGGAGCCGGAGCTCCATAGCCGCCGGCTGGCTGGAGAACGATCCGGAGAACCTTGCCCGCTGGATCCGGGAACCGCACGAGATCAAGCCGGGCAATTTCATGTGGAAGGGATTCCCGGATCCCAACGATTCCCGAGTCATCCAGATGGAAGGGCTCGACGGGGCCGACTTGTCAGAGGGGGATGTCGAAGCCCTTGTCGCCTACCTTTACACCCTGCAATAACCGAAATCGCACCATGTCCACTGCAGCCAGTCACGAGCAAATCGCCGACATTGACGCCGGGGCCGATTCCCATGGAATCTGGACCCGGCCCCTTCGAAAGACCGGGATCGTCGGCTTTCTGACGACCGTCGACCACAAGAAGATCGGCATCGCCTACGCGGTCGGGGCGCTCTTCTTTCTCCTTGTGGGAGGGGTGGAGGCCCTGATCATCCGCCTGCAGCTGATGACGCCGGAAAACGACCTGATCGATGCCCGGACCTACAATCAGCTCTTCACGATGCATGGGACGACGATGGTTTTCCTTGCCGTGATGCCCCTCAGCGCGGCCTTTTTCAACTACATCATGCCCCTGCAGATCGGGGCCCGCGACGTGGCCTTTCCCCGCCTCAACGCCCTTGGGTTGTGGACCTTCATCCTCGGCGGGATTGTCATCAACCTCAGCTGGTTCTTCCAGGGCGGGGCCCCGGCGATTGGCTGGTTCGGCTACGCGCCCCTGACCTCGCGCCAGTTCAGTCCCGACCTCGGGACCGATTTCTGGATCATCGGACTGCAGATCCTCGGGATCGCCTCCCTTGTGGGCTCCTTCAACTTCATCACGACAATTGTCAACATGCGGGCCCCGGGGATGAGCATGATGCGGCTTCCGCTCTTCACCTGGATGACCCTGATCACCTCCTTCCTGATCATCCTCGCCTTTCCGGCTATCACGATCGCCCTTGTGGAACTGATGTTTGACCGCCATTTCGGGACCCATTTCTTCGAGGTTTCCGGCGGCGGAAAGCCGATCCTCTGGCAGCACCTCTTCTGGATTTTCGGGCATCCGGAAGTGTACATCCTCATCCTTCCGGCGATGGGAATCATTTCGGAAGTCCTGCCGGTCTTTTCGCGCAAGCCCCTTTTCGGGTATCCCCTTGTTGTCTTCTCGGGCGCGGTCATCGGCTTTCTCGGGTTTGCGGTCTGGAGCCACCACATGTTCACGACCGGGTTGGGAATTGTCGCCACCTCGGCCTTTGCCTTCCTGACGATGCTGATATCCATTCCCACGGGCGTGAAGATATTCAACTGGATCGGGACCATCTGGGGCGGGCGCATCCGCTTCACGACCCCGATGCTCTTTGCCCTCGGGTTCATCTGGATGTTCATGATGGGCGGTTTCACGGGCATCATGCACAGCTCGCCGCCGGTGGATGCCCAGCAGCAGGACTCCTACTTTGTCATCGCCCACTTCCATTATGTCCTTATCGGCGGCTCCATCTTTGCGCTCATCTGCGGGATCTATTACTGGTTCCCCAAAGTGACAGGACGGATGATGAACGATTTTTTCGGAAAAATCCTCTTCTACACCATCTTCATCGGCTTCAACCTTGCCTTCTTTCCGATGCACATCCTCGGAATGAGCGGGATGCCGCGGCGGACGCACACCTACAAGGCGGAGATGGGCTGGTCGGAGGCCAACTTATGGTCGACCATCGGGGCCCTCATCCTCGGATTCGGAATCGCGACTTTTGTCATCCAGTTGATCTACAGCTGTTTCAGGGGGGAAAAGACGTCTTCCGATCCATGGGATGCGCGCACCCTTGAATGGGAGACCGCGAGCCCCCCGAAGGAATACAACTTCGCCTATAACCCGGTGATCCACGCACGGGACCAGTCATGGGAAAACAAATACGGTAAAACGGGGAAGCGGATGGAGAAGATTGCCCCGGGTGAACACGGCATCCACATGCCGGACCAGTCATGGTGGCCCCTTGTCGTCTCGATCGGCCTTTTCATCGCGGGGATGGGCGTGGTCTTCCACGGGCAACCGCTGGAGGCTCTTGTTCCCTTTGTGACCTCGGAAATCGACGTTTCCCTCCTGCACCTGACTGTCCCGGGGCTGGTCCTTACCTTCTATGCCATCTTCAAGTGGGCTCTTGAAGGACCCGGGGGCTACCACCTGCATCCCTCCCCGGAGGAACTGAAAGGGACACGGGAGGCCCAGCCGCATGAACAGCAGGGCCATTGATGACGGAACCGGAGACGACCATTCCAGAAAATATACAGGACATGAGTGACCACGCCGCACAAACCGATCCGCTGGAGGCGCTGAAAGCGACCAGTACGGGAGTCGAGAACAAGAAGATGGCCATGTGGGCCTTTCTCGCCTCGGACTGCATGTTTTTCGGGACCCTGATCAGTACCCATTTGATTTACCGGAAGATTTATCCGGGAGTCGAGGATCCGCAGGATCTCTTCAGTATTGAACTGACTGGATTCAGTTCCTTCATCCTCCTGATGAGTTCCTTTCTGATGGCCCTGACGGTCTCGGCGGCGCACAAGCGGAACATTCCGGGAATGCGCGCCTTTCTCATGGGAACGATCCTCTTTGGAATGATCTTCCTTGGCGGGCAGGTCTACGAATTCGCCCACTTCGTACACGACAAGGGCCTTACCCTGAGCAGTTCGGTCTTCGGCTCGACCTTCTATGTGCTCACAGGGACGCACGGGGTGCACGTGGCCCTTGGCGTATTCTGGCTCCTGATGTGGTTCCTTGCCTCGCTGCCGGCGAGGCTGGGAGATTTCAGGGGCGAGCGCAGCCTTCTCCTGCAACTGGGAATCTTCTGGGTGTCCCCCGTTCTGGTTCTGGTCTCCCTTTACTTTGTGAAGCACCACGAGATTGCCTACCTTCTCGCGGGGATCGGCTGGGGAATCCTTTTCCCGCTGATCCTGCTTGCCTCGGGAAGCCTTCGCGGTCGCTACAAGCGGGAGAACGCCCTTGATGTCGAGGTTGCCGGACTCTACTGGCATTTTGTCGACGTTGTCTGGATCATCATTTTCACCGCCGTCTACCTGGTGGAGTATCTCTAGAAAACCTGTAACTGGAAGACCATGACTGAGAGACCCGCAGAGCATCCCGAACCGGCCTTTGATCCCCATCTGAAGGAGGAGCACGCGAAGTACTTCACCTTCTTCAATGTGGCGATGGCGATGATCCTGATCACCGCGGTGGAGATTGTCATCATTTACATACCGGTGCACACCGTGATTGTCTTCAGTTCGTTGATGGTCCTCTCGCTGGTGAAGTTTCTCGCCGTGATCTGGTGGTTCATGCACCTGAGGTGGGACCGGGCCCTCTGCACGATCCTCTTCATGATCGGCTTGTTCATTGCGACCGGCACCGTGACCGCGCTGATGTTCCTCTTTGAGCAGGATCCCTCGGGAAGCCCGTTGTAAAGGGAGCGAAGGCGGTTGCGTGCGGGGGATGGAAGGCGTGGGACGTCCCGGATACCGGTTGAAACGGGGCACGGCGCCGCTGAATGGGAAGCGAAGAAAGGCGCGTAAATGGTAGAGTGGGTACACTGGCACACGGAGCCGGCATTGCTTGCAGGGATCCTTCTCGTTGTCTGGGGCTACCTCCTGCTGGTCGGTCCATTCCGGGAAAAAGTGGACCCGCAGGCTCCCTTCCCGCGGGCCGCTCTCGGGTGGTTTCTGGCCGCAGTAGTGAGTTTTTACATCGCGGTGGGGTCCCCCCTGGACGCCATGGGCGAGGGATTCCTCTTCAGTGCCCACATGGTTCAGCACAACATCCTGATGTACATCACGGCGGTGCTCACCGTCCTTGCCCTTCCGGCCTGGCTCATAGACGGATTGCTGGGGAAAAGCCGGCTGGCCCTGCGGCTCTTCCGGTTCCTTTGCCATCCGGTGGTTGCGGGGATCAGCTTCACCTTCACCTTTTGTATCTGGCACTTCCCGGTCCTGTATGAGGCAGCCCTGCATGACAAAGTCCTGCACATGGTGGAGCACCTGACGATGTACGGGACCTCGGTGCAGATGCTCTGGCCGCTCCTGAGCCGGTCGACCCTTGTCCCCCGGATGAACTGGGGGCTGCAGATCCTCTATCTTTTCTTCTTGATGGTAGCCCAGATTCCCCTTTTCGGGATTCTCACCTTTTCCCCGGAGGTCCTGTACCGGACCTATGAACTGGCTCCGCGGATCAGTTTTCTGGACCCGATATCGGACCAGGTCCTTGGAGGACTGCTGATGAAAGTGGCCAACATGATCATCAGCCTGATCCTCCTCGGTCGTGCCTTTTACCGCTGGAGCCTCGAACAAAGCTGAACCCGTCACTCCGGGTACGGGGGCGGGCTTGTTCAGGCGGGAGCCGTGGGGTCCTCCAGAAGGCGGCGGGCGATACCGAAGCGGAGATTATAAAAGGAGTGCTGTACCCGATCGGCTCCCGCGAGCTCGAGCAGGATCCGGAAGATCATAAGGGCAACCGGCGAGATATCGGCCCGTCCCGGTGGCATCCCGGGAATGCGGAGACGTTCTGAGAGGGAAAGGGCCGCGATTTCCTGCTCAAGGGAGATGATTTCGGTCCGGCCAAGGGCCACACTTTCACCACTCAGGAGGACGCCACCCCTTTCGGCGACGATGCTCCGCACGGCGGCCAGACCGCCCCCGCAGCCGACCAGCGGGGCGGCGACGAAGATGCCGTCCCGGGCGAGGAGGAGACGGATATGGGCCTCCAGTGCTTCCTGTTCCGCTGGGGGCAGGGGAAGGGCGGGATTCCGGATAAAGGCCTCCGTCAGGCGCACCGCACCCAGAGGAAGGCTGGACCGCGCCGTAACCTTCAGATTTTCAAAGCGGATGATTTCGAGGCTGCCCCCACCGAGATCAAAAACCGTGAAAGGAGTGGTTCCGAGACGGATGCCCGGATCCGTGAGAACCCCCATCGCGATCGCCTCGGCCTCCTCCTCCCCGGAAAGGGTATCCGGGCGCATGCCCGTGCGGCTCGCGACACCCTCGACAAAGAGCCCTCCGTTGGCGCACGAGCGAACCGCGCTGGTAGCGACAATGCGGAAGCCTTCCAGTGGGCCCTCGCCGAGGCAGTCCTTCCAGAGGGTGACGACAGCTTCCAGTCCGGCCTCGATCCGTTCAGGCTGAAGGAGGGGTGGAACGCCCCCTATTCCCTGGCTGATGCGGACCTCAAGGGTTTTCTCGAAGATCACAGTGAGGTGATCCCTGTGCGCTCCCTCCTCGGCAACGAGGGCCTTGATGGAGTTGCTCCCCACATCAATGACGCCGACCCGTCGCCTCACAGGCAGTAGCCCTCCTTGGCGATCATGACAACAAACTCACCCTTCGATGAACCGCGGGAAAAAGCGGACCGGACTTCGTGCAGGGGACCGGTCAGGACGGTCTCGTGCTGTTTGGTCAGCTCGCGGGCGAGGGAGACCACGCGCTCCGCTCCGAAGACAACCTCGGCATCGCCGAGAAATTTTTCAATCCGGTGGGTCGACTCATAGAAAACAAGGGTGCTCTCGGAGGTGTGTTGTTCCTCGAAGACTCGCAGGCGGGCCGATTTCCGGGGAGGAAGGAACCCGAAGAAATGGAAACGGTCGGTCGGGAGGCCGGACACCGAAAGGGCGCTCGTGAGGGCACAGGCTCCGGGGAGGGAAACAACGGGTAACCCCTCCCGGCGGCAATGCCGGACAAGGCGGAAGCCGGGATCGCTGATCGCAGGCGTTCCGGCGTCGCTGATGAAGCCGCAGCTTGTCCCGTTCCGGAGATACTGGCAGATTTCCCGTGCCAGAGCCTGTTCATTATGCTCGTGACAGGGTAGAAGCGGGCGGGCGATTCCCAGATGCGCGAGCAGTTTCCGGGAGTGGCGGGTGTCCTCGGCGTAGAGCCGACCGACTCCACGCAGGCACTCAATGGCCCGGCCCGTGATGTCGCCGAGGTTGCCTATGGGCGTGGCAATCAGGTGGAGAGCGGTTTCCGGCTCGGATGAGGGGGGCATCGCGGGACGCGTTCCTCAATAGCCGCCACTGGGCATTCCCGGGAGCTGGCCTTCCCAGTCGGCGGGGGTTGCCCATGGAATCTGAGCCTCGTTGGGGTCTTCTTCAATGATATTCCGGCAACCGCTGAGGCCGCTGATGGTCAGGATCAGAACCCCAAGAAAAAGAATTTTAATGCTGGTCGGCTTCATGTCGCAATTGGGGTAAGATGAAGACTTTTTCCCCTTTGACAAGAGCCGATGAGGGTTCTTCCCAGTTTGCCACGTGCCCGATAAGGCGGCCCTCTTCGATTCGGTGAAGCCATCCATTCAGGAGGATGCGGTCACGCCGGCAGACAAGAACCGGGAGCGGCATTTCCCGCGCGGGCTTCCACGTGCCGGAGAGGGCGAAGACCCTGCCGTCCGTCGAGAGGCCTTCGACTTCCATGAGCGAAGGCATCCGGGGCCCTCTGGAGGTATGGTCATCAAGGGCGGCCTCCAGGGTGCGGATCCGGGTGCGGGCCTGCTCGAGACGGCCCCGCAGTTCGCGGGGGAGACGGTTCGCTTCAAGGATCTCCCGCCGGGCTTCCTGCAGGGCTTCCTGCCTTTTGCCAAGCGCCGAAAGGGCCTCCTTCCGGAGACTGGCCTGTCTTCTGGCTTCTGTGCGCAGATGATCCCGCTGGGCCTCCAGATTGGCCACACGGTCCGTCAGGGACTGGTGCTCGATCCCAAGGTCCGCGAGGCCCTTTTCAAGCTCGGAGGCCTTTTCCCGGGCCGATTCCCGCTCCGCCTTCGTGCGGTCGAGGACGGTTTCGGCCTTCACGCGCTCCCTCTCCATGGCCTGGACAAGGTCCAGGTGCTGGCTTTCACGCCAGGCAAAAAGGCCGATGACCAGGAGGAGCAGGCCAGCGCTCGTGAGGCCCCATGTCCGCATGGGGCTTGAGGTCAACCGATTCCGTAAACCGAGTCAAACGGTTTTTTGCTTAGTTTTCGTGTAAGGCCTCGGGCCGGATTGAGGAGGGCATGCTCGAGGAGCTGGTGGATGGCGACGGCCTGGTCGTGGGCTTCGATGGCCTCGGCGAGCTGGGGCACGGAGAAGAAGGATCCGCGGTTTTGCTGGAGAAAGGCGAAGAGGCGGGCCTGAAGGTTGAGGAAGCCGGTGGCGGCCTTTTTCCCGGCCTCGACACCCGGCTGGTGGTAGGCATTGATGTTGACGAGGGAGGCGTAGAATCCGACGGCGCGTTCGTAGAGGGCGATGAGCATGCCCACGGAGGTGGGATTGACCTCATCGATGGAAAGGGTGAGGGAGGGGCGTCCCTTTTCGGCGAGGGCGGTGCGGGTCCCGAGAAGGAAGGCGTGGAGGAAATCGCCCGAGGTGACACCGTCCTCGACATCGATGGAGGCGCCTTCACGGTCACGCTTGACCTCGATGAAGGTGGCGAAAAAGTTGTCGACCCCCTCGCGGAGCTGCTGGACATAGGCATGCTGGTCGGTCGACCCCTTGTTACCGTAGACGGCAATTCCCTGATGGACGGTCTGGCCGTCAAGGTCGGTTTCCTTGCCGAGGGACTCCATGATGAGCTGCTGGAGGTATTTTGAGAAGAGCATGAGCCGATCCTTGTAGGGAAGGATGACCATGTCGCGCTGGCCCCGGCCTCCGGTGGCATGGAACCAGCTGAGGGCGAGAAGGGCGGCGGGATTGTCGCGCACGGAGGATTCGATGGTGAGGGTATCCATGGCGCTGGCGCCGTTGAGGAGGCCTCGGATATCAAGACCCTGGAGGGCGGCGGGAAAGAGGCCGACGGCGGCGAGTTCGGAAGTCCGTCCGCCGACCCAGTCCCACATGGGGAAGCGGGCGAGCCAGCCCTCATCGGAGGCCAGTTGGTCGAGGGTGCTTCCCTCACCGGTGATGGCGACAGCCTGGGATCCGAACTCAATCCCTTCGGAAAGGAAGGCCTGGGCGGCTTCGAGCATGCCGTTGCGCGTCTCGGGGGTACCGCCGGATTTGGAGATCACGACGGCGAGGGTGCGGTCGAGGCGCCCCCGGAGCCCGGAAAGGGTCAGGTCCATGCCGTCGGGATCGGTATTGTCGAAGAAGTGGAGCTGGAGACGGTCCTCCCCCGGTTGACCGAGAGCCTGGGCGACAAACTGGGGCCCGAGGGCGGACCCGCCGATGCCGATGACGAGGAGGTGCTCGAAACTTCCGCCGGCGCCCTTGAGCTCGCCCCGGTGGACCTGACTGGCAAAGCCCTCAATACGGGTCAGGCATTCGGAGATGGCCGATTCAATGTCGCTTGTCGGGGCCTTGTGTGGGGCCCGGAGCCAGTAATGCCCGACCATCCGGCCCTCGTCGGGATTGGCGATGGCGCCCCCCTCAAGCTCCTGCATGGCCTTGAAAGCCTTCTGCATCGGACCCTCCATCTCCTCGAAAAAAGCCTCCTCAATTCCCATGAGGCTGTAATCAAGGGTGAAATCGAGCTCGTTATTGACGTAGCAGTTTGATCGGTAGTGGTTCCAGTCCATGGGAATCTTCAGCGGGAGAGGTATTTGTCGGTCACCGCGCCCTCGGAGGCTGAGCTGACGGTGGCGGCATATTTTGCGAGGACGCCGCGCGCCTCGGGCGAACCGGCAGGGGTGATGGCCTTGAGGCGGGCCTCGAGTTCACCTTCCTGAAGGTTGACATTGATCTCGTTGTTCTCGGCATCAATGGTGATTTCATCGCCGTCACGGAGGATGGCGATGGGGCCGCCGACGGCGGCTTCGGGGGTGATGTGCCCGATGACAAACCCGTGACTGCCACCCGAGAAGCGACCATCGGTGATGAGGGCGACCTCCTTGCCGAGACCGCGGCCCATGATGGCACTGGTGGGCCCGAGCATTTCCCGCATTCCAGGCCCCCCGACCGGTCCCTCGTTCCGGATGACGACGACATGGCCGGCCTGGACGGACTTGTCGAGGATCCCTTTCTGGGCCGCTTCCTCGGATTCATAGATAATGGCCTTGCCGGTAAAGCTGAGGCCCTCCTTGCCGGAAATCTTGGCCACTGCACCCGTGGGGGCGAGGTTGCCGTAAAGGATGCGCAGGTGGCTGTCGCCCTTGATGGGATTGGCGAAAGGACGGACGATATCCTGGCCGGCCTCATAATGAGGGACCGTCTCAAGGTTTTCGGCCATTGTCTTTCCGGTGACGGTGAGGCAGTCCCCGTGCAGGAGCCCCTTCTCGAGAAGCATCTTGAGCAACGGCGTGACCCCGCCGATGCGGCTGAAGTGGCTCATGTTGTACTTGCCCGAGGGCTTGAGGTCGCAGAGCACGGGAACCTTTTTGCCAAGGCGGGTAAAGTCCTCGAGGGAGAGGTGAACATTTGCCGCGTGGGCAATGGCAAGAAGGTGCAGGACGGCATTGGTCGAACCGCCGAGGGCGATGGTCACCGTGATCGCGTTCTCAAAGGCTTTCCGGGTCAGGATCCGGCCGGGCGTGATTCCCAGGTCGAGGAGCCTGAGGACGGCCTTGCCGGCGTTTTCACAATCGGCGCGCTTGTCTTTGGAGACGGCCAGCTGGGCGCTTGAATTGGGAAGGCTCATTCCCATTGCCTCGATGGCACTGGCCATCGTGTTGGCCGTGTACATGCCCCCGCAGGAGCCCGGACCGGGGATGGCGCATTTTTCCACCTCGGTCAGTTCCGCGTCATCAATGAGGTTCTGGGCGCGTTTGCCCACGGCCTCGAAGACGGAGACAATATCAACGGGTTTCTCGCGATGAATCCCCGGCAGGATGGACCCCCCGTAGACAAAGACCGCCGGTCGGTCCAGCCGGGCCATGGCGATAAGGCAACCCGGCATGTTCTTGTCACAGCCGCCGATGGCGACCATGCCGTCAAAGCCTTCGGCGGCATTGACCGTCTCGATGCTGTCGGCGATGACTTCCCGGGAAACAAGGCTGTAGCGCATGCCGCGGGTGCCCATGCTGATCCCGTCAGCGACCGTGATGGTCCCGAAGGTGACGGGCTTGCCGCCGGCCTCATCCGTTCCGCGGGCGGCATGACGGGCGAGCTCGTCGATGTGCATGTTGCAGGGCGTGAGGTCGCTCCAGGTGGAGGCGATGCCGATCTGGGGCTTCTTGAAATCCTCGTCCTGGAAGCCGACGGCCCGGAGCATCGACCGGTTCGCCGCCCGTTCGTATCCGTCGACAACGGCTGAGGAATGTGTGCGCTTGCTTTTATCTGACATGGTTTTGATTCGGGTGTGGGAGGAGAAGAAAAAGGAGCCCGTGAAATGGCAACGATTTTAATGCGCAGAGGGCCGGTCGCAGAGCACGGGAAAGGTTGACCGGGCCTGCTCATACAATTAGGATCGGAAAGGAATGGTATTCCGGTCCCTCGGGTCAGCATAGTTTGTGTGACTTGGGGGCAGGAGCCTGCCCACTGACAAAAACCCAAAACCCCTAACACACACTACATGAGATTATTGAAATTACTTCCCTTAACGTGCCTAACCGCGACGGTCAGCCTGACGGCCGTTGCGGACTGGACGCTCATTGATGACTTTGAGACCAAAAGAGGCATTGAAGACTATAACATCCGGTTGAAGTTTGACGGTCAGGGGGACATCCTCATTGACCAGTTCGACCCGCAGGACCCTGATAACTGGGTTTACTTCGCGGACCCGGGCCCCTCGCGGGATGTCGGTGGAAACAACCAGATCTGGAACTCCATGACCCTTCCCGAACCGGTTCCGGCAGATGGGAAAGCGACGCTGAAGTACCGGATGTATTTTTTCGAATCCGGGCCATTCAATGTCAACCTCGGCTTGAGCGACACGCCGGTGGAGATTGACGAAAGCCTCCCCCCCGAAGAGGGGCAAATGCTGGCGCCCAACGACTACAGCGACTTTGAAAGCCAGGTCGGCTGGACCGACAAGGGCATCATCACGGTTCGCAATGGTAATGGTTTCTCGGATACCGTTGTCCCCATCCCCGTCGGGGAATGGACGACGCTCTATTACCTGATCGACAACGAGCTGGACCGGACCCAGCTCTTTTACCAGGGCGAATCGATGGACGAGCCGGAACTGGTGGAACTGGTTGACGGCTCAACCGATTTTATCTTCCGGAACGGGACGACGGATCCCCTGGTGACCTTCACCGTCATCAGCGCTGGAAGTAACTCCGGTCCCGTCAGTGTCTTTCTTCTCGACGACATCTATTACGACCCGACGGGTTTCAACCTTGACGGTGCCGAACTGCCCGAGGGACCTGCCTCGTGGGCTGGATATCCGGTTATCAACGAAGCCGGCGATGCCGACACGGGCGACTGGCTTGGCTGGGTGAGCGCCCTCAGCGACCCCTGGATTTTCGTCTACAGTGTCGGAAATTTCTTTTACATGCCCGAGGAGGAAGTCACCGACTCCGGTGCCTGGACCTATATCCCGTACCAGGATCTCCCCTGGGAGGAATGGGAAATTGGCGCTGACGGCCTTGTGAACACGGAGAACTTCCTGAACTGGCTTTTTGTTCCGGGTGGCGACTGGGTCTTCAGCTACACCCTGGAGCGCTGGATCTACCTTCCGCAACCGGCAGCCGGTGCAGCGGGCGTCTGGAGCTATGTTCCGGAGAAGCCGGAGCCCCTGGTGAATGCGGATTATCCGCTGGTTGCCCTTACGGAGACGCCCCTGATCGACGGAATCCTCTCCGACGGGGAGTGGGACGAAGCGGACATGTATGAACACAGCTACGAAGCCCTCATTCCGACCGGAATCGGGACAAGCAAGCTGGATAATGACGCCGGTTCCCCCCAGCCGGAAGCCCCGCGCGCTTCCGCTGATGTCTATGTCGGGGCCACCAAGCAGGGCCTCTACATGGGATTCAATGTCATCGATGATGAACTGACGACGGTACATGAGTTTGCCACCGCTGGGAACAACAGTGACGGCGTGCAGGTCGGTATCGATGTCAATCCTGACCCGAGCAACCGCGACTCAACGGTCCTTTTCGACATCAATCCGACGAGCCTTGTGGACGGGGAACCGACCGGCCCGGTAAACGTCTACGCCCGCTGGGCAACTGAGGGCTATGACGTGACCTGGGGTGTGAAGGCTGCCTCGACGATTGTTGACGACGGTTATACCGTCGAGGTGATGATCCCGTGGGCCTTTGCAAACTCCTTCGGTATTGAAAACCCGTTTGAAATCGGGTCGAACTTCCGCTTGACGACGATCCTTGTCGATCCGGACGCCGGCATCGATGGGGATTCCCTCGAGATCCTCTGGGATTCCGGAGCAGGCACGCTGGGAATCGGCAACGCCGCCACCTGGCCGACGGCTGCAATGGCCGAGGAACGTGTCAAGGCTCCGATCACCTATTCCGTTCCGATGGTCAGCACCGAGCCGACCGTGGACGGGAGTATCGGAACAGATGAGTATAGAATGGCCGAATACACGGAAGCTTCCTACGACAACTGGGTTGCGAATGCTGGCGGTAATAGCCGAGAAGCCGACCCGGATGCCACCCGTTCCGAGGGCGATATCTACCTCATGGCAACGGATGAGGCCCTCTATATGGCAGCGGACATCGTCGCCCCGACGATCTCCATCACCAATACCTTTGGCACGGCCAGCAACAATGAAAGCGGCGTGCAGATGGCGGTGAGCATGGATCCTGATCCCACTACCCGCGACGACGCTTCCGTACTCTGGGACTTCACGCCCGTGACGGTTGAAGGCGGTGAATTGACCGGTCCGGCCAATATCTTTGGCCGTTGGGGCATCAGTCCCGGTTACGATGCCGATTGGGGCGTTGAAGCGGCTGGTTCACTCACCGATGATGGCTACATCATTGAGGTCAAATTGCCATGGGATGTGATGCGGGATTCGGTGAATGTCCCCACTGCTAACCCCCTCGAAAAAGGCGACACCTTCAGCTTGAGCTTCATCGTGGTCAACGTCCTCGAGGACGGTACCGTCAATGAGTTGCTCGTTGATTTCGGCGATGGAGAAATGACGATCGGTAACGCCGCAACCTGGAACAAGGCTGTCATCAGAAACGATTAAATAACCTTGAATGACGCTTTTTCCTGAATTCCAGGGAAAGGAATCAGATCTGCGCCGCCATTCTGGAGACATCCAGGGTGGCGGCTTTTTTTTTCTGACCTGAACATTCCCGGGATCGTTTCCCTGAGCAAATTCTATTGCGGTCCCTGGCAGGATGCCTTATTCATTCAGTGTTTATGACATCATTACCCCAACCCCGTGGACTAACCGATTCCCCGAGGTTGCCAGCGCGGTCATACAATTATTATTCAAAGGAGTTTGAGTGCTGCCCGGAATAAGCTGGGATGTAGACAGATTTGATTACCAACGGGTGTTTCCCCAGCTCTTTACCCCATGTCTCCCATGAAAAACGTATTTCGAACAACTACCTGCCTGACATTATTTGCCGGCTTAATGATGACGCACGGCCTCCAAGCACAGGAAGGCCCCGGAATCTCCGATGATGAAGAGATCATAGAGCTTTCCCCCTTCGTGGTGAATACCTCGGACGACCGTGGTTACCTCTCCACAAACGCGGTTTCCGGAACGAGCATGAACATGCTGATCCGGGACCTTCCGATACCGCTTGAGGTGATCAATCAGGAATTCATTGAAGACCTGCAGGCGACCGACCTGGATGAGGCCCTGGATTACTCGGCCGGTGTCTATACGCGGTCCTTCCAGAATGGCTCCGGGGCCAACGCGGCTGGCACTGCGGAGCGGTCTCCATCCGCCGCCGTTGATGTCAACAACCCGTTCGCCAATGCCATTTCAATCCGCGGTTACTCGGTGCCCAACCAGCAACGGTTCGGCTTTCGCGTCGGAGGTTTCGCCGTGGGCGAGGGCTTCAATGTCGTGTTGGGAGGCGCAACGGACATGGCCAATGCGCGCCGTCTCGAAGTGGTGCGTGGACCGGCCTCATTGCTGTACGGGGTAAATGTCCTGAGTGGCATCGTGAATATCATGCCGAAGCGCCCGCTTGCTGAACCCGGCTATCAGGCGACTATGAGCATAGGCAGCGACGGTTTTCGCCGGGCAACGGCGGATGCCACGGGTCCCCTCATCAAGGACCGGCTCAACTATCGGATTATCGGGGCATACGAGGAGCGTGATCACTACACGCAATTTCTGCAGCTGGACAAGGAGTACATCACCGGCCAACTCGAATTCATCATCAATCCCAAAACCCGCCTACTGGCTGAGGTCCAGTATGCGGACCAGAAACGCAGCGGAACAGGATTCCAATATTTTACCGACAGGACAAACAGCGTGGATTTCCGCAATCCTTTCGGTGAGTTTGTTGAATGGGGGCGTGAAGACCTCAGTCACTTGATGGATCGCGATCCGTCGAATCCGCGGGACGTCTTTCTGCTTCGCAAGGACAAACCGCCTGTCCCCTATAGCGACGGGAACCTGGGGGACGAGTTCCGGATAACCGGTCCAGACACGTTCACCAACCGGGAAGAATGGAACGCGATGCTCCTTCTGGAACTTGAGCCGATCGATGATCTCAATATCGAGATGGGAGGTTACTACACGGACATCAAGCAGGAGTCTTTGAATGTTGTCGGGAACATGGTGACGGATTTCGATATAAGGGGAATTCGCCCGGACGACAGCACTCCCTTTATTCCGGTCTTGAGCCAGGCCAACTTGTGGGTGCGCCATCCCGAGGTGCTTGAATTCCTGGGAGGGAGCCTTGAGACCTCTCCCGGGGCGCGGCGCTACGGCTTGGACGAGGCGGTTGGCTTTTCGATCAGCCCGGAGGACGTTCCAGACTGGTCGACTCCGTCAGCAATTGACAACCTGACCACCGGGGGGGTTGGTGATGTTTTTGTCGTTCCGGACCAGTCCAGACGGGTTACCGACCCATCGGTGGACTGGAACACGACCAGCACAAAGTATGCGAGCTATTACTGGATGCCACGGCCGACAGAATCGGAATCCCTTCAGCTGCGTTTGCGGGCCGCCTATTCCTTTGATACCCCGATACCCTTCACCAAGGAGGGGACAGTAACCCACACCTTAATTGGAGGAGGCCAGTACACCAAGGATGACTTACTCGTCGTCACCGGCAATCCGAGTCCGAATGACCTCGTGACACCCGGGCAGCTTGAGCGTGTTCCCGGTACCAACCAGCTGAGCCTTGGGCGAATGGACGAAGACCCCTATCTGCTGCGAAAAAGCATCTACGACTTTTCTCCCATCCGTTACGAGGGGGAGCCCCTCGCCATTCCGGGAAGACTTTCTACCAGCGTGCCAAACATGGGGCAGCCTTTGACCAGCTATGTTACCGATGGTGAACGTATACCTGGTCGAATTACTGGCTTCAATATTGCCCGCTCCGGCTGGCGAGAGGTGGAGGCTGAGTATACGGGCATGTATGGGATCTACCAGGCTCAGTTTTTCGACGACAAGATGACGTTGATCGCGGGAATCCGCGAGGATACCTACAACGTCACTGAAACCGAATCCCTCCGGCTGCTGGACGGGACGCCGAGCCGAGACCCGGATTCAACAAGTTCGGTTACCGACCTGTATTTTGGAACGGAGACATTTCCCACGCTCCCTTACCAGATTAGCGGGACAGAGCCCTACACCGAGGACAAATGGATCACGGATCTGCCCACGGAGCTCAATCAGGAGATTGAACGGGAAGTAGATTTATTCCTGGAAGGTTTAGGGCCGCAGGGTACCCGAAGGGACCTCTTCGAAGAAGACCAGAATTTTGTTACCAAAACAGCCGGCTTCTCCTACCGGGTGACGGAGGATTTAAGCACCTATTTCACCTATTCCGAGGGTGTATTCCCCAATCAGGGTCTGCGTGATGGTCTTGACCAGGCTATCGCTGCCGAGCAGACGGTCGGAAAGGAGATCGGATTGAAGTTTGATTTCTTTGACGGGCGTATTTCCGGGACCATCTCCTTTTTCCAGATAACCCGCGAAAATGCCACCTGGGATTTCGCTTTTGCGCCTGTGCCCCGCCGATGGATCGGCGGACGGCTGGGTACCTCGCCTGAGCGGGCATTGGAAAGACCTGTATGGGGGGATTTTGATGCCCAGTCGGCGTTGGGAGGAACTGGTCCGAAGGCCCAGTTTTTCGAGAACGCAGGAGGCGATCCGGAGAAATTCCAACGATTCAGCTATGGGGTGCACGAGGACTTCCTGCGGGAAGCATGGCAGGAATATCTGGGGACAACCCTGCCTGATAGTATAAATCTGGGGGTACTTGAGGAGGAAGCCGGTATTGATTTTAGTTTTCTCATGACCAATGACTTTGGCATGGGCGGTCAACGGGAGAACGCCGGAAAGGTTGCCTCTTACTACTTTGCCGACGTGACGCGGGACCTTGAGCCGGGCAAACATGTCAACCCTGACGGGGTCGATATTGGGCAGATGCTCAAGGCAGCCTTTGACGCAGCCCTCCTTGCCCGGGACTTCGACGGATTATCCATCTTCTGGCGGAACACGGACCGAAACGGCCCGGAGGGTGCCGGCAACAACCCGAGCAACACGACAGGGGCCCTTGTCACGTTCGAAGAGGAGACCCATGGAGTCGATGGTCAGATCATCTTCAGCCCCACGGATAATTACCAGATCATGTTCAATTACTCCTACCAGGAACGTGAGATCGTAGGGAACGGGTTCAACCTCGCACCCCTGATCGACCCGATCACCGGCGAGAAGGTTCCCGGAACCAAATACGACCGCTGGGTCTTTGCCCTCGGGGAGGAG
>JAWLGH010000108.1:0-5774 GCA_041685165.1 Oceanipulchritudo sp. | reverse complement strand
GGGCTTATTATCCGGAATGCGGTTCTCCATCATCCCAATCGGTCGAGGATTTTTTGATACAGCTGCACCGAGATTCGCAGGCCATGTTCCTCGATTGCTGTTTTGACAACGCGCAGGGCTTCGTCTCGGCTGAGGTAACCTTTTTGGCTGGCCTGGATAAGGATGCCGCAAAAGCCGATCACGCGGATACCATACTCCTGCGCGAAGCGGCGCAGGAGGCGTTCGTCGGCCAGCAGGCACTCCGCACGGTTGTTAACGGCCCAGGCCAACGTGGACTGGTCGATCCGGCTCAAAGCATCCGTCGCAAAAAGGGAGCCCTCATAATCGACCGTTTCCATACTCGATAACCAGATCCTGAGGCGGTGCGCCTCTATCGGCGTGGTACGTTCACTCAGAATCTCGCGAACAACACAGGACAGAACAACAATGGGATCCCCGGTGACTTGGGCAATCAACCCGAGTTGATCCACTTTTGCTAAAAATATCAATGGGCTGGCATCACAGATAACCAAACGACGCCTCTCTTCCGCATCACCCATCCAGGTCTTCGTCCAGTTCCTTTGCGTCGTAGTGCAGCACGAGATCTTTTTCCCCCATTCGAGCGATCATATCCCAAACAGAGATACCCGCCACTTCTGCCGCTCTCGAAAGGGTCATCCGCCCCTCACGATAGGCCTTCGCCCCATTTTCAAATCGGATTTCCGCCATACCACGGCGAACCAACTGTTTCGTCATGCTGGCACGATCCAATCCAGCCCGCCCCGCCAAATCATCCAAGAGGGCCAGTTCGTCTTCTCCCAGGCGAGTGGCTAGTGTTTTTGTCTTCATGTTTACAAGTGTATGTTATGTAAACGGATTGTCAAGGGGCTTGACCCGAGTGGTAGGTGGTTGAACCGCTGAATTCATTTTTGGGCACCCGTAGAATTCAGCGAATCCAAGTGATGTTTACCTGCCCTGAAAAGTGGGTGTCCTTTAATTTTTCAGCTAGTATCAGCAGCTCAGCAATCCACATCTGGGGAGCAACAGCGAGTGTTCCGGCCAGGCGCGGTTGATTGCTTTATCGCGTGTGACCAAGGTATGACCATGTGCCCGGGCCGTCTGCATCAGCCAACAATCCATTATCTGGCGATGCCCGGTGGCTCGATCAAAAATCTCTCCGATTGGACGCTTGTCCTCGATCAGTATTCGTCCCGGATACTTTCCCATCAACTCGGTCTCAACAGCTCGGCGTGCCATGGCCCCATCCAAAATGCCACGACCGAGAATCGTTGGATTCATGAGGAGACGCATAGCGGCAAGATAGGTCTCCATCGCAATCGCCCAGCCCACTGGCTTGTTGGCGTCCAGCCATGCGCGCGCGTCGATATGCGCCACATGCCCCTCGTAAAGCGCGGCGAAAAATACGTCGTTGTCGAGTGCATACGCCATCTGGGGGATCAGTCGTCCAAGGCTGCCACGACATCCTCGGAACGAACCATCGGCATCTGTTTGTCCCGCTTCACAACGACTCGACCAGCTTTCAAGTCCACCTGCGCCGGAGCATCAGGCAGCCCGGAGTAGACCTCGCGGACCGCATAACTGACGAGACTGCTCAAGGAAGCCCTCCGGCGACCGCCACGGGCCGCGGACTCCTGCCGCAAGAGCGCGGCCACATCATCCGGTAATTCGAGCGTCGTTTTCATAAAATATAGTTATATGGTTATACGGTAAAAAGGCGTTGTCAAGGGGCACGATGGCGTCTGTGTCGGAATAATGGTGACATCCGTGTGCCATGGCCAGCTGCAACACGTCCTCCGGCTCGGCGTAGCCCAACTGGCGCGCGTTCCGCGGCAGCGGCGAAACATGCGGTGTGTTTCCCAATAAATGTGCCAGGGCCATAAAGGAATCAGAACCTGGTCCACGCTGCCGCCCTTGGTCGCATGGCCGGCCGTCTTGAACGGACGGCGCTTTGCCGGGGGCCAAAACCAATCGGGATGGGGAACCCGCCCGTTGGCGGGAAAAGAGCTGGACTGTGACAACGCACCCGGGTCCGGGGTGGTGTTGAGGTTTGTGGTGTGGAAAAGCGGGGGCGGCGGGGAGATCCGGCCACCCCCGGTTTGGGAAAGAAACTTAGAGCTGAATATCCTTGAAGGGATCGTCGTCCCCGGCGGTCTGTCCACCCTCTCCGCCCTCGGCGGCCGCCTTGCGTTTTTCCTCGGCGACGGAGGCGGCGGCCGAGGGAGCCTTTTCGTGGCCCATGGCGGCGGCGCGCTGAAAGAGGTCCTCGGCGAGGTCGAGATCCTTGGCGAGGCCACCCTCCCCGTAATAGTAATAGAGCCCGAGGTTGAAGATCGCGTTGGCGTTGCCCTTGTCGGCGGCCTGCTTGTAGAACTCGACCGCCTTGATCGTGTTGAGCTCGGTCCCGTGGCCGAGGCTGCAGCAGAGTCCGGAACTGAAGAGGGCCTCGGGATGCCCGGCCTTGGCGGCATTCTCGAAGAAGACAAAGGCCGCCTTGTGATCCTTGTCGATGCCCATGTCCCCGTTGTAATTGAAAATTCCGAGGTTGTAGAGGGCAT
Organism: Oceanipulchritudo sp.; assembly: GCA_041685165.1. Classification (GTDB taxonomy): domain Bacteria; phylum Verrucomicrobiota; class Verrucomicrobiia; order Opitutales; family Oceanipulchritudinaceae; genus Oceanipulchritudo. Next base: position 3,219 of record JAWLGH010000108.1, on the reverse strand, counting down.
CGGGATGGCCCTTGGAGGCGGCCTTGCGCATCAGGGCCATCGCCATCTCGGCATTTTCTTCCACCCCGTGTCCGCCGAGGTAGAGCTGGGAAAGGTTGTAGAGGGCCTGGAGTTCACCGTTTTCGGCCGACTGCGTGAGCCAGCGCACGGCCTCCTCGGGGTCCGCGTCCACCCCGTCACCCGTGGCATAAAGAAAACCCAGATTGCACTGGGCCTGCGGGTGACCGCCCTGCGCGGCGACCTTCATCAGCCGGACCGCCTCGCCCATGTCGCGTTCCGCCCCCTCTCCCCGGGCCAGCTTGAGGGATTTCTCGTGTGCCTCGACCACTTCCTCGGGCAAGGATTTCTGTTCCGCCGGTTCTGTCATGATTTCTTAGGGGTTTACGTTCTGTAAAGGCTGAGCGGCGCCGCAGGCACGACGCCACATGCTTCGATAGGCTTCCTCCAAAGCACGTGCAAGGCCAATTCCGTCGCTGAGGGAGGATTCGAGGAAAGCGGACCTGAGGGAGGCCCGCCGCCGGGCCAGGGCTTCGGGCTGGGCCGAGGCGGCCCGGGCGATGCGCAAAAAGTGCGCCTCGTCGCGCGCGATCCAGCCATCGAGGCCCACCTGATGGAGAAGACTCGCGGAGACCCGGGAAGCGTGGGTGGCCCCGGGCAGGGTCAGGACCGGGACCCCCATGTAGAGGGCCTCGCAGGTGGTCGTTGTCCCGTTGTACCCCAACGGGTCGAGAGCCACATCCATCAACCCGTAGAGCCGGAAATGGTCATCGCGGAGCCGGGTCACCCCCTTGAAGGCAATCCGCTCAGGATCGACCCCATGGAGGGCGAAGGCCGAACGGATGGCTTCCCGACTGTCAAAAACCTCCATCGTCTGGTGCTTCAGGACAAGGCGCGACTCCGGCACGGCCCGGAGCAGGCCCGACCAGAGCTCCAGCGTCCGCACACCGAGCTTGTTGACATTGTTGAAGGAACCAAAGGTCAGGTAACCCTTTTTCAGGCAGGGAGGCGGGACGGGATCGGGAAGACCCTCCGGCATCGAAATGGCGTGAAAGCCCCGTGGAAGCCGCCAGATTTCCTCCGTACTCAGGTGTTCGGACGTTCCAACCGGCTCCGTGATCTCGTCGGAGATGCGGTAATCCATATTCCCGGCCCCGGTGGAGGCGGCAAACCCGAGCCAGTGGACCTGCACCGGCGCGCTCCGGTGGAGGACGGCATCGATGCGGTTGTTGGCGGAATGCCCGGCAAGGTCGACGAGGATATCGATCCGGTCCTTGCGGATCATCTCCACGAGCTCCTTCGGGGGGACCTGGGCAATCCAGCGCCAGTGATCGTCCCCGACAAAAGCGCGAAACTCCCGCGAAACGGCATCATCCATCCCGACCGGATCCCGCTGCGAGTAGAGAAAGACCTCCACGGCCTCCGGATCATGCCCGGTGAGGACCGTCCGGAAGAAATACCCCACCGGATGCTTTCCGAAATCGGGCGAGATGTAACCGATGCGCAACCGGCGCCGCGGATCGCGGTCGCCGTGCAGGGGAATCGACGGGCTGCAGGCCGTGAGCCGCTTTGTGCGCGCCGACCAGGCTTTCCGGAGCGCGAAGAGCCGCTCCGGGTCAAGGCTCTCCACATAACTGCTGTCAAAGACATGGGCGGAGCGGAACGGATGGTCCGGAAAGCGCTCAAAAAACCGTTCAAAGAGCGGATAGGCGAGCTCCGGACGCGACGCAGCCCGGTAGCAGAGCGCCATCGCAAACCACGCCTCCGGTTCCTCCGGTTGGTCCTCGAGAAGCGTTGCCGCCATCGCCGTGGCCTCCTTCAACCGCTCGCGGAAACCGGCCTTGACCAATTCCAGCAGGACCTCGACAAGGCGCCGCACCAGGGGCCCTTCCTCCGGGGCCTCGGCGATCGCCTCCCAGAGGACCGATTCCGCCGCCTCGTACAGCTCCGCCTTGTATAGCAGGTCCACAAGGTCCGCGCGCGTGAGCTGGCCCTGCCCCGGAAACTCCCGGTCAAGGACCTCAAACCAGCGCAGGGCCTCGCCCGAGTTGCGCATCCCCACGAGAATCCGCACAAGGAAAACGCGCCCCGGCAACGTCTTCCAGCGGCTCAGTTTCCCCACCAGGTCCCGGTCGAAACGGGTCAGGAAACGCACCACCGAAGCCAACCATTCCCGAGCCTGATCATGCTCCGGGTGACGCAAAAGAAAATCAACTATGCCATGGGCTGCCTCGGTGTCGCGCTTCAGTTCGCGCAACGTTCCGTAGCGCAACCCGGCCAACTCGGCCGAATCCGGAAAACGCGGGCAAGCCTTGCCGGTAAATTTTTCCAGACGCTCCCAAGCCCCGGCCCGCGCCATCGCCGCCGCCGCCTTTGCGGCCTCCCGTTCGTTCCTTGTCTTCGGGACCTTCATGCCCCGTCCGTCCTTTCCATGACGTAGACCCTTCGCCCGTGATCGGTGGCCCCGGCATCGGCGGTCAGGCGGAAAGCGGGAAACCAGTCCGCAAGGGCCGTTTTCAGGTGGGCCTCCGAGGCAAAATCCCACCCGCGCTGTCTCCAGTACCAGCGCCCGTGCCATTTGAAGCCGTGTTCCTTCAGCCCGCATTCGAGGATCAGGCGCCGCCGGCAGATACGGTTCAGGCGCTCCACCACCTGCTCCCGGTACTCGAAATGATGGAGGGTCGCGAACACAAGCACGGTCTCGAACGAGGCCTCCATTTCCTGAAAATCGAGATCCAGGCACGTGTAGCGGATCCGCAGGCCGGCGAGGTTGGCGGCCAGGCGCGACGCCACGAGCAGCCGCTCCTCGACGTCCACCCCCGTCACGGCGCAACCTTTCCGGGCAAGAAACTGGGAACCCACTCCGAGCCCGCAGCCAAGGTCAAGGACCGATTCCCTCTCGCCGAAGGCAAGTCCCTCCAGAACGACGGCCTGCCGTTCCCAATCGCGCGCCCCAGCGAAAACCACACGTTCAAGGTCAAGGCTCTGCACGCTCGCTTCCGGGACACCCGCCAGCCGCTGGGTCCGGAACACCTGGGTGGCCATCAGGTTGAGGCGTCCGTCCTCCCAGATCCAGTCCGGTGACCGCTCCCGCGGGACCAGAAAAGGGCGCTCGCCTTCCCGGCGACAACGCGCCGCTTCCCGTTCAAAACACCAATCAAGGTACGCTTCCGCCGGAAGCGCACGCACCGCCGGATCGAGTTCCTCCGCGAGGGCATAATC
>JAWLGH010000050.1:0-23386 GCA_041685165.1 Oceanipulchritudo sp. | reverse complement strand
GGCCGAATAGGCGAAGTCCCAGGAATCAATGGTGTAGGGCCGCTTGACGAGCCCGAGCCCGGGATCCCAGCGATGCGGATGGGAGAAGGCGTAGTTGAGAGCCGCCTCGAGGGAGGGAAGGAGCGACGTGATCCAGTCGTGATCACCCGTAACCTGCCAGCCGAGGTAGGCCGCCTTGACAAAGCGATACTCGACATCGGCCTCGACCGGAACGCGGACGTATTTGTTCCAGTTTTCCCGTTCGCAGGGGACCTTTTCCGGCTGGTTGGTGAAATAGTCGAAAACCCGTCCGTTGCGGGCCTGGGTTTCGGCAAAATGGGTAACCGCCGAGAGCGGATCCTTCTCAAAGAAACGGAAGCCGCGCATCATATCGCTGTGGTCGCGGATCCAGACAGCCGGCGTATCGGGTGAACGGTAACCGCGGATCGGGACCCCATCGATGTTGAGATCCATGGTATCCTGTTCAAGGAAGGCACGGATGCGTGGATAAAACTGGTCGAATTCCGGCTGGCCGGTGGAGATGGACGTCAGGTCAGGCATAAAAAAGATCTGGAAATTAAGGCTGTATGATGAGTCCGCTGCCGGGCAGGTCGACCACCGAACAGATTTTACGGTATATCGAAAAGTCCAATTGTGCCGGAGAAAGGACATTGTCATCACGACATGTGTTCGTTTTAACGTGCTTCCAGAAGCAAGTCCTCCTCTGAACCCTTATACCCTTATTTGACGTGTATATCTTTGGTCTTCACATTCTCGATGTCATCGTTCTTCTGCTGTATCTGGTCATCATCCTCTGGCTGGGAAAAAAGGCGGGTGAAGCGACCTTGGATACCGAAGACTATTTTCTGGCCGGCCGGTCCCTGGGGAAGTTTTTCCAGTTCTTCCTCAATTTCGGGGCCTCGACGAATGCGGACCAGGCGGTTGCGGTCACGCGGGAAACCTACCGGCAGGGCGTGGGGGGCATGTGGATCCAGTTCCTCGTGCTCTTCATCACACCTTTCTACTGGTTTTCGGCCCTGCTCTTCCGCCGTTGCCGTTTGACGACCGTGGGCGACTTTTTCACGGAGCGGTTCCAGAGCCGCCTCCTGGGTGGGAGCTACGCGGCCTTCACCCTCGTGATGGCCTTTATCGGGGGTGGTGTCGGCTACATGGTGGCCGGGAAGACGATGATGGCCCTGACTCCGAAACCGGACGAGGCCTTGACGGCTGCGGAGCGCCTCACGGTGGAGGAGTTCCAGGAGTATCAGGAACTGTCCAGGCTGACCTTCATGGAACGGACTCCGATGCAGGCGGCCCGATACGAAGTCCTGGAGCAGAGAAGCGCCAGGGGGGAACTGAAATCCTTTTATTCCTATACCGACCCGGTGACGTTCTACTTCATTTACGGCCTCATTGTCGCGATCTACACGATCATGGGAGGCTTTCGAGCGGCGGCGATCACGGATGCCATCCAGGGTATCCTCATCATCATATTTTCCATCATCCTGATACCCCTGGGACTGAGACAACTGGGGGGATTTTCGGGGCTTCATGCCGCGGTGCCGGAGTTTAAATTCGAACTTTTCGGCTCGGTCACCCTCAGTGATTATGCCTGGTACACGATATTCGCGATGTTCCTTTCCAATCTGGTGGCGATCATTGCGATCGCCCAGGGGATGCAGACGGCGGGATCGGCGAAAACGGAATTTGTCGCCCGGTTCGGCATGATTGGGGGCATGTTTTTCAAGCGGTTGCTGATGCTCTTCTGGGTACTGGCCGGCCTCATTGCCCTCGGGCTCTATGCCGGGGAACTGCATGATCCCGACCTTGCCTGGGGTTTCATGAGCCGGGACCTGCTCCTGCCGGGAGCCATCGGCCTGATGCTGGTCGGCATACTGGCGGCCAATATGTCGACCCTCGATGCGACCTCAGTGGCCATCTCGGCGCTCTTTATCCGGAACATTTACCAGCCTCTGGTTCCCGGCAAGAGCGAGGCCCATTACCTTTGGGTAGGACGCTTCACAATTGCGATAACCCTCCTCGGAGGAATCGGGGCGGCGGTGTACGTCGACAACCTCCTCGAACTCTTCAAGTATTTTATCTCCATCCCGGCAATTTTCGGGGCGGCTATCTGGCTGGGTTTTATCTGGCGCCGGTTGACGCGGACGGCCGTCCTGGTGGAGATCATCATTTGCTTCACGATCTTTGCGATTCTCCCGAATCTCTTCCAGGGCCTGGACTGGGCCCGGACGAATGACGCCTTCCTGATCCAGACGGAACCCTATACCCACCTCTACAAGGCTCCGGCGTCAGCGGAAGACATTGCCCTTGGACGCGCCGAGGCCATCGGGGACACGATCGAGAAGGAAGTGCGGATTGGATCCCAGGGCATCTTTTTCGAAAAAGTGGTCCGGACCGATCCGGAAGATCCCAATTCGGAGTTGATCGGGATGGGGCGCTTTGAGGCGGAATTATGGGTCATGAGCCTGTTTGGAATTGATTTCACCCATTTCAAGAAGTCTCAACTGGTGGCGGCGCGGTTTCTTTTCAGCGCAATCTTCCCCTTCGTCCTCTTATTCCTGATATCCTTTTTCACCAGGCCGGCGGAGCGGAAGCATCTCGATTATTTCTTTGGGAAGATCTACACTCCGGTCCAGCCCTCGGATGAAGAGGAAAAGGCAGCCATTGCCCGAGTGACCGAGAATCCCGAACTGGTATCCCACCGGAAGCTCTTTCCGAATACGAGCTGGGAGATCGCGCGTCCGACAAAGATGGACCTTATCGGGTTTGGCGGCAGCTGGGTGATCGTCGGACTCGTCATCCTGCTCCTCTGGGGGATGGTCTCCATCGGGGCCAGCTGATCACCCCCAACCCATTCGCCTGATTGAGGAATCAGGCGCAGGCGCCGGCTTTGGCGGGATGTTTTTTGAGGGGAGCGCTGGGGCCGTCGATCCAGTCCCCCCGGATGAGGGTGACGGCGGGGTTATCGCTCGGACCGAGGTGCTCATTGGCCAGTTTCGTTTTGAGGATATCGATGGCGGTTGCGCCAATCCTCCGGTAGTCGATATCGACGCGGGCGATGCCCTCGAGATCCTTGCTGGCGGAACCGATGACGGCGAAGCTGATATCCTCGGGGATCCGGTAGCCGTTATTCTTGAGCCAGCGGTAATGGGTGGAGTGGGTGCTGAAGACGACATCGGGCTTGTGGGCTTCAACCCATTCGAGGAAGCCGGCCTCGGTTATCTCCTTTTTGAGGAGGGAGGGGATGCGGTTTTCCTCGGGGATACCCTGCTGGTACCAGGTGAGGTAACACTGATAAAGGTGGTTGGATTGTTCGTCCTCCGCCTCGGAGACGCAGAAGCCAATCCGTTTGAAGCCCTTCTCGGCAAGATTGGAAATTCCGAGGTGCATGGCCTGGTAGAAATGCGGATGAACCTGATTGAAGCCGAGCTTGGCGGCCACGGAGCAGGTGGCGACTCCCATGAATTCCTCCTGGGGAAGCATGAAGACATCCCTGAGGGAATCCACGGGGAGGACGACAATGCTGCGGATACCGCGGGTTTCAAGGATCTGGACCATTCGCTGGATGCGCATTTTCGGCTCCTGGAGCCAGAAATCCTCGGTCTTGAAGCCAAGTGAGCGGGCGCGTTCGATGGCGCCCTCGCGGATGAGCTTGGCATCCGGATTGATGTCCTTGAGGGGACAACGCTTGCCGTTGAGAAGGGCGATAACCGGTTCCTCGCGGCTGACATCGCGTTTCCTGAGGTAGCCCATCAACTGAATCAGGTTCGGATCCGGGGTATAGCCCTGACGTTCGGCTATTTTCTTTATCCGTTCACGGGTTTCGGGAGCAACGCGGGGATGATCGCGGAGGGCCATGGAGACGGTCATTCTGCTGACCCCCGCCTCGCGGGCGATGGTGTTGCATGAAGGGCGCTTCGGGTTCATTTCCAAGACTGGGTTGGTGGGGAAGGGGCGGAAAACGAGTGTTTTTCAATCAGCCAATTTTGTCCGCAAGACCTTTTCCGTCAAGGGGGAAAGGATTTTCGGGACGGCTCTCCCGAAGAGGTGGACCGGTACCCGCCGCGGATGAAAGCATCGCGGCCATGGTACGATCCGGAAGAAAGGCCCTCGGAGGGCTATGCGGGCGGGGAGCGGATCAGCCCCTGGACCGGGCAGGATAATTAATCCCCGGGACGCGCCACATGAAATTGGGATCGATATAGGGCTCGTCGTTTTCACGGCCTTCCATGAGGGCGATTTTTTTCCGGAGGAGTTCGGCAATATTTCCCCCGTAGATGAAGGTTGTCTCGCCAACGTCGGAGTGGAGCATCCACTCGGTACGGGCTGATTCCACGTGCTCGAGGAGAGTGGCCGCGTTCGCTTTCTCATCGAGAACAATCTCCCGGACGAGGGCGCGACTGGCCTTCCTGCTGGAATCGTCGCTGGCCTCGATATAGCCGTGAACCCCCTCGATCCATCCGGCCACGTTTCGCTGTGTACGGAACCAGCACTGAACGGCTTTCAGGCGGTCATAGAGGTGGCAGAACAAGGAATGGGCGGGTGAGCCGGGTTCCGTGGCTTCCCTCCGTTGAAGGGCCATGCTGACGGCGGCTTCCATCTCGGGGAAGACATTCGCGGTGATGGCCTCGCGACATTTGTTGCCGTATTCCGGGGTGCAGAAATCGAAGTTGATCTCCCTGCGGAAGTCGACCCGGACGCGGTTGTTGGCGTGGCCGAGGTGGAAATCCTCGTAGAAGGCCCGGTCTTCCTCACTGAGCGCCTCGAAGTCGGGGACAAAGGGACGGACAAGGATGCGGTACCAGGTGCTCCACATGGAGAGCACGCTGACGGGGGGAGGGTAGGCCCGGTAGGCTTCATCGGCATGGTGCCAGATCCGGACGGCGTTGCCGGCTTCATCCTCCCCGGCCCAGGTCCGGGCGCGGTTTTCGAGGAGCTCCTGAAGATCGAGAGAGGGATTGTTCTGAAACGCGCGTATGACCTCCTGGTTGATATTGTAGGGGGCCATTTCCGGGGCGATTGTCCCGGTGAGGCAGGCGGCATGGGAAAAGCCCTGCCGGTGGAGCGCGGAGAGGCGCTCATGGACAAGCTTTGGATAGACGGGGGCGAGGACGGGTTCCTGATTCCAGAAGGCGCCGGGACTGAAGAAGAGATGGGCATGAGAGCCGTGGCCTTCAACCTCTTCCCGGGCGGTGCTTTCCTCGTCGGAGCACTGGTTGAAAAGCCCGCAGAAATTAAAATCCCCGGCCCAGTCGTATTTGGGGTGCTTGTATCCGAGGTCAAAGCCCTTGGCGACGAGTGAATTGACCTCGAGTTCGATGCCCTCCTCGATCTGCGGCCGGAGGAAGGGATCCTCGACCCAGAACATTTCGCTCCGGAGGACGGAGACAAACTTCCCGTTCACGCGCCGCCCGGCATCGCGAATGGTTTTCATGAAGCGGATCATGTTATCGGCGGCAGCCCGGGCGACGGCGTCATCCCCCTTGAATTCACGGATGACGTAGCCTCCGCCGTTGCGGCCGACGTAGAGGGAACTGGTGTATTCAAAGCCGGCCCCGCTGTCGTTTGACCAGATAACCATATAGTCGATGTTGGGAGCCTCCCGGAGGATTTTCTCAAGCATTTCGGAATAGTGATCGAGGACGACGGGGTGGGCTGTGCTGAGGTTGTAGCGGGGCCGGAAACTGCGCAGAGGGTGGTCGACGCGGGCTCCCCGGAGCATGGGATAGCGATTGAGGAGTTCATCGGGGACGCTTCGGGGTTCAAAGGAAAGGATGCCGGCGCGAAGACCGTATTTTTCGGCAAGCTGGGCAGACCTCTTCAGTTTGTTCAAGTTTGCCCGAAGATATTCATAGGGATAAATCCCCTTGTTCAGCTTGCTGTAGACGAACTGGTCGAGGGCGGGGCAGTAGGTGTAGAAGCGGTAGAGAAGTTCGTCGGGGGCGGCCTGTTCGTAGGGGAAGGGGGAGGCAAGCCCATTGACCTCAACGTGGGTGAAGCCGAGTCGGGCCAATTCCCGGATGTGTTCCTCGGGATCAAAGCCCTCCGCGGTACGGGCGTGATTATTCAGGAGGGAATCGTAGGCCGGACGAAGGTGACTGAAGGCGGGAGAGAGGATGATGCCGTCGGCGAACTCCGCCGCGTCCCGGTCAGACCAGTCGTCAACAAGTTGGCTGGCGAGGCGATAGAGGAACCATGTGTCGGAGACGAAAAGCTGGATTTGCCCGGAGGAGGAAACGCGCACGAATTGCCACTGTTCCCTCCCGGCAAGACGGGAATCGATGGCTGCGGCCTCATCGCTTGAGAGGACACCGATTTCGACTGAAGGGGAGCTGCTTCCGGGGATGGAAACCATTTCGACTTCGCCCTCAGCCTGGGCCTTGAGAAGCTTGGCGGTGGTTGTCTCGACGGGTATCGCCTCATGGAGGATACGGATTGACTGAATAGCGGATAAGAGGGTTTTGATGGTCATAATTTTCGGGTGGTTAAAATCAACGGGTTTCAAGAAAGGCTGCGAGGGCTTCGGGATCGGTGCTCAGGAGAACCTCGACGGACTGGTTGCCGGAGGCCTCGGCCTTGGTCCAGACGTCGATGGCCGTGATTCCGGGATTGGGGGCGTCCCAGAAATAGGGCGGTGGATCAACGGCCTCCGCCTTGAGATGGAGGGGATCGAGATTCCCGGGAACGACGAGGTGGCATTCCCTGCCATTCTGAGAGAGAATGGCCCGGTTGCCCTCAATGGAGACCTTGGCGCGGGTAAGCATACGCCAGCGAAAGGTGGCCCGGCCCTGTCCCTGACGGGGCGTTAATGCCCGGGCTCCTTCGATCACGTCGACGATTTGGAGCACTTTCTTGTCATGGACATGGAAATGCCGTTCAAAGCGATTGGCTTGACCCTGGTGAACGGGCGTGAGGTCGACAACACCGTGGACGGAGTCCTTGGAGGAATCGAGCCGGAGAATAGCGGCCTTGGAATCGGCATCCTGGGAACGCTGATCGATGAGAAGGACATTGTGGCTGTAGGAACCGAGGCGGAAGATACGCCAGCGGTCCGAATGTTGACGCCGGTCCCAGATGGAGAGCCCGAGGCTTTCGAGGCTGTTGTAGTTCTGATTGCCGAGATCAATGGCCCAGCGGACGCCCGCATCCTCGTAGACAAAACTGCCGGCATCGAGGTGGGCGTGACTGACGGAGCCCTGGTTTCCCTTGAATCCGAGATAGAAACGCTCGGGTCCGTCCCCCTCCTCGCGGACAATGGCAACCGGATTGGGACCCCGGCCCAGCCATGCCGTGGGCAAGGGGGAGTCGGCGAGGGTTTCGGCCTGGCTGGAATCGGGATACCAGAAGGCAAGAAGGGGGAGGAGCCGGTTATGGCTGTCTTCGGGATCCCATTGCGGCTTATCGAGAAAGGCCCCAAGGCCCCGCTTGAGTTCATGGAAGGCGGCGGGATCGTTGTAGCGGGAGGCGAACCAGGCCGTTGCCATGGCCAGGCGCGCTGTTTCGCCGGAATCGGCGTAATTGTAAAACTTTCCCGTGGGGGAGACGACGAGGGCGCGAAACGTTCCAGAGTTCCGGAAGGCGGGATGGGCGTCGAGGCCGAAGCGGGAACCGAAGGCGGTCTCCATGAGGTCAAGGAAAAGGGCACTGAAAGACGTTCCATAGTCCCAGTAGACGGGGCCTTCAGGATAGGCTCCATCAGGATGATAGGCCTCAAAAGCAGCGGGGACGGCCTTGAGGGCGCGGGTGATAACCCTTTCGGCCAGTTCCGGGTCGTCATCGGCAACGAGGATGGAGGCTGCGACGAGCCCCGAATGGCAGACCGGGTTCCAGTTGTTGTCCTGATAGATCCACCAGTTGGCGGGGTCCTCCTCATCGAGGGAAGGGAGGAGGGCCTTTGTCCGGAGGGCGGCGAGAAAGGTACTCCGCTGGCGAGGGGTGAGGTCGTCCCAGAGCCAGTCGGTTCCGATAGCGACAGCGAGGGCCATTTCCCCGACATCGAGAAAATGGGAGGGATTCCAGTCGGGGAAGGCGACCACAGTTTCCAGTTCGGCAATGGCGCGGTCGCGGAAGGCGGGTTCTCCCTCGACGCGGTAGAGGAGGGACCAGGTAAGGATGCGCTTGAGGGCTCGCCGGGACTGATGGAGGAGGCGCAAGCCGGTGATGGAGTGGGTAACGGGATCCTCCCCGAGCATGGCCTGTCCGCTATGGTGGACGAAATCCCAGTAGCGATTTCCGTCGGAATCCCACCGGCGATTACGGATAGCCTCGAAATCCGCCTTACTGGCGAGAACGCGCGGATGGTCCCGGGCAATCATTTCCTCGATGTCGACGCCGGGATTGTCCATACCCCTTAGCGGGGCGTTGAAGAGGAGAATGAGAAAACCTGCGAGGAGAATGGGGTGGCGGCGACGGAGAACGGAATGGCCACTCATGGGTGCAGGGGGGTAAGGAAATTGTCCGCCTGGTTGATGCGATAATGACCTGGCTCAAGGGATTCAATCCGGAGCGGGTTGTCCTCCTGTCCCGGCCAGATAATTTCAACCGCAGTGGCCCTTTCCGCATCACCGAGACCGAAATGGACATCGAGCTGGTGCTGTTTGCCGGCATGCCCGGCCGGACCGAGTACCTGGCGCTGCTGGGTGACCTCCGGAGTGGCGGGATCCCCGTCGAGGTCGGCGACGAGGCGGACAATCGTTCCATAGGCATCGCGGCTGGTGCCCTTTGACGGATCGCCGACAAGCTCGAGGAGGATGGAGGCGCGCTCGCCGGCTGACTCGTTGAGGAAGAGCCGTGCCCGGGTCCGGGGACGTTCGTCCCTGTCGGCATCCGGTGCAAGGGCCCCCGAAGTGAGGGCGGCGGCGCGGCGCTGCTCTCCGGTCAGCCGGTTAAAACTCTGACCGACGATTAGGTCCAAATCGCCGTCATTATCGACATCGGCGAGGGACGGCATCCCGGCACCGACATGATCGAGGCCAAGGGAAGCGGTGACATCGCGGAAGCGTCCATCTTCCTGCTGGAAATAGATGCGCAGGCGCTCATCGTGGGGAGGAGGATCCGGGTAATCTGAGGAACAGAGGACAAGGTCAAGCCGGCCATCATGATTAAGATCGGCAAGCTCGGCAAAAATATCCCCCTGATTGTAGTGGGCATGGATGCGCTGGAGCGGTTCTCCCGGAGCCGGGGCCTCCGGAATGCGGTCGACCGAAAGATGCTCAAAGCTGAAGAATCTAAGAGACCCGGTTTCCTCCAGCTGGTTGACGAGGAAGCGGGACCGGTCCGAGGATTCGCCGGCCCAGGCATGAATGATGGTGCTGAGGAAAAGGTCAAAGTCGCCATCGTTGTCGATGTCGCCGACAGCGACATCAAAGGTGTTGCCATTGGAACGGAACGGTGCCTCGTCGGACCGCAGGGAACGCGGCTGGGCCTCTGCATGGGCATGAGGCCAGCTGGGATGACGGCCGTGGCGAATGGCGTCCCCGTCGACTTGGGCCTCGGCGGCAATGTTTTCGCCCCGCAGGTGGCGGACAAGATCTGCTCCCCGGGCGCGGCTGTCCTTGAGGACGAGGGGTGCCGGGGTCTCGTTGTCCTTCCGGGGAGGTTGTATGGGACGCCGGTGCTCCATGCGGTAGAGGCGGTTCCAGCGCCTGCCGTAATTCAGCTCGAGGAGCATCGGCGGGCCGTCGTCGAGACGGGGCATGGCGGTGCCGTAGGTGGGACGTCCGCCGAGATCGTCACGGTAATCGCTGATCCGGGTTTCATTGGGCATGGGCCAGCGGACAAAGTCCGGCTGGTCATCCTCGCCGGTGTACTGGAGGAGCAAATCGTTGGCGAAGCCCTCGTAACCGCTGAAGTAGCGTTCGTACCAGTTGCCGATGAAGAGGTCGGGAAGGCCGTCCTCATTGACATCATTGACCGCGATGGACCGTCCTGTGGCGAGCCGCGCGGCCTCAATCGGGGCCGGATCGGAGAACGTGCCGTCGCCGTTGCCCCTGAGCCATCCGGTACGGGTGGGAGCTTCAGCCGGCGGCTCGTAGTCGTCCTGGTAAATGTCCAGGTAACGGACAATGATCGCATCCTGGTGGCCATCGTTGTCGAGGTCGGCAAAGACGATACTGTCCCCGCGGTTGAGGGCGGGCAGGCCGGTATCGGTCTTGAGGAAGAAGGAGGGCTCGGAACCGGGCCTGTTTGATGAAGACTGGACAAAGACGCGCGGTGGTGCCGGGTCACGGGATTCCTGGAGAAGGACCACATCGGGGAGGCGGTCATTATTCAGGTTGGCAAACTTGACCAGGGCCGCGGAATGCTGGCCGAGGCCGGACGTCGAGGTGATGTCACGCCATGCCCCCGAATCGGCGAAGGAGGGGGAAAAGCCGAGGGGAAGGCTGGCTAGAAGGAGGAGCAGGGAGGGTTTCATTGAGAAGGGGGGTTGCCGAGATCACGGGCTGCGGAAAAAAGGATATCAAGGCGCCGGAGATCTTCGCGGGTTGATTCAAGAAGGGGGAAGACGTGCGTTTCGAGCGTCAGGTGGGGGACAGGCTGATCGCGGAGGAGGGCATGCAGTTGACCGACCCAGTTGACTCCGCCATCGCCGAGAAGACGGTTTTCCCATTTCCCGGCGGGAAGGGGAATACCGTCCTTGATATGAACATTCTGAATGTGGGGGAGGACAGCATCATAGCCAACGGGAAAAGCGGCTTCCCCGGCGAAAACGGCATTGGCGGGATCCCAGTTGACGCCCACGTGCGGGAGATCGATTGCCCGGACGACCTCCGCGGTATTGACACCCGTATCACAGTAGGAACCGGGCTCGTTTTCGATGGAGAGCTCGAGTCCATAGCGGCCTGCGACCGTGCCGGCCTCTCGGAGACGGAAGAGGGCTTCCTCCAGGCTTCCGCCCTCTTCCCGCATGAACCCGAAGGTGATGATGCGGGTGGCCCCGAGCCGCCTGGCAAGTTCGCAGGAACGGGGGAGGATATCCTCCATTTGATGGCGGAGCTTTTCCGATTCGCCGAGTTGGATCTTGAACGTTCCCGGCGAAAGGGCGGTGAGGCGGATGGCCTCCGAAGAGACGGCTTTCTCGAGTTCCGCGATCCGTTCCGGGCGGACATCAGGGACCCGGTGATCATAGTCGTCGAGGCAACGGACCTCATAGGTGTGGATCCCGAATTCCTTTCCGTGGCGGAGCGACTCCTCCAGGTCGAGGGAGATTTCATCACTGATTATGGCGAGTTCCAAAATATTGTCGGGCAGAGTGTTAAGCCTGTTCGGGCAGGGTCCCGGATAAAGCTTTCACGTTAAGCAGAGAGAGTGTCAAACCAAGGACAGGGGCATTTTTCAGTAAACCAAAACCATCCCTTGCGGACGAGAGCTATTATCGGCTTTATGATTCTCGAAATGTGAAGACTTAAGCACGTTTTACCCCGTGGCCATCCCCAATAGGCCGGGTCGAAAAGATCACCGCAAACGACCTCACCTCATGTTATCAAAGTACCGTTTTCGTCAAATCACTCCTCTCCTGCAAAAGACCTTATGCTGGAGCGTCCTTGTATTTACCGCCTGCTCAGGCCTTTCCCTCGAGGGCGAGACCCGCGCCGAGGACTGGACGGGCAACTGGGTGATGGTGCCCGAGCAGAGCAGTGCCGTTGATGTCTTCGGGAGTGTCTCCCTGAAGATCGAATCCTCGACAAGCGAACGCATTGCCTTCACGGAGCGCTGGGGAACCCGTCGCTACCAGGAGGATTACGTTGACCTGTCGATCGGTGGGGGGACGGTGAACACGGTCCTCATTGATCACAAAGTCTTTCCCAGCAATGTCTTCATGGGTCTGCGACGGGTCGTCGGCGAAAACCGCCGCATTATCGCTGACTGGACGGATGGATACACAACCCTGGAAATCGAGGAAACCTGTCCGATCCATGCCTCACAGGGCCGGAAGGAACTGACATTCCGCTCCGTGCTCGAACTGGACACGGCCTCCAACCTCCTGACCTGGACCCTGCACCGGCCGAGCCGTCCCGCCGACGAGCCCCTGGTCTACGTCCTCAAGCCGGAAGGTTACCGGGACGCCTACTACATGGAGATGAGCGACAACTGGTATATTGACGGTGACCTTCCGGAGCAGGCCGCCCTGATTACCCTCCAGGGTGTGGTAAACGGGGATGACCCGTTACTGTACTTCATTTACGGCCCGGAATGGGATTACCGCTTTACGGACGAGATATTCGACTACTACAAGGAAAAGAAGCACTTCACCTTCAACCGGCTGAGGAACCTCCGGCACGCCCTGCGCACCTTCGACGACAAGGTGGAACGCTACATTGTCTGGGACACGGAGGAACGGACCTCCCTCATTGTCGCCTTCACCCTTGCCGGCCTCGAGGACGCGATTGTCATCACGGAGGACTTGATTCCGGTGGCGGAGGAATTTGGGTTGAAACAGATTGAGGATTTCCGGGGCCGTTTCTCGGGCATGTCCGATATTGAGATTTACCGCTGGGCCTACGACGCCTACTGGGACCGCTGCAGCAAGGACGCGATTGTCTGGATGGGCGGGGAAGCGGGAAACCGGATGCGACCCGGCGTGGCGGATTTCGGCATGTACCATGACTGCTTCTTTACCGACCTTTCAACCGACGCCGACGACCCTGATGATGCGGAAGAGTATGCCATGGCGGACCAGCTCTTCTCGGAAATGAACCCGATGGGGATGTGTTTCGGCTGGCATTCCTACGCCAAAGACAAGGAGCGAGACCACGTCAAACTGGCTTCCTCTCATGTGATCCGGGTCTCCGGCCTGCACACCCTTCCGAATATGAGCTTCAACACCCAGGTGCCCCTTTCCCCGGGCTTTGAATTCAAGAACAACCATAATGTGGAGCCCGAAGAGACGATTGAACCGGAGCGCAAAGTCTACCTCACGGCCGTCCAGACGGACTCCCTGGGAATCGGTGCCTGGACGCGCCCGGGCCGGGGTGAGATTCCCTACGCCTGGCAGGTGACCCCGAACTGGCTCTGGATGGGCCCGGCAATGCTGGAAATGTTCTACGACCAGGCGACCCCCAACGACCTCTTCATCGCCGGCCTTTCCGGGCCCGGCTACATGTACGCCAAAGCGATTCCGGAGAAGGCCCTCCCGGGGGTGCTGGAGAAATCCCGGGAAATGATGGAGACCCTCGACCTGAGCGTTTTTGAGATCATGGATTATTCCGAAGGCGCCTCCATCGAGGGCAATCCGGACCTTCCGCAGTCCGTTATTGATACCTATTTCGAGCAACTGCCGAACGCGATCGGGTTCCTCAACGGCTACGCACCGGCCTACACCTTTGTCGAGCAGGACGGACGGGCCCTTGTGTCCTATGACTACTACCTTTCCCCCAGCCGGAGCGAGGCCGAGGTGGTTGCCGACCTGCGCGAGCTGGCCGCGATCAACGATATCAGGCCTTACTTCCTTCTCATGCATGTCCGGCAATGGAGCGACATCACGCGAGTCAAAAGCATCCTCGACCAGCTGGGACCGGCTTTTGAAGTCGTTCCCCTTGATGTCTTCCTCAAAATGGCGGCAAACGAGCCGACTTTCAGTGAATACACCCGGCCGGAAGACCTTTAATCCATCCCTACCAAAGCCAGCAACATGCCTGATTCCGTCGAAGCTCATGGACCAGATACTCCCTCGCCTCTGCGTGTCGGGCTTATCGGTGTCACTGGATACGCCTACGCCTACGTCGAGGAATTGACCAAACTTGTCGATGCCGGCCTCGTCAAGTGGGGTGCCGTTACCATCATCAACCGCGAAGCAGCGCCGGAACAGGTGGCCTTTTTCGAGGCCGCGGGGGTCCCGATCTACGGCGATTACCGGGAGATGCTGGAGGCCGAGGGACACCTGCTCGACTGGCTCTGCATCCCCACGGCCATTGACTGGCATACGCGGATGACGATTGACGCCCTCAAGCGGGGGCTCCCGGTGCTTCTCGAGAAGCCACTTGCCCCGACCCTTCAGGACGTCGAGCGCATCCAGGCCGCCGAAAAGGCATCAGGGCTCCTGGTTGCGATCGGGTACCAGCACAACTACGCCAGGACGACCTGGGAGATCAAACAACGTCTTCTCGACGGCCTGATTGGAAAAATCGAGCGGATTGACAGCCTTTGCCTCTGGCCGCGGGGACGTTCCTATTATGATCGCAACAACTGGAGCGGCCGCCTCTACCTGGATGACTCCTGGGTTCTCGATTCCCCCCTGCACAATGCCATTTCCCATGTCGTCAACCTGATCCTTTTCCTTACCGGCCCGTCCCTTGAAAAGCGGGCTGATCTTCTGCAGGTGGAGGCTGAGCTCTACCGGGCAAAGCCGATCCAGAGCTACGACACGGTGCGTACGGAAGCCATCCTTGACAACGGGGCCCGGGCCGCGGTGGTGCTGTCCCACAGTTCGGAGACCCATCTCGATCCCGAGATCCGCATCACGGGATCCCGGGGAGTCCTGGTGTGGCGTTTCAGCGGACCGCACACCTTTGAAATCGAGGGCAAGAAAATGTCCATTCCCGGGGAGGACCAGATCGCTATCCGCGAACAGATGTTCAACAACATTGTCCACGCCATCCGGGGGGATTCGTCACGCCGGATCTGCTCGACAGAGCAGGCCCGCGGGGAAGTCAAATGGGTCAACGCGGTCCAGGACGCGACCACGATCCATGACATACCCAAGGCCTTCTGCCGGACCCATGAAGACGGGGGCGACATCTTTGATGTTGTCGAGGGCCTCGACGCCTTTGCGGAAAAAGCCTATGCCGAGGGAAGCTGGTTCAGCGACCTGAACGCCCCCTGGGCACGCCCCCCGGGTTCCCTCGATCTGGCAGGCTATACCTCCTTCCAGGCAAGGACCATCCCCTCGGTCGTGTCGCATCCCGGGCCACCCGTCAACTGAGCTTCAGGATGAGCTCAACCGCCCCGGACCGAACGCCGGTAATCCGAGGGAGGGGAACCTGTCAGGCGGCGGAATACCTTGGAGAAGTGGTAGACATCGCAAAAGCCGAGCCCCTCGGCCAGCTCCTTGAAGTTGTCCTGGCCCTGGTAGATGAAGGCGCAGGCAAGATCGATACGCCGCTGTTTCTGGAATTTGCCGGGAGCAGTGCCGGTATGTTCCGCGAAACGCTTGCGAAAGACCTCGTAGCTGAGGCCCACTTTGCGGGCCACCTCCTGGGGCGTAAGCCAGACCCCCTGATCCGGTTCGCCAAGGAGATTGAGGCTTTTTTCCAGCCAGGCGTCGCTGGGCCTGGTCCGGGCGGCCGCCTCACTGGCGGCCATTTCGATGAGCAACTGGGCGAAGCGGCCCACGGTGAGCAGGGCTTTCTCCGGACCGTGGGTGGATGCCGGTTGGAGGATTTCCCGGAGGCGGCGTTCCCAGAAGTCGACCGGTTCGAGGTGCCAGAGCGGTTGATGAGCCGTATAGGCCTGCGACTGCTGGAGAAGATCAAACTGGGGACCGCTGAAAACGACATAGACCTGGCCCCATTCCGTTCCCCCGAGGCTTCCGTACGCATGGGGGCGGTCCGGCTGGACAAGGATGGCGTCTCCCGGCCTGAGCTCAGACTGGACCCCCTCCGCATCCTCATAGCGGCCGCGACCGCTGAGCATGAGAATGAGGGCATTTCGTCCCAAAACACGCATTCGCGTGGGTGGAATAGTGTTTCGCCCGAGAAGCGATCCTGCCATCCAGATAGTTCCTGTAGCCGATGAAACAGGGCTTTTCAGCCAACTTCCGGGGGATTTTTCAGGGGGGACCATGTCTTTTCCAGAATATACAAAACTAATCCCATTTCAACCATTCAGAAACGGATTCCTCGCGTGTATAGTTAATATCTATTATTAGAACCTCTTTAGAAAGGACAACCCAATGCAAACCCTCTCAACCCTGCCACAACTCTACTCATACGGACACGCCCTCGAGATGGAGGAGGACAAAGTCGGCCTTCTCCGCGATTCTTCCGACGCCGCTGATGACTTTGAGGAACTCCGCCGGCGCGCCGACGAGGACGGTTACCTCTACATGAAAGGCTACCTTGACCGCGACGAGGTGCTCAAGGCTCGGGAGAGCATTGTGAGCCGCCTCGCGGACTCGGGAGCCCTTGATCCCGCCCATGACCCGATGGAGGGGATCTGCCTTCCGGGTGCTGACTTCGGGTTCAAGCCGGAATTTGCGAACAACAACGAAAACGTCCAGAAGCTCCTCTACTCGGGAAGACTGGTTGACTTCTACCGGAACTTCTTCGGGGAGGAGATCCGCCATTACGATTTCACATGGCTGCGGGCGATGGGACCGGGCAAAGGGACAAACCCGCACTGCGACCTTCCCTACATGGGGCGGGGAACGCACCAGCACCGGACCTGTTGGCTTCCCTACGGTGACATCTCCTTTGAACTGGGAGGCTTGATGGTTCTCGAGGGTTCGCACAAGCGGATGGACCTCCTCGAGAATTATGTTTTCCGCGACGTTGACACCTACTGCGAGAACAAGGAAGCGCAGAGGAAGCGCGCTGAGGAGGGAGGCTGGACCTTTACGGGAACCCTCTCGCACAACCCGCCGGTGGTGCGGAACAAATTTGGCGGTCGCTGGCTGACAACGGAATTTGAGGCGGGTGACTTCCTTACCTTCGGGATGTTCCTTGTCCATGCCTCCTGCGACAACCGGACCGAAAACCGCCTCCGGATTTCCACCGACAGCCGGTATCAGCGGGCCAGTGAGCCGATTGACGAACGCTGGGTGGGAATCAACCCTCCCGGCCATTCCACCGCCGGCAAGCGTGGCCGCATCTGCTGAAGAACCGCAGACAGACGACACATGACTGGCATATCATCAGCCCCCGGACCGGGGGTCCGCTCGGCCACTGGCCGGATGGCCGCGGTGCAGGAAATGGCCACCCTGCAACGCGTCCTCTTCGAAATCGAACGGGAATTTGTCCGCACGGCGACGACCCTTGTTTACCGGGTGGGCGACATGGAATTGAAGTACCTCCTCTGCCAGCATTGCTGGGAATCCGCGGGCCATGCCCGTTTCCTGCGCGAGCGGGGCCGTGAGTTGAGCGGATTCGGAAAAGGGGAGGCCGTCCGTGAAAGCTTCCGGATGCTTTTTGAGGAAGCTGTCCGGGCGGAGACCCCGGAAGAAGGCCTGGCGGGCTTTTACCGGGTCCTCAAGCCGGCCCTTCTAAAGGCCTATCGTGACTACCTCGCCCTGACCCATCACCTCGCGGACTGGCCCTCCCGGCACCTTGTGGAGGAGTTTATCGCCGACGAGGAGCGCCACGGCGCGGAAATGGCCCCTTTTCTGGAGACCATTCCCGAAAACGGGTGGGAGAGGCACCTTGCCGAGGCCCTTGCGGCCTTTGGCGGCCTCCTGGGCCAGGAGCCGAAAGAGGACCTCCCGGATGCCTACGAATGGAAGCTCAACGCGGGCCCGTACCGCCATTTGACGGTCTGTAACCGTGGCGGATATCCGGTCTGTTCAAGCGTCTTCAGCGAGGATCCGGAGGAAACCCCGATCGTCCGCAGCTGGCTGGAAGATCCGGAAACCGACGCGCGGGTGATCCGCCTCATGGTCTATGTCTGGCTGATGATGGAGCTCGACGCGGTCGATTACCTGGCGACGGTTTTCTATGACACCCCGGATGTGCCCTTTGACCTCCACTTTGATCTTGCCCGGCACCTCTGGGACGAGTCCCGTCACAGCCAGTTTGGCTATCGTCAATTGCCGCGTCTCGGGGTTGACCTGTCGACCCTTGAGCATTCCCTCGACCTCTACGTCATCCTTGTCCAGATGACGCCGCCGGAACGTTATGCGATGATGACCATGGAGTTTGAGGCGGGCAGCTTTCCGACAAAAGCGCGGGTCATGGACCGGATCCGGGAACTGAACGACTTTGAAGCGGATACCCTTCTGGCCTTTGACCGCAACGACGAGCAGAACCACGTCCGCTATGGGCACCGCTGGCTGCCGGAGATCATGAAGGCCTTCGGTGATGAGCGTCCGGTGGCGGAGTTTGTCGAAGCCACCCGGGGGCGTTTTGAAGCGCTTTCGAAGACCCATGGTGGGCAGATTCCGCACAGTCTCGACCAGGCGGAGCGCCTGACAGGGAGCAACCTGCTGACGCTTGCGGAAAGATCATGAAAGCGGTTCGTGCGGAAGAGGCTGATGCCCGCCACTGGGGATGCTACAGCGACCTGAAGCCCCGTGAAATTGAAGCCATCCGGAAACAGACACCGGTGGCTTTTGTTCCCTGGGGGGCGCTTGAATGGCACAGCGGACACGCTCCGATAGGACTGGACTCGGTCAAGGCCGAGGGGATCTGCAAAGAACTGGCAAAGCGCCGGGGGGGCCTTGTTCTGCCGGCGATTCCGATGGGGGTGAACACGATCAAACCCTACAAGGGCTTTCCCCATTGCATCGATATTCCCTTCGATTTGGCCGCCCGGGTCGCGGAGACCTTCTGCAGGGAACTCGCCGATGAAGGATTTCGCCTTGTGATCCTGTTTACGGGACATTATCCGCCGGAACAGATAGACGCCCTCCGGGAAGGGGCGGACCGGGCCGCCGGAGAGACAGACGG
Source organism: Oceanipulchritudo sp. (assembly GCA_041685165.1). GTDB lineage: Bacteria > Verrucomicrobiota > Verrucomicrobiia > Opitutales > Oceanipulchritudinaceae > Oceanipulchritudo. Next base: position 4,790 of record JAWLGH010000050.1, on the reverse strand, counting down.
GACCCGATTCGAAGTCTGGTCGGACAACCGCTTTCTGGGGGATGCCTTTCAAGCGGACCATGCGGGTGCGACCGAGACCTCCTTCCAGATGCACTTTGTCCCGGGATCGGTTGATCCGGGGCGCCTTCCGGACCGGGCCTTGAGCCTTGACATGGACGGCATCACGGGAGAGGATCCACGCCTCGCCACGGCGGAACGGGGCGCCCGCCAGCTGGAGCAGGTCCTGGCGCTCGCCATCCCCGAACTGGACCGCCTTCTCGCCGAAACGGGACTATCCTCATGAACTATCGCAGACTCGGCCGCACCGGCCTCAAGGTGAGCGAAATCGGGCTCGGGACCTGGGCCCTCGGAACGGGAATTTATGGTGAAGTGCAAAAGGACGCCCCGGAGCGCCTTATCCGGCACGCCCTCGACAAGGGTATCAACTTTTTTGATACAGCACCGCTCTACGGGACGCCCGACGAGGACGGGACGGCGGAGACCCTCCTTGGTCGTGCCCTTGGCGACCGGCGCGATTCGGTGCTCATTTCGAGCAAGTTCGGGCGCACCGCGAAGCATGTCCAGCCCGGTCGCTTCACGGCAGCCGAAGCCACCGCCTCCTGCGAGGCCAGCCTGAAGCGGCTGGGCCGCGATTCCATCGACGTCCTTTTCTTTCACTCACCCTTTTCCCCCTCCGAGATTGACGATGATGTCTGGGAGGCCCTCGGGAGCCTGAAATCCTCCGGAAAAATCGGGTTCATCGGCCATTCCGTGTCCATTTACGAAAAGACCGCGGCAATGTCGGCGGAGTGGATGCGCGAGCGACGGATCGACGTCATCCAGGTTGTCCTCAGCCTTTTCAACCGGGAAGCCCGGCCGCTGATCGAGACCGCACGGGAGTGCGACTGTGGCGTGCTTGCCCGCGAGTGCCTTGCCAACGGTTTCCTGAGCGGGGGGATGACCCTGGACACCGTTTTCCCGGAGGGCAGCCTTAATTCCCGTTACTCGCGCGAGGAAATCGCAGAGCGGGTCGCCTATGCCGACACGCTTGCCGAAAAAATGGTCACTGGAGGCGTGAAGACGTTGCCCCAGGCGGCCTACCGATGGGTCCTGGACGAACCCGGGGTTTCGGTTGCCCTTTCAGGCGCGAAGACCCCGGAGGAGCTTGACGACTCCGTGGCGGCCTCGGAACTGCCGGAGACGGATTCGACCTTTCGGGAGAAACTCGAAGCCTTGCACCCGGGTGATTTCAGTGCAGCCTGAGGGGATGCGACAAATCATTGCCATGGGCGGCGGCGGGTTCTGGATGGAACCGGAGAACCCGCTTCTTGACGAATACGTCCTTGCCGCCAGCGGGCTTTCCCGGCCCCGGATCTGCTTTATCCCGACGGCCTGCGGCGATGCCAGCCATCGCATCGAGCAGTTTTACGCGGCCTTCAACGCGCTTCCGTGCAGGCCGGCGCATCTTTCCCTTTTCCGCGACCCCGCGGGGCGTTCGGACCTGATAAAGGGCAGTGACATCCTCTACGTGGGTGGGGGCAATACCCGCTTCATGCTGGCGATCTGGAAAGCCTGTGGATTGGACCGCATGCTGCGCGAGGCCTGGGAAGCGGGAACCCTGCTCTGCGGACTGAGTGCAGGCGCCATCTGCTGGTTTGCGGAGGGCCTGACCGATTCGGACGGGCCCCTCGGGCCGATGGACTGCCTTGGATTCCTCCCCGGAGCGTGTGTCCCGCACTATGACGGCGAGCGGGACCGCAGGCCGGCCTTCCATCGATTCCTCAAAAGCGGGGAGATTGGAGAGGGGCTGGCCCTCGACGACGGGGTGGCAGCCCACTACGTCGGGAAGGAACTGAAGGAGCTGGTCAGTTCGCGGGCCTCGGCGGGGGCCTATTCCGTTGCCTGCAGGGACGGAGAAACGCGGGAAGAGGCCCTTCCGGTGACCTGTCTCGGCAAAAAAGGTTGAACACCCGCGGGCGGCCCGGGCATCCGGTCAGCGCCCGAGGAAGACATCGCGTCCCTTGACAAGGTTCTCGATCTTGCGGTCCGCAATGGAGCGTTTCAGCATCCAGAAACCGCAATCCGGATGGACCCATCCAATGCGTTCCTGGCCGACGACGCGGGCGGCCTTTTCAATGCGGCGGGCCACCTCTTCCGGGGATTCGACATGGTTGACCTTGATATCGATCACCCCCAGACCAAGCTTGATCGAAGGATTGATTTCCTTGAGGGCATCAAGATCGCTTTCCGGCCGGTGGGCCAGTTCCAGGACGAGGTGATCGGCATGGAGCCCGTTGAGAAACTCTATGAGGGCCTTCCATTTCCCGGACTGGATGGTTTGCCCGCCATAATTGCCGAAGCAGAAGTGAACCGCTTTTTCAACGCTCACCCGGTCGAGGATACGGTTGATGGCGGCCTGGGCAAAGGGGGCGTTCTCCGGGCTACCGGGAACATTGGCTTCATCGACCTGGACGCAGTCGCAGGGGAGGTCGGCGACCTGTTCCGCCATGACATCGGCGATCGCAAGGGTCAGGTCCTCGAGACCTCCATAATGGTTGTCCAGAAGCGTGCGAGCCAGCATGTAGGGACTGGTGAGGGTGAATTTCAGGGGACCGTTGGCCACGGAACGGGAACGCGCGCAGGCTTCGAAAAGATCAAGGTCGCCCTCGCCGAGGGGACCGCGGACAACGCCGGCCGGCTTTCTGCGGAAACTCATTTCCTGTTTTTCCCGGAAGGCCCTGCCGTCGCTGAGGCCGACGCGCGTATCAATCCCGCCGATACGTGAAATAAAGTATTCGATCATCCCGTTGGTGTCGGGATGATTGACATCAAAGCGGTAGAGCTCGCCATCCGTCGGAAGGTCGATGCCGAAGCGCTGTTGCGTCTGGATGACGACGGCTGTGGCGTCGAGGACCGCCTGCTCGCTGGGAAGGGCGGCAAGCCAGTCAATGGGTGAATAGGAACCGACGGTGGTGGTGAGGATCTCGGGTTTACTCATCTGTCTGATATGGGGGTTGTTGTTGGTTTGTTTTCGATATACCTTTTCAGGTGAAGGATCATGGCAGGATCGGCCTCAAAGGGGACAACCCCGCATCCGACGGAACTGTTTGGGCGGGTCGCGGCGATGTCAAGGGCCTCTTGGGCGACCGTCATGACGGGCGTGAAGGAAGTGCTGAGGAGGATCGCCGAGGGGATGTTGACGCGGACATGGATATCGGGGAATTCCCTGCTGGCCTCAATGAAAGCCCTGCGGTCGGACTCGGAAGGAGCAATCACGAAGCCCGGGCCCGTTTCCATGAGAGGCCGCGCGATGCCGGCCGCATCGCCTCCGATAATGCAGGGGGAAGACTCGCCAAAAAGCTCCCGTGAACGCTCGAGGAGTTCCTTGAGAAGCGGGGCCTCAAGGTCCGTGAAGGCCTCGACGGGTAGAAGCGGGGGAGTGGTGCCCGACTCGAAGAAAACGGGGCGGAGACCGCATTCTCGGATGGCCTTCATGTAGTTAAACTGGCCTGACAAAAGATGACGAAGTCCCTCCCGGAGGACATCGCGTTCCTCGACCAGGGCCATGAGCAGCTCATTCATTCCCATCAGTCCGATGGCGAGGGCGAAGGGTCCGCAGACGGGAATGCGGACCTCAGCCCCGGGACAGTTGTCCCGGAGACGGCAACCCGCCTCGAGGACCTCGCCGATACGGGGATGTTCCCCTGGCTGGAGGAGGCCGACCTCCCGCAACGCTTCAGCTTCCTGGCAGGGATGCGAGGAGATGGAGGGCATGTTGTTGCCGCGCGGTTCAGGCACACCCGCTCCGTAGGCCTCGGCCTCGACGTTGTAGACATCGATGCCGACGACAATGAGCGGATGACGGTAACGTTCCCATGCGGCCTGGTGGGCCTTTGCCAGAAGGTGCCCGTCACGGGAAACCTCCCATGGTGAGCGGCCGAGAAGGGCGGCCGCGTGTTCGTAGATGCCGGGCGAGAATTGCATGAATCTTCAAGGATGACCATCCGTGGACCAGGAGCCAGGGACAATTCAAAAGTATACGGGGCCATCGCGGTTTGTGCTACTGGTCGATTGGGAGATTGGCGGTTTGCGGATCGGGAAACGGGGGGTTCAGAAGCGGAACTGTTTCCTGTAGGCACGTGGACTGCAGCCCTTGCAGTGGGTGAAGCGGGCCGAAAAATGGGCGGCATCGGTGAATCCGAGTTCATGGGCGATGGTGGTAATCGACTTCGAGGGGTCGAGAAGGCGGCCAGAGGCGATCTGGATGCGCCGGTGCTGGAAGTATTCCATCGGGGCCATGCCGGTGGCCCGGCTGAAGAGACGGCGGAAATGGTCACGGCTGATCCCGTTGCCGAGGGCAAAGCGGGTGATATCAGGCCGCTGAAGACGGTTAATGACGGCTTCCACGTGCTGAAGGTACGACCACACCGGCGGCCCGAGGAGGGAGGTTCCCTGCGGATGAAGGGATCGTCTGAGTGAACGGGCGAGAATGACCATGACCTTCAGGAGAATCAGCCGCTGCATGAGAAGCGAAGGGGCCTTCTGCTTCTGCTCGGCCTCCAGCTGCCGCAGTTCATTGATCACCAGGCCGAGATCCTCGCGGGGAAGGTATCCATCAGGAATGAAATCCGGTCCGCGCCGGAAAAGCGCGGCCTTGAAAAACAGGGGAATGAGCCCTTCCTGGTCCCAGAGGCCACGGAGGTCGTTGAGGAGCCATTCGGAAAGGTAGTAGATATTGACAACCTCGAGGCCGGGACCGGGTTCGAAGGCATGCACCTGTCCGGGAGCGAGGACGGCGAGGGAACCTCTCC
>JAWLGH010000107.1:0-5915 GCA_041685165.1 Oceanipulchritudo sp. | reverse complement strand
GCGGGACATCAGCTTGAAATATCCAGGTGCACGTTTTTAATCCCCACAAAGGGGACAGGCTGTTTGGTCCGGTCCAAATTTCAAAAGTGAGATTCAATCCTGGGCTGCAGGCGATGGCCGGGGTTCCACTCGAAAGTCCTGAGTGATCGGGTTCCCCCTGACTTTGCACCCCAGTTCCTGCAGCCAGGCAGCAGTGCGATGATTCGAATTTCGCATCAAGCTGTAGGGTTCGTCCCACTTGCGCAAGGTCAGGTCTTCCCACTCCCGGTAAACTTCCTCACCTTCCAGTGCGTTCCACTGCGCCTCCAGCGATTCAAGCAGGGTTCTCGCCCGCTGCGCGTCCACCAGGATCACCTCCGACCTGACAGCACCAGCACTGGATCTGAAGCGATCAAGATTCCCTTGCCACGGAAGGACGCGGCGTGACAAGGCAGCAGCCTCCGAATCGAATGCAGCCTGAAGCGCTGTACCCTTGCTCGTGTCCCCAAGGGCGTAGAAATTCCAGTCCCCGAATCCAAATTCGATGAAGCTGGATTCCCCGGAGGGCAAGGCAATGCGGGTGTGTTTGCTGTAGGCAGAAACGATCACCGGAGTCACGGGTCCGTCAACTTCCGGAGGAATCACTTTCCAGGTGCATCCGCCTAGCAGCAACGTCATCAGGGCAAAGCAAGCTGAACCAGCCATCAAGGCTCCGCGCTTGCAGTGGACTGGAGTCATTGTGGTTCGATCACCGGTCATTGGAACTGAAAAAGGGTATCGGAAGGTTGACCATCGCACACCGGGCCAATCCTCTTTTTCCAGTCCCAGAGATTATTTCAATACCCAATCAAGAGCTTACGCCCAGCGGGAAAAGCTTCCTGCGTACGATGGCGGGCCTTGGTCGGCTACATCTGATGGCCCGTTGGCCCAGGCCTTTCGAGCGCCATTTAGGCCGGGGATTCGGTGCCCCCCCCGTACTCCGCGGCACGAAGCGACTGCCTGAAGCTGGCTGGAAGGGCCTGTAAGGCCCTTTGTTCTGCGGGGTCGTTCTGCGGGGACAGGCTGCCTGACGTCCGGATGGTCTGTCCTTTCCTCGGCGATACGGAGCTCTGAATCGAGATCGGAGGCACGGTAGTCGGCGTAATCGGGGATGGCGTTGGGGTTCAGGCGCAGGAGCTCGCCGAGGCGGAAGACGTTAATCCCGGAGGGCCCTGACGAAGTAAAGCACCTCCCTGTCGGTGAGGATGCGTTGCTGGTTTTCAATCCGGCTCACGGCGGAGCGGTCGAGCGGGAGGCCCATTTCGGCAAGAATCGCGGCGAGGTCGACCTGGGTCATACCGGGTGGGGGCCTGTTCCCGGGCCCGTCTGAGCGCGGGTCCCCAGATGTTCCTTGCCCCTTGGCGCTGGTTGATGCTCACATTGCCCGAAACACGGTCAGTATCCTATCAAAGGCACAGGGCGTGCGCGGGCGCAGATCACACAATCGTGTGAAAGGGACACCTGTGTCCGGCTTGTGTCTCCTGCAGAAAGGCCCAGATCCTGGAAGGGGAGAACCGGTCTCTTTAAGGAAAATCCGCCAAGCGGATGCAAAGAAACGGGGTGGGCAGGATCGAGGAATCGGCCTTTGCCGGCACGCCGGCTGGACTGGACAAGGCTCAGGAATACTGCGGGAGCCACTGGGCCTCGGCAGCGAGCATTTCATCGGCCATCCTCCAGACCTCGTCCGGGGTGCAGACGGCCCCGGTGAGGGGATCGAGGAGGAGGGCCTGGCGGAGGAGAGAGGCATCGCCGTTGACGGCAGCCTCGACCCCGAGGCGCTGGACGTCGATACTCTGGCGGCAGACGGCGGCGCAGCCCATGGGGAGGGGGCCGACAACGGGCATGCTGATGCCGTTTCCGTCGACATAGCCGGGGGCCTCGACAACGGCGTCGGCGGGCAGGTTTGTAATGATGCCCCCATTACGGACATTGAAGTGTCCCCGGTAGCGGGCTCCGGTCTCGAGGGCTTCGATGATGTAGCTTCCGTGTTCGATACTGCGTTCGCGGGAGGCCAGATCGGCGGCGGGTTCCGCCTGCAGGCGGGCGAATTCCTTCTCCGCCCAGTCCCGTGTCTCGCGGCAGTGACGCAGGTAGCCCCCGGTTTCACCGCCGAACCAGTCGGAAGGGCTGATCCACTTTTCGAGGGCTTGCGGGCGCTTCCGGTACCAGGCCAGGTATTCGCTGAGGTGGCCGTTGGACTCGGTGCTGAAGTACCCGAAGCGGTTCAGGATGTCGAGCCGGACGGGTTCGCGGGCGCGGAATTCCTCCGAGGCGTTGGCCCGTTTCGTGAACTCGGGCAGCTGGTCAACGCCCTTGTGCCGGGCCTGGATGTACCAGGTCTGGTGATTGATGCCGGCACAGATGATATCGAGTTCCTCCATGGGGATTTCGAGGAGGTCGGCCATGAGGCGATGACCTCCCTGGACGCCGTGGCAGAGCCCGATTGTCGGGACCTTGCCATACTGGAGACAGGCCCAGGTGTTCATGGCCATCGGGTTGGCGTAATTGAGGAGGCGGCAATCGGGGGCCGCATGGGCACGGATATCCGCACAGAGGTCGAGCATGAAGGGGATGGTCCGCTGGGCATAAAAGAGGCCTCCGGGTCCCAGGGTGTCCCCGACACATTGGTCGATACCATAGCGGAGGGGGATTTCAATGTCATGCTGAAAGGCTTCAAGCCCCCCGATGCGGACCGTGTTGAGGACATAGTGCGCGTCTTTGAGGGCTTCGGCCCGGTCGATCGTGGTTTTGATCCGGATGGGAATCCCGTTGGCATCGAGATCGCGCTGACACTGTTGCCGGACCTTTTCCAGCATGGAGACGTCAATGTCCATGAAGGCGACCTCAAGAGACCGGAAAGCCGGCACACTCATCAGGTCGAGAAGGAGCTTGCGGGTGAATCCGAGGCTTCCAGCCCCTATAAAGGTGATTTTAAAGGACTTCGGGGATTTCATCGAATTGTGCGGGGTCATGGCTGAGTATCCTCATGTTCCGTGATTCAGTCAGCAAAAATCCGCCTGGCTTCATCCGTTAAAATTGCGTTGAGCTTGTTTTCAATACCCGGTCCTGGTGACGCTTTTCCCCGGGCCTCCTTTTTTCAACGTCGGCTTTCCCTGCCACTCTGTTCGTGAGCTGAACCGAGAGGGAACCGACCCGGGGGTGAAGCAGGCGCGGTATCACTCGCGCTCGGACGTTATCCGCTGAGGATCGGTAACGGGTGGTGGCTCTGCCTTGGGATTCCCTATCCGGAAGAGCCGGTCGAGGCCGGTGATGAGACGGGCACCCCTCTGGAAATTGACATAGGAATAAAACCATTGGAGGAGGACCGCGAGCTTGTTGCGGAAGCCGATGAGGAATACCAGATGGACAAAAAGCCATGCCAGCCATGCCGTGAATCCGGCAAAGCGAAGTCGTCCGATCTCGGCGATGGCCCGCGAGCGGCCGATAGTCGCCATGTTTCCCTTGTCGAAATAGGTGAAGGCCTTTCCGGGACCCGGATGTCCGGCCAGGCGATGCCTGATGACCTCCGCGGCGTGGCGCCCCATCTGCATGGCCGCCGGGGAAACGCCGGGTACGGCTTTTCCCTTGGCGTCAACAAGGTGGACGATGTCCCCGATGGCAAAGACCCCGGGATATCCCGGCAGGCTGAGGTCGGCGTTCACCTTCAGGCGCCCGCTGCGGTCCTTTTCCACGGGCAGGGCCTCGCAGAGCGGACTGGCCCGGACACCCGCTCCCCAGACAATGGTCTCAGCCTCGATGGTCTCCTCCTCGAGCTCAATGACTCCCTGCCGGATATCGCGGATCTTCTGGTTGACCCTCACCTGTACGCCAAGCTCCTCCAGCTGACGCTGGGCACTCCCGGAGAGGCTTTCCGCAAAAGGGAGGAGGATGCGCGGTGCAACCTCCAGGAGGATGACCTGCGCCCGAGAGGGTTCGATGTTCCTGAAATCGCGGGCCAGGACCCTTTTTGCGAGCTCGGCGAAGGAGCCGGCCAGTTCAACGCCGGTCGGTCCGCCACCGACCACGACCATCCGCATGAGCCGTTCCCGCCGGGAGGGATCCCGCTCCCGTTCCGCTTCCTCGAAGGCGAGGAGAAGGTTGTGGCGGATGCGGCGCGCATCGTCGAGCGTCTTCAAGCCCGGGGCATGGCGTTCCCAGGAATCATTGCCAAAGTAATTGGTCCGCGCCCCGATGGCGAGGACAAGGTAATCGTACGCAATCGGGCCGCTCTCGCGCAGCTGGACCCGCTTGCGGTCCAGATCGATGGATACGGCTTCGTCGAGAAGGACATGGACATTTTTCTGGCCCCTGAGAATGGAGCGGACCGGCTGGGCAATTTCGGGTGCAGAGAGGCCAGCGGTGGCGACCTGGTAGAGGAGCGGCTGGAAGAGATGATGGTTCTGCCGGTCAATGAGGGTGATCATGACCTCCTCGCCCTTGAGGCGCCGGCAGAACTTCAGGCCTCCGAATCCGGCCCCGAGCACGACGATGTGCGGCTTCTTGTGTGATCGCGACATGTGCCACTATCCGCAGAATTGACCTTCCCGCAACCCGGGGCGGGACGAAACGCCCCGAAGAAGCATGGAGACCCTTGTGCCCGGGCCCTGGGCTCAAGGAAAGAAGACCCCATGAGCGAAGCAGCTCAGCTCGAGGCCCCGTTTGGGGCGACCTTGTTCAGGGCCTCGGTGATGCGGGTGATGTTGGTTGGTTTGAAAAGGAGATGATTGAATCCGAGGGCCTCGGCACGCTCGCGGGAGGATCGGGAGACATCGGCGGTGAAGGCGATAAGGGGGATGTCCCGGTTGGCCTCGCCGCATTCGCCCGAGCGGATTTTTTCGGCCACGTTGAAGCCGGTGGTTTCGGGCATGTGGAGGTCAAGGAAGAGGAGGTCGTAGGCCTGCTCCCTGAGGAAATCGAGGCAGGTCTCCCCGGAATCGACATAATCGGCCTTGAGCCCGCATTTCTGGAGCATGAGGCTCATGACCTGAGCGTTGGTGCGGTCGTCATCGACAACAAGGGTCCGGAGGCCCGTGGTGCGGGGGGCGAGGGAAACCGGCTGGACGGGGGGCAGCTCCTTCCGGTCATGGCTTCGCCGGGCGTTCATGGGGATCGTGAAGCTAAAGGTGCTTCCCTTGCCGGCGTCGCTCCGGACCTCGATTGTGCCACCCATGAGTTCGACCATCTGGCGGCAGATGGAAAGCCCGAGGCCGGCGCCCCCGTAGGCCCTGGAGAAGGAGGAGTCGGCCTGGGTGAAGGGTTCAAACAGGATCTTCTGGAGGTCCGTGCTGATTCCGATACCGGTATCAACGACCTTGAACTGGAGCGTGAGGTCGGGAAGCTCCTTGACCTCCAGCCAGACACGGCCTTTGTCGGGGGTGAACTTGATCGCATTGCCGAGGAGGTTCATGAGGACCTGGCGGAGGCGCACTGCATCGAGTTCGTAGGAACGCTGGCTGAGGAGGCAGGTCGTCTCGAGGTGGATGCCTTTTTCCTCGGCCTTGCCGGTCATGATCCTTGCCGTGGACTGGACGAGGCTCTGGAGGTCGGTGGGCTCGGGCTGGAGTTCCATCCGGCCGGCTTCGGCCTTCGAGTAGTCGAGGATGCCATTGATGAGTTCAAGGAGGTGGTTGGCCGATTCATTGATGGTGGCGACATACTTCTCCACCTTGGGATCCTTCAGTTCGAGTTTGAGAAGCTCGACCATCCCGGTGATGCCGTTGAGGGGGGTGCGGATCTCATGGCTCATGGTGGAGAGGAAGTTGGACTTGGCGACCATGGCGGCCTCGGCGGCCTCCTTGGAGGCGCGCAGGTCAAGTTCCATCACCTTGCGTTGATGGATGTTCATGGTGGTCCCGGTGAGTTCGAGGGCCTGGCCTTCGCGGGTCCAGCGGATGACC
>JAWLGH010000002.1:0-141150 GCA_041685165.1 Oceanipulchritudo sp. | reverse complement strand
CCGGACTGAACGGGTTCGGGCGACCTCGATCAACAGTTCTGTGCCGGGACCCCTGATGCATTGGCGTGAGGGGGACACGGTCGTGCTCAACGTGACCAATTCGCTAATGGACACGGAGCATTCCTCCATACACTGGCACGGGATTCTGGTTCCTTTTCCCATGGACGGGGTGCCCGGGGTCAATTTTAAGGGAATTCCCCCGGGGGAAACCTTTCAGTACCGGTTCAAATTACATCAAGCGGGGACATACTGGTACCACAGCCACTCCAGGTTCCAGGAGCAGACCGGGACCTATGGCCCCTTGATTATCAAACCCAAGGACGCCGAGCCCTTCAGTTATGACAGGGACTACACGGTTGTGTTGTCCGACTGGACCTCCGACGGACCGGAGGCAGCCTTTCGGAACATCACGATGAGTGATGGGTACTACAACTTCCAGCAACGGACAATCCGGGAGTTTTTCCGGGACATGAAAAGGAAAGGCATCAAGCCCGCACTGGCGGATTACCTGGCTTGGGGGAAAATGCGGATGAGTCCTGTGGACCTTGCCGCCATCACGGGAGCGGAGTATACCTACTTGATGAACGGGCATGATCCGGATGCCAACTGGACGGGTATGTTCAATCCGGGGGAAACCATCCGGCTGCGCTTCATCAATGCCGGTGCGATGAGCACCTATGATATCCGGATCCCCGGCCTGGACATGCAGGTGGTCATGGTCGATGGAAAAATGGTGAAACCCGTGGATATTCATGAGTTCCGGATCAGCGTGGCGGAAACCTATGATGTGCTTGTGCGGCCCAGAGAAGACCGCCCCTACACCGTATTTGCTGAATCCCTCGACAGGAGCGGATATGCCCGCGGAACCCTCTCGCCTGAAGCGGGGCTTGAGGCGGCCATTCCCGCCTTGCGTGAGCGGCCTGTCCGAACACTCGAGGATATCGGCATGGGCGGCATGGACGACATGGTATTTGGTGGCGGAATGAAGGGCCATGACATGTCGGGCGAGGGGATGCGTTCCGGGGAAATGGAAGCCTCCTCCACGGCCTCTTCCGCCATTCCGGGGCCGGTCGGGCCGAGGCCGTTTGTCCCGGAAGACACGGTCAACGCGGCCATGGTCATCAAGAACACCCGGGATCGTCTGGATGAACCGGGTATCGGGCTGGGTGCGGACAACTGGAGGGTTCTGACCTATGCCGACCTGGCCAATGCCGGGGACCAGCCCTACCCATCCGAGGTCGACCGGGAGATGACGATCAACATCACCGCCAACATGGAGCGGTTCATGTTTTCCTTTGACGGGAAAAAGTACTCCGAGCATCCGGGACCCTATCTTTTCCGGCATAACGAGCGTTTGCGCTTGTGGCTGGTGAATCACACCATGATGGAACACCCCATTCACCTGCACGGGATGTGGATGCAGATTGAGAATGGCCGTCCTCATGATCAAATCCCGTATAAACACACGATCCTGGTCAAACCGGGTGAAAGGATATCCACACTCGTCACACCAATAGAAAAAGGCGATTGGGCCTTTCACTGCCATCTGCTTTACCACATGGATGCGGGCATGTTCCAGGTGGTTCGGGTTTCATGACCGGAGGCGTCCTCCTCATGTATTATCGAATCGCCACAAAACGGAACGGCATCGCTTGCCTGTCCCTTCTCCTTCTGCCGTTGGCCGCCGGCCAGAACGAAGGAGACGGGTCCGTCCAGGCAGCGGATCAATGTCCCGAAGATTACCAATCACCGCCAGCCCCTCCGCCTGAGGGGCAGGAGATCCGGAGGTACGCTCTCGATGACCCGGGAACCGGAGCCACGAATTTCGGGGTGTCCCCTGTCCACGACAACATGATATTTTATGCATTCAGCGCTGACAGGTTCGAGTATCGTGAGGCTGACGAAGGAGACGTCCTCCTGTGGGATGTCCAGGCTTGGATTGGACGGGATTACAACAAGCTCTTTCTTGAATCCGAAGGCGAGTGGTCGGGAGCGGAGGACAGCCTTGAAAGCGCTCAGGTCGCGTTCCTGTACGGTCGCGCCATTTCAAGTTTCTGGGATGTACGGGCGGGAATTCGCTACGACCTTGAACCGGATCCAGAGAGGGGGTTTGCCGTTATCGGCATCCAGGGGCTCGCACAACAATGGTTTGAGTTGGATGCCAGTTTGTACCTGGATGAAGACGGCAATCTTTCAGTCGGGATGGAAGCGGAATACGATATTCTCCTTTCCCAGCGGCTGGTTCTGCAGCCCCGCCTTGAAACGGAGATCAGCTTCCATGATGTGCCCCGGTACGGCATTGGAACAGGCTTTACCGCGCTGGAGCTTGGCTTGCGCCTGAGATACGAATTCAGTCGGAAGTTCGCCCCCTACATCGGGATCGGCTGGGAATCCGCACTTGGGGAAACGCGCGATATAGTCCAGTCCGGGGGAGGCGATCCGGATAAAACGGTACTGATTACAGGGATCAGGTTCTGGTTCTGAAGAAGGTTTTTTTTATCAAATTGAGCTTATGCACGTATTCGAAAATCACGGAGGAGGATGGATGATGATGTTCTGGTGGATTCTGGTATTGATCCCGTTAATTGTCATTCTCTGGTGGGCCTTATCCACAAGTCGCAAGCAGACCGGCCCTGAAAAAGAGGATCCCCTGAAGATTCTGAAGGAACGATACGCCAGGGGGGAAATAGACAAGGAAGAATTCGAGGAGAAAAAAAATTCCTTGTAGGATATGGTGAATTACGGCGGGTCTGACCGCGCATCACCGGCTTCTTCTCTCATACTTGAGCTGACGGCCAGTCGTGAAGGCTTAAGGTCGGCTGGGGTTTGCGTGTCTGCCTTTGCCTTTCGACCCGCATGCCGTTGCAACAGAAGGTCTCGATGACACATTTTATTTGACATGAATTAGGTTTGCTGATGTGAGCTATGAGGTCTCCTGCTGCTTCAAGTCATCACATCTCTTCCTTCCGAAGGATTAATACCTCTTTTCATGGTCCGATTTCCACGCTTTCGAACGAATTCACTGATTCAACAATTCTATCTGGTTGTTTGCTGCTGCAGCCTCTTAGGCTGGACAACGGAAGCAGTGGGTCAGGTATCCAGTGGCGTGGACTCCGTGGCGCTGCCCTTGAACAAGCTGACTGATGGTAACGGGACCATCCTTTCCGGGATCGAGGCGAGTGCCGATGTCAGCTTCACGAAGGACCTTTCTTCGTTTGGCCTGGCCGAATCGGGGCGATTCCGGGTGGGGTTTGAACTACTGGATGAAGGTGGAGTACCCGTCCAGCTGAACCTGGCGGACGGGGGTACCGGAACGGTTGAGTACGATGATGAATGGGATGGGGATCCGGACGAGGGGTTTCTCATTGAGCTGGCGGCGACCCAGTCTTCCACCACGGAAACCTTCACCGTGGCGTTGCGCCCGGCGTCGGCGCTTGATCCCTATCAGGATTATACCATCCGTGTCCACACCTACAGGCGTCAGGGAGTGGTCTTCAACGGCACAACTTTCTACAGTTGGGTGGCCGAGAGCACCCTGGATTCGGCTGCGCAGAATTACTACCACTTTACCAATACAGCCAGCGGCGACCCCGCTCTGAACGTGATTTCGGTGCTGAACGGGGTGACCTTTACCGACCGGAGCGCCCTGGCAGGGGGCGGAACGGGATCGGGGGCCTTTACCGTCTCGGCGAACACGACCCTGCACCGGTTTGACGATTGGGCTCTCGCGCAGGCACCGACACCGGTGGAGGTGGTCTATGAGGTTGAACTGTGGCGGGTGGACCCTGTTAACGGCGACGAACAGATCCCGCTGGAAGATGACCGCATCGAGGTCACCGAGGACCTGCTCAACTACACCTTTGCTTTTGTTTTCCAGGTCCCGGAAGAGCAGGACTTCGACCATGAACTGACGCTGGTACCCGACGGGGTGCAGCTTGATTCGGTCAACGATGAATATTACGCCCAAGTGACGGTCGCGCACGTGGAGGTCCCAGCGACGAGCACCGAGCGGACGGGTAACCTTGAGGGGACGGCCGACACCCGGCTCATGCACTTCAACGGCGCGCTGCTCTTCAACTCGATTGAAACGGAGTTGAGTGACTTTACGAACGACCCGGCGCCCGGCGCGAGCTGGTCGGCCAGTTACATTACCGGCAGCATCAGTGGTGCGGCCGGGTCGATTGCCGGCAATGGCGGACATACCTGGGGACCGGCCGACCTGACCGTGCGGCTCCTTGCGGACGGGACCACACAGGTGGTCAGCCCGAGTCCCAGTGTGGCGGTCAGCCCGCCGGGCAGTCCGGACTTTGGGAGCCTCGGTGGGATTCGCTTCGAACGCTCCAACCTGCAGCTTGGGCACGGCTTCGGCTTGCAGGGCAACCTGACCGTCTATCTGCCGACCGGAATGGGCTGGGCGCCTTCCGCGACCCAGCACAATTTCCGCGGCAAGTTGTCCTTCAGCGGGGAGTCCTTCACCCAGGACCTGGAACCGGCGGAGGCCTCTTACAGCCACAACCCGGCGTCGCCGTTTTTCGTCGTGGAGGAGACCAAGCCGCTGGCATTCGAGGCATCGGGGATTACCTGGGACGTCGCGGGCGGCCTTGTGGAAGCCTCTGGAACCGGCCGTGCCGACTATGTGCGGGAGGACGAGCTCGTCCAGCTCGAGAACGCGCCGGTACCCGGATCGATGCGTTTCAAACGCTCCAATGAGCACTACTACCGGGCCATTGACAGCGTTCCGGGGCCAGCGGTCCTCGAGGTTAATCCCGGCACCGCCGGCGAAGCCCTGCTTTCCAGCGAGCTCACCTTTGCCGGGGAAAGCTTTCGCACCCATTTTCCCTATGACGTGGAAATCGCATTCCTGAGTGGTTCGGCTGTTCTTGTCGATGACCAGTTTGATTCCCTCAACAGCGCGCTGACCCAATTGGACACCCTCAGTATCCAATATAATCAGGCTTGTGTTGATGATACCTGCGGGGCTCCTGCCTACCAGGAAATGCGGATGCAGACAGATACGGACGCGCTCTTTTTCACCCGCGACGGCGGCTTGGTGGGAACCGGTCCGGTGGACAGTGGGAGCACCCCGGAAAACCTCTCCTGGGGATACATCCCCTCGGCCACCGACTATCATCATGAGACGACGGCGTTTTCCGCCTCCAGTTTTCACATGCCGGGTCACTTTGTACGTGGCGACGAGGACACCGGACCCGGATCCGACCATGCTCCCGGGGTGATCCTCTATTCGGGTTTTGTCGCCTCCGATCCGCAACAAGTGGAGCGACCGGGCACGAGCAGCTACCTTGAGGGGCTGGCCGACTATGCCGGGTTCAATTACCGTACCGGCGGCGACAGCGTCGTGTTTTCCGATTCAGTCATCGCCGGACAGCCTGTCCTTTTCGACCTCACCGGGCGCAGTAAATACTACATCCGTCCTGCCGGGGTGACGGGCATCCACGAGGCGGTTCCTGGAACCTTCCCGTCATCATTGATCCTGAACGGCTACGAGATGACGTTCGCTCAGTATGGGCTGAACTACCGCATGAATGCCCCGGACGAATCGCGCACCAGCGGCGCCGTCAACCTGCCTTATCCGACTGACTTCGAACAGGCATTCGATGAACTGGCCTTCAGCTGTGTTGGGGGCCTTGGAGAGATGACCTTGCCGGCCGGGTCCAACGATCAGATAATGAGCTACTGGCTGGCCGACATCACCCTTCACTCAATGGGATTTGAATCCGCGGACGGGTGTGATCCCACTTCCACGACACGGCTCACCGGTGGCGTCTCGGCCGACGCGGCCTATGTCGAGGTGCCTCTCTATGGAACCCTGGCCTGGTTGCCGGGCGGCGAACTGGTCAGTGCCGCCACTCCGGACAACCTCGGCCATGATTCGCGCCTGCATTTACCCCCTGTTGTTCGCTTTGACGGGCCTGCCAAATTCACCGACCCGAACACGCCGACCGCCTCCACGAATGAGATCTACCAGTTCATTCCGGGAACGCTGGCCTACTACAACGACTACGCCTCGACGTCCGAGCAGCAGCAGGGCGACGGTAAGATCAACTTTGCCGGGACC
Organism: Oceanipulchritudo sp.; assembly: GCA_041685165.1. GTDB lineage: Bacteria > Verrucomicrobiota > Verrucomicrobiia > Opitutales > Oceanipulchritudinaceae > Oceanipulchritudo. The sequence goes on along the minus strand of JAWLGH010000002.1, from coordinate 135,074 downwards.
CTGGATGTGGCCTTCTTCGAAGACCTCAAGGTGCACCTGCAGACCAGCGCCCGGAACGTGCCTCCGACCCAATCCGTTCCCATCCGCCTGATGGGTGGCTGGACGCAATCGGGGGACACCTTCTTCAACAGCCCCGGCTTCGACCCCGGGAACCGCGGTTTCCCTTCCGGTGTCCCGGAGGCGGTTTACCGAAACGACGCCGGCAACGGCGGCGACCCGACCCCCTATTTGATCCATGCCCGGCAGAGCTGGCTGGGGGTCATTAATTTTGACTACCCGTTGCGCTGGTCCTCCAGCACGCGATCATTTGAATCCTTTGAGCCCAAGGAGAACGACCTCCTCGTCATCCAGGCCGAGCACCAGCTGAACTACCTCAGCGCGGAAACCGCCGACCTCAGCATTGGAATCACCTACGACGGCATGCCGCAGGTCAGCCTGACCAACTTTGTCATCAACGAGGTCGACGAGGCCACGGGGGCCTACCAGGCCTTGCTCATGGCGGCCAAGAAGCCGGTGGTGGACTCGATCGAGGATGGTGTCGACAGCATGGCGGAGATGCTGAACGACCGGATGGAGAAGGTCTTCGACAGATTCTTCAGCAACGTGGTCGAGGACAAGATCATCACACCGATATTCGATGACCTCGAAGCGGCCGCGCTGAACCAGTCCTATGACCCGACCGCGGTGCAGAATACCCTGGAGTTGCACCTCAAGACCAAGAGCGACAGCCTGAGCAAGCTCACTGAGGATCTCGCAACCGAGGTGAACGGCGTCAATTACCTCTTTGCGGAAGTCGACGGGAGGCTGGCCGACATCGAACTCGGCCTGAACGCCCTTATCGACACCATCCATGTGGACAGCCTCGGCAACGTGGTGCCTTCCCCAACCGGTAACACCACTGAATATGCCGGATTCCTGACCAAGAATGTCCAGGGCGACTTCCAGATTCTCATTCCGTTGGTCGAGCGTCTCCTGGACGAGCTTGCGCCGGACCTCAACGACGAGCTGAGCACCCTCCTGGCGGGTGCTGTGGACGACCTCAATGCACGCATCAACGAGCTTTTCGACAAGGTGGAGCCAACCATTGACCAACTGGTGGTGGTGCTTACCGATCTGCGGGACGTGGTCAGCGAGGTGCGCACCGCAATAGCCCCTGCTGGTGAAATGCTCGTCGAGCTGGAGGCGATCCTTGATTCGGCCGGTGGCCCTGGAGGGGACATCGAACTTATAATCGACGCTATCCTGCTGGAGTTGGACGGGTTCTTCGCCAACCTCGCAGCGCCCGAGGATTTCCTTGCCCAGAAGGAGGAGGAGATCAAGACCCGCCTGCGTGCCGACATGAAAGACATCTTCATGAGTGGCCGTTTTGTGGCGCAGATCCAGGTCACCCTCAAGCAGTACCTTTACGACGTCGACGCGGCCATCAACGAGGCCATCAGCGAAGCTTTCGCCCAGGTCAACACCGTGATCCGCGACCTCGTATCGGACGCCCTTTCCGGGGTGGATGAGACGATCAACGGCTTCCTGGGTGACATTGAATCGGTTGTCGGCGCGGGCAAGCTTAACGGATACGCCAACTTCAACGGGGACGCCCTCCGCAAGCTGCACATCGATCTTTACCTGCAGCTGATGATTCCCGACGAAATGGAGTTCAACGGCTATCTGACCATTGAGCAGCGCAACTCCGAAGGGGACGACACCTGCAGTCCCGGTACACCCGGCGAGCCTGTGACTGAAGTCTCCCTTGGGGCGATCGATGTCCCGGTCGACTGGCTTGCACCGGACCTGAGTGTATCGGTCGGGGCAAAATTCAATTTCCAGAGCAGTCCCAGCTTCAAGCTGCTGGGAATGGGTGGATCCTTCCAGACCAGCGGTGAAATCAGTTTTGAGACCTTTACAATCACCGATATGGGGGCGGCAATGATGTTTGGCGCGTCGGAGAATTACCTCGCCGCGAAAATCGGGCTGGCCTTCAACAGCTACGAGGCATTCGGCGGGGTTTACTTTGGCCGCACCTGCTCGCTGGAACCGCTGCTGATGGTCGACAAGGACGTTGCCGAGGTGGTGGGACAACCGTCCCCGACCTTCACTGGAATATACGTTTATGGTGAATGCCATATTCCCGTATCCGAGGCTGCGTTGGGCATACCGGCGACCTGCATGTTCAGGATCAGCGCCGGAGTCGGGGCGGGAGCGTTTTATTTCGTCGAAGGCAACACCCTTGGCGGCAAGATCTACGCAGCCGCCAGCGGAGAGGCCCTCTGTATTGTTTCCATTAAAGGCGAGGTGACCCTGATCGGGCTGGTTACCAATGGCGAGTTGCGCTTCCGGGGGAAGGGGCGCCTCAGCGGCAAGGCCGGCGCCTGTCCGCTGTGCGTGAAGTTTGGCAAGACAGCCACGGTCTCCTACCAGGAAGGCAGCTGGGATGTCGACCTTTGATCTATCCAACAATCGAACCCCCCTGTACGACTTAATGCGTCACCAGATTACACATATACTTTCGTTTCTTGCCTTGCTTGCGGGCGTGCTCCCCATGACCGCGATCGGACAGGACCTTGACACCGTCCTGTTTTCCGTAGGCACCACAGTCGAGGATGAGGACAATGACGGCATGGCATGGAGCTACCTGCTCTGGCAGGCGGAGGATCTTGAGCAGCTCAAGGACCGCCGTTTTGCGGTCTATTCCAAACCCGGCAATCCTGACTCACCCGATTCCTATACCTACGAGGGCACCGCCCGCACCCGTCTGGATCCGCTGGCTATCGAAGCGCTGGTCAACCGGGGAACCGAGCTGGGGGACGACCCCGTCCTGCTCGAATCCGACCTCGACACCCTCTTTGAACAGTTGATTCCCGATTCCTCGATTTCCCTTGCGGAAAAGATCTCCGCAGTGGTGGAGAGCTGCCTTCTGGATCCGGAACTTTTCGAGAACCTGATTTTCCTGTCGCGCACTCACCCGACTCTCAGTCTGGTTCTGGGAACCGGATTCGCGAGCAAGCATCCCGACGGACAAGTGCGTACATGGGAGGTCCGGGAATGTCCGCCTGGTGCCGTTGACCCCGATTCCTGCCTTAGTGTAGTGGCCCGGATAACCTTGAAAGTCGGCGAAGTGATTCCCTTGCCGGCACCCGGCCGTGCGGTCTACGTGCCCTTCAGCGACGATGCCGGGAATCCCGATCCCCGCGCCCACCTCAACGTGCCGTTGCGTTGGATGACACCCGATGCCCTGCGTGAACGCACCCTGCTGCAGTTCGGTTACAACATCTACCGCATGAGCGCCGCGGAAGCGGAGGCAGCGGGATTCGATGCCGCCCCGCCCGATCCCGCTTTGCTCGTGGATCTGGCCGGGGATGCCGGCCATTCCTCCACCCGGGTCAACAACGTGCCCGTGCTCATCGACCGCCTTCTTGACGCCGGCGAGGCCGCGGACACCGTTGCCGATCCGGAGACCTACTTCTATATCGATGACAACGGCCGCTACCTGCCCGGGGGGGAACCCTTCCAGAACGGCGACGAATATTATTATTTCCTCACGGCAAGGGACATACTGGGGCGGGACGGCGAGGTGTCGGAGGGGACACAGGTCCTGATCTGTGACTATCAGCCTCCTCCGCAACCCAAGCAGGTGAAGGTGACGAACCACTACAGCTTCGACAGTTCGATCAACACCAACACGCAGCACTTCAAGGTGGAGTGGACGGCTCCGGACCTCAGCTCGGCCCAGACTCCCGAGAGCATAACCGCCTACCATGTGTATCGCTGGTGGTCGATCGACGAGATGCACCAGCAGGACAGTTTCCCCTTCGACGCGGCGACATCAACCACAGGGGGCCTGGTGGCGGTACTTCCGGAGACGGCGACTGAATTTATCGACGACGGACCCGATGCCCCGTATCTGAGTGTCGAGCGACTGGCCGGTGGAGATACCAACGTTGACCAGGGTTTCGCCAACAAGACCTTCTGGTACAGCGTTCGGGCGGTTGACGGCAGCGCCTGCGGCGGCAACCTGAGCGGGAACAGTGCCCCGGCCTACGGCGTGTTGCGCGATCGTATTGGTCCGCCAAAAACAAGGGGATCCCTTGAGATCGGTTGCTTCGACATCCGTGTGACCGCGCCCAAGGAGGTGCAGGACGGTCGTCCATTCGTCAAGGAACCGGAACCGGGAAGGGCTTACCTCACGCTCGAGGGCCTGCGCAGGGACTTCAACGTGCAGTGGGTGGAATTCGCGATATTTGATTCGCAGACGGGCGATACCCAGTTACTGGAATCCCGGCACACCTTCGAACCGGAACAGCAGCAATACAGGCTCCAACAGGTCCTGCCGCAGCCGAATGCCGACGTGCCCCTCTACCTGGCCTGCCGGATGGGGACGGACGACAAGGTCTCCGACTGGAACGTGTTGCCGGTGCCATTATCCAACAACGATTTCTCCGCCTATACCTTTCAATGGCTCGGGGAGAGCATTCTTCGACGCGGCTCGCCCGGGGAGCATTGTGATGTGCACGAACCCTACATGCCGAGCGGGGAACTGAGCCCGGTGGAGATCGCGTTCGATCTGACGGACACCACCGAGGAATGGAAAGTGTATCGACGCGTCGATGATGGTGAGATGACCCTGATGGCGCAAGGGCTGAACTCAGCCAGCGAGGTTCAAAACGTGGCCGTCACGGACACCGACCTGCCGGCCAAGGACGCGCGCGTCTGTTACTTTGTGCAGTTGTTTGACGAGCATGGCAATCCGAGTCCTGTCGTGCGCATTGACTGCACCGAGACAAAGGGCAAGGAGGATCTTCCGGCCCCGATGTTGCCCAGCCCGGTCAGCGCAGGTGATGAATCAAACCCCAACGCCCATCTCGGCTGGTTTTGCCCGCCCTACGGAATCGAGTACTTTGAATTCCAGGTGGCAGTGGACAGCGGAAGCCCGCCAGCCACGCTTGGAACGGATTTCCAGGCGCCTGGCCCGGATGAGGTTTCCGGCGGCCGTACCTGGCGGCCGTTCCTGACCAAGCGTGTACCCTCGACGTTCCCTTCCGGAACACCCGAGTTTGACAGCCTGCTGGAGGGAGTGGAGCTCGGCCGCACCTATACTTTCCGGGTTCGGGCGATCGGATCCAGCGGCAGCCTGGGTCCCTTCAGTAATGAGGCCCAGTTCACCTGGAATCCCGATTCCAGCAACTCGGTTTCCGGTCCGGATGTGCCGTGGCCGGCCCTCGGGTTGCCGGGCATCACGACCCTCTTTCACGACGGGATCCGGGCGCGCACCGTCGGGCAATCTGCATTCGACGGGGCGGCCGTGCGCATCGGCGAATTGAGTTACGAAAACATGGAAATCATCCAGCAGCGGAAGGACCCCTCGGACTTCTTCTATCCCCCCGGCGTCCGCTCCCCGAACGAGATGGTTTTCAAGAACGCGGCGGGGGAGAGGCTGATGCCCTTCGTGATCTATCGATACCAGGTGCCAAACCCGCCTTATTATCCATCCGTCTCCGGCGACGTCTATCAGGTCACGCCGATGATGGAGGGAATCGCCAGTGTCATGGAATTGATCCCGGGAATCGGGGACGCCCACCACAACTACGATCCCTTCATTCTTATTGCCCCAAGTTCCACCCGCAAGGAGCAATTCTGGTACGACCTGCTCGTAAAGGACACCCAGCCGGTGATTTCCGGAGCGCATTACCGCTATCTGATTGTTCGTTTCAATCCGGTCAGCCGTGAGATCGTCGAGATCATTCCGACCAACGTTGTTGCCATCCCCTGAAGATTCCGGGCGGCCCCGTTTGACCATAGAACCGAAAATATGATGAAAAAAGGACTACAGAGCCTCCTTTGGCCGCTGCCGGTGGCGTTACTTGCCGCCATTGCGGTGGCACCCCTTTCAGCCCAGTTCCTCAATACCTCATTCGTTTACGGGACGCAGGATGCCTTTGTCGCCCAGCCGGACCTTGACGGGGACGGCGTGCCCGACCTGGTGGTCGTGGACCGGCAAACCGGCTTGGTCCGTCCGGCTCTTGAGGCGGGTGGACCCCTCTGGCTGGAGCCGGTCGCCGGAGGGGTGGGGGACGTGTCGGCGGTCGCGGTGGGGCGCTTTGAGGACACCGGATACGACTCCGTCGCCCTCACCGCTGCCGAAGCCAACCGGATCAATGCCTTTGCCTACACCGGGGATACCCTCAACCGCGCCCCCCGTCCGGTTTTCAACGCCTTGTGGGGGGTGTCGGAAATCACGGCCGTCAACGAGGGTGCCAGCGGGGCTGCGACCACCGAATTGATCGGTTTCTCGGCATTATTTGACCCGTCCGAACCGGGATCGCGTGACTTTATTCGCTTTGACGGAACCGGGCTGGCTTCGTACGCTCCGGGGTTCGACCCGCCTGATTTTCCGGAGCGCGGATACCGTACGGTGCTGGTTGAATCGGGCCTGCCGTTGCTGGCATTCTTCCAGAAGGTTCCCGATCCTGGGGAGGAGGTGTTTACCCTTGTTTTCACCGCTTCCGGTGACTTCGAGCTGGTACAGGAGATTGCGGTTCCTGCCGGCAGTTCGGTCATTCACGCCTCCTTTGATCAATCCGGGGACTACCAGTTCCTTTTCCATATCCCGGGTTCCGACACCTTCAGTGCCTTCACGTGGGACGGATCGGCGTTGAATCCGGCCGGGAATTTCAGTCTTGGAATGGGGGTCGACCATTTGTACCCCGTAGTCAATACCTCGACCACCGGCCTGCTCGCTGTCGTTGACGGTGGGAACGAGGCAATTTTCTACACCTTTGACGGTTTTCAGCCCCCGGCGCCGGAGCAGACCATGGGTCCCCCAACCGGTCACTTTTTCGACACCGCGATTGCGCGTGAGGACGGTAGCCTGGTGCTGTTTTCCGGACAGCCGGGAAAGGCATCATCCAGTGTTGCCGAGTTGTACCTCCATGACGGGAGTGAGTTTGTCCACAAGGGGGATACCGGGTTGCCGAATGCCGATCTGTATGGGCAAGGGAGCAACATCCTCCTTTTCTCGGAGAAACCGTTTATTGTTGAGAATGCCGCCCTGACCGGGCGCATGAGCGCGGGTGTGTGGACGACGGCGGTCGTCCTGGGAGGAAGTGACGTGGAAGCCGAGGTTGAAGCATTCGGAGGGACCGCCACCGGCCTCCAGAATCCGGCCACGGTCTTTGTCGGCCCCAAACCACCAGCGAGCACCGAGGCCCTGCCGAATCAGGTCGGGGGCGATATTTCCCTCCATGATCGTTCCCCGGCCCTTGGTTCCCTTCCCGGAACGGTGCGGGCCGAGCCTCAAGGGGGCGTGTTCCAGGAGAGTGTCTCGGTGACCCTTTTTCCCTCTGATCCGACGATGCTTGTCTCCTACCGTGTGCTCCCTGATGGAGAATGGATGAGCGGGACCGGGCCCGTCGGCCCGCGTTACGAGAGTTTTGCCCTCCAGTATTTCGGACAGATGCCGGATGGACGCCGGACACCGATGCAAACAGCTGACTACTCCGTGACCGTGTCTCCCTCGGATCTGGATTCGGACAGTGACGGCGTGCCGGACTTCGTGGAGATCGATGCCGGACTCGATCCGGTGAACTCCGGGGACGATTCAGACGGCGACGGGTATGGCGATAAGATTGAACTCCTCGCGGGTGCCGATCCCAACGATCCCCTGTCCGTGCCGCCATCACGCGAGATCGACAGCGACGGCGATGGCTTTTCCGACCTCGAGGAGACGATTGCGGGTACGGACCCGAACGATCCGTTGGATAAGCCAAACGGTTCCGCTGTCCTCAACTTCCAGAATGTTTTCGACCTCGTGGCGGTTCCCTGGTCCCACGACGGCTCCGGATCAGGGAACCCGTTTGTAGCCTCCCTGGACGCCGGCGCGGAGATGCCTGGCGGCGATCCCCTGGCGACCAATGTCCGCCTCCACAATCCTTCGGGTTCCCTTATCGGCTTTGACCGCACAGCTCTTCAGGGAAAAGGACCAACGGTACCGCATGCCTACCTGGATGGGGTCGATGTCGCCAACCCGGAACGCTTCCTCGTGGTTTCCACGGAGCGCGATTTCAACATCGACGTGGCCCATCCCGATCCACGCCGCGGCCGCCAGGTTGCCGGACTGGTAAATATTCCTGCTCTTTCCCTGGATCCGATTCCCCATGCCTATGGCAGCGCTGGCGGCAACCTGCCTGACGAGGCGGCTGCGTGGATTGCCGCCGCGAGGGCGCATCTGCTCTCTACGCCCCGGCCGGAGGTTCTACGGGAGTTCGACCTCCTCGATACCCTGACGCTCCTGCTGGTCGAATTGCGGGTAGAGGAAATCCTGCGTTCCCGTGGCATCATCGGTCCTGATCCGGTCACCTTCACCGGCTTTCGCAGCGGTGAAGTGGCGGTAGCTCTGGATGATGCTCCCGGTGACGGCTCGCGCAGCCTTGCGGTGCCCGGAAAGGTCCTTGAATCCCTGCGGCATAAGACGAATGGCAGCGACACCGGCTACCTCCTCAGGCACATCTTTGAGGTCACTGACACAGCGGTCGAATCCGGTACCGACCCGGCCGTCCTGGCCTTGCGGGAGGTGGCAACCGCGATCTACCGTATCAGTGCGGACCAGGCCAACGACAATCCAGGAACGCTTGTCCCGCCACTTGACGCGTTGCGCAAATTTATCCGTACCGGCTCCCTGGAGCATACCGGCTACATGGACGATCCCGCTGTCGCCCCGCTTGACCCGGCAACCCTCTCCAGCGCGGCCACCGGGACGGCCTACCTGCTCGGGCTTGAAACCCGTCGTCCGGTTGAATACCGCCAACTGGAGGTGATCTCCGGCGGGATCTCCGGATCCTGCACCGTCCTTCAGGATACCGCTACCCAGGAGTCCGTCAGCCTGATTGATTTCAATGGCAACCGGTTTGCGATGCCGGATGCCTTTCGGCTGCCCGAAAGCTCGATTGTCTGGGTGGAAGGCTACGCGGATGTGGATTCGGATTGCAGCGCGGACACAGTCCTTGAGGTGATTCCGCCCCTTCAGTTGATATTCCTGCCGGTCAGCAACTCGGCGGATGCGAATGCGGATCTGATTCCCGATGACTTGGAGGACCTCTACGGCGTCTCGCTTTACCCATTCGCGGATACGGATGGTGACGGATACAGCGACCTTCAGGAAATCCTCGACGGTACCAATCCCACCGATCCGGCCGCCTTTTCAGGCAACCCGCCGATGGATTTGACGCCTCCTGAGGTGACCACTGATTTCTCCTCGCCGACGACGATCACCTTTGCCTTTGAATTTCCCGATGAATACGCGGAGGCCGTCACCTTCAACCTTTTTTCCACACCCAGTCTCAATGTGAGCCCGACACCAACCGGTTTCAGTGCCCAAAATGTCGGTGGTGACCAGATGCAGTTGACCATTAACAAACCCGCCAATTACCCCGTGTTCTATCTCTTCCAGATGGTCCTTGGCGACTAGGGTTCGTGCCCCAGTTGGCCTGTCCTGCGGTGGATTCGCATCCCCGAGGTGGACGCTGTGGAAGGGGTTGCGATACCACGATTTACATGACGCTTCCCCTTTCTGGCGGAATGATGCCGGTCGTGTTGACGATAGCTGCCTTGCCGGTTCATTAAACAATGATCCTAAACCAGGAAACCCCAATGAAATCCTTTAAAAGACACATACTTCTGGCGGCCGGCCTCATGGCGGTCTCACTATCCGGATTCGCGGAGGAAGATTCCGCCGTGACTCCCGTCGTGGTCGACGAACTGGTGCCGCCTTATCTGGAGGTCCAGTCATCCCTTGCCGATGACAATCCGGCTGCTGCCAGAGGGGAGGTGGAAGCCTTCCTTTCGGCGCTTGACGCAGCACCTCAGGCCGAATCCTTGGATCAGCTCCGGGATGCCGCCGAATCCCTCGCAAGTTCAGAGGATGAGAAAGCCGCCCGCGCAGCTTTTCTTGATATTTCCAAAGGAATGATCGAACTGGTGAGGACAACTGGCACATCCGGAGAGGCCTCTCTTTATGTCGCCCATTGCCCGATGGCCTTCAGTGGCGAGGGGGCGAGTTGGTTGCAGGGGGATACGAATGTGTTGAATCCCTACTATGGTGCCAGCATGCTTCGTTGTGGTGGCATCCAAGAAAAAATCGGGGGATGATAAAGCACCCCCATGATAGGGTGGGAAAGGCTGGATCCGGTGAATGATGGATCCCCCCGGATAAACCGACTTCCGGATGCCGTCTCCGCGAAGGTTTCCTGCAGATGATGAGGATCCTGTGCCCGGTTTAAACCAGGAATGATATGAAGGAGCAAACAGCAATTGTAACCGGTGGAAACAGCGGTATTGGAAAAGCCATAGCGACTCGATTGGCGGAGGCCGGCTGGCGCATTATCGTTGCCGGGCGCCGCGAAGAAAAAAACCGGGAGGTGGCCGATAACCTTAACCGGAAATACGCCGGAGAGGTAATGCCGATGCGGGCGGATGTTTCAGAAGAGGAAGACTGCCAGACTCTCGTGAAAAAAGCACAAAGCGCCTGGGGACGACTGGATCTCCTGGTCAACAATGCGGGAATAGGTCCCTCCTCCACAACCATGGCAGAAGGACGGACAGAGGATCTGGAAAGAGTGATGCGAACCAACGTTTATGGCCCTTTCTGGTGTTCGAAACATGCCTGGAACTTGCTTGATAAAAACGAGCCGGATGCAAGGACAGGCGTCCGGGGGAGTATCATCCATGTTGCTTCACTCTGTTCCGTGGATGCGTGGGCCGGTATCGGCTTTTATGCAATGTCAAAACATGCATTGCTTGCTCTCTCGAAAACCTTGAGCGACGAAGGGACTGAACGAGCGATTCGCTCGACGGCAATATGCCCTGCTCTTGTTGCAACGCCCATGAATGACCCGGAGGATAATAATGCCATCACGCCTGATGATATTGCCGGGACGGTGATGTATCTGCTCTCCCTGTCGTCCAATGCCTGGCCAACGGAATTGGTCATCAATCGGCGGGGAGCGGATTAATCAAGGCTGGGCTCCGTTCGGCGGCATTGGGCCCCGTCCTCCTGAACCTCATGGCGGAAACACCGTTCGTTCTGGGGGACCAAACTCCAAGGGCCGATCGCTTCGGGACCCTTTTACTTTTTCCGGCTTAAGACAAGGGAACGATAGCCGATCGCCAATTCTCGGGTGTCACCCGAGTTCTGGTCGAACGCATCGGGGCTTCTGGGATCATGGTAATCAATCCTGAGGGCCCGGAAGTGCTGTGAGTCACGAGTCGCCGGACTGACCGGAATGACAATACGCTCCGGTGCTCCCGGAAAGTGCCATTCACCGACCTTCACCCCGTCCAGCGAGGCACGCACCTCGAGAGGTTCACTGGTCTCGGGCAGGAAGGGGAACCAGTCGATCTCCAGTTGCGTTGGGAAGCTCATGGCTGGAAGAATAATACGGCTCTGTGGACCCTCGCTCCAGACGCCCCAGTCCTCACGCATGGAGAAGCCGCTGAGGAAAATCCGGGGTTGCAGGGGATGGTGGACAAGGTTCTTCCCCCGATATTCTTCCCAGTCACCAAAGCGCATCCCGTCGAAGGAACGCCATTTGCCCTGCGCTTCATCATACCAATAGCACCATTCGGAAAAGCCATGGCGGAATGCCCACGACTCAGCGGCAGCGGGGTAAGTCGCCTTGTGGGTATCGAAATGATAGAAGTCGTCCGGAAAACGTCCGGTCAGCCCGTTGATGGTGGGGATCCCGGTGTCAAGAGCCAGCATCATGGCCCGGGTCTGCAGGATGAACGGCGCTTCTGATGCAGGGTTTTCAGGCAGGATGGCGAAGGCGCGGGCATCTTCCGGTGGAGCGGAAACCGATTCAAGGTAGGCGTGCAGCTTGGACCGCGACTGGTTGGCGATGGGCAGGGTATTCACCTGTTCCAGAAGGACGAAGAGGCACAGGACGGCTGCCAAAACCGAAAAAGGGCGGGAAACCCCCGACAGGCGAGCCCCTCCCCATGCCAGCAGGACCGGAAACGTCGCGTACAGGATATGGGCAACCCGGAAAGGCGCCCGGATGACATCCCCGCCAGGTACGAGATGAAAGACAACTTCCCAGATTGACGTGTCCCCGAATCGCGTCAGGAGGAAGAACAAGAGGAGGTTTGTCAGGACAACGACCCGTAGCCAGGTCCCCTTGAACGCCGGCCTGAAGAGGATCCACAGTGAAAGGCCAATAACCCCGATCCAGACCAGTGGTGTATGGCCATACTGCCGCTCCTGGGCGTGGGAATCAAACCCGCCGGCGTACAACCAGCTGCCTTCACCGGGATTGAACCAATGACGCGGGGCTGGCAGCAGCTCAAAGACCACCTTGAAAGGCCAACCCCCGTCGCCCAGACGCAGGGGCAGGTACAGGCCCAGAAAGGGCAGCAGGCACGCCAGAAAGATCCCGAGAAGGATCCAGGCACGGGGCTGGCGGATCAAAAGCCAGGGACGCGGTCCGGAGCGTAGCCCGAGAGAGGCGTCAATGCGCCTCTGTTGCAGGGTCAATCGGATGAAGACCGCTCGACTGAGGTACCAGACAACCCCTGCCAGGCAGGCATAAAAGGTCGCCATCCAGACAATGTAGAATGTGCTCAGGGCCAGGAGGCCGTAAAGCAAGGCGAAGGCCACAGCCCATCCGTAGAGACGCCCGGACGGGCTGTTCCAGTTTTGAACGATGCGGATACCGAAAACAACGAGGAGCGGGACCATCCAGACACTCAACAGCTGCAAGTGCGAGGCGTATGGAATCAGGTAGGTCGGGTTGGCGATGATGAAAAAGGCACTTCCCGCGATCGACCAGGCAAGGGGGAGGCGCAGTTCGCGTCTGAGGAGCCAGCCCATGCCTCCAAACCCGATGGCCGCCCACGTCAACCATACCCCGTGCCAGGCAGCGAACATCCCCAGCCCGGCGGCCCGGAGGGGGACGTAGATCAGGCCTTGCATGAAGAAGGTGTCGGTGGTTGCAAGGATGCCCTCCGCGCCATGGAAGTACAAAGGCTGGTTCCAGAGGACCTCCCCCTGCGCCACCAGCCACCAGTGCTCCATCAGGAACATCATCAGGCGGGCATCCCCGATGCCCCCGAGCCCCAGGTCGAACCCGGTGAGGATAGTCTGACGGAAGAAGAAGGCCAGCGTCAGCAGGCCGGCCAGCAACCAGAACAGCCACTCCCGGCGCACGGGCCGGCAGGAATCATCTTTGGTCTCCGTTTCCATCCGCAGGTTGATGCGGATACCGGACCTTCCGGGGGAATTCAAGTCTTATGCTTCCATTCGGGAAAATACAGCCACAATGAGAGGCACTGCCTGGAGTGAAGCTAGACCGTATCCGGATACCTGTTGGAGCGTACCTATCCAGAGGGATTTAACAGGTTAATCCCTTCCGGGGTGGGGATTTCCGGGAATGGGACCGGATGTTCGCGAGGCACCCATGGCCAAATCTGATCAAACCTATTAGCGCTGGATGCAGTTTCAAAAAAACCTCGAAACAATTGACCAAGGCCATTAAACAGGGATATCCAATACTTGGTAACATGAAATACAGTGTATTCGTTTTTTCGTTATGGTTGATGATCCAGGCACTGCCGGCTGATCCGGAACTCATATTCCGTGAAGACTGGGCGGAAACCCCGTTCGCGCTGCCCATCACGCAGGAGCACGTGGCAAATCCGGACCTTGACCTCAACCTCTATGGAGGAGCGGTTGGCGGTGGTGAAGGCGACACGGCCCACGGCCTGAAAAAAAGCCACCACGATTCCATCGATAACGACCCTCACTATGTGTGGTCTGGCCAAATCAGGAGTGCCGACTGGGGCGCAACCTTGAGGTTCCAGGATGGGAGAAGTTTCGACCTCTCCGGGGACTCAACGCTGACCTGGCGGACCCGTCAAAGTGGCAATCACTGCCTGCATGTCCTCCTGCGCACGCTTGCCGGGCATTGGCTGGTATCCGATCCGGTTGAGTGCGAGTCCGCCGACTGGAGGCAATCCACCCGGATGCTTGAAAGCCTCGAATGGAAGGCTCTTGATGCGGATCGCATCGATTTTGGGAACGCCGTTCCTGAAGCGAATCCGGACCTGAGCGCGGTTGTGGAAATCGGGTTCACGGATTTGAAGGCCGGGAATGGCAGTGCGGAGTCCAGTCGGGTGGACTGGCTGGAAGTCAAAGGCTACGAGCGAAGGCGGGCCAGAATCGCCTCCCTTGACTCCAACAGCAGAAAACACCATACCAGTATTGACCTCGCCAATGACGGCAACCTTGGCACCCACTGGATGGCCGAAGGTGAGAATGTGTTCCTCCAGGCGGAACTGGAGGCGGTATCCCCGATCACAGGCATTGAAGTTGCCTGGTGGAAAAACCGTGAACGTACCGCCTATTTTGATGTTGCGATATCCAAGGACGGGGAATCGTGGACAACCGTTCTGGCCGACAAGGCAACCATGGACGTGGGGCGCGATTTTGAGTACTATCCCCTTCCGGAAGAGATTAAAGGAAGGTTTGTAAGGCTTGTTGGCCACGGGAATTCCATCAACGAGTGGAACTCGATTGCCGAGCTGCACATCCTGACCGCCCCCAGTTTCAATCCCTGGTATGCGAACTACCCGAGAACTGAGGACTGGTATAACGTGGATTGGATGGGCTTCATTTATGCCGATGAGGATCCATGGATTCTGCATGCGGGCCTTGGCTGGGTCCATATGGTGGGGAATGTGGGTGAAAGTTTTTTCCTCTGGGATTCTTCTCTGGGATGGATGTTTACCTCTGAAACCCTGTATCCGAACCTTTATGGCTACGGGAACAATAAATGGTATAGGTTTTCCAGCGGCCCGAATCCCCGCTGGTTCTACAACCTTACTGACGGCGGCTGGTTTTCCATCTGACTGTTAACGGCCACCTTGAAGTATTTGTGGGGACACATCAGATGAAAGAAAAGATTAAGCCTTATACCCGTCGTGATTTTATCAAGACAGCCCTGATTTCGACAGCAGCCCTGGCCTCCCCGCTCGGGACCGCAGCGAGTCCCCGTCGGAAGTTCAATCTCAATTCCAGGGGATTACCGACCACTATTCTTGGAAAGACCGGCCTGCGCGTCCCGAGAATCGCCATCGGCTGTGGCAGCCGCTTCAAGAATCCGACAACCGATAGAACAGGTCCCTTATTCCTGGAGAATGCCCTTAATGAAGGATTTTATTACTGGGACTGCGCCGCGAACTACGGGACTGAACACCGACTCGGCGAAGTCATCAAGGACCGCCGTAGTGAAGTCGTCGTTTCTTCAAAGGTTCAGGAGCGATCTGTGGCCGCGGCCCGGCCTCTCGTGGAAAGAAGTTTCGAGAATTTGAAGACGGATTACATCGACTGCTACAACCTGCACGCGATTGCCTCCCTCGAAGACGCGAAAAACCTGGAAGCTGTTTACGGCATGTTGCTCGAGTACAAGAAAGCCGGGGATATCGGCAGTATCGGGATCAGCGGCCACGCTTCCGCTGCTGGCATGAAATACGCCGTTGAAACCTACGATCTCGACCTGATGATTATTTCCCTTGATCACCATCAGGGTGGGAGTCAGGCCTTTGAGAAAAGTGCTATTCCCGCCGCCGCCTCAAGGGGCATGGGCGTCTCCATCATCAAGGCGATCCGCCCGCGTGAAAATGATCCGTCCCTGTCCCCACAGGAACTCATCCGCTACGCCCTTTCCCTGGAGCACGTGAACACGGCCATTATCGGTATGGGAACGGCCGGTGTCATGCTTGACAACGCCGACACCCTCAGGACCTTTACCCCGATGGCCGAACCCGAACTGGACGAGATGGCGCTTCGCCTGAAGCCTTTTTTCAACGGAAATCAGGTCCCTTGGAGGCAACCCGGGTATTTTGATGGGGAAGGTGGCTGGGTCGCCTGAGAGGCGTTGAACTGGAGTCCCAGGTCGGAGGGAAACCAAACCGCCCGCTGGTTGTTCTTCATGCCCGGCGTATCTGGAACTCCTCCGGAAATGGCTGGCTTGAACGTTGGGGTTGATGACCTGCACGGTGCGGCTCTGCCGCTAATCCGGCAACTCCCATTCCTTGAAATCGCCCTCCTGAAGGTCCCTGATGGCACTTCCAATCAACGGGCCATGAGGTTTTAGAATTGGCCACCTGGTTGTGGGTAACACCAAAATCGCTATCCTTCTCCCTTGAAGGCTCTGCGGGTGCCGGTGCTTTACAAGCCTCTGTTTTTTAACGGAGGCTAAAGCGGGCCTGCCCATCGGCTTGGCGTGCGAAACACAGTGAAGCATGAAGCCGGGAGGCGAAGATGGGCTGTGCCCTCCGAAGCTTACACAGTGAGCGAAGGAGGGGTGCAGGGGAGGGATGGGGCTCTCGTGGTCAGGTCGCTGACGCCCGTGTCGCCCTTCGGGCTTGGTAGAACCCCCGACCTTCAGGTTATGAGGAGGAGGGTTATTTTGTTTTCCAGTGTTGGTTTTGGGATGCTTAAGGAATTTTGGGTTTTTCGAATTTGAGGGATTCTTAGAGGTGGGACTGGATGTCTGTGCAGGTTGGGGATGAGCTTCGAATTGCCGAGTTGCTTGAATTGAATACCGTCATCAACCGCGAAATGACACCGAAGAGATGACTTGACAGAATATACGTCAATGACGTAGATTTTATGATCGATGATATTTATCGAGACTAGGTCCTTCGTTCGGACAAAAGAAGGCGTATTGGGCGAGGATGGACTTCGACAACTTCAGACTTTCCTGATGCTGAATCCCCAATCCGGGAAAGTGATCCCCGGTAGTGGAGGATTAAGGAAACTGAGATGGAGTGGAAGTGGGCGAGGGAAACGTGGTGGAATACGTGTCATCTATTATTGGATAAATCAAAGAGACAGAATCTATTTACTCATCGCATACGCTAAAAACAGGCAACAGGATCTCACCGTTGAGCAGCTGAAGATTTTAATGACGTTAATCGGAGATTAGTTATGGACGATAAATTATACAATGAATTGATCGAGGGCATTCAGGAGATGAAGGCCGTCGAGGAAGGAAGCCAAGAGCCATACCGGGTTACCGAAATTGAGCCATTGGAGGTCACCCGGATCCGGCAGGGAATGAAGCTTTCTCAGGCAAAATTCGCCGCTTTGATGGGAATCAGCGTTCGCACTCTGCAAAATTGGGAACAGGGATACCGGACACCAACCGGATCAGCTAAAGTACTCCTGAAGATTGCGAAGAAAAATCCCAAGGCTGTGCTTGAGGCAGTCGCTTTGTGAAAAACCAATCCAAGGCGGTTGTTTTGCATACCGCCTGGCAGTGGATACAGGCATTCCTCACAGTCGGGTCGCTGTCATCCTCAAAGGCCAGCGTGCCATTAATCCGGACACGGCTCTTAGTTTGGCGCGTTATTTTGGTACGTCAGCTGAATTCTGGAATTTACTTATACAGTATTGTTGTGTTGTGACGGTGAACGCCTTGCGGAATAGGGATTCCCCAATTATCAGGGCCGCAGCTCCAGCCACTCCTCGGCATCGGCATCCCAGGCCCGAGGCGGCCAGCCGTTCTGGTCGAGCCAATACCAGTGGCCGTCATCCATGCGCCAAAACCACGGAGACCAGTCTTTGTAGATATAAATCCAGCCCAGGGTGGAGGTGCGTAGCCAGTACTCCTGTTCGCTGACCTGCTTCACCCAGCACTTTCCGAGCAGCAGGTGATCGATGTCTCCCTTTTCCTCGTCTATGATCTGGAACCAACCGAGCCAGTCGGCATGGTGCCAGTTGGGTTGGGGCTCGATTGAGTCCAGATAGCCATGCTCAAGGCTCATTTCGAAAATGGCATCTTTAAGAAATCCGAGTAACCGATCCTTGTAATGACGAACAGCTACCAATTCTTTTGCATGTGGAGTTTCCACTTTTTCATATGTCTCAAAGTCGCGGGTTCTCAGTGTGACGCTGCCAACCAGATAGTACCAACCATTCACAAAGCGGATGAATTCAATTCTGTAATCATCGGGAGGAAAAAATTTCCAGGGATGCGATAGGTGAATCGATCCATCCGCGCGGATAAGGGCGAGTTCAGCTGAATCTCCATAGGCGACAATTGTATTTGCATCCAGGCAAGTAAGCCTGCGGAAGTATCCTGGCCATGATTCCACTTCGAACGTGACAAATGGAGATACTAGACCCGATTTATCCAGGCTTTTCAAAATCACCACTTCATTCGAATCTGTGAGAATAACAAACTGATCGAGGGCAGGGAAGAAAACTCTATCTGAAATGGAATGACTGAGCCTTGAATGTGTATACAGTTGCCAGGTTTCACCATCAAATATTCTCCATCTTGGTGGGGAGTTTCCTCGCACGATACCTTCAACCACGAAAAGCTGATCGCCTGACTTCTTGAAAGCTACAGGCCATGTCTGCACTATATCGGATCCGTAATACTCCCATCCTGTCCAATAGAGCTCGTCAGAATACTCCAAAAAATCAGTAGTGGAAAAAATGGCACTATCGGTCCATTGCTTGGGTGTTGAGAATTCCGCAAAAAAGAAAAAGCGACCGTTTCTTTGAATGAGTTGGCGCGCCTGAAAGTGGTCGTATGGATCACCATTGTACGGCAATCGGATGGTTCGTGCGCCATCCTCGTCTAGGATTGCAGCGTCATCTTCTTCGGTTATGAACACAATCTTACCCCAGGTTGCGATGGTCTTATCCGAGAAGTTGCCCGTTGTCATTCCTTCTGGAACGGGGTATTCCTCGGGATAAACCAGCTCCCACTGCCCTTCATTCCCGAAAAGCGGGATCACGAACATCAGAATGGCCGCAGACAGGCAAGTGCGCATACACCCTTTAACAATCAGAGTTTCTGTTTTGTTCCATCCGAATATCTGGGACTTCCGATTGCGTTCGGAGTATAAGGGAAACTTATCTACTCGTCATGTGGATTGACTGGCAGATAAGACCTTTGGACACCCCCCTCGACCGACTTTGGACTTTGGTACAAACTTTGGACATGTCACCTGTGTTCACCCCTGTTCAGGGGTGTTCAAGTGTCAAAAACGTCCAAAGTCGCCTGTCCAAAGCGGGCAACAAAAAGCCCGCTAAATCAAGGACTTAGCAGGCTAAAGTGGGTTCAGGGGAGGGATTGGGCTCTTGCGGTCATGTCGCCCTACGGGCTCGCTAGAACCCCCGACCTTCAGGTTATGAGGGGGGAGGGATATGTCTGTTATGTGTTGTGGGTAAATGGGTTACGAGTTTTAGGATACCGGAATTTGAGGAATTGTTTGAGGTGGTACTGGATGTGCGGAAATGGGACTGGGTGTATTATGGGAAGGTGACGCAAGCACCTTGACGGCGAATACACCAACCTCTAATACTCACAGCATGGATGTCAGCAGCGAAAGGATTTTGACCAAGCTTCGGGAAAAGAAACCGGAATTGGCATCCCGCTACCCCCTCCGGAGCATCGGGTTATTTGGTTCACGCGCCCGGGGTGATTATTCTCCGGACAGCGATGTCGATATCCTGGTGGATGTGGATGCCGGAATTGGGTTACGCTTTGTTGCCCTGGCCGATGAAATCGAGCAATTACTCGGCCTGAAGGTTGATCTTGTTTCCCGTCGAGCAATTAAGCCCAGCCGGTTGGCGTCTATCCAAGCGGAACTTGTTGATGTCTAGCCGCAGTATCAAGGAGCTTCTTGAGGACATGCTGGATGCTATTCAGCAGATTGAGGTCTATACGGCTGAGGTGGATTCGGATGGTTTTTTCTTCGACCGGAAAACTCAGGATGCTGTGGTTCGCAATCTTGAGATCATCGGCGAAGCCGCAGGACGATTACCCGATGCTTTTCGAGAGGAACATTCGGATATTCCGTGGGCATTGGTGCGTGGATTGAGAAACCGCATTGTCCACGCTTACTTTGGAGTAGACTTACCACTCATCTGGGAAGTGATTCAGGATGACCTTCCGACACTGCGAGCACGGCTAATTCATTTGCAAGGCGATGCTGCAGGCTAAATAAATGCAATTCCGACTGACCCACAAAATCTGCAAACGAATCGGGGAGCAATCGCTTGGATCTCCTGACGATGAGGTCAGTCCTTTCCTTGACTGGGCTTCGGATCATTTCACAGTAGGGGGATATCGCTTCGTCATCATCGTTAACCGGGCCAGCGTGTTGTCCTGGGTGTTCCCCGGAAAGGGGATAAATTGCTCAAGTGATTTTATTCGGGATGCAAGTTCAGCCATCCGGAATTGTCTTCATGAGTATGGCTTCAGCTTTCACTTTGACCGCATCATCGTTCCTGAGCTGAGCGTGGTCAGTCTTAGAAAAGTCGGTGACCGGAACATGACGGGCATCATGATGGACTTGGTTAAACATGCGAAGTTCTATCTCTCAGAGTTCGATGACTCCTGCCATGAACTTTCGCTTCGGTTGAATCAAATCCCCCAATGCTCGCGGAAGGAGGCCTTTCCCGTAAAGGCTTTTGCCGGGCTTCCGATTCAGCAACCGCATTAAGCGTAGTCTTTCAGAAATCTGTCGGAATCCGCCGTAAGGTGTGGGGTGAGGGGCCGCTGCTTTCACATCTTTGATAAACAAAAGCCTCCAACTTTCGACGGAGGCCTGAATTTGGGCCTGCCCAGCGGCTTGTCGTGCGAAACGCAGTGAAGCATGAAGCCGGGAGGCGAAGATGGGCCTGGCCAGCGTAGTCCCGAAGGCTCGGGACGAAGATGGATGCCTTGCCGTCCCGCTTCGCTCTGCTTCGCGGGACACTCCATTTTCTATCGAAGCGGAGCTTCGAGAAAATGGGTGCAGGGGAGGGATTTGAACCCCCGACCTTCAGGTTATGAGCCTGACGAGCTACCGGGCTGCTCCACCCTGCAATAAAGTGATTGGGAAGGGAATTTGCCAAATGGCAAAGACCATCAACGTGGGGGAATTTTGAGGAGGATCAAGTGTTTTCTGGAATTTTCCGAAAATTTCCTGAAAAGGGCGAAGATGGGGGGAGGGGAGGGAAATTGGGCTTTGCCGGAGGCGGGGAATTCTCCAGCCTGCGGCTATGAATAAAAGCGTGAAGGCATGGGCAGCGAAGGGACTGGGGAGGATGATCGGGGGAAGTGGCATGCTTCTGCTGGCGGGGTTGATGGTGGCGGCCGTTGACCTGAGAGGGGCCCTGCGGGTGCCTTCGGTTTTCACGGACCACATGGTCCTGCAGCGGGAACAGGCGAATCCGGTCTGGGGATGGGACGACCCGGGGACGAAGGTGAGGGTGCGTTTTGGGGAGACGGAGGTCCGGACGGTGGCAGACGCGGCGGGGCGCTGGGAAGTGGAACTGGAGGCACGGCCGGCACAATGGGAACCGGAGACCCTTTTAATTGAGGGAACGGACCGCTTGGAGATTGAGGATGTCCTTGTCGGGGAAGTCTGGATCTGTTCGGGGCAGTCGAACATGCAGTGGCCCCTGCGGCAGACATGGAACGGGGACCTGAATGCCCTCGGTGCGGACTATCCGGGAATGCGGCTTTTGACCGTTCCGCGCGTCGGGACACAGGAGCTGCAGGATGATTTTGATGGGGAATGGGTCCTTGCGGGACCGGAGACCGTCCTCGATTTCAGCGCGATCGGCTATTATTTCGGGCGTTTCCTTCACGAGACCCTTGATGTCCCGGTGGGATTGATTGACAACGCCTGGGGCGGCTCCGCGGCGGAGGCCTGGATCCACCGGGAAGCGCTTGAGGGGGAGGGACGTTTCCGCCGAATAGTGGAAACAGCGGCGGATAAGGAAGCCCAAATGCAAACTCCGGAAGCCCGGGAGGCCCATGAGGTGGCCCTTGAGGAGTGGGAAGCGGCGAAGGCGTCCGCAGAAGCGGAAGGTCGGCGGGTGCCCCGGAAACCGCGCTCTCCGGAAGCCTGGCTGAGCGGTAACCAGCGCGCGGGGAACATTTATGCGGGCGTCCTGCATCCGACGATTGGCTACGGCATCCGGGGCGTGATCTGGTATCAGGGGGAATCCAACGCCTCCCGCGCGCAGGCCTACCGTGACCTTTTCCCCTATCTCATTGAGCACTGGCGTTCGGAATGGGGACAAGGGGATTTTCCTTTTTACTGGGTGCAGTTGGCGGATTTCCGGGAGGAAGCGGACGTTCCCGGGGAGAGTGCCTGGGCGGAGTTGCGGGAGGCCCAGACGCGGACCCTTTCCCTGCCCAACACCGGGCAGGCCGTGATCATCGACCTTGGGGAGGGCAACGACATCCATCCGCGGAACAAGCACGACGTGGCTGCCCGGTTGGCCCGCTGGGCCCTTGCCCGCGATTATGGATATGACCTCACTTACCGCAGTCCGGAATTCACTTCCGGGCGCGTTGCCGGGTCGCGGGTCGAGATTGATTTCAAAGGTTTCGGGAGCAGCCTGCGGACCGTCGACACGGATACGGTGAAGGGCTTTGCGATCTGCGGGGAGGATCGCGAGTGGCGCTGGGCGGAGGCCCGGCTTGTGGACGGGGACACCGTTGAAGTCTGGCATGAGGCAATCCCGGAACCGGTGGCGGTGCGTTATGCCTGGGCGGACAATCCTGACTGCAACCTCTTTTCGGAGGACGGTTTGCCAGTGACGCCTTTCCGTACGGACAGCTTTCCGATGATCACGAAACCGGAATCCTGATCGGTCAGGGAGGCAGGCGTTGCGGCAGGGAAAAGTCCGTTTGACTGGCGGCGGCTAAGGACTTGTCTTGAGCCCGGAAATCCTCTTTGAAACGGGACCATTGATGGACGGGTCTTCCAGAAACAAAACCGGTCTGCGGGCAGTGGTGCATACCCTTGGCTGCCGCTTGAACCAGTCTGAATCGCAGATCCTGCGCGACCGTCTGGCGGCGGAGGGATACCGGGTGGTTCCCTTTGGGGAGCGTGCCGATCTCGGGATCATCAACACCTGTACGGTCACGCGGGAAGCGGACGGAAAATGCCGCAAGGCGGTGCGGCAATTCGTCCGGCAGAACCCGGAGGCCTTCACGGCGGTCATCGGCTGTTATTCGCAGATGGGAGCGGCCGAGATCGCGGCGATTCCCGGGGTGGACCTGATTGTCGGGAACCAGGACAAGTTCGCCGTCCTCGAACACCTTCATGCGGGGAAGAACGGGGAACCGGTGATTCTGCGGGAGCGCATCAGCCGGGAGGACTTCAGCCTGACGTATGTCGGTGACCTTCCCTTTGACAAGCGGGCCAACCTCAAGGTGCAGGACGGATGCGACTTCATGTGCAGTTTCTGCATCATTCCTTTTGCCCGGGGACAGGCCCGTTCGCGGGCCTGGGGGAACATGCTGGACGAGGCCCGGGCGGCGGCCCGGCGGGGAATACGTGAGCTGGTCCTCACGGGGGTTAATGTCGGGACCTATGCCAACGGGGAAAAGGACATCGTCGACCTCGTCGACGCCCTTGATGCCATTCCGGAGCTGCTGCGGGTACGGATCTCGAGCATTGAGCCGACAACCGTTCCGGAGGGGCTGCTTGACCGGATGGCGGATCCGGACCATTCCCTGCTTCCCTTTCTTCACCTCCCCCTGCAGGCGGGAAGCGACCGGATACTCGGCCTGATGCGGCGGAAGTATTCAATCCGGGAGTACCGGGCATTCGTCCGGGAAGCGGTCCGGCGGGTTCCCGGCCTCTGCCTTGGAACCGATATCATGGTCGGCTTTCCGGGGGAAACAGAGGCTGAATTTGCGCAGACCTGCGCGCAATTCCTCGAGTTGCCTTTCGCCTACACGCATGCCTTTCCCTTTTCCGAGCGGGAGGGAACCTTGGTCATGAAGCGTGACCTGGCCCCGGTCCCGGTGGCCGAACGGAGCCGGCGCTGCGTCCGGTTGCGCAGCCTGAGCGCGCGCAAGCGACGCGCCTTCATGGAGTCCCATCAGGGAAGCGAGGCCCTCGTGCTCCTCGAGGATCCGCGCGACGGGGGATTCCCGGGCTACACCGCCAACTACATCCGGGTCCGGGTGCCCGATCCGGGAACCGATATCCGGAACCGGCTCTTCCGGGTCCGCCTTGGGGACATCCGGGCCGACTGGATGGAGGCGGAGATCATCGCCCCGGCCTGAGCCCCCCGCCCACGAGAAGGCCCGCGATCCCTTCTCGGCAGAGGAATCGCGGGCCCCTGTGTGTATCGGGGATACGTGTTCAGGCTCGGCTCTCATTCTCCGGTTGGCGGAGAAAGTGTCGTCGCAGGAGAAGAAGGCATCCTGTCAGGGCTCCGGCAAGGAGGCTCCCGAGGGCCGGTTCGGGGACCGCGGCGAGCGGTACCCCGGTGACCTGGACGTTGTCAAAGGCGACCGCTTCGCCACCCGCGTTGACGAGGGTGTCGATGCGGAGATCAAGGAGATTTCCGCTCACGGGCAGGTTTCCGCTGCTGAAGGTCTGGAGTTCAAGACCCAGAAGTGAGCCGTCGCCAATCCCGTCGAAGTCGGTGTCCTGCAGGAGGGCCGAGTTGAAACGCTCTCCATCGTTCTGGAAGGCCAGGGCGGACTGCCAGGAACCCGCATCGACGCGGAACTGGACAAGGACAAAGTCGTCGAGGCTGTCAAAGGCGCTGCTTGATCCGGCTCCGATATCGAGGGAGATGTCGATGTCGGAGACGCCATCGATGGCAATGGGGGAAAAGTCGATCAGGGCGAGTGCGTCCGGATTTTCCGGGGCATCGACATCCTCGGCAGCCCAGAAATAGGCGCCCCCGAACCCGGAATAGGCCGGCACACCCGAGGGGCCGGAGATGCCGTCGGTACGAATGAAGTAGTCGCTGGCGCCGTCGCTGAAGGCATCCGTGGCAGTGTAGCGGCTTCCCTCGCCGTCTGATTCAAAATCCTCGTTCAGGATGATGACCGCTTCAAGGGAAGGGCCCCCGAGAACGAGGAGGGGAAGGGTGAAGGGTATAAGGGGAAAGGATTTTGCGTGTATCGGTTTTTTCATGTCGGAGATGAGCATCCCGCCGTCGTGGCGGCGGGGCAAATTCTCCGTCTGGTCAAAATGGAGGGGGCCGAGCGGTCAAATTAAGGGTTCCCCGGCCTTCCGTCGCGGAGGCAGGCCTCCATGGCCTCGCGGCTGACGCGGTAACGGGCGGCACAGCGCGGGCAGTTGACGGTGAGGGTTTCCTCGTCACCGAAGAGCGCCTCGGGGTCATCGCGCATGGGCCCTGAAAGGACCTCGAGGATCTTCTGGTAGTGGCAACCGCAATACCACCGGAAGTCGCGGGTTTCAATGAGGCTGAGAACCTCCTCCGAGGCAAGGTCCGGAACAGCCTCCGCGGAAAGGTTCCGGAACCAGGCCCGGTCATAATCCGGATGGGCGCTGGCGAGGGCGTAACGCTGCCCGCCGAGGTGGAAAAAGCGTCCCGGGCGCTGTTCGGACTGGCTGTAGAAGAATTCAATGCTTCCGCGGACGCTGGTTCCCTCAAAGGGGACAATGCTCCGGTGCGGGGGTTTTCCCCGGACCACGAGGTCCTGATAGAACATGTTGGAGGGTTCCTCGCGGAGGCCCTCGGTGAAGACCCGGCCGGCGACGGTGGAGAGCTCGGTATCCCCGACGAGAAAGACATTGAGGGCGGGGTCCTGGAAATGAACCGTCCAGGCAAGGACCTCGTTCCGCGGATGGGAGGCCGCATGAAGGGTGAAGCCGGCGAGGAATTCGGTGAAGAGCTGAAGAATGTCCGCAGGAAGTTCGATTCCGTAGTGGCTGAAGTGTTGCCGGGCATCGGCGAAGAGCCCCGAGAAATCAGCGCTGGCGAGAAGGACATTGCGCCCTCGGACAAAGTGGTTTTCGATCCGGTGTCCGGGACCGGTCAGGGGACTGGGCTGGGAAGGCGGAGCCATCCCGGAAGGTGGCACGGGAGGCAAAGGATATCAAGCGGAGGCCTCAGGGAACGAGGACGTAGGTGTAGCGGCTCCCGTTGGCGATGAAGCGGCCGGTGGAAAGGTTCCCGTCATCGAGGATCTCATCAATCTTTTGAGCAAGCCGGGTGTCGAGATTTGATCCGACAATACTGATTCCGGCGGTGACATTCATGGTCATGTATTCCCAGTCGTACGTTCCGCCGACGGCCGTTTCTTCCGTGAACTTTGGGAGTTCACCCTCCATGCCGGGGGGGACGATGCCGCTGTTGGCGTCGGGGGGCCAGGAGCCGTTTTCCGTGGCATAGATCTGGAAGGCATTGTTGTAGGTGCGGAGGTTGTTGGCCACGGCGGTCGCGACGGACCGGTCCCGGGTCGACAAATAGGCCGGTATGGCGAGGGCGGCGAGGAGCCCGATGATGGCCACCACAATCATGAGTTCAACCAATGTGAAACCCTGATTCCCTTCAACCCGTTGCATGTTCTGTAAATAGCAAGCAGGGCCCGGGGGAGTCAATCCCACTCTGTGCTGCTGAACGGGTTTAATTCAGGTCAATCTCGTTGTCCCGGGTCCGGCCCTGGAGCTCCTGGAAAAGATCGAGGCGCCGGCGCTCCCGTTGAAGAAATTCCTCAAAGCCCTCGTACCGGTCCGGTAGAAAGCGCGTCTCGAGCAAGGCCTGCTTGACCTTCGGGCAGTGGCAGAGGGAATGGATGGCAACGTCGATGAAGGGAGCGGGCTCGCTTATGGAGTGAATGAAGCTCACATATTCATCGGGCAGCTCCGCGGTCAGCTTGGGCTGACCTTCGAGAATCGAGAGGATATGTTCACGCAGACTGGTTCCGGCCAGTTCGGCTTCCCCCACATCGGGACAGGTTTCCACACGGACCATCCGGTAAGGAGACTCCTGGACGATCTCCCTCAGCCGGACCCGGATAATTCCCTGAAGAGCGAGGTTGGAGGTACCATCCGGATTCTGGTGGGCCGCGCGCACCACGCCGACGGTGCCCATTCGCGCAGGCTGCTCCTCATGGCCCTCTTCAGGACCCTCCGGGTTTTCATTGAAAATGGCAAAGAGCCGGTGGCTGTTCAGGATATCTTTGAGCATTTGCCGGTAGCGGTCCTCGAATATGAAAAGAGGCATTACGGCGTGTGGAAAAAGAACGGTGCCCTGGAGGGTCATTACCGGAATGATTTCCGGGATTTCAATTTCTTCGGAGGGGTCCATGGAAATAAATTAAATGCGAATCGGAACGAGTGCAACTAACCCGGCAATCCCGAATCCGCCCATTTCCACGGCTGGAGGAGACGCGCATCGGGTTCGTCGGTTTCGGCAAAGTAGACAGCCATCCGGATTGCATGAAGCCGGTCCCGCGGGACATCACCACGCAGGGCCACAATCTCCTCAAAGAGAACCTCCGGGGAACGGCCGTTGAGGTCCTCAATCTGTTCCATGCCGATGTCGATGAGATCACGCACGCTGGCGATATCCATTCCGGGGATCCGTTTCAGGGGCGACTGGAGGGCTTCCATATCGACCTTGCGGCGCTTGCGTTCCTTTCCTGGCCATTCGTCCATCCCTTTAAAGAAAGACCCGGTCGCTGGATCATGGCAAGCCGGCACCGTCTTTTGTCGGGTTCACCGGAAACACCGACCCGTTGGCAGACCCGTCCATCCCTGTCCCAGGTGCGACAGACCGTGCCCCAGGTGTGACATAAAGTGGGACATTGCGGGACAGGATCGGGGGCGGGGAAAGTTGGTTTGATCGTTGATTTGGTGTATAAGTGGTTGATAAATAATAATTTAATATATTAATAAGCCCGTTGGCACGTGCCCTGCAGTAAAAGGCCGATATGGGTAAAATTTTAGGAATAGACTTAGGAACAACAAACTCCTGCATGGCCGTGATGGAAGGCGGGGAACCCACCGTGATCCCGAACAGTGAAGGATCGCGGACGACCCCCTCGGTGGTGGCCTTTGCCAAAAACGGGGAGCGTCTCGTGGGGCAGGCGGCCAAGCGGCAGGCGGTAACCAACCCGAGCAACACCATTTTCTCGGCCAAGCGGCTCATCGGGCGCAAGTTCTCCGAAGTGGAGGAAGAAGCTTCCCAGATGCCCTTCACGGTGGTTGAAGGAAAGAACGGGGATGCCTGGATTGAATTTGTTGAGGGCGGCGAGAAGAAATCCTTTCCACCCGAGCAGATCAGCTCCATGGTTCTGGGCAAGCTGAAGGCGGATGCTGAGGCCTACGTCGGGGAATCCGTCACTCAGGCTGTCATCACCGTACCGGCCTATTTTAATGATTCCCAGCGTCAGGCCACCAAGGACGCCGGGACTATCGCCGGCCTTGAGGTCCTGCGTATCATCAACGAGCCGACAGCCGCCTCCCTGGCGTATGGACTCGACAAGAAAAACGAGGAAACCATCGCCGTTTATGACCTTGGCGGAGGGACCTTTGATATCTCCATCCTGGAAATTGGAGACGGCGTCTTCGAGGTGAAGGCCACCAACGGCGACACCCACCTCGGTGGTGACAACTGGGACAGTGCGATCATCAAGTGGCTTATTGAGGACTTCCGGAAGGAAAACGGGATTGACCTCAGCCAGGACAAAATGGCCCTGCAACGCCTCAAGGAGGAGGCGGAAAAAGCCAAGATCGCCCTGAGCTCCTCACAGTCGACGGACATCAACCTTCCCTTTATCACGGCGGATGCCTCCGGGCCGAAGCACCTCAACGTCCAGCTTACCCGGAGCAAGATCGAGCAGATCACCGATGACCTCTTTGAGCGCACGGTCGGGCCCTTCAAGGCCTGCCTGGAGGATGCGGGTCTGCAGTCCGGCGATATTGGAAACCTCGTTCTCGTGGGCGGGATGACCCGGATGCCGAAAGTTTATGAGACGGCCCGCAACCTCGCCGGCAAGGACCCCAACAAGGGTGTCAATCCGGATGAAGTGGTTGCCATTGGCGCGGCCATCCAGGGGGCGGTGCTCGCCGGTGACGTGAAGGATGTTCTCCTTCTCGACGTGACCCCGCTGACCCTCGCGATCGAGACCGCCGGCGGCGTGGCAACGCCGATGATTGAGCGCAATTCGACCATCCCGACGAAGAAGTCCCAGATCTTTTCGACCTATGCCGACCAGCAGACCGCGGTCGATGTCAAGGTCCTGCAGGGGGAACGTCCGATGGCCAACGACAACAAACTACTCGGGAACTTCCGCCTGGACGGCATTCCCCCGGCGCCCCGTGGCACGCCCCAGATCGAGGTCACCTTTGACATTGATGCCAATGGTATCCTCCACGTCTCCGCAACCGACAAGGGGACCGGGAAGGAACAGAAAATCTCCATCTCCAATGCCTCCGGCCTCAGTGAAGAGGAGGTCAACAAGATGAAGGAGGATGCTGAGAAGAACGCCGAAGCAGACCGCAAGGCCAAGGAGCGGGCGGAGAACCGCAATCAGCTGGATACGGTTGTTTTCTCGACGGAAAAAGTCCTCAAGGAAAGCGGCGACAAATTCAGCGACAGTGACAAGGCCCTTATCCAGGGACTTGTTGACGAGGGAAAGCAGGCTTTGGAGAGCGATGACGGCGAGCAGATGAAGGCCGCCCTCGAGAAGATCAACAACAGCCAGGAACTTCAGCAGGCCATGGCCAAGCTCTATCAGGATCAGGCCGGGGCCGCGGGAGGCGCCGGTCCTGAAGGGGCGGCTGGCCCGCAACCCTCTGAAGGCGCGGCCGCGGGCGGTGAATCAGAGTCCGCGGGTGACGACAACGTTGTCGATGCCGAAGTCGAGGATGTCGACGAAGAGAAAAAGTAACGCTCTCAATCCTTTCGACCCCGGTCCTGAAGAGGGTCGGGGTCGTTCCACAACAGAATATCCTTATTTAACATAACCAAATCGATATATAATATGGCAAAAAAAGAAGTTAACATCACTCCTCTCGGAGACCGGGTCATTGTGAAGCCGATCGAAGTCGAGGAAGAAGTCAAAGGCGGAATCATCATTCCCGATTCAGCGAAGGAAAAGCCGACCACGGCCGAAGTCCTTGCCCTCGGGAATGGCAAAAAGGACGGGGAAACTCACGAGTTCTCCGTCAAGGTTGGTGACACGGTCATCATCAGCAAGTACGGTGGCACGCAGGTCAAGTACGACGACGAGGAGTACACCATCCTGCGTGAGGATGACATCCTTGGCATAGTTGGCTGAACGGGACTCCGTTATTCCATATATCCAGTAACGCAGAAAATAGAAAATTATTATGGCAAAACAAATCAAGTTCGACGAAGCCGCACGCAGGAAGCTCCTTACCGGGGTTGAAACGCTATCCCGCGCCGTTAAAGTCACCCTCGGGCCGAAGGGCCGCAACGTGGTTATCGACAAGAAGTTCGGTAGCCCGACGGTCACCAAGGACGGGGTTTCCGTGGCCAAGGAGATAGATCTCCCGGATCCCTACGAGAACATGGGTGCCCAGATGGTGAAGGAAGTCGCAACCAAAACCAGCGACATTGCCGGTGACGGCACCACCACGGCCACCGTGCTCGCCGAGGCGATCTACCGTGAAGGTCTTAAAAACGTGACCGCTGGGGCCAATCCGGTCTACCTCAAGCGGGGCATTGACAAGGCGGTTGCCGCCGGGGTCAAGGCCATCGGTGAGATGAGCATTTCCGTGACAGACCGCGAGGCGGTCAAGAACGTGGCCACCGTTTCCGCCAACTGGGAAGAGGAGATCGGTTCCATTATCGCGGACGCGATGGACAAGGTCGGCAAGGACGGCACGATCACGGTCGAGGAGGCCAAGGGAATTGAAACCACCCTGGATGTCGTCGAGGGGATGCAGTTCGATAAAGGCTATCTGAGCCCTTACTTCGCAACCAACCAGGAAGCGATGGAAGCGGTTCTCGAGGATGCCTATATTCTCATCCACGAGAAGAAGATCAGCAACCTCAACGACCTCCTTCCCCTCCTCCAGAAGGTTGCCCAGAGCGGGAAGCCGTTCCTCATCATCGCCGAGGACGTGGAAGGCGAAGCCCTTGCCACCCTCGTGGTGAACAAGCTTCGCGGGATGCTCAACATCTGTGCCGTGAAGGCTCCCGGTTTCGGTGACCGCCGCAAGGCCATGCTTGAGGACATCGCTGTTCTCACCGGTGGCCGCTGCATCTCCGAGGACCTCGGTATCAAGCTTGAAAACCTCGAGCTGAGCGACCTTGGCCGGGCCAAGCGCGTCACCATCGACAAGGAAAACACGACCATTGTCGAAGGTGCCGGTTCGGCTTCCGACATCCAGGCACGGGTCAAGCAGATCCGTCACCAGATCGAGGAGACCTCCTCTGATTACGACCGCGAAAAGCTGCAGGAACGTCTTGCCAAGCTCGCTGGCGGGGTTGCCGTGATCAATGTCGGGGCGGCCACGGAGCCGGAAATGAAGGAAAAGAAGGCCCGCGTGGAGGACGCTCTCCATGCGACCCGGGCTGCCGTTGAAGAAGGCATTGTCCCCGGTGGCGGCGTTTCCCTTCTGCGCATCCGCAAGGATGTCGAGGGAGCCAAGCTTGAGGGTGACGAGGCCATCGGGGCCCAGATCGTGGCCAAGTCCCTCGAATATCCGCTCCGTCAACTCTGCCAGAACGCCGGTGTTGAAGGCAGCCTTGTCGTCCAGCATGTGCTTGATACCAAGGGCAACATGGGCTACAACGTGGCTACGGAACAGTACGAGGATCTTATCAAGGCTGGTGTTGTCGACCCCGCCAAGGTTACCCGCAGCGCGCTCCAGTACGCTGCATCCGTTGCCGGCCTGCTCTTGACCACGGAGGCCATCATCACCGACCTGCCCGAGGATGACAAGCCCGCCGGCGGTGGCGGCGGTGCTCCCGACATGGGCGGCATGGGCGGCATGGGTGGCATGGGCGGCATGATGTAAGCGCCCGCACCCGTTTTGAGAGCCTGAACCCCTCATTACCTATCTTCAAGCCCCGGTATCGCGAATGCGGTCCCGGGGCTTTTTTTACTTCGTCGCCGAACAGGCCCCCTCCGAAGCCGACCGGAACTTCTTTTCCTTTTCCCGGGAGGGTGCTGACTGAATCAGCAACCGGTCCAGAAAAAAGCCCGGATCCGCCAATGCGGAACCGGGCTTCTGTACCAATCTGATTTTTTGCGGGAAAACGGCCGGTCAGGAAGTGACCTTGGCGTAGTATTTGCCGACCTGATCCCAGTTGACGACATTCCAGAAGGCGGAAACGTAGTCGGGACGTCGGTTCTGGTAATTCAGGTAATAGGCATGCTCCCAGACATCCAGGCCGAGGATGGGGGTGCCGCCGCAGTAACCGTAAATCTCACCCATTTCGGGGCTGTCCTGGTTCGGCGTGCTGGCAATCTTGATACTGCCATCCTTGTAGGCGATGAGCCATGCCCAGCCTGAGCCGAAGCGGGTGATGGCGGTGTTCGTGAATTCCTTCTTGAATTCCTCAAAATTGCCGCAGGATTCCCTGATCTTGTCTGCCAGGGCTCCCTCCGGTTCACCGCCTCCGTTGGGTGAAAGGATGGTCCAGAAGAGGCTGTGATTGGCGTGGCCACCGCCATTGTTGCGGACAGCGGTCTGGATGTTTTCCGGCAGGTCCCCGATCTTGCGGATGAGATCGGAAATACAATCGGGAGCCTCGATCCCGGCGGAGGCCAGCGCGTCATTCACCTTGGTGATGTAGGTGTTGTGATGCTTGGTGTGATGAATCTCCATGGTGCGCGCATCGATGTGCGGCTCCAGGGCGTCGTAGGCGTATCCGAGTTCTGGTAATGTGTAGGCCATAATGGTTTCTGGTGGTTGGTTTTAGCTTGTGATTCGTTCTTTTTGATAGCGAATGCGAATGAGTAAGAAACCCCAGTTTTCCGGGTGCGTCAACTGCCAGCCCGTTTTCTTTGGAAGTAGGCCTGGAGGAGGCTTCGGCAGGATTCCTCGAGGACCCCGGTGGTAACCTCGAGGCGGTGGTTCAGGTGGGGAAGGACATGGACGCTGGCGGCTCCGCCAAGACATCCCATTTTTGGATCGGGGACCGCATGGACGACGCGGGAAAGCCGGGACATGATGGAGGCCCCCGCGCACATCGGGCAGGGCTCCTTGGTGACATACAGGGTCGCTCCGTTGAGCCGCCAGTCCCCGATAATCCCGGTGGCCTGAGTGATGGCGAGCATCTCCGCGTGGGCTGTGGGGTCGTTCAGCGATTCCACCTGGTTCCAGGCCCGGGCGATGATCGCGCCCTGGTATTCGATTACGGCGCCGACGGGGACCTCGTTGGCCCGCCAGGCCCGGAGGCCCTCATTGTAGGCGTGCGCCATGTAATAGGCTGCATCCCGGTTCAGCTCTGAAGGGCGAATGGGCTCAAAGGGACATTCCGGTGGGGTCGTCGTCTTCATCGGCTTCCATCTTCCCGCGCGACCGGGGAGGCTCAATCAGAAAGACGGAAGGCGGGCTTTTTCCGGCATCTCCCGACCGCGCGGTGAATTGGGGATTGCCCCGGACCCCTTCAATTGGAATCTAAGTCGGTCATGCAGCGGATCCAACACGTTCATATTCCGAAATGCGCCGGTAACTCCGTCTTCCGGGGCATGCGTGACGCCCTCCAGCCGGGACGGACCCTTGTCCTCGATTCCATTGCCACCTATCTCGCGGCCCGCAAATTAAAGACCTGCCGCAGCGAGTTCGAATTTGAAAGCCATCACCTCGAGGTGAAGCAGACGCTCCTCTCCTTCTATTTCGAGCAGGGCTTTGACATGATCAGTGGACACCTGCCCTTCAGCCCGCTCTGTGCGCGCCATTTTGGACGTGGAACCGATTTTATCACCGTTCTCCGGGATCCGGTGGCGCGCCTCAAGTCCCATGTCGCCTACCTCATTTTTGCGCAGCCGCGAACCTGTGTTGAAGACTACCATACCGGGAAAGTCGATCCGGCGGATGAAGTGGAACGGATCCTCGAACGCGAGGAAATCGGTATCTGGATGGCGCGTTCACAGTGCATCTACCTCGGCGGCCTCGCTGAGGACGGGCGCGCCGACCTCGACAACCGCGTCCCCAATGCCGTGGCCTCCCTCGATGCTTTCCGGCTCATAGGATTCGACCATTGCCTCCAACGCTTCGCCGATCAGTTCCATACCATCTACGGGGTTCCCCTGGCCCCGGGCCGGGAAAATACCATCCAGTCAGTGCAACCGGACGCTGCCCTCCTCAAACGTGTTTACAGCGTTTTCGAGGGCAGCATGAAGACCCGGATCGAGGAAATGTGCGCCGATGATCTGGTCCTTTATGAGGCTGCTCTGCGGAAGGTTTCAAGCTAGGGGGTTCCACCTCTTTCACGCTTGACTTCAATCGGTTTTAGGAACGCAATCATTCTTTGCTTAGCCAAATGACATTCATTATTAATATATGACCGAATCTGAAGTTGTAGAAGTGGAAGGAAAAGTCGCAGCTGTCCTTCCAGGAACCATGTTCCGCGTCGAGTTGCAGAACGGGCACCAGGTACTGGCCCATATTTCCGGAAAGCTCCGGAAACACTTCATCAAGATTACCGTGGGGGATACCGTGAAAATGGAGATGACCCCCAAGGATATTGACAAGGCGCGCATCATCTATCGCCTGCGCAACGCGAATCAGAACCGGAGCCGGCCGATTCGCAGCTACGGGCCCAGGCGTCGCTAGGACGGATCCCCCTCTCCAAAAGCGGACCGAGGGAAAGCCCCCCGCTTATCTTGACTTTTATTCCCAATTTACTCTGGAAATTGGGCAAGACCTGTGCTAGGGGTTCAGGGAGGCGTTGGGAAGACCTGCGCGGGACGAGCAAACGAACGAGAAAGAAAGGAAGACCATGAACCTGAAGGCAGACACGATACTGGGAACGATAGGCGGGACGCCGCTGATCAAGTTGAACAAGGCGGCGGAAGGCTGTGTGGCGGACATTTATGTGAAATGCGAGTGGTTCAATCCGCTTTCGAGTGTGAAGGACCGGATTGCGCGTTCGATGATCGAGGCTGGGGAGGCCGACGGCCGGTTGAAGCCGGGCGGGGTGGTGATCGAGCCGACGAGTGGGAACACGGGCATCGGGCTGGCCTTTGTCTGTCGGGCGAAGGGGTACCGCTGCATCCTGACGATGCCGGAAACGATGTCCATGGAGCGCCGTATCCTGCTTGACCTGCTGGGAGCGGAGCTGGTCTTGACGCCGGGTCCGAAGGGGATGCCGGGAGCGATAGCGAAAGCGGCGGAACTGATGGAGGAACACGGGGACCGTGCCTTCAACCCGGGACAATTTGATAATCCGGCAAATCCGGAAGTGCATCGCCGGACGACGGCGGAGGAAATCTGGGAAGCGACCGGAGGGGAAGTGGACCTCTTCATAACGGGAGTGGGAACAGGCGGGACGATCACTGGAGTGGGCGAAGTTTTGAAAGAGCGCAAACCGGGTTTCCGGGTCATAGCGGTGGAGCCGGAGGCGAGTCCGGTGATCAGCGGGGGCCAGGCGGGACCGCACAAGATCCAGGGAATCGGGGCGGGCTTTATCCCCAAAAACCTGAACACGGAGGTCATAGACGAAGTGGTGCAGGTATCGAATGACGCGGCCTTTGAGACGGCGCGGGCGGTATCGATTTCCGATGCGCTTCCCCTTGGGATCTCCTCCGGGGCGACGGTTTGGGCGGCGGTTGAAGTGGGGCGTCGGCCGGAGAACGCGGGCAAGACAATTGTTGTCATGGCGGCCAGCCCGAACGAACGCTACCTGAGCACCCCGTTGGCGGAAGTGTCGCGGGAGAAGGCCTCGAAGATGGAGACCTCCCAGATCTGAAGAGCGTCAGGGGAGGACGCACCTTAATCCGGCGTAGGGCCCGGGGTCTTTTTTCGGCAAGCCGCTTGTGGGGAGGGGACACAGCTGCTAGGCTCTGCCCGTGAAAACGACCTTGGTATGGTTTCGGCAGGACTTGCGCCTGAGGGACAATCCGGCCTGGGAAGGGGCCCTTGGACGGGGCGCCCCGGCGGTGCCGGTCTACATCCATGCGCCTGGGGAGGCGGGCGAGTGGGCTCCCGGAGCGGCGAGGCGCTGGTGGCTGCACCATGCCCTTGAAGACCTTGGGGCCCAGTTGGCGGAGGAAGGCCTGCGCCTGGTGTTGCGTTGCGGGGAGAGCGCGGGGACCCTGATGCGCCTGCTGGAGGAGACGGGGGCGGATGCCGTGTATTGGAATCGCTGCTACGAGCCCTTCCGGATCCAGCATGACGGAAGGATCAAGAACCGCCTGAAGGAGGCGGGAATCGAGGCCTGGAGCGGCAATGCCTCCCTGCTCCGGGAACCCTGGGAAGTGGCGACCGGAAGCGGGGGACCCTACAAGGTCTACACGCCCTACGCACGGGCGTGTGCGCGCACGACGGACCCGGAGCCGGTTACGGGCCGGGGGGAAGAGGCGCGTCCGCCGGAACAGTGGCCGCGAAGCCAGTCCCTTGAGGATCTCGGCCTGCTTCCGGACACACCGTGGGACGACGGCCTGCGATCCTTCTGGAATCCGACGCGGGAAGGTGGCCTGGGACGGCTTGGAGCCTTTATCAAGAACCGGATGCCGTCCTATGCGGATGACCGGGACATTCCCGGGGAGGACGGAACCTCACGGCTCTCGCCCTACCTGCACACGGGGCAGATCGGGCCGCGGGAAGTGGTGGCGGCCTTGCGTCGCCATCCGGAGGGCAGGGGGCGGGAGACGTTTTACCGCGAACTCGTATGGCGGGAGTTCGCCTATCATGTGCTGTATCATTTTCCGGATACACTGGAGCGTCCCCTGCAACTGAAGTTCGACCATTTCCCCTGGCGCCGTGAGGCCGGGGACCTGCGTGCCTGGCGGAAGGGGCAGACGGGGTACCCGATCGTCGACGCGGGGATGCGCCAGCTCTGGCGGACCGGATGGATGCACAACCGGGTCCGGATGGTCGTGGCCTCGTTCCTCGTGAAGCATCTTCTCCATTCCTGGCGGGACGGGGAAAGGTGGTTTCGGGACACCCTTGTCGATGCCGACCTCGCGAGCAACACCCTCGGGTGGCAGTGGGCCGGTGGGTGCGGGGCCGATGCGGCGCCCTACTTCCGGGTCTTCAACCCCATCACCCAGGGGGAAAAATTTGATCCTGAAGGATCTTACACACGGACTTATGTGCCCGAGCTGAAGAACGTTCCCGACCGCTATCTTTTCAAGCCATGGGAGCTGCCGGCGTCCGTGCAGGAGGCTGTCGGCTGTGTTATCGGGCGGGACTACCCGGAGCCGATCATCGAACACAAGGCCGGACGTGAGCGGGCCCTTGAGGCCTTTGCCTCCATCAAGGAGGGTCGTTGAATGAGCGTCCGCGGACAAACGCACCACCTTGTGGTTGTTTTTGGCGACCAGCTTGACGGGGAGGCTGCCGCCCTCGACGGGTTTGACCCGGCCCGGGACTGTGTCTGGATGGCGGAATCCTCCGCGGAGGCAAGCCATGTCTGGTCGAACAAGAACCGCATTGCTCTCTTCCTTGCCGCCATGCGCCACTTTGCGGAGGAGTTGCGGGAACGCGGCCTGCCGGTGCAGTACCGTAAACTGGGTGACGGACCGTCGGACGGCCTTGGCCAACGCCTCGCAGACGACCTCAAGACGATGGCCCCGGAACGTGTGATCTGCACCCTGCCGGGGGAATGGCGCATCCGGGAGGCGCTCAAGGACGTCTGCCGGGAAGCGGGGATCCCGCTTGAAATACGTCCCGACAGGCATTTTTTCGATACCCCGGAGTCCTTCCGGAAGTGGGCTGGAGGCCGCCGGAGCCTGCGTCTCGAGTATTACTACCGGGAGATGCGCAAGCGACATGACATCCTCATGACAGCGGACGGTCGTCCGGAAGGGGGGCAGTGGAATTTCGACAAGGACAACCGGGGCACCTTTGGAAAGAAAGGCCCGCCATCGGGGATGAAGGAACCGGAAACCTTTACCCCGGACAAGGTGACGCGCGAGGTGCTGGCGCTGGTTGAGGAGCACTTCGGGGGGCATCCGGGCGAGCTCGATTCATTCCGCTGGGCGGTGACCCGCAAGGAGGCCCTTTGCGCGCTGGAAGACTTTATCCGGAACCGCCTCCCGGCCTTCGGCACCTATCAGGATGCCCTCTGGACGGGCCAGCCGTGGTTGTATCATTCCCTCCTTTCCTCCTCTCTCAACCTCAAGCTGCTCAATCCCCGGGAGGTCATTGAGCGCGCCCTCGCGGCCTATGAGGCGGGAAAGGCACCCTTGAATGCGGTGGAGGGCTTTGTCCGGCAGATCCTCGGCTGGCGCGAATATGCCCGTGGTATCTACTGGTGGAAAATGCCGGACTACCTGGAAGGAAACACCCTTGAGGCGAAGGCGCCCCTGCCGGCTTTTTACTGGACCGGGGACACGCCCTACACCTGCCTTCGGGAGAGCCTCGGGCAGACCCTGCGCTTCGGGTACGCCCATCACATCCAGCGGCTCATGGTCACGGGCCTCTATGGCCTGCTTCTGGGGGTGGACCCGAAGGCCCTGCATGAATGGTACCTTGCCGTCTATGTGGATGCGGTCGAATGGGTCGAGCTGCCAAACACCCTTGGCATGTCCCAGTTTGCCGATGGCGGCCTGATGGCATCGAAGCCCTACATCGCGACGGGGAAATACATCCAGCGGATGGGCAACTACTGCTCCCGTTGCCCGGCAAATCCGGCGCAGTCCACAGGGGAGGGGGCCTGTCCCTTCACCACCCTCTACTGGGACTTCCTCGACCGCCACCGCGACCTTCTCGCCGGCAATCCGCGGTTGTCCCTGCAGGTGAAGAACCTCGAGCGCAAGAAGGAGAGTGAACTGGCGGCCATTCGCCGGCAGGCGGGAACAATACGCAAGGATCCGGAAGGAAAGGAATAGGGAAGATGAAAAAGCAGACATTTGTTGAATCCAGTACCGTTCCCGTGACGCTTGACCGCCTCTGGGAGTGGCATATGAGTCCGGGTGCCTTTGAGCGGCTGATGCCTCCCTGGCAGACCGTGGAACCGCTCGACCTGCCCGAAGTTCCCGGAGAGGGACAACGGGCGGTTTTCAACATCCGGACGGGACCGCTGAAGAAACGCTGGGAAGCGCTGCTGGGTCCCGTTGAGCCTCCGCACCGGTTTGTCGATACGCAGGAGCGGGGACCGTTTGCGGCCTGGCGGCATGAGCACCGGATGAGGGCGACGGGCGAGAACGAGGCCGTCCTCTCGGATGAAGTTGAATTCAGCCTGCCGGTCGGACTGGGAACCATTCCGCTTTTCCGCAATCTTGCCGGAAAAGAACTGGAACGCCTTTTCAGGTTCCGGCACCGGCGCATGACGGAGGACCTGGGACGGTTCCCGGAAACCCTTCCGGGGAAGGGGAGAACGGTTCTCGTGACGGGCTCCCGCGGGTTCATCGGGCAGCGTCTTGTACCCTACCTGCGGACACTGGGTTACACCGTGCGCGGACTCAGCAGAAGTCGGCCGGGGGAAGGGACCTATCTCTGGGACCCCGCGGGAGGGGAAGTGGATCCGGAGGCCCTCGACGGGGTGGACGGGGTCATTCATCTCGCGGGGGAAGGCATCGCTTCCGGGCGTTGGACGGCCGAGCGCCGACGCCGCATACTTGAGAGCCGGCGTGAGGGAACGCGCACCCTGGTGAAGGCGATGGCCCGGACCACGCCGGCCCCGAAAGTGCTTGTGAGTGCTTCCGGAGTCAATTTCTACGCCGGCCGGGAGGGAACGCAGGAGGAGGGTGCCCCGCTCGGTGAAGGATTCCTCGCCGAGGTCTGTGACGTATGGGAAGGGGAGGCCCGCGTTGCCGAGGAGAGCGGGATCCGGACTGTTCTGGTGCGGACCGGCGTTGTCCTCGATCCCTCGGGCGGCGCGCTCGGTAAAATGCTGCCCGCCTTCAAGGCTGGCCTCGGTGGGCCCATCGGAAACGGGCGGCAAGGCTTTCCCTGGATTGCGATGGACGACCTTCTCGACATCTATGAGCGGGGGCTGCGGGATCCGGATTTGACCGGACCGGTGAACGCGGTGCATCCCGAACCGATCAGCCAGGGTTCCTTCAGCCGTTCCCTTGGACACGTTCTCGGGCGTCCGGCAATCCTTCCCCTGCCAGCCTCGATGGTGAAACTGCTTTTCGGTCGCATGGGGGAGGAAACCCTCCTTGCGGACCTCGACATTCGTCCGGGTGTCCTCGTGGAGAAGAAGCATGCCTTCCGGAGCCGCTCGGTGCAGGATGCCCTTGGCTTTCTCCTGGGTAAAACGCCTGCTGAGTGAGACCATCCGATGCAGCTCTATTACCTGAATCCCCTTCTCAGCGCCCTCATTTTTGCCCTTGCCAGCATAGCGATCAAGCGTGCCATGAGTGACGGGGCAGGGGCAACGCGGAGTGTCTTTGTCACCAATACGACCTTTTTCATCGCGCTCTTTCCTCTCTGGTGGATTGTTCCGGAACCCTTTCCGGCTTACCTTCTCTGGGTCCCGGTGGCAGCGGGACTGGCGGCCTTCCTCGGGAGCATTTTCCAGTTTGTCGCCCTGAAGCTGGGCGACGTCTCGGTGGCCACGCCCCTGCTGGGAAGCAAGGTGCTTTTTGTGGCCTTCTTCTCAACCTTGATTCTTGGCAACGTCCTGCCGCTGAGCTGGTGGATCGGGGCCATCCTTGCGGGACTGGGAATCTTTTTTCTCGGACAGGTTCCCGGGAAACCGGCTCCGGGAAGTCGCCTTGGCCTGACAATTTTCCTCTCCCTGCTCAGTGTGATCTGCTTTGCGATGATGGACATCCTCATCGCCGGATGGGGAAAGACCTTCGGGTTCCCGCGTTTTGTCGTAATCCAGCAATTGATTGTGATGGTGCTTTCCCTTGGGATCATCCCCTTCTTCCAAGGCTCCCTTGTGCAGATGCCGCGCCGTTGCTGGCCATGGCTGCTGGCCGGGAGTCTCCTGATCGTCTGCCAGTTCTACCTTCTCAACTGGACCATTTCCACCTTTGGCGATCCCACCGCAATCAACATCTTCTACAGCTCCCGGGGGATCTGGTCGGTCCTCCTGGTCTGGGGGATCGGCCCCCTTTTCGGAAACCTCGAGCGGGGGCATGGCTGGGGTGTCTTCTGGCGCCGCATCCTCGGGGCCGTTCTTCTTTTCGCGGCGATTTGTCTCGTCGTCCTTGATGATCCCGGTTCGCTTTGAACCCGTCTTTGTTCACCATTACAGGATAACGCAT
Source organism: Oceanipulchritudo sp. (assembly GCA_041685165.1). Classification (GTDB taxonomy): domain Bacteria; phylum Verrucomicrobiota; class Verrucomicrobiia; order Opitutales; family Oceanipulchritudinaceae; genus Oceanipulchritudo. The sequence goes on along the minus strand of JAWLGH010000002.1, from coordinate 93,987 downwards.
CATGGCTCATTTTATTGTACGTGTTCTCAAGTCCCTGGCGGCTCTGGTTGTCGCCTACTTTGTCCTCTTTCTGGTCCTGATCCTTCTCCTGGCCGGGCTCGCGGCTGCATTCCAGCCGAAAGCGGCACCGCTGGAGGAAGACAGTATCCTGGTGATGGATCTCGGCTTTGAATTGACCGACCGTCCGCGCGACCCGGATCCCCTCGCCCTCCTGTTTTCCGCTTTTGAAGGCAAATTCCAGGAAAGCGCCTCGCTGCGCGACGTTGTCGAGACCATTGAGGAGGCGGGAAAAGACAACCGTATTCATGGATTGCTCCTGCAGGGGAACCTGCTCCCGGGATCGAGCTTCGCGGCGATGCGGGAAGTGCGCCGGGCGATCCGGACCCTTGCGCAGAAGAAGCCGGTCTATGCCCATATTGACGGGGATAATCTCCGTGACCTCTACCTGAAGAGCGCTGCCGGGGAAGTGATCAGCGATCCACATGCCTCGGCGGATTTCCGTGGCCTGCGGGCCGAGCGCCTCTATCTGGGGGAAGCTTTCCAGCGCCTTGGCGTGGAAGTCCAGGTGGAGGCGTTCGAGGATTTCAAGACAGCGGCGGAAGCCTTCAAAAAAGGGACAATGTCGGAAGAGGAGGCGATCCAGTTGCGGGCCCTTCTCGAGGATTTGTGGACCGTTCTGATCGAGGATATGGGGGAGAGCCGGGGCATCGAACCGGATGAACTGGACGCCCTTGCTGGCAACCAATTGATTGTCCACGGGGAGGAAATTCCCGGGAGCGGGCTCGCTGACCGGGCCCTTCCCCGTGATGAGCTGGTCTCCTACCTGGCGGAGCAGGCAGCCTATGATTCGGAACGGGAGAGCTTCCGGCAGGTGGCCTTTATGGATTACCTGCAACAGCCGACTTCTGGTCTTCCGGATGTGGACCTTTCCTCAGAGAAGTCAGAGATTGCCATCCTTTACGTGGAAGGGGCCATTATTGAAGGCGAAAGCGACGAGCTTACAACCGGAGCCGAGACCCTCATCAGGGACCTTCGCGAGGCCAGGCTGGACAGTGACGTGAAGGCGATTGTCCTGCGCGTCAACAGCCCCGGTGGAAGTGCCACGGCAGCCATGAAAATTGCCCGGGAAATCAGGCTTGCCAATGCCGCGAAGCCGGTTGTGGCCTCCATGGGAGGCATGGCGGCAAGTGCGGGTTATCTGCTCGCGGTGGCTTGTGACCAGGTATACGCGGAGCCATCGACAATCACCGGTTCGATCGGGGTCATTATCATGCTGCCCAATGTGGCTGGCCTTGCGGAGCGGCTCTCCCTTAATTTCGAGGAAGTCGAGACGCATCCCTTTGCCGGTGCCTTTTCCCTCGCCCGGAGCAAGACACCGGAGGAGATGGACCGCATCCGTTCGCTGGCGAGCCAGTTTTACGACGCGTTTCTTGAACTTGTTGCCGAGCAGCGGGAAATGAGCCGTGAAACCGTGCGTGAGCATGCCCGAGGCCGGGTCTGGTCCGGGCGATCCGCTCTCGAACGCGGACTGGTGGACAGTATGGGCGGCCTTTTCGGGGCCCTTGGCCGGGCCGGGGACCTCGCCGGGATCGGGAACGACTTCCGGATCCGTGAATGGCCGGAGCGCCGCTCACTCGAGGAGCAAATCGAGCAATTCCTGATGTCGGCTGACTTTTTCCCGCGCCGGAAGCGCCTCTCAGACGGGGCCATCGGGCAGGCATGGCGTGACTTTGAGGATGAAATTAAGCGGCTCAGTGTTGTCGATGATCCCCAGGGGGCCTACCTCATGCTTCCTTACTCCTTGAAAATCCGTTAATCGTCGATTAAGGTCGGTTTCAAGATGTCATTAAACGGAACAGAAATTGTCCTTGAGCGGGATTGTCCGGCAACCCGCATTCCCTCCGGTGAACCCGTCAAGCTCCTTGCCGGGGAGGCCTACACCATCAGTCAGGCTCTTGGGGGAAGCGTTACCCTCCGCGATTCCGGTGGACTGTATCGGATCGGGATGGACGATATCGAGGCCCTTGGTGCTGAACATGAGGCCGCGATCCGCGAGGCAGCTGTTTCCCACGATCCCGATGGCCCTTTCAGCGAGGAACTTGTCTGGGACTCCTTGAGGCAGTGCTTTGATCCTGAAATCCCGGTTAACATCGTCGATCTCGGCCTTATCTACGATCTGGGGTTGAAGCAGCTGGAAAACGGGAAATATCACGTTGACGTGAAGATGACCCTGACCGCCACCGGTTGCGGGATGGGGCCGACGATTGCCGCCGATGCCCGTTCGAAAATCGAGCATCTTCCGGCGGTCGAGTCGGCGACGGTGGACATTGTCTGGGATCCGCAGTGGACACCCCACATGATTTCCGGTGAAGGCCGCAAAATTCTCGGCCTCGACTGATAGCCCGGAAAGGGCTGTGAAAGGCGATCATCCTGGACAGTGCGGACAGAGGCGAGGATATTCTTCCCGCAGCAGAGCGCGCCCGGATTGAGCGCTTCCTCGCCTATCTCGAATCGGAGAAACGCTACTCGGCTCATACCGTCCGCAATTACCGCCAGGCGCTGGAGGCCTTTCTGGAGTACCTTGCCGCAAACGGTGCCGGGGCGGATGATGCCCTCTTTACCACGATGGAGCCGAGGACCGTGCGCTCCTACATCATTGATGCCCAGCGCTCAGGAATAAGCCGTCGCACCCTGCACTTGAGGGTTTCGGCCTTCCGCTCCTTCTTCCGGTTTCTGCGTCGCCACGGGGAGGTTGACCGGAATCCGGTCGCCGGATTGAATGTGCCCAGGTATACTGCGCCCTTACCACGTTTCCTGACCGAGAAGGAAATGACGCGTTTTCTTGAGGCCCCGTCCAAGCGCTTTCAGGCAGGCCATCTGGATTCGTTTACGGCCCGGCGCGACAGCCTTATCTTTGAGTTGCTCTACGGGGCCGGGCTTCGCATCAGCGAGGCTGTGAGCGCGAACTGGGGTGATTTCAACAAGGCCGACGGCTGCCTTAAAGTCATGGGAAAAGGGAAAAAGGAACGTATCTGCCCGGTGGGACGACATGCCGGCGTGTTGCTGGCCACCTTCAAAAATGAGGAAGCCGTGGTCACGGACCGCGGGGATCCCGTCCTGCACCAGATGAACGGGAGGCGGTTGACAGCCTTCTGGGTTCAGAAACGGATGAAGACCTACCTGAGAGAGGCTGGTTTACCGGAGGACCTCACACCGCATAAGATCCGTCATTCCTTTGCGACCCATCTGCTCAATGCCGGCGCCGACATGCGTGTCGTGCAGGAGCTCCTGGGTCATTCAAGCCTTTCAACGACACAGATCTATACCCACGTCGGCTTGAGGCACCTCAAGGAAGCGCATCGGAAGGCCCATCCCCGGGCCTGAACGATTCAAGAAAACGGCTCGTGAACCAGGGTTCCTCCGGCTCGTCCGCAGGGTCCACTATGTCCAGCTTCTGCAGTTCACGAACCAGCTGGCCCATGCGCTGCGGGTCGAGGAATCCAATGCCTGACCCCTTGGCGGTCCCGGTCACGAGTTTTTCACGGATCATCGTGTTGCGGCTGAATTCCATGAAATCCGGGGTCATTTTGGGGTTCAGCCGGGCGATGAGCTCAAAGGCGGGAGCCGGGTTATTGCGGATAAAGTCCCTCCATCCCCGGACCGAGGCCTGAACAAAGCGGGTGACCATTTCGGGGTTTTCGATGGCGGTCTCCCGCAGGCAATAGATCCCGTGGGGGGGATTGAAACCCGATTCCCGGAGGGGGAGGACTTTTACTTCAACCCCGGCCTTTCGCACGTAATAGGGCTCGTTCGTGAGAAGGCACTGCTGGATGAATCCGGGGTCATTGATGAAGCGTTCGAGTCCGAAATCATGGGGAATGATTTCCATATCAATCCCGTAACGGGCTTCCAGCCAGCGGATCCAGGTCAGTCCGGGTACGGCCATCACCTGTTCCCCGTCAAGCTCCTCAAAGCGATCGATGGGATTTCCGGCATGCAGGAGGAGGGCCTGGGGATCGTTCTGCAATGTGGCCATGACCATGAGGAGGGGAACCTCGCGAGCGGCGAGACTGTAGATGGTATCGGCGCGGTTCATGGCAAAGTGGGCATCGCCCTTGAGGATCTTCTGGGTGGACATGGCGTTGGGCCCGCCTGGAAGGATGATGACCTCGAGACCGGCCTCTTCGTAGAAGCCCTTGGCGAGGGCCTGGTAAAACCCTCCGTGTTCCGGCTGAGGGAACCAGTCCGTCTGCAGGACTATACGCCGCAGGCTGTCTCCCTCATGGGGAGGACTGTCCTTCTGAAGGCCACATCCCGGGAGGAGTAGACATAGGACCAGTGATGGAAGGAGGATCAAAAGGGATCCGGGCAACGCCGTCGTCTTTGAAAAGGTCACAGGTCAAAGGTTTGCATAAAAAAGCCGGATGGGAAAGACCCATCCGGCTTCTCGGAAAGAGATGCTTTTTCGAATGCCTCAGGAACGGCGACGATTCTGCAGGGCGCCGCGGATCTGGTCGAGATAGGACTGGACCGTGTCCTGGTACTCGATGGCCTGGGCATCCTCGAGCAGCTCCGCGGCGACATCAAGTTCATCGCGCTGTACCCGGAGCTGGGCCTCACCAACGTAGGCACGCACCTGTGCCTGCTCGTCATCAAGGTTCTGGGCCCGCTCATAGTAGATGATAGCCTGCTGCTCATTGCGACGTTTCTGGAGGTCCTGCTGTTCACTGGGAAGATCCTCATCGGGATCAAGCGTCGCGTAGTAGCGTGCCAGACTGAGAAGGGCCCGGGCATTGAAGGGATCCTTGCCGAGGAGCGATTCAAGGTTTTCGGCGGCCTCGGCACCCTTTCCAAGGGAGATGTTTATTTCCGATTTGAGCGAGAGGAGATCGATCTCCTGATCTTCAGAAAGGTCGTCGCCATAATAGTTTTCGATCTCGTTGAGGAGCTTCAAGCCCTGATCGTAGGCGGCAAAGTTATTGAGCGTTTCGGCGGCCCGGATGAAATTGTTCAAATTGCCTTCGGAGGGATCCATTTCGATGGCCTCGAGGTAGACCTCGGTGGCCTCATCAATCATTTCCTTGTTGATGTAGACATCCCCGAGGAGCATCAGCGAGGCCACGTTGGCGGCACCCATGAACCGGACCACCTCAAGGTTGCGGGTGGCCTTGTCGATCTCATCCAGGGCGATGTAGGCATTTGACTGGGCCATCCAGAAATTGACGTCATTGGGCCGGCGGAGGAGAAGCTCGGAGAATATTTCCTTGGCCTCCGCATAGCGTTCCTGCTGAAGGAGGACATTGCCCAGCAGCTGCTTGAATTCAAGGATTCCGGGATTGATCATGAGGCTGTTGCGAAGAGCGGTCTCCGAGGAAATAAATTTCCCTTCCTCCATGAAGATGGCACCGAGGAGCCCGAAGGTAACGGCATCCCGGTCGCCCAGTTCGATGGCCTTGATAAAGTGTTCCTTGGCCTCATCCGGTTGGTCACTCCGAAAGAGGAGGTTGGCCAGATTCTTATGGGCGCGGAGAAAATCGGGAAATCCCGTTTCAGGGTCGATAGCCTGCTCGAGGTAGGATTGGGCCCGCCTCATGATGCGCTTGCGTTCCTCCTCATCATCGGTCAACTCGGCATTGCGCATCTCGAGGGTCCCGGCGATCTGGAGCATCATCGGGCTGACGGTCTCGTCCTCGGCCCGTTTCGTCTGGATAAGGGTCTCGATTGCCTCGACGGCGGCGCGGATATCCTGATCAGTTCCAGTTTGAAGGAAGGTCCGGATTTCTCCGAGGACCTCGCGTTCGGCGGTGTCCTCAGGAACGCCCGGTTCAATGCCCGGATTGACACCGTAGTAGCCCATAAAGGCCTTTTCCCATTCCTCGGTGGCATAGAAGGCTTTGGCCGGGGAACTGTCCACGGTGGTGACTTGCTCTGATTGGGCAAAAGCAGGGAGCGTGATCCCAGCAAGGGTGATAAGCGTGATGATTCGTTTCATGGGCTAAAAAGGTCCTGCGTGTGGGTTAGCGATTAAATTTGAAAGGGATGGGGATACGAACGCGCGTATTCACAGCCTTACCATCTTTTTCCCCGGGTTCGAAACGCCATTTCCTGACGGCTCGGACAGCGGGTTCTTCAAAGGCCGGGTTGTCGGAACGCTCAACCGTGATATTGCTGGTCGTCCCATCGTCGCGCACGATGAACATGAGGACGACGGTTCCGGAAATCCCGGCCCTGCGAAGCTCCGGAGGATAGGTCGGAGCCCGCTGCGAAATGGGGCGCGGGGCCCGGGTCAGGTCTTCCAGTTCGTAAACCATTTCATCGAGCTGTCCGCCGACACCGATGGTCGGAACGGTGAAATCGGAGCTGGCAAAACCGGAGAGGTCCGCTTGCATGGAAAGCTCGAGCTGCTCAAGGGTCGGTGGTTCACGATCCTGTTCGACATCCTCGATATCCTCCTGCTCCTGTTCCTCTTCCGGAGGAGGAGGCTCTTCCATGACCGGCGGGGGCTTGTAGTCAACGACATCGACTTCGGTGCGGTTCCTCGAGGCAAATTCCGTTATGAGCTGACTGATCGGAAGGGCAAGGAGTACCGCGACGCTGAAAATCAGGCCAACCACGAAAGCGGGCACATAGCGCTGCTTGAGATCGGGTGGCTGTTGGTGAGGTTTGTCTGACATGCGCGAAGAAACAGTTTAGGGGCTATCGGTTGAAATACTGACCACCGAAGCTGGATTGGCTAACTTGGCCTCGTCGATCACCCGGATGACCGTCCCGGCTGGGGCTGCCCGGTCGACCTGGAGAATTACCGGCATGATTTCGTTGTCGGCCGTGAGCCGTTTAACGATGCCCCGAATCCCGACAACGCCGACATTGGAACCCCCATAGACAACTTCGCCGTCAGGGGTGATGGCTATGAGGATGGAATTCTTTTCCAGATCCTTGGAAGACATCGCGATTTCGCGTTGTACCTCGACACCCGGCTCCTGGACGAAAACGGTCGTGACGATAAAGAAAATGAGGAGAATGAAAACCATATCAATCATCGGGGAGATATTGATATCGCTCATTTCCGCCTCATCGCTGAGGATGCTTCCCCGTTTGCTCATTGTGTATCCTCCAGCTTATGAACCCGCTGGACGATGGTCGTCTCGAGCTCAGCTATAAAGGTGAGATAGGTGTTCCGGTTCCGGATCACGAGGGAAATGAGAATGTAGCCCGGGATGGCGATCATGAGGCCGGTCTGCGTCGTGATAAGGGCCACCCGTATCCCCTCGGCGACGAGGTCGACGGCCTGTCCGGAAGAGGTCGCAAGACCACGGAAAGTGGTCAACATGCCGATAACCGTTCCCAGAAGCCCCATCAGCGGTGCGATCGTCACCAGGATACTGAGGACAACGAGGCGGGAGTTTACATCGGGCAGCAGTTTTGTTTTGACGGCCTCGACACGGAGAATGGCGTTTTTGGAGCGGATGCCGTCTCCGACCACAAAACGGATGACATCGCCGATATGGCCGTGTCCCTTGGAGGGATCATCAAGCCATTCGGCCCAGATCTCGCGCGGGGTCTTTTTCACCTTGGCTTGTCCAAGCCGGAGGATCAGGGCCATGGCCTCGAGGTAGGTCAGGAGGGCGAGTAATCCCAATGGGATCATCAGCCATCCCCCTTCATAGAGGGTCTGCCATGCGAATTGGAAGAATTCGGTGGCCGACATGCTGTCGCCCATACCGGCGGCTGCGGCGGCCGCTTCTTCCATGCTTGAGGGATCTTCCATGAGATCGTTTCCTGGTTTGATGAGTTAGGTGCGCCGCCGGCTCAGGCCTGTTCCTGTTCCTTGGTGCGGATATCCATGATCCCGTTGATGAAGCCGACGGCGGATTGTTCCATGCTGCCGACAACACCCTTGGCCTTACGGTTGAGAAGGGCGTGCATGATGAGGGTCGGGATGGCGACGATGAGGCCCCACTTCGTGGTGATAAGGGCTTCTGAAATCCCCGAGGAGAGATTTCGGGCGTCTCCTGTCCCGACAATGGTGATGAGCTTGAAGGTCTTGATCATCCCGGTAACGGTACCGAGCAGGCCAAGCAGGGGTGCCGTTGCGGCGACCACGGCAATGAAGGCGAGCATCCGTTCCAGCTTGGGCTGGGTCTTGATGATCTTTTCATAGAGGACTTCCTCGATGACCTCGCGATCCTCGGAGGCGTTTTCCACCGCGGTGCAAAGCATTTCGCCGACGGGTCCGCCAACCGATTTGGCATGGGCGAGGGCGGCATCGTTCTTGTCGTTGCGAATATGGTCCAGGATGACATCGATATCCTTGGCCCGGGCAGCCTTGACGCGGAAGAGTTCGAAGGTCTTGAAAAGAGCGATCAGAATGGCCAGGGAAAAGAGGCCGAGGATCGGGTACATGACGAATCCGCCGAGAGCCCATTCCTCGGTAAGGGTGATCGTGTGGGTGATGCCCTCAAGGGCTTCGCCGTCGGTGGTGTCGATGGGCAGCATTCCGGAATCAGTTTCGACGGTGCCGGTAATGGCACTGGCGTAGGTTGGAAGAGGGTAGATGTTGGCACGATTTTCAATCATTCCATTGGTGATGCCGGCGGAGCCTTCCTGATCGGTGAAATAGGAGGCCGGGCCAACAAGGGCGAACATCCCTTCACGGAGGCTTCCATCGACGATTGCGTCCCCGGAAAAGGTGTCTCCCCCGATAACGCGCTCCGTCCGGTCAAGGGCCATTTCCACAATTTCCAGCTGGCTGCTGAAAACGGTGGCATCATCGACATCCTCTTCGACCTCAAGAAGGCTCAGGGCATCGCGGATTTCCTCGGTATATCTCGGGGTCTCGGAGGGATCTATGGTCAACTCGAAACGACGGATGTATTCGTTGAGGAGGGTCGACTGGATGTAGTTGTTGTTGTCGATGACACTCTCTTTTTCGTTTTCGAGCTGGCTGACTTCGACTTCAAACCCGGCCCGGACCCGGGCCACATTGGAGGCCTCGTCGCGCAGGCGGAGGGCCCTCGATTCGACATCGTCGAGGCGGCCTCCGAGTTCGGGGCGCTTTTCATTTATTTCCTGCTGGACGGCGTCAAGCTCATCCAGGGCCTGTTCAAGGCGTTCCTCAGCCTCGGCGGCGGCCTGTTCGAAGGACTGGGAAGCGGATTGGGCGTAGAGGCCCAGTGCCCCCAGGGCGAAAAGAAGGGTTGCAAACGTTTTCATGTCAAAAATCTCCAGTTAGCGGGATTACTCGCCGATGGTGAGGTTCTGGATTTCGATGGGAAGGTCGACCAGCATGGCGGGCTTGATTTCTCCATTGTAGTAAAGGACAGCGTCCCGGATGGCCGGGGCGAGGTCATTGCGTTCGGTCCATTCCCATCCGCCTTCGGCGGGGACCCCGACGCCACCGACTTGACCTTCGCTGTCGGCGTAATAACCGACGGCAAGGCCGGCGTAGATCTTGTCCACGAGGACCGTTTCGCCATCCGGAAGTGTCTTTTCGTCCTTGTCGAAGTTGAATTCCGAGTTGAACTTGTCGACTTCATTGAGGATCCCGATGACGACAGCCATGCGATCGGAGGCCTGACGGTTCTTCCCGAGTTGCTGAACAAGGCGCTGGACCTTGCTTTTGAGGGGGCTTGGAAAATACTGGTAGAGTTCGCGGGTCTTGTCCTCAAGGGCGGGGAGGGCGTCGCTGACAATTTCATTGGCGGACCGGAGCTCGTCGATTTCATCCTGGATCCCGGCAATGGTCCGTTCGGCCTGGGTGGTTTCCTCCTCGGCGGTTTCTATGGTCTCCGTGAGTTGATTGATTTCGCGCTCGTAGAGATCAATACGGCGCTCGGCAATCTCCTGATAGGATTTCCATTCGTTTTTGACACGGGCGATTTCCTGCCGGGTCTTGACGTATTGGGCGATGATCTCGCGCGTTTTTTCGATTTCCTTCTGCACAGCGGATTCATCCTGTGCCTGGAGGGAGGTGCCCACAAAAAGAGCGACCAGACCATAGAGGATTTTGTTATTCATGAGATAATCTGGATGGATGTTGAATTGAAATTGACTACGGGATACCTGAAAACGTTCAGCTTCCGGTGAAATGCGTATCGCGATCATCCAATCTGCGGAGCGTCAGGCTCTTGGGGGGGTGGAAACGGTATAGGTTCTGAACCTCGCGAGAAAAGCCTGTCAACACAAGACTGGGTGGAAGGAGGAAAAACGTGGAAAAGTCAGTGTTTGCCGGGTTTATGGTTGCGTGCGCTGCGTAAAATGTCGATAGCAACGTAGGCGCCTATTGCTCCCGAGAGGAGGTATCCGATAAAACCGATGGCGGGATACCCCCAGAGGAGGGGTTTGACGCCGGTATTGATGACGAGGGAGCTGCCGATGATGAGGGAGCCGATAATGACGGCGAGGGAGAGCCGGCTGAAGGCATGGTGAATGGTGTTTGTGGCCCGGTTGACCCCCTTGTGTTCCAGGGGCAGGGATAGGGTTCCATCTTCGACCTGATGGAGGACACGCTGAAGATCGCCGGGCAATTCACTCAGATGAGTGAGCTTGTCACGCCATTCCCCGAAGAGCTGGCTTTTGAGGGTGCCGGGGTTCCAGCGTTCCCAGTTGAGTTTACGGATGTAGGGCCTTCCGACCTCGGCAAGGCTGAAAGCGGGATCGAGCAGGGTGGAAGTCCGCTCGATGGAGATGATGGCCTTGGCGAGGAGCGTGTAATCGCGGGCGACATGGATCCCGTTTGAGCCGAAGACAAAAATGAGTTCAAAGATGACCGTGCCGATGTTCTCCATCCGTTTGAGGTCGGCGTCGTATTTGAAGAGGACAGTTGTGACGGCCTTCTCAAGCTCTGCCTTCTGGTTGCGGCGCGGGGGACGGCCGAGGCGAAGGGCGACACGGGTGACCATGGCGGCGTCGCGCTTGCTGCACGCCGAGAAGAGGTCCATGAGGGCGTAGCGCATGCGCGCGGTGAGCTGGCCGGCGAGGCCCCAGTCGAGGAGGCAGATCCGCTTGTCGGGTGTGATGAGGATATTGCCTGGATGAGGATCGCCATGGAAGAAACCGGTGATGACAATCTGGGAAAAGAAGGAGTGCCCTCCCATCGTGGCGATCTCGCGACGTTCGTCCTCCCCGAGGGCGGATGCGGCAGGTGGGGATCCATCGATCCATTCGAAGACGAGGACCCTCGACGTTGTGTAGGCCTCAATGACTTCAGGGGCGAAAACCTTTTCGGGGAACTGGTTGAGGGAATTGAAGACGGAGGCGTTGCGGGCCTCGATGGAAAAGTCGAGTTCCTTGAGGAGACCCTGCTTCAGTTCCTCAATTACGGAAGGGAGGTCGAAAGGCCGGAGGGTCTCGATGTTCTCATGAATCTGCTCAACGAGCCACTTCATGATCTCGAGATCGGTCTGGATCGGTGCCCTGATGTCGGGTTTCTGGACCTTGACCGCGACATCGCGCCCGGACTGCCGCATGCGGGCACGGTAAATCTGGGCGAGGGAGCCGGCGGCGGCCGGTTCCTCCTCAAATTCGGAGAAGACCTCCCTGACCGGGCGCCCCAGTTCCTTCTCGAGGACCGGGCGCATTTTCTCAAAGGGGAGCGGGGTTATTTTGTCGCGAAGCTTTTCGAGCTCCTCGATGAGCTCCCTGGGGAGAATATCGGGGCGCGTGCTGAGGACCTGACCGATCTTGATGAAGGTCGGGCCGAGTTCCTCTATGGCAAAGCGGATCCTTTTCCAGAGGGACAGCCCCTCCTTGACCGGGGGGACGATGCGGGTCAGCCACCTGGCAGGGGTGTCGGTGTTTTCGAGGATCTGGTCGAAGCGGTACCGGAGGAGGATCGTGACGATTTCCTTGGTCCGGACGGCGTCCCTGATTAAATGGAAATTCACAGGGCCGTCAGGCGTCCGCTTTCTTTAATCCATCGACCTGTTTCTCGAGGGCATTGATACGCTTACGCAGTTTTTCGAGATCGCTCTGGCTTGCCACGCGGGCATTCTTAAGCATCTCTTCGAAGGATTTTTCGAGGGACTTGCGGGCTTCGTCGTATTCCTTTTTGCTTTCATTGGAAAGCTTTTCAGCGGCTTCGCGGGCATCTTCCGCGGAGAGTTTCCCCTTTTTGACGAGATCCTGAAGTTCAGCTTCTATTTTTTCAGCGGTTAAGACCGTGGCCCCGAGGCCAGCGTAGAGGGTGTGTTTTAGTGTTTCGAGCATGTTGAGGAGAACGTATGGGAAAAGACGCGAAAAATCAATCCCCGCGGAGGGGATGCACCTCTGTTTTGCGGATAAAGCCCTCGTTGCCATTGGAGGTGCCCACGCGGAGGAAGGGATCGCGTTCATCCAGGACACGGACCGGAGAGCCCATCCTGAGCTGGGATTCCCCGGGGCTGAGCTCGGTGGGGGCAACGCGCAGGGAGACGGAGGGGGAGGCGACGATGGCCCACTGACGGAATTGCTGGTGCTGAAGGATTGCGGTGAGGGCGATAAGGAAACAGGCGGAGGCAAGGAAGGCAAAGAGGCGGGCAAGGGGTATCCTGAACGGGACAAGCCTCGGGTGGAGAAAGAGGAAGAGGGCGATCCAGAAGGAGAGGGCGGCGGCGGCGGTCCAGTGTGCCCTGGGAAGGAGGCTGGCGGGGCCTGGAAGGAGCGGAAAGTCCTCTTCAAGGCCCAGTTGGCGGGCCGTGAGGAGCAGGTTGCCCCGGACGGGCTCGACGTTGGGACCGAGCGAGTAAGCTTTCAGATAGTGAAAGGCGGCCTCGTTCCACTTCTCCTGCCGGGCGAGGGCATTGCCAAGGTTATAGTGGACTTCAGCGGAGTGGCGGTCCATCCCGAGGATTGAGCGGTAGGCCGCTTCAGCTTCCTCGAAGGCATCGTTTCCGTAGGCGATATTTCCGCGCATGAAGGCTTCCTCGGGAGTGGTTTCCCGGGCATTGAGGCTGGCTTCCGAGCCGCTCAGGAAGAGGCAGGCTGCGAGAAGAAATCGGATTCCGTGAAAGGACTTCATTTCTGGAGGCGGTTGAGTTCGACGAGGACGCGTTCGAGATCGGCGGCCTGCCGGGAGAGGGCCTCGGAAGTAGGCTGGAGGCCGGCAAACTCACAGGCGTCCGCGGCGGCGAGAATCTGGAGGCAATCCGTGCGGATGCTCTCGGGGAGGGAGGCCTCCTGCATGATCTGCTGGCAGTCCGAGGAGACAAGGGTACGGGCTTCCACAGGCTGGCGGGCAAAGAGGCTGAGGCGCTCCTGGAGGGCGGGGCGGGCCGCCTTGTAGAAAGCCCCTGCGTCTTCGCTGGCAGCGGCCTCGCGGGCCCTTTCGAGGGCGGAGCGGATACGCCGGTTCCCGATCTGGCGCCGCGCGTGCCGTTGGTCGTGGCGGAGGCGCTGGCGGCGGCTGTTCCAGATCCCGAGAAAGAGGAAGAGGGCGGCGAGGGCGCTGTTGCCAAGGATGAAGGCGGGTCTTGACCAGGTTGAACCGGAAGGGGTGAGGAACCCGACATTGGGGCGGATGGGGAGGAGGGACTCAGGGATGCGGGTGCCGGAGGTATCATTGTCCTCCTCGTCAAATGAGAAGGATCGGGAATCCAGAGGCGTGTCGGAAGGTTTAACCGTTACCGGTTCGGCTTCAATGATCGTTGTTTCGTAGGCCCGGGCTTCGGGATTGAAGGAGGAAACGGCGATTTCGGGGATTTCCTCGATGGCGGGCGAGCGGGGAATGAGGATATATTCAAAAACCTTGCGGCCCTCGTGACCCACTTCGTCGGAGGGAGTGAACTCGACCTGGGGCTGGTAGACACGCCAGTTTTCCCAGTCGCCGAGTTCGGGGGGAGCCATGCGGTCGAAATTGCCCTGGCCTTCGAGAGCGAGGGTGAGGGTGATGGGTTCGCCGACCTGGAGGTCGCGGCTGGAGAGGTCGGCCGTGATGTCGAATTCCCCCACGGCATCAGAAAAGGAATCGGGCCGGTCCTCCTCGGGGAGCTGGCGCACGTTTGTTTCGATAAGATCGCTGCGAAGGGTCAGCTCCTCGGTGCGGGAGCGCCGGAGGTTGAAGATGCTGGGCATGGAATTGTCGGAGACGGGAATCTGCACGGCCACCTGCTGGGAGAACTGGAGGGTTGCGGGACCGGCCTTGATGGGGGTGAGGATGAAATCCCAGACAAAGGATTCGTAGATACGGCCTTTCAAGCGGACCCTTGAGCGCCGGGGATTGTTATCGAATTCCCCGTTGAGGAAGGCATCACCGTCCCGTTCCGGAAAGGCGATGTTGGCGAGGGAGAGGTCATTGCGGACAAACAGGCCCAGTTTTGCGGGAATGGCCTGCCCGACAAAGTAGGGACCATCGGTCACTTCCAGTTGGAGGAAGGCGCGGGAGCGGGTTTCCTCCCCCATGGGAACGACTTCAAAGCTGACCGGCGGGACACGTACCTCTTCACCGCTGATGCGGAGGGTGCGCCCGGGGATGGTGAAGGAACCGGTCCGGGTGGCCTCAAAAGACCAGCTGGCACGGGTCTCGATGGAAGCGCGGCCATTGACGATCTGCCGGAAGCTGGAGGTGCTTGCAGTGTCATCGAAATCAAGCCCTTCGATGCGCGGGGTATTGATGTCGGGGAGCCGGCTGGAGTTGACGATGGTGATCGTGTATTCAGCGGAGACCCCCTCCATGACGACTTCCGGGGAGACGTCCGCCTTGGCGGAGATGTTCTGGCCGTGGAGAGCGAGGCCTGTGAGGAGGAGCCCGGCTCCGCAAAGCATGGCTTTGGAAATGAATCTGAGGCGTACAGTCATGGCTTACCAATCCTTCCCGGTGGGCCGGCGGGGACCCTCCTGCGGTTCGCGGGAGCGTTCGCCGGCCGGGAGAAAGCGTTCGTTTTCAGAGAGGGCCCGGAGGAGTTGGCGGGCTTCCTCGCGGCTCATCTCACCGGGGACGGCCTCTGTTTCGGCCCGTTCCTCGCCGGCCTCAGGAGGGTCAGCTTCCTCCTGCGGGGGTGATTCCGCCTCCTCCGGCTCGGACTCATCGGAAGCGGTGTCTTCCTGTTCCCCGGGATCCTCTTCGGGTTCCCTTTCATCATCCTGGGGATCCTGTGGCTCATCCTGATCGCCGGGATCGCCGTTTTCCTGCTGGTCCTGTTCCTGGTCCTGCTGGTCCTGTTCCTGGTCCTGCTGGTCCTGCTGGTCCTGTTCCTGATCCTGCTGATCCTCTTGATCCTCCTGGGCGAAGCGGGCGAAAAGGGTATGTTCCTCGGAAGTCACGGTGACGCGGGACTCCGGGCTGGCGGGGTCCTCAACCCCGGGACCCTCCCAGCCCTCGAAGCGGAACCCGTCTGAGGGGGAGGCGGAAATGGGGACGGTGGAGCCGACAGGGTGGTTTCCGGCCCCCTCGACGGTACCGCCCTCCTCGGGGGTGGGGATGATGACGAGGTTCCAGACCCGTTTCATGCTGGCGATGGCGACGCGGTCGGCGGTGAGGGCGATGGTGGTTTCCATGGCCTCGGGATCCTGGATGCCGTCACCGGTCCAGTTTTCCCATTCGAAGCCTGGACGGGGCTGGGCCGTAATGGGGACGATGGAGTATTCCTCGAAAAACCCGCTCGGGCCGGCCTTGCCGGCAATTTCCGGCTCGAGGTGGACGGACAGCTCGAAGGCGGGAACAAAGGTCGCGGTAAGGGTGGCATCGGCTGAGAGGGTGACCTCGGTCTCGGCGCTTTCGGGGTCGGCGACCTCGCAACCATCGGCAATCCATTTGGAAAAGGCGTAATCGTCTTCCGCTTCGGCCGTGACGGGGACAGGCTCATCTTCGCGGTAGGTGCCGGATTTTCCGGCAGAGCCCATCTCCGGATCGGCGGAACGGACCGTGAGTTCCCAGGTTTTGACAAAGCGGGCGACCACCGAGCGGTCTCTTTCGAGGCGGATGACGGTTTCCGCTTCTTCAGGGTTGTCAATATCCTCCCCGGACCAGGCGTCGAAGACCCAGCCCCCTGCGGGTTCGGCCTCGAGGGGCACGGGAACGCGGTGAAAGGCCTCACCCCCGGGACTGACGGTTCCGCCAGCTTCCGGTTCGGCAGCGGTCTGAAGACGATAAGTATGGGCCGCGATGGTTTCCTGGAGGGTGGTCCGATTACGGCTGGCCCGTTCGTGGCCGGGATCAAGGCCGAGGGCATTCTCATAGTCAGCGAGGGCGGCCTCCCAGAGATCGCGCGCCTGGGAAGGTTCCTCCCGGAGGGCTTCAAACCCGAGGGCAACGCGGCTGTTGCCGGCATTGTAGAAGGCTTTCTCCTGGAGGGGGACCTCCCCTGAGCGGATCACGGTTTCAAACTGGGCGAGGGCGGTTTCAAACTGCTCCGCCCGATAGGCGGAGACCCCGAGATTGTAGCGCAGTCTGGGGGCATCGGGGTCCTCCTCAAGGGCCTCACGGTAGAGGGAGACGGACTCCTCATAGCGGCCTTCCTCATAGGCTTCCATGGCCTCCATGGCGGAGTCTGCGCGGAGCGACTGGGGGCTGAGGGTTCCGAGGAGCAAGGCGGCAAGGAAATAGCTGGCGGTGGCACTGGAGGCCCCCTTGAAGCGTCGCCGGGTCGTGAGGAGGGTTTCGATGACAATGAGAACGAGGGCAAGGGCCAGTGGCCACTGATAGCGTTCGATGGGGATGCGCTGAAGCATCTCGCGGCGCTCGGAATCCTCGGACTGGGCGAGGCTGAATTCATAAACCCGCTGGAGTCCGGAACCATTTCCAAGCGGGGCGTAGAGCCCGTTGCTGACCTCGGCAAGCTCGCGAAGGGTGGACGCATCAAGGGAGGTGGAGACAGGTTTGCCGGAGGCATCACGGAGAAAATCCGTCTGTCCGTCGGGGGAGCGGACGGGGATAAGCTCACCGGAGGTGGACCCGACGCCGACGGTGAGGATCCGCGTTCCGGCCTCGCCGGCCTCGCGGGCCCTGCGGATGCCACTGTCTTCAAGATCCTCTCCATCGGTAATGAGGATAAGGAGGCGTTCATTGCCGCTTTTCTCGAAGTAGGCTTCGGCCTCATCGATGGCGGAAGCGAGATCGGTGCCCCCTACGGGAATGGTATCGGTGTCGATGGCCGCCAGGGTCTGGCGGAAGGCCTGATAGTCGAGGGTAAGGGGGCATTGGAGGAAGGCATTCCCGGCAAAGGCGATAAGGCCGACCCGGTCACCTTGTACGGATTCGAGGAGGTCGAGGATGGCGAGGCGGGAGCGCTCGAGACGGTTGGGGGAAATATCTTCCGCAAGCATGCTCCGGGAGGTATCGAGGGCGATCATGATGTCGATCCCGGAGGTTTCGGCCTTTTCCCAGTCCGCTCCCCATTGGGGCCGGGCGAGGCTTCCGGCGAGGAGAAGGACCGCCAGACCGGCGAGGCTGTGTTTGATCCAGAGGCGCCGGCGGCTGTGGGAACCTGTGAGACGACCGGCAAGCTCGGAACCGGCAAAGCGCTCCAGACGGCGGCGGGAACTCCGCTCCGCGAGCAGGAAGAGGACGAGGAGGAAAAGGACGGCAAGGACGCCGCCGGGGAGCCAGAGAGGTTCGGCGAATAAGGGCATCATCAGGGCAGTCGGCGGTAGCGGGTTTGCTTGAGAAGGATATCCACCAGAAGGAGGAAAAGGCCCGCGAGGAGGGGAATGGGAAAGGCCTCGGTGTAGAGGCGGCGGACTTCCAACTCGACCTCGCGCTGTTCCATGCGGTCGATTTCGTCATAGATTTCGCGCAGGCCCTCGGAGTCAGTGGCATGGAAGTAGCGTCCATTTGTCAGGCTGGCCACTTCCTGGAGGGTTTCGAGGTCGATGTCGGAACGCGACTGGCGGAGGAAGATCCGGCCATTGCTGTCGCGGACAGGTTCACCATCGCGGCCGAAGCGGGCAGGGAACGGCACCGTGCCCCTTTCGCCGACTCCGATAGTGTAGACCTTGATCCCGTAGGAGCGGGCAGCTTCGGCGGCCGTGGCCGGTTCGAGCTGCCCACGGTTGTTGGCCCCGTCTGTGACGAGGATGATGCTCTTGGAATCAGCGGGAATATCCCGGAGCCGGTTGGTGGCGGCCCCGATGGCCGACCCGATCGCGGTACCGTCCTCGATCTGGCCTATCGAAAGGTCTTCGAGGCGTCGTTGGAGCCAGTCGTGATTGAGCGTCAGGGGGCTGACGAGGTAGGGCTCGGCGGCAAAAGCGATGAGCCCGAGGCGGTCGTTGCGGCGTGATTCGATAAAACGGCTGATAACGGAGCGGACGACGGTGAGCCGGTCCTTGCGTGTTCCACTGACTTCAAAATCGTGTGCCCACATGGATGTCGAGAGATCGACGGCGATGACAATATCGGTGCCGCTGCTTTCGTTGCTGGTGATTTCCTCACCGGTCTGCGGGCGGGCGAGGCCGAGGATGAAGAAGGCGACGGCAAGCCAGCGGAGGGCACCTCGCCAGCGTCCGGGCCGCTGCTTGACGAAGGCGGCAATCTGGCCGGCAAGGACGGTGGAGGGAAAGCGCACGGAGGCATGCCGGCCGGCCCGTCCCTGAAGCCAGAGGAGCACGGGCAGGAGGAGCAGGAGAAAGAGCCATTGCGGTTCAGCGAATTGAAAGATCATGCCTTGGAGGAAGCGGGTTCTTCAGGGGCCTCGTCGGTCCCGATCCGGTTGTCGGTCGACTCAACGACCGTTTCCGCTGTCTGGAGGAGGGATTCGCGCTGCGTACCGGCGAGGGACTGGCGGGCAAACTTGACGAAATCACACTGCTGGAGGAAGGCGGGCATATGCTCGTGGAGGACGGGGGGCAGGTTGGGGGCGGACTGGAGGGAACCGAGGAATTCCTCGGAGGTCTGTTCCCGGGCAGGTACCTTGAGGGCCTCCTCAAGGTAGTCGCGGACGATATCCGAGACCTCCACGGTGAAGG
This sequence comes from Oceanipulchritudo sp., assembly GCA_041685165.1. Classification (GTDB taxonomy): domain Bacteria; phylum Verrucomicrobiota; class Verrucomicrobiia; order Opitutales; family Oceanipulchritudinaceae; genus Oceanipulchritudo. The sequence goes on along the minus strand of JAWLGH010000002.1, from coordinate 75,108 downwards.
GTTCGGCAGGGAGATGGACCTTGCTGGATTTCAGGTGGGAAAGGCGTTCAAGGGCAACTTCCCGGGGAGAGCGGCGGGGTTCTCCAGGGGCTTGCCGGCGGTTGAGACGCCGGCGCCGGTAGCGGAAGAGGAGAAAGATGAGGAGGGCGAGAAGGCAGGCCCCGGTGCCCCAGAGAAGGAGGAGCCAGAGGAAGCCGATGCGGACCGGCCCTTCGATGTCGGCAAAGTTTTCCATCAGCGGCGACGCTCGCGGTTTTTGAAAAAGGCGCGGAGGGCGGAAATGTAGGGTTCCTGGGTGTGGACCCGGAAGTGATCGACACCGGAGCGCCTGAAGACCTCCTCCATGCGGCCGAGGCGTTGATGATTCTGGTAGCGGTAGATCTGCTGCAGTTCGGGCTCGGAGGTGTTGACTTCGATCTGCTGTCCCGTTTCGGCATCCTCGAGCACGACCCAGCCCACCTGGGGAAGGGATGCTTCCCGGGGATCATGCAGGTGAACGCAGATGAGGTCGTGCCGCTTCCCGGTAAGGGTCAGCATTTTCTGGAGGTCTCCCGGCTTCTCGTTGACGGGGGGCCGGAGCCAGGCCTGGGATTCCTCGGTCAGGAAGTCACTGAGGAGAAAGCAGACAGCCTTGCGGCGGATGAGCCGGTTGAGGTTGCGCATGGCCTCGTTGAGGTTGGTCCCGGTGCGCCTCGGCTGGTAGAAAAGAATCTCCCGGATTACCCGCAGGACATGGGATCGGCCCTTTTTGGGCATGATGATGGTCTCGATCTCGTCGGAAAAGAGGATGAGGCCAACCTTGTCATTGTTGCGGGTGGCGCTGAAGGCGAGGACGCTGGCGAGTTCGGCGGCAAGCTCGCGCTTGGTCTGGCGTGAGCTTCCGAAATCGCCCGAGGCCGAGATATCCACCATGAGCATGATGGTAAGCTCGCGTTCCTCCTCGTAGACCTTGATGAAGGGGCGGTCCATCTTGGCGGTGACATTCCAGTCGATGGAGCGGACATCGTCGCCTGGCTGGTATTCCCTGACCTCGGCAAAATCCATTCCCTGGCCCTTGAAGACACTGTGGTACGCCCCGACAAGGGACTCGTCGACGAACTTCCGGCTTCGTATCTCGACCTGCCGGACCTTCTTGAGGATTTCACGTGTACGTTCGGATTCTTTCATGCCACGGGCCGTTTGACCGGTAGGAAACCTTGGGGGCTCGTTCAGGGGACCGGTACCGTTTCCAGGATCCGGCGAATGACCGATTCGGTTGACCATTCCTCGGCCTCGGCCTCATAGGTGAGGATGATCCGATGGCGGAGGATGTCGGGGGCGATTGACTTCACATCCTGGGGCGTGACATAGCTCCGGCCCGAGATGAAGGCCCATGCCTTGGCGGCGAGGGTCAGGGCGATGGTGGCCCGGGGGCTGGCCCCGAACTGGATGAGCGGTTCCAGTTCCTCGAGTCCCTGTTCGCGCGGATCGCGGGTGCAGAAGACCATCTCTATTATGTAGGCACTGATTTTCGGATCGAGGTAGATCTCGTTGACCGTCTTGCGGGCGGAAAGAATCTGCTCGGGGGTGACCACGGGACTCGCCGTCGGTTTTTTACCTGTGGTGGCCATGCTCTGGAGGATACGCATTTCCTCCTCGCGGGAGGGATAACCGACCTGCAGCTTGAGCATGAAGCGATCGACCTGGGCTTCCGGGAGCGGATAGGTGCCTTCCTGGTCAATGGGGTTCTCCGTGGCGAGGACAAGGAAGGGGTCGGGGAGGGGAAAGGTGTGGTCGCCGATGGTCACCTGGCCCTCCTGCATTGCTTCGAGAAGGGCGCTCTGGACCTTGGCCGGGGCGCGGTTGATTTCGTCGGCAAGGACGATGTTGGCGAAGACGGGCCCCTTCTTGGTCGAGAACTCACCTGACTTGGGGTTGTAGATGAGGGTTCCGATGATGTCGGCGGGAAGGAGATCCGGTGTGAACTGAACACGGGAAAAGGCGGCGTGAAGGGAATCCGCGAGGGTCCTGACGGAGAGGGTCTTGGCAAGACCGGGAACGCCCTCGAGGAGCACATGTCCGTTGGCCAGGAGCCCGATGAGGAGCCGGTCAATGAGGTAATGCTGTCCGACAATCACCTTGGCGATTTCCTCGCGCAGGGCGGTGACCCATTCAGCTTGCTGGCGCACCCTGGCGTTCAAGGCATCAATATTAATTTCTTCAGGCATAAGGTTTTGCAGAGTTTCTCGATCGGATTTTGAGACGGTACACGACGGAAAAGATTCAAAATTTGGTGCGCGAGAGCCGATTCATCAAGACCCAAGCTGAAAAAGGGGGAAGGGGAGGGACAATTTTGTAATTGCGGCTCCATGAAAGGGGGGAAAACTGACGACTCTCATGCCAAGTCATCGCTATAAAAACCGGTTTATGCGCTTTTTCTACAAGCTTGGCCAGTCGCCGGTGGAAGGCTTCGAACTGCTGCAGTATCTTGTCCTGACCTGGATCCTCTTCCAGACCCTGGCCGGGTTTGGAGGATTCCTGGGCTACAGCCGTCCGATGGTCGATGTTTCGCGGGCCCTCATTGTCCTCGCGGGGCTGCATGCCCTTGTGATCCTGTTCCGGAAGCGGCGTCCCGGACCGTGGTGGCTGATGGCCCTGCCCCTGCCTTTCCTCGCTTGCAGCTGGCTGCACTACCGGTTTCTCAGTCCGGCCCCGTGGGAGGCCGCGCTGTTTCTGACCGTCTATGTCCAGGCCTATGCGCTATACCTGATCATTCTCAACAGCATCAACCGGCCCCGGGCGGTTATCTGGGTACTGGGAATCGGGCAGGGGATCGCCCTGATTGCCCTCCTGGCGGGTTTTTTCCAGTTCTACCAGTTTCCCGAATGGATGGTGACCCTTGAGCGGGAGCGCCATCCCGGCTACCTGAGCGGCGCGGCGGGCTTTCTCCTTGACCCGGTGAATCTGGGAGGCCTCCTGATGCTTTTCTGGCCGGCCTCGATTCTGCTGGCGGGGATGAGGCGCTTTCCGGGACCGGTCCGCCTGCTCAACGGCTCCCTGGCCGTGGCCATGCTTGTGGGCCTGATGCTTTCGGCCCACCGGGAAGGGATTGTGCTTGCCGCCGTTCTGCTGTTCCTCCTGCCCTTTTTCATCTCGGACTTTGGGCGGAGCCGCTGGAAAGCGTTCCGGATTCTTCTTGGCGGCGTTCTCGCCGGCCTGCCCATGTTTTTCTTTGGATCGGATATCCTGCGGGAACGCCTGCTCAACCTTGTCGGCTCTTCCGGGGATACGGCGGCTGATGCCAGTGTGCGGGTGGCCTGGACCCAGTTCCTGGAAAGGCCTTTGCTGGGGCATGGTCTCGGGAGCTTCGACATCCTCTGGGAGGGATTCCGGCCGGAAGGCACCGGGGAAGGCGTGCGCTATGCCGTATCTGCCTATGCCGGGTTTCTCGCTGAATTCGGGCTGTTGGGAGTGCTTTGCCTCGGCCTGCCCGCCGCCTGGCTTTTCGTCCGGGGACTGAGGGCCTGGCGGGCGGCACCCTTCATCAGCCTCGACCGGGATTCCCGTCAGCGGATGGAACGCCTGCCAAAAGGCCATCCGGCCCGGCGGCAGATGGAACGCAAGGGGGGGAAGACACCGCTTGAAAAAGTCATTCTCGGGGCGATGCTTACGGGACTGGGGGGCTTTCTTGTATATGTTGCCTGGGATTACAGCCTGAAGCTGCCCCTCTTCATTTTTCTTCTTGCAATCCTCCTTGCGGTATTGGGCACCCTTGCCTTCGGGGAGGCGCCGGTCTCGCGGAGGCGTTCCTGGAGAGGGCTGGCGACAGGCCTTGTCCCCCTCGTCCTCACGGTCCTTGCGGCCGTCTTCGGCGTGCCGCGATTCGAGAGCCAGTACCTTGTCTACACCACGGACGAGCGCCTGGCATACCTTCTCGAGGAACCGGACAGGATTTTTTTCGAACCGGCGGAGCTGACGCTGGCCCTCCAGGCTTATTCCGGGGCGGCGCGCCTGAACCCGGAACATGCCGGAGCATGGACGGGCATCGGGCGAAGCTGGCTGGCCCGGCTGCACGCCGACCTCTGGGAACGGGAGGAACTGGCTGCAGAAGCCCTGCCGGCCCTTGAGCGGGCCCTTCAGGAAAGCCCCTCCTTATGGGTGGCCCACCATGAGACCGCGAGGGCCCTTGCCATTCTTGAACCAGGATCCCCCGCAGTCGGACGTCATGCCCGCCGGGCTGTCGAGTTGGCCCCGCACCGGCCCGAGCCGCAGGCATTCCTCGATGGCCTGCAGCGTTTGCGGCGTGCGGACCCGGGAAGGGACGGGGAGGCACAGGGACTCACGGAACCCATGCTCGCGGAGCGCCATCCCGCCCTCGGAACAGCGGAGGAGCGGATTCTCGCCGCCGGGGTGATGCCCCCGCCCGAGGATCCGCTGGTCCTCTCGGGTCCGGAGTGAGGCCTGCCCCGGCCCCGTGGAAAGCCTGAAGAAACATAGAAAAACAGCTCCCTGTCGCAGGGACAGGGAGCTGTTGCTCGAAACGGTTTTGCGGCAAACCTCAGATGATGCCGAGTTCCTGAACGGTGCTGCGCTCGCTGACCAGTTCATCGACACTGGCGGCGATTTTCGATGTGCTGTAATCGTTCAGGTCAATACCCTGGACGACCTCGTAACCCCCGTCGGGGCGTGTCCGGATAGGAAAACTGCACAGGATGCCCTCGGCGGTCCCGTACTGGCCGTCGCTGGGAATGCCCACGCTGTACCAGTCGTCTTCGGGGGTTGGCGTGGTCAGGGAAACCACCGTGTCGACGACGGCATTGGCCGCGCTCGCCGCGGAGGAGGCGCCGCGGGCCTCAATGATGGCCGCTCCGCGCTTGCCGACGGTGGGAACAAAGGTTTCCTTGAGCCAGGTCTCGTCACCGATCACCTCGTTGGCCGGCTTGCCGGCGATGCGGGCATTGTAGAAATCCGGGAACATGGTCGGGGAGTGGTTTCCCCAGATGGCCATGTTGCTGACTTCCGTGATATCGACCCCGGCTTTCTGGGCAAGCTGGGTCTTGGCCCGGTTCTCATCCAGCCGGGTCATCGCAAACCAGCGCTCGGAAGGGATTTCCGGGGCGCTCTTCATGGCGATGAGGCAATTGGTGTTGCAGGGATTGCCGACCACGAGGACGCGCACGTTCGAGGCAGCGTTGGCCGCGATGGCCTTTCCCTGGCTGACAAAGATTTTTCCGTTGATGCCGAGGAGGTCGGCCCGCTCCATCCCTTTCTTGCGGGGAACTGATCCCACAAGGAGGGCCCAGTTGACCTCCTTGAAGCCTTCATCCAGGTCACTGGTGGCAACCACGTCCTTGAGGAGGGGAAAGGCGCAGTCATCGAGCTCCATGCAGACCCCCTTGAGCGCGTTCATCGCGGGTTCGATCTCAATCAGGTTGAGGGCCACCGGCTGGTCGGGACCAAACATGGCTCCGGAAGCTATGCGGAAAAGGAGGCTGTAGCCGATCTGGCCGGCGGCTCCGGTTACGGCGATACGGATAGGTGTCTTCATGTTAATTTTTCTTATCTTGAGTTGTTTATTGAGGCGCTTTGCTTATGGCGTGTCCGCCCTTCAGGCAAGCGCGAAACGGTTAACCGCCCGCCTTGCCGGCATGGCGGGCGACGAGGTCGTAAAAGTGGTCAAAGAGCGGATCGCTGTCATGCGGGCCAGGGGAGGCCTCCGGATGATACTGGACACTGAAGACCGGAAAATCCCGGTGCCGGAGACCAGCGACGGTCTGGTCGTTGAGGTTCAGTTCAGTGACAATGGCCCCGCAGGCCTCAAGAGACTCCCGGGAAGAGGCAAACCCGTGGTTCTGGGCGGTTATTGAAACGGCGCCGGTTTCGAAATTCTTCACCGGCTGGTTGGCGCCGCGGTGGCCGAATTTCAGCTTCATGGTCGAGGCCCCCATGGCATGGGCGATAATCTGGTGCCCCATGCAGATGCCGAAGACCGGGTAGTCCGGAAGGAGCTCCCGGATGGTCTCGTGGGCGTAGGTCACCGCTCCAGGGTCTCCCGGACCATTCGAGATGAAGATCCCCGCGGGCTTCATTTCACGGATGGCAGCTGCCGTTGTGTCGGCCGGTACCACCGTCACGTCCAAGCCGTGAAAAGCCAGCTTGCGGAAGATATTGCGTTTCGCCCCCATATCGAGGGCCACGACCGGGTACCGTTGCCGCTCAAGAGCCGGGGCATGAAGCTCGGTTCCCGGAATACTGAAGGGGACAGGCTCCTCCGTCCATTGGAGAACCTGCCGCCGGGTCACTTCCCTGACATAATCGACGCCGACCAGTCCCGGCCACTCGCGGGCCCGGCGAACGGCTTCCGCATCGGAAATGTCCTCCGTGCTCAGACAGGCCTTGAGGGCCCCGTGAACGCGAATGCGCTTTGTCAGGGCCCGGGTGTCGATCCCGCTGAGTCCCGGAATGTCTCCGTCGCGGAGGTATTCCGTCAGGCTTTGCCGGCTGCGCCAGTTGGAAACCACCGGGCTGAGATCCCGGACCACAAATCCCCGCACCTGCGGCCTGTCCGACTCCTCGTCGTCCGGCGAGATACCGTAATTGCCGATCTGCGGGGCGGTCATCGTCACAATCTGACCAAAGTAGCTGGGATCCGTGATGATCTCCTGGTAACCGGTCATCGAGGTGTTGAAAACCGCTTCCCCGACCACCGTCTTGCTTGCTCCAAAGGCCACCCCGCGGTAGACCGATCCGTCCTCCAGGGCCAGAATTCCCGAATTTATTGGTTCAACCATTAAAGAAACGGTATTAAGGTTTGCCTTCCGCGGAAATCAATTCCTTTCCGTCCCTTTCTTCAGTCCCCCGCCCGTTCAACCTCCTGGACCAGCTTCAGCGAACGCTGCAGCTGGTTCACAATCTCCTCCGCCCGGTACGGGTCCACCCAGTAGTACACGTCCCGGCAGTGTTTCGTGTGCCGCACGATCCCAAGGGTCCGCATCCGCGCCAGATGGTTGGAAACCGTCGACTGCTTCAGGTCCAGCAGCCCCGCCAGCTCCGTCACGTTTTTCCCGTCCGAACAGTCCGGGGAACTTGGAAGGAGTTCCAGTATGCGCAGCCGTGTCAGGTCCCCGATCGTCCAGAGACACCGCGCCAGGTCCTCCGCGTCCATTTGCCAGTCTGATTCCATACCCTTCTTTGATCCTTATATTGACAGATTAGGATATATGTACTTTTAAACTCAAGGAAATTCGATTATGTATCCGCAAGACGCACGAGAAAACTGGTTCCGGGGACAGGGCGCGTGGGCCGAGGTCCCTGCCGAGACGTGGCAGGACTGGCGCTGGCAGCTGAGGAACCGCATTACGACGCTGGAAGCGCTGGAGGCCCGCATGGAGCTCACTCCGGAAGAGCGTGAGGGTTGCCTGCTGGCGCGCAACAAGCTCTCCCTGGCGATCACGCCGTATTTTTTCAACCTTGTCGACCGGGCGGATCCGGCGTGTCCGATCCGCCGCCAGGTGATTCCCCGGGAAGAAGAGTTGATCACCTCGCCGGAGGAGCTTCTGGACCCGGTTGGGGAGGAGGGTTCAATGGGCGTGGACGGCCTCGTGCACCGCTACCCGGACCGATGTCTCTTTCTGGTGACAAACGTCTGTGCCGCCTATTGTCGCTATTGCACGCGGAGCCGGCTGGTCTCGAATGCGCAGGGATATGATTTCCATCCCAACTACGAGAACGCCCTGACGTACATCAGGGAGCATCCTGAGATCCGGGATGTCTTGTTGAGCGGTGGGGATCCGCTTCTGATGTCGGACAAGAAGCTGGACTACCTTCTGGGGCGGCTGCGTGAGATCCCGCATGTGGAATTCATCCGCATCGGGACGCGCATCCCGGTTTTTCTCCCGCAGCGGGTGACGCCTGAACTGGGAGAGGTTTTCCGTCGGCACGGCCCGATCTGGATGAGCATCCATGTGAACCATCCGAAGGAGTGCACCGAAGCCTTGTACGAGGCGACGGAGCGGCTGACGATGGCGGGGGTTCCCCTTGGCAACCAGAGTGTGTTGCTGCGGGGGATCAACGACGATGTTGAGGTCATGACCTCGCTGGTCCACCGGCTTTTAATGATGCGGGTACGGCCCTACTACCTGTATCAGTGTGACCTGATCACGGGGAGCCGCCACCTGCGGTCGGATGTGCGCAAGGGGATTGAGATCATTGAAGCCTTACGGGGCCATTCCACGGGATACGCGGTGCCGCAGTTTGTCGTGGACGCTCCCGGAGGGGGAGGGAAGATACCGGTGAATCCGGAATACGTGAAGGAGATCACGGAGACGGAGCTTGTGATGCGCAACTACGAGGGGAAGGAGTACCGGTATCCGCTGGTGGGATCAGGGCCGGCGAACGGAGACGGGCAGCGCAACGGGGCGGAGGTCCTGCCGGGCTGGAAGCCGGAAGAAATCCTTGTATGAGGAAAAAAGCTTGTCAGGAGGTGTTGCCGGCCTGAGCAATACGATTGAGCAAACAAAGGGGAGTCCCTGACGCGAGGGACTGAGATTGAGGTGCGAACGGCCTTGTTACCCTAAGAACCTGATCCGGGTCATGCCGGCGTAGGGAAAACCGATGAAACAGTCCAAACGAACGATTAAGGCGGGAATCCTGTTCCTGACAAGCGGTCTCCTTCCGGGGGGCCTGAACGCGGAGGCGTCCGGCACGCTTCCCTTCCACGAACTGGAACCATACCATGTGGATGCCTGGCAGGTGGGGTATCCGGAGGAGCGCCTCAGCCTCATGGAGGAAGGGCGGCTTCTGCTGGGAGCCCTCGGAGGGCGTTCCGGGACCTGGTTCCCGGAGGAATTCCTGGAGACCTTTGCGGTCGCGGACATGGAGGATCTCTTCGTGCATCTGGGGGGGGCCGCGCGGCAGGCCCGTTTCGGGGTGGCCACCGTCCCGACGATGCGCGGCGACGCGGCCGAGACCCTTTTTAACGGACAGCGGCGGGGAGATAACCTTTTCGGGCTGGCGCCGACCCTGACGCCGGTGGAATCCCTCGAGGTCATTCCGGGGCCGACGCTGCTTTCGGCGGGACTTGGAAAGCGCAGCGGGGGGATGGTCAACACCACCAGCCGGCGACCCGTATCGGGGCAGCGATTCGGCAGCACGGAAGTGCGTTTCGGGACCTGGGTCCCTGGAGAGGACAGTTATCGGAGCCTTGAAGGGCGCCTCGACCTCAACCAGCCCCTCGGGGAAGGCCAGGCCATACGCCTGACAGCGGGCTGGCGTGACGATGCAACCTTTTACCGCAAAAACGGGGGCCGGAACGATTACCGTGACCTTTATCTTGCCTGGCGGGGAGAAGGGCGGGAGGGCTCGATTCTCGACCTGATTGTCTACCTGCACGAGGGGGAGCGGCCCCAAACCCTTGGAGTGAACCGGCCCTGGCAGGGACTGGTGGACGATGGCCTCTATCCCGTCGGGGGGGTGGATGAAGCGATTGGAAAAGGGGATCCGCCGGGTCCGCTGGATCCCGGGGTTGCTGATCCGGGTCTTCTCACGTCGGGACCGGATGACCTGATCCGCCTGCCGCTGGACCGTGTCCTGATGTCGAAAGGGGATTATGGACGCGGAGAAGCCCTGCTGGGGCAACTGATTGGGAGCATACCTCTGGGGAAAGACCTTCAATTCAGGCAGCACCTGATGGTGGAGCAGGTCCACCGCGACAAACTGAATCAGTTCTATTATGCCGAGGACGTGGAGCAGTTGACCCTCGACAGCATCAGTCGACTGGAGGGGATCACGGAGACGGGCCTGGGTCGTCTCCTCTGGGAGGCCGGGCTTCATGCCCGGCTGGAGGACCGGGACAACCGGGCCAACTACTGGAACGAGTTTGCCTATGCCTTCGACATTTCCACGGGCCGCCGGTTTGCCAGCCTGGAGGAATTCCCGGAATTCATTGCCCCGGGGGCTGTGGAGGGAGCGGAAGGGCTTCCCTGGTACCTTCCCTCAAGCGTCTTTTCGACCCCTGAAAGCACCCAATCGCGGGTGCGGCAGGCGGCCCTTTTCGGTGAGGTCAGGCAGGGGCTTTCGGGCGGCTGGTCAGTGGATGCCGGATTGCGCGTGGACTGGCTCGAGGTTCAAGCTTCGGAGCCGAAGGACCTTGTCCCGGATGGTGGCTGGTCGGACCGGGAGGACCTCCCCCTCCTGAGCGGCACGGCGAGTCTCCGGAAGGAGTGGGCGGAGGGCGCCACCTATCTGACGGTGGGGCTCTACCGGGGAGCCTCCGGAAACACGGTCGGTGACGGGGTCAACCTCTATCCCCCGGGAACCCTTTTCAGGGACGATTTTCTGACGCGCAGCCGCCTGCTTGAACTGGGAGGGCAGTGGCGGCTTTCGGAGCGGCTTGTTCTGAGCGGGGCGCTCTTTGACCAGAAGCGGACCCGCGCGGAATTCTTTGGATCCAATGACATTGAGGTCCGGGGTCTTGAGGTTGAGGGGGACTGGCGACCGCTTCCCGGAACGCGGATCCGGTTGACGGCGAATTACCTTGAAGCCCGCTATGAGGAAGCCGCCCCGGCTGAGTTCGGGGGCGGTTCGCTCTGGAATGTCTACGTGCCCGGTTCCGGACCGACTGGAGAAGGCAACGGCCTCGGCTACATCGGGGGCTTTTTTCTGAACAGCCTGCCCCCGGGCGACTACCGTGTCCCCGGCATTCCCCGGTGGCAGCTTCAGGGGAGCCTCGAGCAGACCTTTGAAGACTTCCTGACGCTCGCTTTCTGGGGTGGCTGGACGGGCTCGGTGCAGGGCAACCTGGCGGATGAGTATGAGATTCCCGAACAGGGGGAATGGAACCTTTCCCTCGAGTACCAAACCGGTTCCTGGAGCTGCCAGTTAACGATACGGAACCTTTTCCAGGACCGGAACTGGATCCATAACGGTGACACCTTTTTTGACCAGATGCTCGTTTCCCGCAATCTGCCGCGCCGGCTGGAGGCGCGTTTCCGCTACACCTTTTAAGCTGGCGGAGGAGCGTTCCCGGCTCTTGTCTCCTGTGCCCATGTCGGATCCCCTGGAAATCTGTGGCCTGCTCATCGATATGGACGGTGTTCTGCTCGACACCGAGCGCCTTGCCGAGGCCTGCTGGAGAAAGGCCGAGGAAGAGACCGGATTCTTCATGCCGGAGGGTTACTATTTCACTCTCATTGGACTGGCCCTTCCCCTGATCGAGGAACGCCTGGCCGGAGTCATGGCACCGGATTGCGACATCCGGGCTTTTCTTGAGGTCGCCAACCGCATCTACCGGAATGCCCTTGAGGAGGAAAGGATCCCCGTCAAGAAGGGGGCCCGCTCGCTTCTGGAATACCTCCATGAGCACTCCATCCCGGCCTGCCTCGTAACATCAACCTTTTGCGAGCTTGCCGATCAGAAACTGGATTCAGCTGGCTTCGGGCACCTTCTTCGGGAGCGGATCTGCGGGGATCAGATCAGCCGAAGCAAGCCCGAGCCGGATGGATATCTTGCCGGGTCCCGGAGGCTCGGATTCCGCTCCCGGACCCTGCTTGCCCTCGAGGACAGTGCAAACGGATTGATGGCTGCCCTCGCCGCCGGTTGCCGGGTGGCCCACATACCCGACCTGGCCCCCGTCCCGGTGGCTCTCCAGACCCGGGTGGACCGGATCTACGGGGGCCTGGAAGCTTTCCGGGCCGCCCTGCAGCGCGGCGAGCTTGTTTTCCGGCGATCCTGATCACTGGCGGGAGGCTTGCCGCCTCTGGACCATCAGATACCCCGCCATTCCCCCGACCAGGCCTCCTGCGAGGTGGGCGAAGCGGGCCATCTGGTCTTCCCCGCTGAAGGCCCGGACAATTTCCCCGCCAAGGAAGATCAAGGCAATGAGGATAAAGGTGATCGGGATGGTTCCCGACCTGGCGTTGGCGAAGCTGGAAAGAATGATGAAGGCGAAAACAATGCCGCTGGCACCGGCAAGCGAGCCCTTGAAAAAGACGACCATCAGCAGTCCGGTCAGGACGGCGGTAAAGACACTCAGGAGAAGGAGCATCCGTGAACCGTACATTTTTTCAAGGAGCGGACCGACGAGGAGGAAAATAACAAGGTTTGAGAAGAGGTGCTCGCTCGAAACATGTCCGAGGACGTGGAGTAAGAGGCGCGGCCAGGTTGTAAAATCGGTTAGCGATGCGGCCCCCGGAATGGAGAAAAAGCGTTCCACGATCCAGCCCCCGGAGAGGAGACCGGCAGCATAGACGATCATCGCGAGGAGGGCGAAACTGAGACAGAAGGGAGCATTGTAATCGAATTTAAGACGCCGTTTCATTCAGGATATCCTGACACCGCTCCCCGGGATTGCAAGGTTCCGCTTGGGCGATGCGGTTTCCGGGAAAGGGGCCGGGGCGGCCTGAAGGGAATCGAAATGCAGGGTTGCACCGTGGCCGGTGGTCAGTTGTTTTCTTTTCCGCAATGGACAGAGGATCCTCAATCCCGCCGCGTGAAAAGCCGCTCCTTGAACGGATTGCCTCCCTTGTCGAGGATCGCGGCGAGCGTCCCAGCTGGGACGAGTATTTCATGAGCGCGGCGCTTCTTTTCAGCCTGCGTTCCGCCTGTGAGCGCCTGCATGTGGGTTGCGTCCTTGTTTCCGGAGGTGAGCAGCCCAACCGGATCGTCGCCGCCGGCTACAACGGCTTCCTTCCCGGGGCCGGACATTTCAGTCATGTGCGGGACGGACACGAGCTGGCGACCGTCCATGCCGAGCAGAATGCGATTGCTGACGCCGCCCGCCGGGGCGTTTCCCTGAGCGGCTCAACGGCCTATATTTCCCATTTCCCGTGCATCAATTGTGCAAAAATCCTCGCATCTTCAGGGATTACGGGTATAAAGTATCATTGGTCCTATCGCAATGACCCGCTCGCCGAACAGTTGCTTCGCGAAGTCGGGGTGGCCATTGAGCAGTACTGATCATTTATCACCTAAAGGATAGCACTATGGATGAAATGCCAACTCCGGTACAAAGCCTCGCGGGTTTCCTGCTCGGAGCGCATCCCGGCCTGCTCGATCCCCATTTCAACCGGAGCGTTGTCCTGCTCTCGGCCCACACACCCGGTGACGGGGCTCTCGGGGTCATTATCAACCGGCCGACAGGGAAGAGCCTCGGCAACCTGCGCGAAGATGTCAGCACGCCTTTGATGCAAAACCTGCCTGTTTATGAAGGGGGACCGGTTGGCCCCACGGAAATTCTCCTGGTGGCCTGGAAGTGGAACCTTGCGGAGCAGAACTTCCGCCTTTTCTTTGGTCTGGAGCCTGACAAGCTGCAGGAACTGGTCGATGCCGACCCGACGATAGAGGCCCGGGCCTTCCTCGGATATTCCGGGTGGGAAGCCGGCCAGCTGGAGGCGGAAATCGGTCGTTTTGACTGGGCGGTGAGCCCCTTTGTCCAGCCCTTCGGCAAGCTCCCTCCGGAGAACCTCTGGCGTAATCTACTCGAAACCGTCCGGCCGGAATGGAGCATCCTTGCCGATTTTCCGGATGATCCTTCCGTTAATTGAACAAATTCTCCGAATTAGTGGAATAATTGCTGTTTCGGGTCATCGTAAACGTGAAACGAACCATCCCTGTTTTTAAACCTTTATGAGAAACCACAGCCATATGACCAAGAAACTCCTCCTCCCCGCCATGCTGCTGCTGGCCGGCGCTCTCAGCGCGACCGCCGGCAAAGGCGACTGGCACACTGACTTCGACAAGGCCATCAATAAGGCCAAGGAAGAAAACAAGATTGTTCTTGTTGAATTCCACGGATCCGACTGGTGTCCTCCCTGCATGAAATTGAATGACGAAGTGCTCTCCACCGAGGCCTTCAAGGACGTTGCCGAGAAGTCCCTTATCCTCGTCAACGCCGACTTCCCCCGCAAAGAGCCGTTGCCCGACGCGCAGCGTGAGCACAATGAGGCTCTCGCGCAAAAACTGGGCGTTCAGTACTTCCCGACGGTTGTCCTCGTGGACGGCGAGGGAGAAGTCCTGGACAAGATGGTCGGCTTTCCCAAGGACGGGGTGGACGGTTTCCTCTCCTTTATCCGTGAAAAGGCTCCCGAGGCTTCAGAGGGGTAACCGCAGCGCACGTTTGATCTTTCCCAAGGCCAAGGCCGGCAGGTAATCCTGCCGGCCTTTTATTTAAGGCCCTTCAGGAGCCTTTTTCTTCTGTCAAAGGCGGCATGGACTCTGCTATAAAGAATCCGGAATGATAACCTTTATTCCATGGACGCGCTGACGGCAACCAGGCTGGCCTCTGTTGCCGCCTTAGGACGAGATACCGATGGGAAAACGCTTTGGATTTGTATCGACCCGCTTTGCGGGCACCGACGGGGTCTCACTTGAAAGTGCGAAGTGGGCCCACGTTCTCTGGGAGGACCGCCACGAGAGTTTCTGGTATGCGGGATTGAGTGACCGTGATCCGGGGGGGACCCTGTGCATCCCGGAGGCCCATTTCGGCCATCCCGAAGTGCAGTGGATCAACGAGCGGGTCTGGGGCCGGAGGCAGCGCTCACCCCTTGTGTCGAGACGGATACGGGATATGGCGGGGTACCTGAAGGAGACCCTTTACCAGTTTGTCAGCCACTACCAGCTCGATGTGGTCATTCCCGAGAATGCCTTGACGATCCCGATGCATGTGCCGCTTGCGGTGGCCATAACCGAGTACCTCATGGAGACGGGAACCCCGGCCATTGCCCATCACCATGATTTCTACTGGGAGCGGGTGCGTTTTTCCATCAATGCGGTCCAGGACTACCTCGATATGGCCTTTCCTCCCCGCCTGCCGCAAATGGCCCATGCCGTCATCAATGCCGCCGCCCAGGAACAGTTGTCCCTGCGGAAGGGCGTCGGCAGCCTCCTCATCCCGAATGTCTTCGATTTTGAGAACAGCCCACCCGCTCCCGACGCCTATTCTTCGGACGTGCGCGAGGAAATCGGCCTTGAGCCGGATGATATCTTCATTCTGCAACCGACCCGGATCGTCCCGAGGAAGGGGATTGAGCACGCCGTCAAGCTGGTGAGCATGCTGCGCAATCCCCGCTGCAAGCTGGTTATTTCCCACGACGCGGGGGATGAGGGCTATGAATACAAACAGATGATCGAGGAGCTGGCCCGCGAGGAAGGGGTGGACGTGCGCTTTATCGGGGACCGGGTATCCGAGGTCCGGCAGCGGGATGCCGACGGCCGGAAGATTTACACGCTCTGGGATCTCTATCCCTTCGCCGACCTGGTGACATACCCGAGCACCTACGAGGGTTTCGGGAACGCCCTTCTCGAGGCCATCTATTTCAAGAAGCCGGTCGTCATTAATCGTTACAACATATTCATCGAGGACATCGAGCCGAAGGGGTTCAACCTTGCCGTCCTCGACGGATTTATCACCCGTGACGCGGTGAAAGAGGTGGAGCGGCTTCTTGCCGATCCCGAGTACCTGCGTGGAGTGGTGGAAGGCAATTTCATCACGGCCCGACGCTATTACAGCTATACCACCCTTCGGCGCAACCTGCGCATGATGATCAACACCCTCACGGGGTGGCGTCCGCCCCGCCCACGGTCAAACGGAAGCTGAGAAATGCTCTCACGGTCCCAGAAAAACTCCCTTCAGAAACGCTTCCGGCGCCTTTACGGCGACGAGGCCCCACGACTGTTGATACGCTTCGAACACCTGCTCGGCAGGTATGGCGTCGGCCTGGAAGCACCCCCGGAAAGTGAACGCTGGGATCACCGCACTGCCATCCTCATAACCTATGCCGATTCGATCCGGGGCAATGGTGAACCGCCCCTGCAAACCCTCAACCGCTTCAGTCGTGAGCACCTGAAGGGAATCGTCTCGAGCCTGCACCTTCTGCCTTTTTTCCCCTGGAGCTCGGATGACGGGTTTTCGATCATTGATTTCCGCGAGGTCCATCCGGAATACGGGACATGGAAGGACATCGAGGCCCTTGGGGAGGCCTTCCAGCTCATGTTTGACCTCGTCCTGAATCATTGCTCGCGCAAAAGCGGATGGTTCCGGGATTTTGTCACCGGGATTGCCCCCGCGCGCTGGTATTTTCTTCCCATGGATCCGGAAACGGATCTTTCCGCGGTTGTCCGGCCGCGGCCCTGGCCGCTGCTGACCGAGACCTCGACCCGTGACGGGCCGGCGCATGTCTGGACAACCTTCAGCGAAGACCAGATCGACCTGAACTGGCAGAATCCTGATGTCCTCTTTGAGTTTCTGGACATCCTGTTTCTTTATCTTGCGCGGGGTTGCCGGATCTTCCGGCTCGACGCTGTTGCTTTCCTCTGGAAGCAACTTGGCACGAACTGCCTGCACCTGCCGGAGACCCACGAAGTGGTCAAGTTCTTCCGCGACGTCCTCAATCTTGTGGCCCCTGAGGCCATCCTCCTGACGGAGACAAATGTCCCCCATGAGGAAAACATCTCTTATTTCGGGGACAATGACGAGGCGCACATGGTTTACAACTTCAGCCTGCCCCCGCTCATCCTCCATTCCCTACTCAAGGAGGACGCCGACCTGCTGCGGGACTGGGCCCGTTCCCTGCCCGTGCTTTCCCCGGAACAGGCCTTCTTCAATTTCACGGCCTCGCATGATGGAATCGGGATGCGACCCCTGCAGGGACTGCTTCCGGAAGGGGAAATTGACTGGCTTGTCTCCGAGATCACTTCGCGCGGGGGCCGGGTCTCCATGAAAGCCAACAGTGACGGGAGCGAAAGCCCCTACGAACTCAACATCACCTATCGTGAGGCCCTGCGGATCGAGGGCGACCCGGAATTGAGCCTGGCCCGCTTTCTCACCTCCCAGGCAATTGTCCTCGGGTTCAAAGGTGTCCCTGGGATCTATATCCACAGCCTCCTTGGAACAAAGAACGATTATGCCGGGGTGGAGGCTACCGGGCAGAACCGCTCGATCAACCGGCACAAGTGGGATCTCACCGAGCTCGAAAAACTGCTTCAGGACACGGCTTCGGCGCACTCCCGGATTTTCCGGAAGCTCCGGCAGTGGTTGCAGACCCGCAACCAGCATCCCGCCTTTCATCCGGGCGGCGTGATGGAGATCCTCGATTACGGTCCCGGCGTATTCGCCTTCCTGCGGCGCTCGAGAACCGGCGCGGAAGCGATTGTCTGCCTCCACAACATGACCGGGAAACGGCGCGATGTCCCCTGGATGGATTGTTTCCCGGGCGTGAAAGCCCGGCCACGGGTACGGGAACTGCTGGCAAAGAAGGCAGTTCGGGCCAACAGGGGCCATTTTGTCCTGGAGCCTTTCCGCTCTTACTGGCTCATGATTGCCGGGGCCGGAAGCAATGGACGGAAGGCTTCCTCGGACTGAGCACCGCAAACGGGGGGTTGTTTGTCTCCGGCCCAAGCCCGAAAAATGCGGGGACAGGGGGGCCGCGGAAGTGCCTTATGCTGAGGGAATAATGATCAGGTCGGTCCGCCGGTCCATGCGCATTTCCTCCTCGGATCCCTCGGTGGTGGCCTCAAGATCGCCTTTGGAGACTGTCTCGAGCCGGTCCGGGGCGATGCCCAGTTCCTCGAGATAGTCGGTCACGCTGGAGGCGCGACGATCCCCGAGAGCCATGTTGTACTCGGTGGTGCCACGCCAGTCGCAATGCCCTTCAGCAAGCAGCTGGGCGCCCGGGTTTTCTTCCAGGTAAGCGGCCACATCCTGCAGGGTATCCCTGTCTGCCGGGCGGATGAAGGACTGGTCGAAGTCGAAATAGACGGGCTGGAAGAGGTCCTCGATACGGTTTTCCCCATCGAGCATGGAAGGATCCCGGGCGGAAAGGCCGAGGTCCTCGGCGTTTCCGATATCCTCCGGGCTGATCCAATCCGCTGATCCGGGCCCGGTTTCCTGCCCGCGCACAGCGGTCATGGAGGGATCGGGCGTCTGGGGCCCCTGGCACCCGGTAATGACGAGCCCGAGGAGGAGCGAAAGGATCCATAGAGCTGGGCGAAGGGACGTGAGATTCATGCGCATCGTTCTCAAAGCATTTTCGGCGGCACCCGGGGAATCAAGGAAAATCTGGGTTCTTTACAGCGAACCGGTGTCAGGATTCGGGAGAATGCTGGGGACGGGTGGGGGGTTCGATGATCCGGTGTTCAATGGCAAAACGCGTCAGGCTGGCCACATCGTGGAGGTCGAGTTTGCGCATCAGGTTGGTGCGGTGGTTTTCGGCCGTCTTGACACTGATGTTGAGGATCTCGGCAATTTCCTTGGTGCTGTTGCTTTCCGCAATGAGCTGAAGGATTTCCCGTTCCCGGGCGGTGAGCCGTTGCAGGGGCGGGGTTCCACTGAAGGCTGGGTTGAACATGGAATGCCGGAGGATTTCGGCCACTTCGGGACTGAAGTAAGTGCCGCCGGTGGCGACAATTTCGAGACCTTTCTGGAGCTCGGAGAGGGGAGCTGTCTTTCCGATGAACCCGTGGGCGCCGGCCTCGACGAGTTCACGCAGGAGCATCGCGTCCTGGTAGCCGGAAAAGACAAGGACATGAACATCGGGCAGCTGCCGCCGGAGCCGACGGAGGATTTCGGCACCGTTAAGGCCGGGGAGCATGATGTCGAGAATGATGAAATCAGGCTTGGTCTCAAGGCACTCATCAAGGGCTTTGCGTCCGTCGCCACTTTCGGTGACGATATCCCACCCGTCCATGGTTTTGATAATCTGTGCAACCATGTCCCGGACGGCGGTATGATCTTCAATTATGGCGACCTTTTTCATCATGTTAGGAGAAGTTTAGGCGTATCAAATGGGCATTTTTCCTTTGCCAAGGCAATAACGAACGAGCCAACTTCCTTCAATGTTTGTTGATGAGGTGGAAGTCAAGCTGCGAGCGGGTGACGGGGGTGACGGCTGTGCCAGCTTCCGCCGCGAGAAATTTGTCCCCAAGGGAGGCCCGGACGGAGGGGATGGAGGTGACGGGGGGGACGTCATCCTCGAGGCCGACGAGAACTGTGCCGATCTGAGGGCCTATTACTACAAGCCGCACTGGGAGGCCAGAAACGGTGTTCCCGGCATGGGCAAGGGCCGTAACGGGCGCCGTGGTGAGGACTGTGTCCTCAAGGTGCCTCCGGGCACGGTGGTCCTGGAGGGCGCAACAGGCGAGTTGGCCGCGGAGCTTCTTGACCCCGGGGAGCGCTCTATCCTCCTGAAGGGGGGGAGCGGGGGCTGGGGCAACCTTCATTTCAAGAGTTCGGTCAACCAGGCTCCCCGTCAGTTCAAGGAGGGGACCCCGGGCCAGCGTGGGCGTTTCCGGATGATTCTGAAGACGATTGCCGACCTCGGGCTTATCGGCTATCCCAACGCGGGGAAATCAACCCTGATTTCGGCCCTCACGAGTGCCCATCCCAGGACAGCGAGCTATCCCTTCACGACCCTGACACCCGTCGTCGGGGTGATGGAGCCCGAGGAACCGGGCGGTATCCGCATCCAGCTGGCGGATATTCCCGGCCTGATCGAGGGAGCCCACGCCGACAAGGGACTCGGACATCGTTTCCTCAGGCACGTCGAGCGCTGCAAGGGGCTTGTCCTTCTCATTGACATGTCGGGAATTGATGGGCGCGAGCCCTGGGAGGATTACGCCCATCTGCTGCAGGAGCTCGATCTTTACGGGCAGGGACTGGGGGGACGCCCGCGCCTTGTTGTTGCCAATAAAATGGACGAGACCGGGGCCGAGGAGAACCGGGAACGCTTTATCCGGGAGACGGGAACGGAACCGATGGCGGTGTCCTCCCTTCTCGGGCAAGGGCTTCCGGAATTGCAAAAAGCACTTTTTTCATTCGCCTTCGAGCTGAGCCGTCCCTAGAGGGATTGATCTTGGTATTCATGGATAAGCGTATACTCATTGTCGACGATGACCAGGGATTCGGGGACCTCCTGAAAGGGGTCTTTGAGCATGCCGGATACGCGGTTCACCTCTGCCTGAATGCGGAAGCTGCCCTCGACTTGATGGACAGGGAACCCGTTGATCTGCTCGTCACCGACCAGCGCCTTCCCGGTCGCCTCAACGGGACTGACCTGATCCGCGGATTCCGGGAAAAGGGGCTCGAGATCCCGGTGATTGTCATTTCGGGCTACCTTGACAATGACGCCATCCGTGGCCTTATACGGGACGGCGTGGAGGGAGTCTTCATCAAGCCGTTGAACATTTTTTCCCTCCTCAAGAAGGCCTCCGAGGTCCTCGAGGAACGGCCCCGGACCCCGCGGGCGGGGGAGGGAACCAGCGAACCCGTGGAATCCCGTTCCTCCCCGGAAGGGGGGATCGGCCGGATTGCGGGTCTTTCGGAAAAGGGAAAGCATTTTGTCGAGAAGGCCCGTGAAGCAGCTTCTTTCAAGCGGAACCTGCTCCTTATCGGTCCCCCGGGAACCCTCTTTGAACAGATTGGGCGTGACATTGTGGCCTCCTCCGGGGGAACGGAGCGGTGCCTGACCCTGCAGCCCGGCGATGCCGGCACCGATGACCTCGAGAACCTTTTCCTTGTCAAGGATGAGGCCCACCCGGTTACCCTGATCATCCTGGAGGCGGAGAACTGGGAACCGGAGGCCATTTCGAGGATCATCAGCCTGATGGACAACCACGGCCGGTCCAGCGGTGACCTGCGGATGATTTTCGGCCTCAATGAGACGGTGGAGGATTTGTACGACTCCGGAAAGATCGGCGAAGAGTTTTATCTCTTTCTGGGAACGAATGAACTGCGGGTGCCCGCTCTCCGGGACATGCCGGAGGACCTCCTCGAGATCGTCCGGCGCGAACTGTCCGAGCAGTTCAAGGCTTTTCCGGGGATCGACATGCGGCTGCGTTCCCTGCTTCTCGATTATGACTGGCCGGAAAACCTGCTCGAGCTGAAGGAGGTCCTTGTCCGGGCCATGAACAAAGCGCATCCCATGCCACCCTCGGAGCGGCATTTCAAGGCGGCCCTGAGAGTCGGTGATGGGGAACCGTCCCGGGGTGAACCGGATTACCGTTCCAGCCTCGAGCGGTTCCTTGTCGAAGAAAAAAGACGCTACCTGAACGCCCTCAAGCTGCTCGAGGATTCCTGAAACCTGGCTCTATCGACGACCCCTTTTAGCACGCATGTCCAAACCGATTCTACTGATAGACGACGAAGAGAAATTCGCCCAGATGCTGCAGGAACTGCTTCAGCTGAGCGGGTATGAGTCCGATTACTGTCTCAATCCTGAGGAGGCCATCGCGATCCTTGGAAAGGAGGACTACGACCTTGTCATCACCGACTATAAAATGCCCGAGATGGATGGGGCGGAGTTCCTCCAGAAGGCACGCAAGATCAACCCGGATCTTCCGGTAATCATGATTTCCGGCCTCATGAACATGTCGGAATTGATCAAGGTGGCTAACATTGGCGTCA
This sequence comes from Oceanipulchritudo sp., assembly GCA_041685165.1. GTDB lineage: Bacteria > Verrucomicrobiota > Verrucomicrobiia > Opitutales > Oceanipulchritudinaceae > Oceanipulchritudo. The sequence continues at coordinate 53,735 of JAWLGH010000002.1, read as the reverse complement.
CCCTTGTCCTTGAAAAACCCTTCAAGACGGAGGACCTGCTCGAGCACGTGGCCCGTTTTGTGCGGACCGACCCGGAAAAGGAGACCACCCCCCAGGCCCTCGGGATCGAGGCCTCCGAACTCAATTTCCAGAGTGCTCCCCTTGCGGTGACCTATCCCTCCCCGGCGTCCCATTTCGCGGATGCCAGCACGGAGAACAAGCACTTTCTCGAATCAATCTGGAAAACGGCCAATACCTGCCGGCACATTCCGTTTTATGCCCAACCCGGTGCGGAAATCCGTCTCCTTGCCAGGGAAATCATGGAATGGACCGACCTCGATCCGGAGGCTGAGGTGGTTCGTATTGATCATCTTGATACAGGAACAGGGTTCACGAGGAACTGGATCCTTGAGACGAATCCCTTCCCGGCGGTTCTGGTCATCGACCTGCGCGACGGGCCCTGGAAGGAGGAGACCCTCGACGCGCTGGCCGACTGGATCAATTTTGTCGAGGGCTCGGGGCAGGACCTCTCCCTCGCGCGCATCCTCTATGTGCTTCCGACAGGGGTGCGCTTCGTCCCCGGTGAACTCCCCATTGATCCCGCTTTCCGGGACCTTCTGGCGGAGGATTGCCCGGTCCTGATGCCGCTGCGCGACCGGGTCCTCGATGTCGCGCTCTACCTGGGGCGCCTGCTGGACAGGGAGGAACGGAAGCGCCTTGGTCCCCGGAACCTGAAGCGCCTCCTCCACTATTCCTGGCCCGGCGGCTACCAGGAGCTTTCCTCGCGTGTCGGGAGCCTCAAGGCCCACCTGGCGGCGGGTGAGGAACTTGATGAGGGGCGGTTCATGGAAATCCTCTCCGACCGCGGGGCGGACAGCCTGGCTCTGAAGGGAAGCCTTTCCCTTGAGGGCTACCTCTGCCGGCGCCAGCGGGAATACGTCCTTCTGCACCGCGAGCAGGGCGAAGACCTGAAAAACACCCTTCACCGGTTGGGGATCGAGGAGCCTCCGGTTGATCCTGAACTGATTCTCAAGGACGGGGCCCTTGTCTATCCGGAACTGCTGAATGAACCCGCTTCGTAAGGTGTGCCATGGAACGTGAAACCAGCAGCCTCCTCCTGAAGTCCAACCGTGTTCTCGGAACCCGGCTCGTCGAGGCCGGGCTGACGGATGTCGAGCGCATGGACGAGGCGAACGACATCTTCATCCAGCGGGCCCGGGCCAAGGACCTGAAACGGGCCAGCCTCCTGCGTATCCTGATTTTCGACAACCAGACCCTGAAGGAGGAAACCCTTATCGATTACCAGCTCGAACAGTTTCCCGTCGGGGCTCTCCTGCTTGAGAACTATCATCTCGACGAAGTCCTCCTCGCGCAGTATCCGGTCGAGCTGATGCGGGCTTCCTGGACGGTCCCGGTTGACTATGTCAATGAACGCTGGTTCATGGCCACCGCCTATTACATGAGCGATATTGTGAGGAACTTCTGGGAAGAGCGCCTGGAGGGCCGGGTGGCCTGGTACGTCACGACGCTGAACCAGCTGGAGACGGTTCTGGATGAGCGTGAGACGGCTGAGGCCGCGCAATCCGCTGAAAAGGAGGACTGAATGGCGATTCCGAGAGTTTTAAGAACCCTCCTGCAGGAGCTTGTTTCGGACGGGAAACTGGATGAGGACGCGATCCGTGATATCGCGGGGTCCGCGGGGGATCTTGGCGGGGAGGAACTCGAGAAGCTCCTCCGCGATCAGCACGCGGTTCCGGCTTTCAGCATTCTCCTGGCGAAGGCCGCCGCCTTTTCCATTCCGCCCTTCAATGTCCGGAATTTCAAGATCAGCGAGCGGACTTTCGAGCGTCTCGACAAGGATTTCTGCCGCGAACACCAGATCCTGCCCGTGGGCACCTTCGGGTCGAACCTGGTGATCGTGATCTGCGATCCCTTCAACACGGCCCTCATTGACAGGATTCAGGAGCAGCAGCGCTGCCGGGTCCATCCGATGCTCGGCCTCGAGGACGATATCAAGCCCTTCCTTGAGGAGGACGGTGAGATGCAGCGCTCGGAGGGCTTCGGGGATGTGATGGAATCCCTGAATATCGATTACGAGGAGGGCCAGGAGGAAGGGGAGGTCACTGAGGAAGACCTTGAGCGCGAGGGATCGCCCATTGTGCAACTGGCGAGCCGGATTATCGAGGATGCTTATTTTTCGGGAGGGTCCGACATTCACATCGAGCCCTTTGAAAACGAGTCGCGGATCCGTGTCCGGGTGGACGGGGTCTGCCAGGAGAAGCTGCGCATCCCGACCAAGGCCTGCACCTCACTGATGGCCCGCCTGAAGATCATGGCCAATCTGGACATCGCGGAGAAGCGCATGCCGCAGGACGGCCGCATCATCTACAAGCAGTACAACCGCAAGGGAATCGACGTCGACCTGCGTGTCTCGACGGCGCCCCTGAACCATGGGGAAGGGGCTGTGATGCGTCTCCTCGACAAGCAGAAGTCGACCCTGCCCCTGCCCGCCCTCGGGTTCAGCGCGGAAAACCTTGCCCTCTACCGTGGACTGATCACCCGGCCCTACGGGATGATCCTTCACTGTGGTCCCACCGGCTCGGGTAAATCGATGACCCTCTACAGTGCCCTGAACGAGATCAACGATCCGGGCAAGTGTATCCGCACCGCGGAGGATCCCATTGAATACACCCTGAACGGGCTCCTGCAGATGCAGATGCACCGCCAGATCGGGTTGACCTTCGCGAAGGCCCTGCGCTCCTTTCTTCGTCAGGATCCGGACATCATCCTCGTCGGGGAGATCCGGGACCAGGAAACCGCCCAGATCGCCGTTGAGGCGGCTCTCACGGGGCACATGCTCTTCAGTACCCTGCACACCAACGACGCCCCGGGGACCATCAGCCGCCTGACCGAAATGGGGATTGAGCCCTTTATGATCTCGGCATCCCTGGTCTGCATCTGTGCCCAGCGGCTGCTTCGCCGCGTCTGCAAGACCTGTGGCCAGGTCTATGAGGCCGAGGGGCGCGAGGCGGCCATCATGGAACGGGCCATCGACTGGTCGGGAAGCATTCCCCATCACAAGGAAGGCGGCTGTCCGGCCTGCCGGGGGGTGGGCTACAAGGGCCGGGTGGGCATTCACGAGCTGATGCCGATCAGCGATGAACTGATAAAAGGCATCAATGGGGAATACGACACTGCAAAGCTGAAGCGGATTGCCGTGCGCAACGCGATGAAGACCCTTCACCAGGACAGTATGCTCAAGGTGAAGGAGGGTATCACGACGATTGAGGAGGCCATCGGCAATGTTCCTCCCGATCTGGAGGACATTCGCCGGATCCAGGCCGCTGAGACCCTTGAGGAAGCCTTTATGGATTGAGGACCATGCCCGGGCCCGAGGTTCCAGGAGTCAATCTGCACACCATCATCCGGGAAGTTGAGCCCGACCGGGTGAGTGGTTTTGCCAATGCCGTTGTGAGGTCGGTGGCCTGCCATCCGGACCAGGTGAGCGGGCCCGGATTCCTCTTTGTCTGCATGGACGAGTACCTTGAATACAATCGCTGGCAGACATGGCGGGCCCACCTTGAGGCCCTGCCACAGCTCTCCCTTGCGGCAATTGTGACGCCCCGGCGACTTGAAGGGTTGCCCCTGCCACAGCTGATCACGGAACGGCCCCGGCTGGCGCTTGCCCGGGTGGCCCGGCTCCTGAGCGGATTCCCGGAGAGGGGACTGGACCTTTTCGGGGTGACGGGAACGAACGGGAAAACAACCACGACCCGGCTTCTGGCCCATCTCCTGAACGGCCTCGGGACGCGTTGCGGAAGCATGGGGACCCTCGGGGTGGACCTTTCCGGCGGGTTCAGTACTTCCGGCAGCTACACGACCCCCCTCGCACCTCAGATTCAGGAATCCCTGGCACGCTTCCGGGGGGAAGGGGCCGAGGCCGTGGCCATGGAGGTCTCCTCACATGCCCTTGCCCTTGATCGGGTGGAGGGGTTGCGATATGCGGGTGCCATCCTCACCAATGTGGAGCGCGATCACCTTGACTTTCACGGGACCCTGGAAGCTTATGCGGAAGCCAAGGGGCGGCTTTTTGAGCGTGTTCACCGGCAGGGACGGTGTGTCCTGAATGGGGCCTCCCCGTATTGCGGGACCTTTGCGGCACGAGCCTCGGCTCCCGTCCTGACCTTCGGGATGGAGGGTTCCGGGGCTGATGTCGAGGCGCGGGATCTTGTGCTCCATCCCGCGGGTTCCCGTTTTACCGTCTTCGCCCCCGGTGAGCGCTGCGAGATGGTTTCCCGTCTTGCGGGAAGCTTTCAGGTGGAAAACGCCCTTGCGGCCATTGCCGTGGCGCAGGCACAGGGCCATTCCCTGGAGGCGGTCGCGCAGGCCCTGGAGACGTTCCCCCCGGTTTGCGGGCGGATGGAACAGATTCCCATGCCCAATGGCTGTACGGCGATTGTCGACTACGCCCACAATCCCGATGGACTGAAGCATCTTCTCGAGGCCTGCCGGGGCTTCTGCCCTGGACGTCTCCATGTTGTCTTCGGATGCGGTGGTGACCGGGACAAGGGAAAGCGGCCCCTCATGGGCCGGATCGCGGCCGAGTTCGGGGACGCGGTCTGGGTCACCTCCGACAATCCACGGACGGAGGATCCAGGGCGCATCATGGAGGATATCCTTGCCGGGATGAAGGGCAGCGGGATCCCTGTCGAACGCGAAATGGACCGCGGCCGGGCCATCGCTGCGGCCTTCCAGGCAACAGGGCCCGGAGATGTCCTTGTCGTGGCTGGAAAGGGCCATGAGGATTACCAGCTTATCGGTACCTTCCGTCACCCTTTCTCGGACCAGGCTGTCCTGCAGGAACTCCGGACGGCGGGCGGGTCCTGAGGAAGGTTCCCCTTCAGGTCCCGGCGCGCAAGGCGTCCTGCTCCTGCAGGAGGCGAAGCCTGGCCCGGTCGCTGTCCCACTGGTTCCCGTCCCAGAATTCAATCCCGGAGAGGCCGCGGGTCTTGTAGCGGCTCTTGATCCCGTAGGCGGTTCCGAGATAGGCGTGTTCGAGGCCGTTTTCCCGGGCCCAGAGGAGGAAATCGACAAGGTAGCCGTGGCCGGGAGCGGTGGGCTTCGAGTCGCCGTTCTCGTAAAAGACATACCAGTAATGGACAAGGCCGTTTTCCCGGACGAGAAGGGCAAACGCGACCAGCCTGTCGTGCTTTTTCCAGTAGAGGACATCACTCAGGGGCGGACCGTTGAGGATGCGTTCGAGCCGCTGGGCATCGAGGTAGGCTTCGCCGAAGCGGGCCTCCATCCATTTCCGGGCGAGGGCGCGAGCCTCCCTTCCGGAGGATTCCATGAAGGCCTCCCGCGAGGCACAGTGGCGCTCGAGGAGAAAGGCCGCCCATTGACGGTGGTCGTAACGGCGATCCTTCCGGATGTGGAGGTCGCAGAGCCGGATCCGGAGGCTGCGAGCCATATAGAAACGGTTCAGGGGGCCCTCGGGGCCTGCGGAGAAGGGGAGGTAGCCGGCGGCGTAGATGGGGGGAAGCGCATCCTCAGGCGCGCGTTCCAGCCACTGGCAATAGCCAAACTGGTATTCTCCATAGGAAATGGGGCCTTCAGATCGGAATATATGCACCAGTGTCAGGGGGTTGATTGGGGGAGTGACGGGAGATGCCTGGGAAATGTCCTTAAAAAAATCTTTCAGATCCTTGCATTTTCCGTCTTGAATGGCAACTAAGGTTTAGGAAACTCCCTCTTCCGCTATGCCGTGTACGGACTACGTCCGGCAAATTGAGTCATTTTTTTACAGTAAACACATTAGGAACGCTTATGCCCGATAATACAAAGACACCGCTTGGATGGCCGCGGAAGCAAGGCCTCTGGGAGCCGGCGATGGAGAAGGATTCCTGTGGCGTCGGATTTATTGCCCACCTGAAAGGGAAACGATCCCACTCCATTATCCAGAAAACCCTGACAATGAACACCCAGATGATTCATCGCGGGGCCAGCGGTTCCGAGCCGGAAACGGGCGATGGGGCGGGTATTTTCATCCAGATGCCGGACAAGTTCCTCAGAAAGGTGATGGCGAAAAAGGGCGTCGACCTGCCCCCGGAGGGAGCATACGGGGCGGGCCTGGTTTTCGTCTCCCCGACGACCTCCGAGCGCGAAGCCACGATGCAGCTTTTCGAGCATATCATCCGCGAGGAGGGTCAGCGCTTTCTCGGGTGGCGGACCGTCCCGGTGAAGAGCGAGATCCTCGGAAAGACTTCCGGGCGGTATGAACCGATGATCAAGCAGGTTTTCATCCAGCGGTCGCCCGACATCACGGACCCGATGGAGTTTGAACGCAAGCTTTACGTCATCCGCAAGCGGGTGGGGAACGCCATCCGCTTCAATGAGGTCCCGTCGCAGTTCTACGATGTGCACCGGACGACGAAAAAGAGTTTTCCCGGGGGCGAGTATTTTTATGTCACGGCCCTCTCGGCGCGGACGATGATTTACAAGGGGATGCTCACGCCCTGCCAGTTGGCGGAGTATTTCCCGGATTTCCACGATCCGGATTTTGAAACGGCCCTTGCCCTCATGCATACCCGTTTCTCGACCAACACCTTTCCGAGCTGGCCCCGTGCCCATCCAAACCGCCTTATTGCCCACAACGGCGAGATCAATACCGTGATGGGGAACGAGAACTTCATGAAGGCGCGTGAGTCGCTCTGCCAGACGGACATGTTCGGCGAGGATATCCACAAGATCTTCCCGGTGATCAATGAGGATGGCTCGGACTCGGCCCGCTTCGACAACGTGCTCGAGTTTCTCCACCTCGGTGGCTATGACCTGACGCATGCGGTCATGATGATGATTCCCGAGCCCTGGGAACGGCATGAATCGATGGAGGCGAAAAAGCGCGCCTTCTATGAATTCCATGCCTGCCTGATGGAACCCTGGGACGGACCGGCATCGATCACTTTTTCCGACGGGTATCAGATCGGCGCCGTGCTCGACCGCAACGGGCTCCGTCCGAGCCGCTACTATGTGACCGACGATGACCTTGTCATCATGGCCTCGGAAGTCGGGGTCCTGCCCGACCTGGATCCCCTCACGGTGATTGAAAAGGGCCGCCTCAAGCCCGGAAGGATGTTTCTCGTGGACATGAATGAGGGGCGGATTATTCCCGACGAAGAAGTCAAGGAGCGGATCTATTCAGCCCATCCGTATGACGAATGGCTGCAACAGCGCCGTCTCGAGGCGAAAAACCTTCCGGAGGCAAAGACCCTTCCGGAGCCGGACCCGGAGGGACTGAAAGCCCGTCAGATTGCCTTTGGCTACACCTATGAGGACCTGCGTTTTGTTCTTGGCCCGACGGCCGAGAAGGGGGTCCAGCCGATTGCCTCGATGGGCAACGACACCCCGCTGGCGGTGCTGTCCAACAAGCCGAAGCACCTCTACCAGTACTTCAAGCAGATCTTCGCGCAGGTGACAAATCCGGCCCTTGACTGCATCCGGGAAGAACTTGTGACGGGCACGGAGACCTTCATCGGCTCGGAGAGCAATCTCCTCAAGCCGAGCCCGGAGAGTTGCCGGATGATCCGGCTCGAGAGCCCCTTGATCAACAATTCCCAGTTGGCGCAACTGCGCGAAATCGGGCTGGATGGGTTTAAGTCGGCTACCCTCGCCGCCCTCTTCCCGGCGGAGGGAGACGGGAAGCAGCTGAAGGGGGCGCTCAATGAGCTCTTTGCGGCGGCTGACCGGGCCATCGCGGAGGGAGTGAACATCCTCATCCTTTCCGACCGGGGGATCTGCCGCGAGAAGGCGGCCATCCCGACCCTTCTGGCCATGAGCGGCCTGCATCACCACCTTGTGCAGGCCGGCACGCGGACCCGTGTCTCCATTGTCCTTGAGACCGGCGAAGCCCGCGAGGTGCATCATTTCTCGGTCCTCATCGGCTACGGGGCCGACGCCATCAATCCCTACATGGCCTTCGAATCGCTCGAGGGCATGATCCGGGAAAACATGCTCGGGCTGACGATCGAGGAGGCGGTGTACAACTACCTCAAGGGATCCACCAAAGGAGTCGTCAAGACGATGGCGAAGATGGGAATCTCGACGGTTGCCTCCTACCGGGGGGCGCAGATATTCGAGGCCATCGGCCTCAGCACGGATGTCGTGAACAAATACTTCGTCGGCACGGCCGGGCGGGTTGAAGGCGTCGGGATGCGCCAGATCTGCGAGGAGACCCTGAAACGTCACTGGAAGGCCTTCTCCGAGCGACGCGTCTCTGACGAGGATGCCGCTCTTGAAGCGGGGGGCATGTATCAGTGGCGCCACGACGGGGAATACCACCTTTTCAACCCGCAGACCATTCACCTCCTCCAGAAGGCGGTGCGCACGGGTGATTACGAAAGCTATAAGAAGTACGCCTACCAGGTGAATGACCACAGCCGCAGTTTCTGCACCCTGCGCGGGCTGATGCGGTTCCGCAGAAAGCGCAAGCCGGTCCCTGTCGAGGAAGTTGAACCGATCGAGGCCATCATGCGCCGTTTCAAGACGGGGGCGATGTCCTACGGGTCCATTTCCAAGGAGGCTCACGAGACCCTGGCGATTGCGATGAACCGCATTGGCGGCAAGTCCAACACCGGCGAAGGCGGGGAGGATCCTGTCCGGTTCGTTCCCCTGCCCAACGGGGACAGCAAGCGTTCCGCGATCAAGCAGGTGGCCTCGGGACGTTTTGGTGTCACGAGTGAGTACCTCGTCAACGCCGACGAGCTGCAGATCAAGATTTCCCAAGGGGCCAAACCCGGGGAAGGCGGCGAACTTCCTGGCTCGAAGGTCTATCCATGGGTTGCCAAGGTACGGCATTCAACTCCCGGAGTGGGGCTGGTTTCCCCGCCCCCGCACCATGATATCTACTCTATCGAGGATCTTGCGGAATTGATCCATGACCTCAAGAACGCCAACCGGAGGGCCCGTATCAACGTCAAGCTGGTCGCCGAGGTGGGGGTCGGAACCATTGCCGCAGGCGTGGCCAAGGGGCATGCCGACGTCATCCTGATCTCCGGTCACGACGGGGGCACTGGCGCCTCGCCCGCCTCCTCAATCTACAATGCCGGGGCTCCATGGGAGCTCGGACTGGCGGAAACGAACCAGATCCTCCTCCTCAATGACCTTCGCAGCCGCGTTGTCCTCGAAACCGACGGACAGTTGAAAACGGGTCGGGATGTGGCCATCGCGACCCTCCTGGGAGCGGAGGAGTATGGCTTTGCGACCGCCCCGCTGGTGACGATGGGGTGCCTGATGATGCGGGTCTGCCAGAAGAACACCTGCCCGGTGGGAGTGGCCACCCAGGATCCGCGCCTGCGGAAGAATTTCACCGGGACGCCCGAGCATGTCGTCAACTTCATGCGTTTTATCGCGACGGAAATGCGCGAGATCATGGCCGAACTCGGGTACCGGACCATCAATGAGATGGTGGGCCACGTCGAGGAACTGGATGCCATCGAGGCCATCGAGCACTGGAAGGCCAGTGGCATCGACCTCACGAGCATCTTCCACCGACCCGATGTGGACGAGGACGTGGGCACCTACTGCCGGATCCCCCAGAATCATGGCCTTGAGGAGTCGCTGGACATGACCCACCTGCTGAAACTCTGTAAACCGGCAATCGACCGGGGCGAAAAGGTCAGGGTGGATCTGCCGATTGTAAACGTGAACCGTGTCGTCGGCACGATCACGGGGAGCGAGATCTCCCTCAAGCACGGCAGCAGGGGATTGCCCGAGGACACCATCAACCTCAAGTTTACCGGGAGTGCCGGCCAGTCCTTTGCCGCCTTCACCCCTCCGGGAATGACCTTTGAACTGGAAGGGGATGCCAACGACTACCTCGGAAAGGGGCTTTCAGGAGCCAAGGTGATCGTCTATCCGCCGCGCGGGTCGCGTTTCAAGGCCCATGAACAGACCCTCATCGGGAATGTGGCTCTCTACGGGGCGATCAGTGGGCGGGCCTACATCAACGGTATTGCCGGGGAGCGTTTCGGCGTCCGCAATTCCGGGGTCTGTGCGGTTGTCGAGGGAGTCGGGGACCACGGCTGTGAATACATGACGGGAGGCGAAGTCATCGTCCTCGGGCTGACCGGGCGTAATTTTGCCGCGGGGATGTCCGGGGGGACGGCCTATGTCCTCGACGTGGACGGAAAGTTCCAGAGCCGGCTCAATGTCGACATGGTTAATGTCTACCGCCTGATCGAGTGCGAGGAGGAGGAAATTGAAGGTGTCCGGAAGCGGATCGAGGAACACGTTGCCTGGACCGGTTCGGAGCGCGGCAAGGATCTGCTTGTCCGCTGGACGGAAATTCTTCCCCAGTTTGTCAAAGTCCTGCCCCGCGACTACGAGCGGATGCTGAACGCCTTCAAGAAGGTCGAGGAACAGGGCTTCTCCGGCGACGAGGCGGCGATGGCCGCCTTTGAGGAGAACCTCAACGACCTTGCCCGGATCGCCGGCAACTGATCAACCCTTGCAAACAAATTGAATTATGGGAAAACCAACAGGATTTCTTGAAGTAGAACGAAAGACGATCGGGGAGCTTGACCCGAAGGAACGGATCAGGAACTGGAAAGAGTTCAAGATCCATCCTGAGGAAGCGCAGCTCAAGGAACAGGGATCGCGCTGCATGGACTGCGGGACACCCTTCTGCCACACGGGAGACCTTGTCTCCGGCATGGCGAGCGGGTGCCCGATCAACAACCTCATCCCCGAGTTCAATGACCTTGTCTACCGTGGACGGTGGAAGGAGGCCCTTGACCGCCTGCACAAGACCAACAACTTCCCTGAATTCACGGGACGGGTCTGTCCTGCTCCCTGCGAGGGGTCCTGTGTCCTCGGCGTTATTGAGCCGCCGGTGACGATCAAGAACATCGAGTGCTCCATTATCGACCGCGGATGGGAGGAAGGCTGGGTCACACCCAATCCCCCGCAGGAGCGCACGGGCAGGAAGGTCGCCGTGGTGGGATCCGGGCCGGCCGGGCTCTCCTGTGCGGACCAACTCAACCAGGCCGGGCACGCGGTCACCGTCTACGAGCGGGCGGACCGCATTGGCGGCCTCCTGATGTACGGGATTCCGAACATGAAACTGGACAAGGAGGAAGTGGTCCAGCGCCGCGTCGACCTGCTCGCCGCGGAAGGGATTGAGTTTGTCACCGGCTGCGAGATCGGCCGGGACACCACGGCGAAGGAGTTGAAGGCGTCCTTTGACGCAGTGGTCTTCTGCACCGGTGCGACCAAGCCGCGGGATCTTCCCATCCCCGGCCGTGAGCTCGAGGGCGTCCATTACGCAATGGACTTCCTGACCGCCAACACCCAGTACCAGATGGACCATGCGTTTGACGGGTCCCTGCCGGAGCTGAACGCGAAGGACAAGGATGTTGTTGTTATCGGGGGAGGCGACACCGGGACGGATTGTGTCGGGACCTCCATCCGTCACGGCTGCCGCAGCGTGACCCAGCTGGAAATCCTTCCCCGGCCCCCGGACAGCCGGGAGGAAGGCAATCCCTGGCCGGAGTGGCCCAAGATCTACCGCATGGACTACGGTCAGGAGGAAGCAGCGGCTCTTCAGGGCAAGGATCCGCGGCAGTACCTTGTCATGACGGAACGCTTCATCGATGACGGGAACGGCCGGCTCGCAGGCCTCGAGATCGTCGGAATCGAGTGGAAAAAGGATGATCAGGGCCGTTTTATCCCCCAGAAAAAGGAGGATACCCGGCGGACCATTCCTGCCCAGCTGGTGGCCCTCGCGATGGGTTTCCTCGGCCCGGAACAGACCGTGGTGGAGCAATTGAATCTGGAGACCGATCCGCGTTCGAACATCAAGGCGGAACACGAGGAGTACACGACCAACATCGAGGGAATCTTTGCCGCCGGCGATTGCCGTCGTGGCCAGAGCCTCGTGGTCTGGGCGATCAATGAAGGCCGCGGGGCCGCCCGCGAGATTGACCGTTACCTCATGGGGGTCACCCAGTTGCCCTGAATCCGCCCGGGTCGGCCGGCTATCCCAGGCCCGGGTCCTGGTCGAAGCTGAGAAAGCTGCGGTGACGCTTCTGCTGGCGCGCCGTGAGACCGGGGAGGGACTCAAGTGACGGCGGACTGGGGAAATGCTCCACGGCGCGGATGGCGGCCATCCGGAGTTCCAGCCAGCGGTCCCAGTTGAGGTCCGGGCAATGGGCGATGTGACGGAGAAGGCTCTGCCATTCGAGGCGAGCCCGTTCAATGTCGCCCGTGCGCAGTTCGAGGTCCTGCCGGTTGAGCGCCTTGCGGGCACCGGGCTGAAAAAGGATTTCCGAGGCCCCCTCGCCGTAGGTCCCGGGAAGGCCCCGGGCGAGGTAACCGGGATGGGTGACAAGGCCGTAGGCGGCCCGGCAGGCGGTCGCGAGCCTCCCGGATGCGCCCTCGTGGACGTCAAAACGGTAGCCGGCACGCAGGTTCGCGAGATCCGGAAGGAGATCTTCGACCGCATAACTGGAATCCTCGAGGGCGGCCGCGATGGCGAGGCCCTCCCCGTAGTTGAAGAAACTGAAAAGGATACCTCGCCGGGTGGGGGCGCCATGGGCGTCAATCAACCCGAGACTGTGCCAGATGTCGGCGGCGGTGCGGCTGGGCGGGCGTTTCCCGGAGGTGTCGGGAGGCTGGAAGAGGTCCGTCTCGTGGCGCACAAGGCGTTCCTCGGGATTGATGAGGGCGCGGCCGGCAGAATCAATCTGGGCCATGGCGATGGCGTTCCTGTAGTGGAGACGGGCATACATGATACCGTTTTTCTCATGCCAGCCGGCAAAGGCGCCGCCGCGGGTCAGTTCGGGGAACCTTGGAAGGATCCGTTTCTCGATCGTATCCAGCTTCCAGCGAAGACGCCGTAGCCGCGGGGGTTTGCCTTTCCGTTCCCGGTCGGCTTCCCGGAGGGCGCGCAGCAGCCAGCGGTTGAGGACCAGTTCCCCCTCTTTTTCATCCTTGCCAAAGCGGGCGACGGGAACCTGGCGTCCGAACTGTGGCCCGGGATCATCAGGGAACCGGCAGAGGGTGCCGCAGGTCAGGCTGGCAAGGGTCGCGGGAACCGAGAGCGCCGGTTTCCACTGGTTGTCCTGACGGAAAAGGGCGGTCTCGAGTTCAGCTGCCCGTGGCGGCCGTTTCCGCTCCCATTCGCCTTCCGGATTGCGGAATTCCCTTACTGACTGGGTGACGACCCGGTGTGCGGCCGGGGCCTCTCCGGGTCCGACGGCGTGAAAGTGCGTCAGGCCGAGGGGAATGCGCTGCCGGCTGAAGAGACGGCGGGTCAGCCCGCGGGCGGCCTCGATGGGGTCGGTGTCCTGTTCGATGGCCGATTGCATGACCCCCAGGATGCTCGGCCAGTCAATCTGGTTGGTACGCTGGAGGCGGAGTGGCCGGGCCTCCTGCAGGCGGGGTTTCCCGGGAGCAACCGCGATGTAGCCGACCTTGTCCATTCCACGTCTGCCGGCACGACCGAACATCTGCAGGAGTTCATCCGGACGGACTTCGTGTACCCCTTCGGCCGTACGGTATTCCCGGTCGGTGACAAGGACCGAGCGCATGGAGAAGTTTATCCCCGCGGCCAGGCCCATCGTGGCAACGACAACGCGCAACTGGCCCGCTTTTGCAAGCGGTTCCACGAGGCCGGCCCGCTGGGCGTAATCGAGCCCGCTGTGGTGGTAGGCGATACGGGCCCGCAGAAGCTGTTTCAGGCCATCCCCGGCAAGGCGCTCCTGCTCGGGAGAAAGGACAAGGGGATCCTCTTCCGGGAGCATCCGGGCAATTTCATAGGCGAGGTCCTCCGCGGCCTTCCGTCGGGGGGCAAAGGCCAGCAGGGGAGCCATGCCGGCCTTGAGCACTTTGGCCACCGCCCGCGGCCAGAAGCCGCGGACCGTTTCCGGGATGCGGTTCGGAAGGGCCTCGATGTACACTTCCTCAAGGGGGACCGGGCGGTTCCGGTGCGTCACCAACTCCACTTTTCGCCCCAGCCGGGTGAGCCATTCCGCGACCCGGGCAGGATTTCCCACGGATCCGCTCAGAAGAAGAAGCCGGGTCCCGGGCGGCGCGCTGGCGATGGAGAGTTCGTAGTTCAGCCCGCGTTGCCTGTCCCCCAGCATCTGATACTCGTCGATGACCAGCAGGTCCGGTCCGAAACCCCGAAGCAGGGGGCCCTTCTGGGTCTCAAGGGTGGCCACGACGACCGGTGCCTCCCGGTTCTGGGTGCGGTCGCCGGTGGTGATCCCGACATTCCAGCCCATCCGCTTCCATTCCATCAGCTTGTCATTGGCAAGGGCCCGCGTCGGTACCGTGTAGACCGCCTTTCCCTGGAAACCCGTCTCCATGAGCATCTCGAAAATGTAGGTTTTTCCGGCTCCCGTCGGCGCTGCGACAATGACATCGTGGCCCGTCTGGAGGGCACGGATCGCCTCCTGTTGCCAGATGTCCGGCAGTTTTAAAGGGGTTTCCAGCATCGTCTTCACCACTTCGGACTGGCTTCGAGAAGGGCCTTGGTGTAGCTGTGTCGGGGATCGGCAAAGAGGTCCGGGGCCTCCTGCCATTCAACAGCCCGGCCTTCCTGCATGACGACCACTTCATCGGCGATTTCCTGGACCACGGCCAGGTCGTGGGAAATGAAGAGAAGGGTCAGGTCCCGGTCCTCCTTGAGTTCGCGAAGGAGCTTCAGCAAACGGGCCTGCGTCGAGACATCGAGGGCGCTCAAGGGTTCATCGCAGATGAGGAGTTCCGGCTCGACCGCGAGGGCCCGGGCCATCAATACCCGCTGGCGCTGGCCGCCGCTGAATTCCGGGGAAAAGCGCTCCGCACTCCCCCGCGGCAGATGGACCGCATCCAGCAAGGTGTCGATCCGCTCCCTCCGTTCCGCGCCTCTTGCCTCCGGAAAATGAAGCCGCAGCGGTTCTGCCAGCAGATCCCCGATCCGGAGCCGGGGATTGAGAGCCTGCCAGGGGTCCTGGAAGATCATCTGGATCCGCTTCCGGTACGGGCCAAAGCGCCGGCTATCAAGATGTCCGATTTCCTCCCCGGCATACCGGATAGAGCCGCGCATTAACGGAATCAGCTTCACGAGGGCTTTCGCGAGGGTGCTTTTCCCCGATCCACTCTCGCCCACGAGGGCCATCGTTCTCCCGCGTCGCATGGCAAGCTCGATTCCATGCACCACGGGTCGCCATCCCTCATTTGTGGGGTAGCCGAGCTGAACTCCCTCGCATGCCAGCAACGGGGAGGTCTCCAGTTTTTCCGCGGTTGCGAGGCCCGACTCCATCCTCATGCCTTGCTTAGGGCGTCCCCGCGAGGCCCGCAAGCGAGAAAGCCGGAAGCGGGTTCCGCGACAATAATTGCACTACATTGCATTTTAATGTTGTCATTTTATGCAGGTTTATGATGTCCTTGAAGGGAATTAACCCAGAACACACTATCCTATGAAAAAGAGAACACACAATTTGATCCTGACGATACTGGTCCTGACGGGGAGCCAGGTGGCGAAGGCGGAGTTATTGACGAACGGGGACTTCAGTGAGGGAGAGGACATGAAGGCGGGGTGGACGACCTTCCTGAATGTTTTCGACGCGAGCGGGGAGACCTTTAAATTCGGGACGGCCTGGGACACGGAGACGGCGGATATTTTGACGGGGACGTTGACCCTTGAGGCGCATCCTGGATGGACGGACGACGGGAACGGGCCGGCTGACCTCGGGGATGTGATCGAGAATAATTTCTATGTGGATTTCGGGGGGGACCCTGAATTTGCGGGAGAGGAAGTGACCTTTTCCGGGACCTTCATGGAAGTGGAAGCGCCTGGGGAAGAAACCCAGGCGATGGCCTTCATCAAGGTCCTGGACGGGACCTGGGGCCTTGCGGAATTCCTGACGGAAGACGTGGAAGCCTCCGAAGACGGGAGTTTTTCGCTGACGGCGACGGTTCCGACGGAGGACATGAATGCCTTCCAGGTGGGCTTTCTGGTGATTGGCCCGGCGGGTTCGGAAGGGGCGATCCTCGTGGACGACCTTGCCCTGGTGGGATCAGCGGGGGAGAACCTTTTGGAAAATCCTGGCTTCACGGAAGGTGAGGACGGTAAAGCGGGGTGGACGACCTTCCTGAATGTTTTCGACCCGAGTGGGGAGACCTACAAATTCGGGACGCCGTGGGAAACGGATACCGCGGTCGTCAACCCGAACATGCTCAACCTCTCGATACATCCCGGGTGGACGGACGACGGGAACGGGCCTGCGGATCTCGGGGACGTGATCGAGAACAATTTCTACGTGGATTTCGGGGGCGCCCCCGACTTTGCCGGCGAGGAAGTTGTCTTTTCCGGGCAGTTCGCTGTCGGGACCCCGTTTGGCGAGGGGAACAGCGGGATCGCCTTCATCAAAGTGCTCGACGGGGCCTGGGGCCTGGCGGAATTCCTGACGGCCGATGTTGCCGCTGACGGAAGTTTTTCCCTCGCGACAACCGTTCCGGAGGAGAACATGAATGCCTTCCAGGTGGGGTTCGCGGTGACCGGCACGGCGGGTACGGACGGGTCCCTCCTTGCCTGGGACCTTTCCCTGGACCTCGCGGGTGATCCGCCTGCGCCACTTCCCTGGGCCGATGTCGAGGAAGGTGAGGAGCGGGTTTCGAACTGGTTCGGAAGTTTCAAAATGGGCAGTTCCGACTGGCTCCAGCACAATGAGCTGGGATGGATTTACATGGGCCTTGTTGAATCGGAAACGGACATGTGGTTTTCGAGTCTATTTCTTGATTCCTGGCTCTGGAGCCAGCGGGGGACCTTCCCGGTTGCCTATGAAGTTTCCGGTGACCGCTGGGTCTATTACATCATTCTTCCGGAAGTAGGCGCTTTCCTTTTCGACTACGCGACGGGGAACTGGGAGATGGTGGAATAAGGGCCCATCCTTCGAGGCTTTAGCATGAAAGAGGCGGCAGGCCTTCCGGGAGGGGGCCTGTCGCCTGCTTGTTTAAAGGGGAGGTTGTGAGTCTCTTGCCGGATGAGGCTATCCCTTGAGGTAGCTCTCAAGCATCCAGATAGTCTTCTGGTGAACCTCGATACGGGCGATCATCATGTCCTCGGTTTCCTTGTCGTTCAGTTCAGCGGCAAGGTCGCGGGTCTCCCCGGCATCCTTGACGAGCTTGCTGTGGAGGGTGGCGAGGTGCTTGACCATATTGGAGGCGCCTGTCTTTTCCTCGATCTCCTTCATGCCGGCGAGGCTGGCGAGGTTGCTGAGGCCGCCGGGGGCATAGGCTCCGAGGGAGCGTATGCGTTCCGCGATGACATCGACGGCGGTGAAGAGCTCGGTGTACTGCTCCTCAAAGGCGGTGTGGAGGGCGAAAAAACCGGGACCTTCCACGTTCCAGTGGCAGATGTGCGTCTGTCCGAGAAGGGCATAGCTGTCGGCGAGGACCTGACGGAGGGAATCGACCACAGTGGGTGTGGTGGAAGATTTCTTTTTCGAGGATTTGCGGGATGCTTGTTTTGTTTTAGCCATAGTTCATCAATAGCCGGATTCGCTGTTTTTGCAAAGTAAAAGGGTTCTCAGACAATCTTCAGTTTGGGCATGTCCTGGCCATCGATGAGCCCGACGGGCCGGTATTCGGGATCGATTACGACAAGGTCGTTGATGGAACTGGATTCGAAAATGTGCAGGGCGTTGACAGCGAGGGAACCGGAGGCGATCGCTTTGGGGTCGCGGGTCATGAAGGCGGCCACGGGCTGTTCGAGGATGTCGGGGACGGAAAGGGAGGCACGGCGGAAATCGCCGTCACTGAAGACGCCGCTGAGGGTGCCGGTCCCGGGATCATGAAGGGCGATGGAGCCGCAACGGGCCTCGGTGATGGCGAGGAGGGCTTCCTTGACGGAAATGGAATCGGGAGCGCAGGCAAAGCGGCGTCCGGTGCGCATGATTTCGTCTACTTTGAGAAGAAGGGCCTGTCCGAGGCTGCCGGCGGGGTGGTAGCGGGCAAAGTCCTCCCGGGAGAACCCGCGCACCTCAAGGTAGACCATGGCGAGGGCATCGCCGATGGCGAGAGCGGCCGTGGTGCTGGCGGTGGGGGCGAGTTTCAGGGGGCAGGCTTCCTGGCCATAATGGTAGCAGAGGGTGTGGTCACAGAAGCCGGCGAGGGAGGAATCAGCGGCGGCGGTAAGGGCGAGGGTGGTGAGGTTGAGGCGCTTGAGGGAGGGTAGGAGGCGAACGAGGTCCTCGGTTTCCCCGCTGTTGCTGACAAGGAGGCAGAGGTCCTCGGGCCGGCAGAGGCCGAGGTCGCCGTGGAGGGCCTGGTTGGGATCGAGAAAGGTGGCGGGAACCCCGGTGGAATTGAAGGTACCGGCCATTTTCATGCAGATGGGAACATTTTTCCCGACCCCGGTGAGGACGAGTTTGCCCTGGTTGAGGATGGTCTTTTCGATGAGGTGGATGGCCCGGACAAAGGATTCATCGAGCAGGGTACAGGTTGATTCAATGGCCTCCTGCTCTATTTTCAGGCAATTACGGGCAAGAGAGAGGATTTTTTCAGAAGAAAGTGTCATCGCATTAAAATAAGGATTGGGTTCCGTTCGACATCGTCTCTAAAACCGGTGTCTTTGCATAGCAGATGGAGACTGGGAGAAAAGTTAAAAGCCTGTACGGGGCGATTTGCGTGCTGTTGGCCGGAATGGTGCTGCTGGGAGGGTGCAATCCGGTCGAATCGGTTTCCCGGGAGACGGACGAGCGTGCCTTCCGGCGGGGCAAGAGCCTGCTGCGGGAAGGACGCCACGAGGAGGCCCTGCAGGCTTTCCTCTCGGTGGTCAGTTCCCGGCAGGACGCTGTCGAGTCCCATCTGGAGGCGGGGCTTATTTACCTGAACCAGATCAAGGATCCGCTGGCTGCCATCCATCATTTCCGCGGCTATCTGGCGATGAATCCCGACGGGGAGCATGCTGATTTTGTCCGGGAGCTGATTCTCACGGCGCAGAAGGACTTTGCCCGGACCCTTCCCGGGAATCCCTTTGGGGAGGCCGTGGAGCGGGTCAACCTCATGGAGACGGTGAAAAGCCTGCGGGAGGAAAATAACCGGCTCAAGGAGACGATCATCGGGCTGCAGGAGGATCTCGAGGAACGCGGACGGCTGCTTGAGCAATACCGTGAGGCGCTTGCCAGGCGCCCGGCGGAAACGAACGCCGGAAACGACCGGGAGCTGGCCCCGATCGTCATCGATTCAACGCCGCGTCGCGCTTCAGGTGCAGACGAAGACCGCCCGCAGACCTATACCGTCAAGTCAGGCGATACCCTCAGCCGGATCAGCCTGAACGTCTACGGGGTACGCGGACGCTGGGCGGAGATATTCGAGGCCAATCGGGACACCCTGCCCAGTCCCAATGCCCTGCAACCGGGACAGGTCCTCACCATTCCCTGATGCCCTATTTTGACTGGAATGCCACCGCGCCGCTGCACGCGGCCGCCCGGGAACGCTTCCTTGAAGCGGCCGAAAACGCCTGGGCAAACCCCTCGACCCCGTATCGACGGGGCGTACAGTCACGCCTTGCCCTCGACGAGGCCCGTTCCGGGCTGGCCGCACTCGTGGGGGTGGCGCCGGAACAGGTAATTTTCACTTCGGGAGCAACCGAGGCCAACAACGGCCTGTTGCGGGAGGGGGCACGGCGTTCGCGTGGAAAAGGGGAGATCTGGATCTCGGCGGTGGAGCATCCCTCGGTCAGCGAGGCGGCATCCTTTTACTGGGGCCCCGCCCGGGTACGCCTCCTGCCGGTTGGCGCCTCCGGGGTGCTTGACCTCGACAAGCTGCAGGAATGGCTCCGGAAAGGACGGCCGGCAATGGTTTCGGTCATGGCCGCCAATAATGAGACCGGCGTCCTTCAGCCATGGAGAGAGGTGCAGCAGCTCTGCCGGGAAGCGGGGATACCCTTTCACTGCGATGCGGTGCAATGCTTTGGCAAGGAGGGTTTTCAGGTCTCATCGGACGGTCTGGCCGGTGTCACCCTGAGCGGACACAAGTTTGGGGCCCCGTTGGGGGTGGGGGCCCTTCTGGTCGGGGAGGAATGGAAGGGCCTGAAACTCCAGGCAGGGGGCGCCCAGGAACTGGATTCACGCGCCGGCACGGAGAACATCCCCGCTGTCCTGGCGATGGTGTCCGCCTTGAAGGCCCGCCTGGAGGCCTCCCCTGAGGCGTCCCGGCGGGGGGCCCGCGACCGCTTTGAAACAGCCCTGCAGGAACAATGGGAAGGTGATGTAGCGATTAATGGATACGGCGACAAACGCCTCTGGAACACCTCATCGATAACCCTGCCGGAGCACCGTTCCGAGCGCTGGATTCTCCAGCTCGACCGCCTCGGTTTCGAGGTTTCCTCGGGTTCGGCCTGTTCGACGGGCAAGGACGGGCCCTCCCCGGTACTGCGGGCAATGGGGCTTGCCGATGAGGCGATCCGGCGGACAATCCGCATCAGCAGCGGATGGGAGACCGACCCGCGGGACTGGGAGGCCCTTCTCGAGGCCCTCCTTGAGGTGCGTGAACGCCTCTCCGATGAACGGCCTCCATCCGGCCCCGGAACGGTCATCGAGATTTAGGAAAGGTATGCGTTTCAGGAGTATCAGGGCGCGCAAATTCCGGAATTTTGCCTTTCTCGAGGCAGCCTTTCCCGGCGGGGCGCAGTTTGTCCGGGGCAACAACGGCCAGGGGAAAACCAACCTTCTGGAGGCCCTCGGGCTGGTGACAAGCCTCCGGTCTTTCCGCACCAGCGACAGCTCGGCCCTCATCCGCTGGAACACCCATCCGCCGGAGGCCCTCCTCCTCTACGAACTGGAACATGAGCAACTGGGCGAGACCATCCTCGAAATCCGGATACAGCCGGGATCCAAGCGTATTCTCCTCGACGGGAACCCGGTCCGGCGGATGGGCGAGATCCTCGGTTCCTTCCCGACGATAACCTTCAGTTCCCAGGACATCCAGATCCTTAGGGGGGCGCCCTCCCTGAGGCGGCGACTGATGGACATGATGTTCGTCGTCATGGATACCGGTTATTACACCCTCCTGACCCGATACTACAAGGCCCTCAAGGCCCGGAACGCCCTCCTCAAGGGGGGCGCGCCGACGGCGCACCGCCGGCCCTTTGAAAACCAGCTCATCGAGGGAGGATGGGAACTGACGCATCTTCGCGGGAGGCTCCTGGAGGCCTTCGGGCAGCACTTCCGCACGGCCTATGCCGGAATCAGCGGAACGGATGAAACGCCCGAGCTGGCCTACCACCCGTCCATCCATACCGACGGGCCGACGGCCTATGAGGCGGCTTTTCTCGCTTCAGCCAACCGCGACCGGGAGACAGGAACGACCAACCGCGGCCCGCACCGCGATGACCTGCGTTTCCGGTTGCTGGGGCATCCTGCACGGGAGTTTGCGAGCGAAGGGCAGCAGCGCGGCCTTGTCTTGGCGTTGCGCATGGGACTTGTCGACTGGTACCGGATGCGGGGCGGAACCCCGCCCGTGATTCTGGCTGACGACATTGTCGGCGAACTGGATCCCTCCCGCCGGCGTGGTTTCTGGCAGATGCTGGGGACGGGGAGCCAGATCATTGCCACCGGAACGACCTTTCCCGGCGAGGATGCCTCCCGCTCCTGGTCGCTTTGGGAAATGCAGGACGGTGAGCTTGCCGCGATGGAAGCGGAGGCCGGGAAATGACCCCCCTCGACTGGATGCTGGTTTCCACGGGGGCCCTTCTTGTGGGCCTTGCCAAAGGAGGACTTGTCGGGGTCGGAAACCTGACTGTGATTCTTTTTGCGATGGTCTTTGAGGCCAAAGCCTCCGTCGGGCTGCTCCTGCCGGTCCTGATCGCGGCCGACCTTGTCGCGATCACGGTCTACCGGAGGCACGCCGAATGGATCTACCTGCGCCGTCTTCTTCCCTGGATGGTGGGCGGCATCCTGATTGGTTACGTCCTTTTCGGACTGCTCAGCAACCTCCTTGTGGAGCGTTTTATCGGGGGGATTGTCCTCGGGATGACCCTCCTCCAGATCCTCCGCACGCTGGCCCGCGACTCTGGCTGGGGCGATTTCGCAAAGCGGATGCCGCACACCCTCGGGTTCCGGGCCTCCCTCGGGCTCCTGGGGGGATTTGCGACAATGATCGCCAATGCCGCCGGCCCGGTGGGTCAGCTTTACTTCATCAGCGTCGGCCTGCCGAAGATGGCCTTTATCGGAACCGGGGCCTGGTGCTTTTTCATCGTCAACCTGATCAAGGTGCCCCTGCAGGCCCAGCTTGGGATCATCAATCTTTCCTCGCTCCAGATCAGCCTGACCCTCGCCCCGATCGCGATGCTCGGTGCCTGGGTGGCCCCGCGGGTGGTTCGCCACATCCCCCAGCGCCTCTTCACCTTCGCGGTCTGGTTCTTTATTGTTCTTGCCGGGGTGAAACTTCTGTTCTTCTAATGAGGGAGGGTTTCATCCGATGCCAAAACAAACTGCAAGGACTCTCTGGGCCGCCCGCATCAAGCAAGGGAAGGCCGCAGGCCGTACGGCGGCGTTACGGCAACCGCGATCGGCCTCCAGAAAAGCCTTTTCCGGGATTGTCCTTGGGATTGATCCCAGCCTGAGGGCAACCGGCCTGGCGGCCCTTCTCTTCAAGCCGCCGGCAGTGGGGCGCATCCTCGCCAGCGAGACTGTCCGCCCGGGTAAGGAGGCCGGCCTGGCGGAGTGTCTCGGGGCCATTGCCGGAGCCGTGCAGCGGATTATTGAGACCTGCCAGCCGGAGGTGGTGGCCGTTGAAGAAAGTATCTATGTGCAGAATCTCCGTACCGCCCAGAAACTGGGAGCGGCCCGTGGGGCGGCCATCGGTCAGGCCGCACTGAGGGGGTTGCCGGTCCATGAGTATCCGCCCCTTCGGATCAAGCAGGCCGTTGTCGGATACGGCCGCGCGAGCAAGGAACAGGTAAGTCGCCAGATGTCGCTTCTGCTCGGCCTTCAGGAACATCTTCCCTTTGACGAGGCCGATGCCGCGGCAACCGCCCTCTGTCATGCCATGACCCTTGGACGTTCCGAGGGGATTTAATCAGGACGCGGGGGAGGTTCCCGCGTTCCCCGCGGGATGCGATTCTCCGGGAATAGGCTTGCACTGGATTTCAAGGACGCTTTCCTCCTTTGCTTTCCGTCGAATTGTCGGCCCGTTGCCGGCAACGGATCCTATCAATGCTAAATGAAAGCTGGCAGTGCGGCCAGCCAGTTTGTCCCGCGGAAGCGGGATGCCGCACGAAACTATCATGAATATCACCCTTAAAGACCTGCTCGATGCCGGTGTTCACTTCGGACACCAGCTTCGCCGCTTCAATCCCAAGTCGAAAAAGTTCGTTCACGCCAACCTTCAGGGGATCAGCGTCATCGACCTCGAGAAGACCTATGCGCGCCTTGAGGCCGCCTCGGCCTTTGTCGAAGAGACGGTCGCCGCCGGCAAGAACATCCTCATGGTGGGGACCAAGCGCCAGGCCCGCGACCTGGTCAAGGAAGCGGCCATTTCCACGAACATGCCCTACGCCACCTCGCGCTGGCTGGGAGGCACCCTGACGAATTTCGTCACTGTCCGGCGCTCCATTGAAAAGTACAAGCAGTACCTGCAATGGGAGGGAGACGGTACGCTCGAGAAAATGCACAACAAGGAAAGCGCCGCCATTCGCCGTGAAATGTCGCGGATGAACCGGAATTTCGAGGGCATCGTGGACCTTGAGGAAATGCCCGCCGCCCTCTTTGTCGTCGATACCAAGACCGAGGAAATTGCCGTCGCGGAAGCCAACCGGCTCAAGATTCCGGTTGTCGCCCTCGTCGATACGAACAGTGACCCCTCCAAGGTGGCCTACCCGATTCCGGGTAATGACGATTCCATCAAGTCAGTGCGGATGATCGTCGAAGTGATCATGGACGCCATCCAGGCCGGCCTTGCCCGGCGGACGCAGGTCGACGCCATCCAGACGCGGACCGTAAAGCCGGCCATCGAGGCCCCGTCCGTGGAGGGCCAGGTCCCGGTGACCGCCCTGCGTTCCGGGGAAGAGGAAAGCAACGAGGTTCCGGAGTCCTTCAGCACGGATGACGAGGAAAAGAAATAACCCTTTGGCAAATCCCTTTCATCACCACAGCAATGAGTGAAATTACAGCAAAAATGGTAGGAGAACTGCGCGCCAAGACAGGCGCGGGTCTCATGGACTGCAAAAAGGCCCTTTCCGAATCGGGTGGGGACGAAGCCAAGGCGATCGACCTTCTCCGGAGGAAGGGCATGGCGAGCGCTTCCAAAAAGGCCGGTCGCGAGGCTTCGGACGGGCTCATTGAGTCCTACATCCACATGGGCGGCAAGGTCGGCGTCCTTATCGAGGTCAATTGCGAGACCGACTTCGTCGCCAAGACGGACGACTTCAAGGCTCTCGTGCGCGACATAGCGATGCACATCGCGGCGACCAACCCGACCGCTGTCCGGCGGGAGGATGTCCCCCCCGAGGTGATCGAGAAGGAAAAGGAAATCGCGGCCTTGCAGGTGACCGGAAAGCCGGAAAACATCGTCGAGAAAATTGTCTCCGGCAAGATCGAGAAGGTCTACCAGGAGATTGTCCTCATGGAACAACCCTTCGTGAAGAATCCGGACCAGACCATTCAGGACCTCCTCAAGGAGCAGATTGCGAAGCTTGGGGAAAACATTGTCGTGAACCGCTTTGCCCGCTTCCAGATCGGAGCCTGAATGCGCTGAATGGCTTCCGTTCCCTTTTTCTTTCAACGGTCCCGGTGCCCCCTGCGCCGGGACCGTTTCTATTCATGACCCCTTTGGTCGGGAGACGGGCCGTTACAGCAATCAGTAGAGTCCGGTCACGTGGCCCTGGAGTGCCTTGACGACGAAGACCGCGAAGTTGCTGCTCACATGGGCCGCGAAGCAGGGCAGGAGGGAATGGGCCGGATTCCACTTGAAGAAGCGGACGGTGTAGAACCAGAGCGAATTGAGAAAGAGGAGGAGGAGGGACCAGCCTGCCTTGGGGTCGAGGACAAAGCTGAAATCGGTCCATGAACCGTCTTCGGGGATTTCGGTGTAGTACTGGTAATGGAGGAGGGCAAAGAGAAGGGAGAATCCGAGAATGCTGGCAATGAGGATTCGGGCGCCTTTACCGGTGACGACAAGGTATCCCCGGAAAAGAACCTCCTCAATGATGCCGGCCCCGAGCATGGCGAGGAGGAAGAGGGCGGTTATGTCCGTCTGTTCATCTGAAACGCCAAGGACCATTTCCCCCCCGGTTTCGAGGAGGACGAGGAGTACGGCCCCGGTAATCCCGATTAGGAGCGCAGCCGGGCTGGCCGGCGTGGCTCCCGGGAGCGCTTTCGGATTCGGATGACCCGCCTCGCGGGCAAGCAGGTCGTCCCGCCAGAGTTTGAAAAGGTAAAGGGCCCCGGCAAAGAGGACCATGACGAGGAGCGGCGAATCAGTCATGTGGTCTTTTTTTACTGGCTTTCGTTGCGCAGCGGGCAAGCTTAAATGGGATGAGATTGTCCGGCACAGCTTGATTTAAGGCCGTTCCCCGCCTACTTTCACCAAAACCCGCATGAATCCGTCCCTTTCAACCCATCCGGATCCTTTCCGGGAAATTGTCGAGCCTTTCGCGCCTGCCTTTACCTCCCTGGAAGCCTTTCTCGAGGAGCAGGTCAGTGCCTTTGAGCCTGAAGTGCAGCCGCTTGTGAAGTACTGTTTTGGCCACAGCGGAAAAAGACTGCGGCCCATCCTCGTCTTTGCCATGGCTGGTGAGTCCCCGGGGGCCTCTCCGGATCCGTCCGTGATTCAGGCGGCGGCAATTGTCGAACTTGTTCATCTGGCGACGCTTGTGCACGACGATATCCTGGACGGGGCGGACCTGCGACACCGCTCGCAAACAATCGTGGCACGGCATGGTCCGCAGGTTGCGGTGCTCCTGGGGGATACCCTTTTCGCCCACGCCCTTCATCTGGCGGCCGGCTTTCCGGACGTGGAGGTCTGCCGGAGTGTCTCCATGGCGACCCGGCAGGTCTGTTCCGGGGAAATCGCCCAGACCTTTGCTCGCGGGGAGGCCCCCCCGGATATGGCGGCCTATTATCGCATCATCGACCTCAAGACGGCCGAGCTCTTCTCCGTTTCAGCCTATCTCGGGGGGCTCCTTTCCGGATTCAATCCGGAGGCCCTTGCGGCGGCCCGGGCCTATGCCCGTCATCTCGGGATCGCCTACCAGATATACGATGACGCGGCCGATATTTTTGGAAGGGAAGCCCAGGCCGGCAAGACCCTCGGGACCGACCTCGCCACCGGGAAATTCACCCTGCCTGTCCTTTCCTGGATCGATTCCCATGAAGATGGCGAGCGGGAGGCCGCCCTGCAGGTGCTGGCCGGGAACGGATTTTCCAAGGAAGCGCTTCGGGAACGTCTCCTTCGGGATGGCGTCCTCGAACGTGTCAGGGAAGCTTTCTTTGAGCAGATTCAATCTGCAAGGGGCGCCCTGCAAGATATCCCCGGCGCGTCCCGGAACGCCTCTCTCGAGCGACTGGCCGGGTTTGTCGAGTCTGCCTGGAACGCCTTCAGCATCCGCTAAGGCCAATGGAGATCGCAGATAATCCTTGAAAGGGGCACTCACTTGATTACCGTTTATTAAAATGTCCCTGTCGAAGTCAGTTGATGGTGCGCTTCCCGTTGATTCATCGCAGGCCGGTGAGGCACCGGCGGATAATGACCAGGTCCTTGTCAGCCGCGTTCAGAAAGGAGATGTGGCGGCCTTCGATCACCTCGTGCGCAAATACCGGGAACGGCTCTTCGGGATCATCTACAACCTGACCTCGAACCGCGAGGATGCCGCTGATCTCACCCAGGAAGCCTTCATCAAGGCCTTCAGTTCAATCAACAGGTTCCAGGGCAAGTCAGCTTTCTTCACCTGGCTTTACCGCATCGGTGTCAATACGGCCTTGAGCCACCTGAAACGGAATCGGTTCCGGCGTTTCTTCAGCCTTGAGAATATCCAGGAGGAAGGGAGCAACGCCCAGGTGATTGAGACCCTCGCGGCGAAGCACAAATCGGAAAAGGGCGCCTTGCTCAGTGAGCTTCAGGAAAAATTGAACGAAGCCATGCAGAAGCTGTCTCCTAAACACAGGACGGTTGTGGTACTGTTCGAAATTGAAGGGCTCAGTCATCAGGAGATTGCAGAAATTGTTGGGTGTTCCGTCGGAACCGTGCGTTCACGCCTGCACTATGCCAAACAGCAGCTTCAGGCGGACCTGAAACCTTTTCTTGATTGATCGGATTTTCATGGGAATGAACAAAGGCAAAGAGACAGTCACGGTGGAAGCGCTCCTGAGGCTGAAGCGCAACGAGCAACCATCCGAGGATTTCTGGAACACCTTTGAGATTGATTTCGAGCGCCGGCGCCTGAATGCCCTCGTGGAACGGGAATCGCTCCCGCAACCGTTCTGGCCAACCGTCTTGAAAGTTGCCTCCGTTGCCCTTCCGGCCCTTATCCTCAGTGCTGTGGCCTATTTCTGGATGGGCCCGGATAACTATGCCGCCTCCCGCAGCGAACAGCCGTCGAAGCCTGTGGCTCAGATTGAAAGGCCGCTGCTCCCCGTGGAGCTTCCTTCCAGCAGGGGAATGCGGGCGACTGAAGTGATGCATTTGGCTGTCAGGGAGGGCTCCCACAACAGCCAGTTTGTCCTTGATGCCCTGCGGGAAGAACAAGCGGACCGTTCCCTGAACTTCCGCAAGGTGCTCTATTCCCCGGCGATCCATCTTTCCTCCCCAACAGGCTCGTTTTACGTCAATGACAGCCTGAGTTCCCGGAATTACAAGGTGACGACTGCCGATGCCAAAATCGGCCGAAATTTCTAGACCGCCGGACATGTCAGGCAAGGGTTGCGGATACCGGAAAGTCCGGGAGGTTTGTTCTGCCTGCCTGATGCTCCTCTTTCCTCTTTTTGTCACCGCGAACGGGGAGTTCAGGGGTCTCGAGGAGCGCCTTGTCGAGCTTTACGAAGAACACAATTCCGCCATGGTGAGGGTCAAGGCGGTCTATCCGCCGGAGGAGGATGGCGAGGATGACGTGCCCCAGGTGGTGATCGGTTCCGGGTTTTTCATCAGCCGGGAAGGCCTGATCATCACCAATGCGAGCATTGTCTTTGATCCCCTGCGTGTCTGGGTTGAGCATGAGGAGATTGCCTACAGTGCGGAAGTTATCGGCATGGACAGCCGGACGAATATCGCCTTTCTCCGGACACACCGCTTACCGCAGGACTTCAGCTATTTCCATCTGGCCGACCGGGCTGACCTCCCCCCGGTGGGGAGTTTCATCATGCGGCTGAGCATGCCCCTTGAGTTTGAGGCCAGTCCTAATTTCGGGATGGTCTCAGGATTCGAGAGCCGTTTCGGGGAACGCTTTTTTCCCTGTACCTATGTACGGACGACGGTGCCCGCGGGCCCGGGTGACGGCGGGTCGGCCTACGTGGACCTGACGGGCCGGTTACTGGGAATCCAGGTGGGGAGCCTCCCGGATGTGGGATCGAGTTACATCCTTCCTGCCCGTGCGGCCCTGCGGATCCGGGACGACCTGCTCTTTTCCGGGGAAGTCACTTATGGATGGATCGGTTTTGAAGTCGACCAGGTCAGCGGGGTGGAGTTTGGTCGGAAGCTTGTCCTCAGTGAGGTCTTTGACGACTCGCCGGCGGCCAGTGTGGGGCTTCTCGAAGGAGACGCGCTGAAGCAGATCGGGGATTACCCGATCCATTCGCTTGATGCCCTGAGGAACGCGATGTTCTATACCCGGGTGGGGCAGTATGTTGACGTGCGGGTTGAACGTGACGGGGAAGAGCGCCGCTTCAGCGTCCAGGTGGAGGCCCGGCCGGAGGATGAACCGATGCAGGTCTATGAACCGGTGAACCCCGAGGACCCGATTAAGAACCCGCTCAAGGAGAGCGCCCCCCCGACGGGGCAAACGCCGCTTCCCTTTGCAGAAGACTATTCGGGGGAAAGGCCTTCTTCGCGGGATGGTGAGCCGGAGTCCGGCCCCGAAGGCTCCTGATCCGGCCGTCTGGATGCGGTTTGCATGGCCTCTGAAAATCGGTCGCCCTCGTGGGAGAGCCCAAGCCCGTTCAAGCGATATGCAAGGTGGCATGGTGCAGGCGCTTTTTCGATCACTTGCGGATCCGGCGGAAGCCATGGAAGGGAACGGTGGGAGAGATGCCACAGGGCCCAGGCCCGCAGGCGCTTGAGGGGGCGGCCGGGAGGCATGCGGGTTGCCTGCCTGCTGAAGCTGATACGTGGATTTCCGAGAAAGCCTTGTCCGGAATACTGCCTGAGCATCCAGACAAGGGCTTCATAGGGTTGCCGGGTGGCTGGATCCAGATCCGAGGGATTGAGATAAACGGCCCTGCAGAGAGCAAGGATCGCCCGGGCGGGCTGTTGTCGTATCCACAGGTAGTTGGCATAGGTCCGGGCCGCATGATGAAGGAGGCCGGCCCCGTTTGCAGGATCAGCGGCGGCCTTCTGCAAATCGCGGTACGACATGGTGCCGGGTGGAAGCGGCAGAAAGGGACAGGCCACAGGTCCCCCGGATTCGGGACAATGCGTCTTTTCAATTGAACCGTGATTGGCCATAGGTCACCTTACGAAGGTCATAAAATGAGTGATACTGCAAATCTCCCGACAAGGATTCATCAAGTCAGCGGCAGGCAGCGCCACCTTCTTGAGCGTCTCGGGAGGCTTGTGAAAAACTGGCAGAAAACCCTTGCCTACAGCGGGATCGAAGAACTGCAAACCCTTGCTGCCAGCCGGAAAGAGGGATCGATCATCCTGCTCTGGCACAACCGGATTTTTCCCGTCCTCGGGGCCTTCAAGCAGATTCCGGAAACGGATTTTGCGGTCCATGCCCTTGTCAGTGCCAGCCGGGACGGAGCGCGTCTTTCCTATTTCCTGGAAGCCCAGGGCCTGCGGACGGTACGGGGAAGCAGTAGTCGGCGGGCCGCGACGGCCACCCGCGAACTGCTCAGGATCCTCCATGCCGGCGAGCATGTGGCCATAACGGTCGATGGACCCCGGGGCCCGTGCTACCGCGCCCAGGCGGGGGCCGCGCTTCTCGTGCAGGCCACGGGTGCCCCGGTCTGCTTCCTCGGGGCGGAATGTGAATCCTGCCGGGAACTCAAGGGCTGGGACCGTTTTATTGTCCCGGCACCGTGGAGCCGGGTACGCTTGACGATGGATCATCTCACCTTGCCCACGACCCTGGGCGGCCGGGAACAGCGGCGTGCAATCCAGGCACGGATCCAGGAGAAACTCGCAGGAATCACCTTCGACTCACACCGGCAGGCCTGAACGGGCGGTGCTGGCCCTATTCGAAGACGGGTTCGAAGACAACGGTGGCCCCGGGGAAAACGACCCCGTTGGGTCCGGCGCTCCAGACTTCGTCGTTGAGCAGGACCTTGAACTCGAGTTCGCTCGTCACGGAGGTGCTTCTCCAGATCCACTCGTCGGCACTGGTATTCTCCATGAGGGCGCCGGCGTCCCAGGTCAGGCCGGAGCTGTTGCCCCGGATGGTGAGAACATTGCCGAAACCGGCATCCACCTTGGCGACGACCGTGGTGACGATCGGTTGCGGCGTCTCGATTTCCCGGCGGGCCGCTTTGCGCGCCGGCGTCTTTCTGGCGGTCGTCTTTCGGGTGGCAACTTTTTTACTGGCGATCTTTGTCGTGGCCTTTTTTTTGACGGGCGTCTTCCCGGGGACACTCTTTTTGGCCGGCGTTTTCCTGGCGGCAGTCTTTTTCACCGTGGATTTTTTCGCCACATCCTTGTGGGCAATCGTCTTTCTGGCAACGGCGGGCTTGCCCGTTTTGCGGGCGGTTTTCTTGCTTGGTGTATTGGACATGGTTGGTTTCAGCTTTGTGGTTGGCTTGCTTTAATGAAAAGCAGAAGCCTCCCAAGCACGATTAATACCAAAGGACAATCGAAAAATGGAGGCGGGGCATTTAACGGGCTTCAATTCTGGTGGCGCGTTTCGACCGCCGTGGTGAGGAAAATAACCTCTTCGGCCAGATTTGTGGCGTGATCGGCGATACGCTCAAGGGACTTGGAGATAAAGATCAGATCGAGGTAGAGGTTGATGGATTCGGGATCGTTTTTCGCCTTGTGGATGAAGTCCTTGAAATTGGCCTTGTTGAGGGCGTCCACCTCCTCGTCCTTGGAGAGGACGGCGGAGGCCCTTTCGGCATCCGAGGCGATGAAGCACTGAAAGGCATCGCGGAGCATCTCCTCGGCCATGATGGCCATTTCGGGAATGTAAAGGGTGTCCCCGATTGCGCCTTTCTTGAGGATCATCTTGCGGGTCCTCTTGGCGATGTTGCGGGCTTCGTCCCCGACACGTTCAAGGTCATGACTGGCCTTGATGGCCACTGTGATGAGGCGCAGGTCGGAGGCGACGGGGGAGCGCAGGGTCAGGTACCGGGTGGCTTCGCGGTCAATCTGGATCTCGAGGTCATCGATGGCGTCATCCTCGGCAATCACCTTTTCGGCGAGGTCGAGATCCTTTTCGGAGAGGGCCCGGGCACTTTTGCGGAGGGCCGCGCTGGCTTTTTCGCCCATGAGGATCAACTGGGATTTCAGGGTGTCGAGCTCGCTGTGGAAGAATCGTTTCATTTTTCCAAGGGAAAGGCGGAGAAAGCCTGATGTCACGCCCTTAACCGAAGCGGCCGGTGATATAGGCCTCGGTCTGCGGGATCCTGGGGCTGATGAAGAGGCTTTCAGTTTCCCCGTATTCGATGAGCCGGCCCATGTAGAGGAAAGCGGTCCGGTCGGAGACGCGGGCCGCCTGTTGCATGTTGTGGGTGACGATGACGATAGTGTAGTGTTTTTTTAACTCGTAGATGAGGTCCTCGATGCGGCCCGTGGCGATGGGGTCGAGGGCGGAGCAGGGTTCATCCATGAGGATGATCTCCGGTTCGTTGGCGATGGCCCGGGCGATACAGAGGCGCTGCATCTGCCCGCCGGAAAGGGTGAAGGCATTCTCGTAGAGACGGTCCTTGACCTCATCCCAGAGGGCGGCGGCCCGGAGGCTTCGCTCGACCACCTCATCGAGTTCGGATTTCCTCCGCACGCCGGAAACCCTCAAACTGTAAATGACATTCTCGTAGATGGATTTGGGAAAGGGGTTTGATTCCTGGAAGACCATCCCGATGCGCTTGCGCAGGGATATGACCTCGATGTGGGGATGAAAGACGCTTTCCCCGCTGATGAGGATATCGCCCTCGTGGCGGACATCCTCGACGAGGTCGTTCATGCGGTTGATGCTCCGGATGAGGGTTGACTTTCCGCATCCTGAGGGGCCGATCAGGGCGGTCACCTGTTCCTTGGGGATGGAGAAGCTGAGGGTGTCGAGGGCCTGGTTGGCCCCGTAGAAGAAACTGTAGTCCTGCAGGCGGATGTAGTCGCGCCCGGCGGGGTCGGGCGGACCGTCAGGAAGGTCGGGCTGTTGGGAAGCGGCCATCATGGAAGGATTCTAGAAGGTGCTGGTTTTGTATTTGGCGCGCAAGTGATTACGAAGGAGGATGGCCCCGAGGTTCAGGACGATGACGAGGAGAATAAGGAGGAGGGTGGTTGCGAAGACCATGGGCCGTGCGGATTCAGAGTCGGGGGACTGGAACCCGAGATCGTAGATGTGGAAACCAAGGTGCATGAACTTCCGTTCGAGATGTATAAAGGGAAAGGTTGCGTCGAGAGGAAGGTCGGGGGCGAGCTTGACCACACCGACAAGCATGAGGGGGGCGACCTCCCCGGCTCCCCGGGCCATGGCGAGGATGAGGCCGGTGAGGATCCCGGGGGCCGCGGCGGGGAGGACAATACGCTCGATCGTCTGCCAGCGCGAGGCTCCAGAGGCAAGGCTGGCTTCGCGGGAACCGCGGGGAACGGAGGCGAGGGCTTCCTCGGTGGCGACGATAACGACAGGGACGGTCATGAGGGCGAGGGTCAGGGAAGCCCAGAGAATGCCCCCGCCGCCGAAGGTGGCGTTGGGGAGGTCGCGGGAGAAGAAGAGCTGGTCAATGGTGCCGCCGAGGAAGTAGACAAAGAACCCGAGACCAAAAACCCCGTAGACAATGGAGGGAACCCCGGCAAGGTTGTTGACGCCGATACGGACAAATTTGACGAAGAGGCCCTGGCGGGCGTATTCACGCAGGTAGATGGCGGCCAGGACGCCAAACGGCATGACGGCGGCACTCATGAGGACTGTCATGACAAAAGTTCCGAAGATGGCGGGAAAGATCCCGCCCTCGGTATTGGCTTCGCGGGGGGTCCCGGTGAGAAAGATCCGGATGCGTTCCAGAAAGAAGGCTCCTTTCTGGAAGACATTCATCCGGTTGGGGCGGTAGACATCAAGAAGGTTCCCGAGGGGCTGGGTTTGTTCCTGGCCGCTGGCGAGGCGGTAATGAATCGACCCGGCCTCCTGTTCGCGGCGAAGCCGGGTTACCTCGGCGGCAAGCTCCTGGAATTGTTCCTCGAGGGCATCGCGGGAAATCTCGATATCTTCAAGGTGGCGGGGATCGACCTCAATTCCGTCCCTCTGTTGCCTGAGGAGGTGCCGCCGGGTGCGCTCGAGGGAATGGATCTTCCGGTTAAGGGCCCCGATCCGGTTGCGCTCAAGGTCCTGAATGGCGAGAAAGCGGCTCCGGACATCATCAATGGAGGCCTTGAAGTCCTTCCAGAAATGCGGATCACCGGCCTCGATGCGCTCCCCGCTGGGGGTGATGAGGTGAAGCGGGAAGAAGATGGCCTTCCCGTATTCGACCCGTTCGGCGACAACGAGATCCTCTGCGGGGCGCCGCCCGAGGATGGCCTGTTCCGGAACGAAGCGGTAGGCGGTCCCGTAGAGATCCTTGTTCCCGACCATGAGTTTCCATTCCCCGCTCCCGGTTCCGGGATTGCCCGGTTTCTCGACGATGGAACCGGCGAGGAAGGGGCGCTGACCGGCAAGGGAGTCGGTTTCCGGTTGCAGTTCGAGGAGGACAAGGTCACGGGGCCAGAACACCTGGACGCCCTCGACGAGGATCAGGCCGAGGAGAAAGAGAACCATCAGCAGGGCCAGTCCCAGACCGGAGGCGCTCAGCCAGACAAGGGTTTCCCCCTTGTTGCGGTTGTGGCTGACAGTGTTGGGATCGAGTTGCATCAGGCGGGATCAATGAAGGACCTTGTAGCGTTCCCTGAGGCGGCTGCGAAGGACTTCGGCGAAGGTGTTGATGATGAAGGTGAGGACGAAGAGGAGAAAGGCCCCGAGGAAAAGGGTCCGGTAAAGGGTTCCTGCCTGGGGGGCCTCGGGCAGCTCGATGGCGATGTTCGCGGAAAGGGTCCGCATCCCGGAGAAAATGTCGAAATCGAGGATGGGGGTATTCCCGGTGGCCATGACGACAATCATCGTTTCGCCGACGGCCCGCCCGAGGCCGATCATGATGGCGGAGAAAATTCCCGGTGAGGCACTGGGGAGGACAATGCGGGCGGTTGTCTGCCAGCGGCTGGCCCCGAGGGCAAGGGAACCGGAACTGAGGGAGCGCGGAACGGTGGAGAGGGCGTCCTCGGAGAGGGTGTAAATGATGGGGATGACCGCGAAGCCCATCATGAAGCCGACGACAAGGGCGTTGCGCTGCTGGAACTGGCCACCGGACCAGGATTCCCACCAGAGGCGGAAATCGCCGAAGGTGGCCCCGGTTTGGGGGTCGGTGTACCGGAAGGCAAGGGATTCGAAGAGCGGCCCGAGGTGCCAGGCAAAGAGGGAGACGATGACCAGAACGGGGAGGACGAGGATAAATTCCCAGCCCTTGGGGACAAGGGAACGGATCCGGACCGGCATGCGGTTCCAGATTTGGCCCAGGGCAATGGCTCCGGCGGGAATGGCGGCCAGGATAAGGATGGCTGAAGGGACACGGTCCTCAAGGCGGGGAGCAAGCCAGAGCGCGGCGAGGAAGCCGAGGACAACCGAGGGAAGGGAGGCCATGATTTCGATGACCGGCTTCACGAAGCGGCGGAGGTCGCGGCTGAGGAACTGGGAGGTGTAGATGGCCGCGAGGAGGGCGATGGGGATGGCAAAGACCAGGGCATAGAATGTTCCCTTGAGGGAGCCGACGATAAGGGGGACAAGGGAAAGCTTCGGCTCAAAGGCGTCCGATCCGCCGGTGGATTGCCAGAGGAAGCGGGGGCGGTCATGACCCTCGTACCATATTCTGGAGAAAAAGGTCGTGAAGCTGGCTTCCGGGTGGGGGTCGTCCACCGAATAAAGGTGGAGCACGCCGTCGGGAGTGAGGCCGAAGAGCGAACCTGAGCGGCCTCCGAGACGAAGGTGGTGCAGCGGGACGGAGAGCCGGGTTTCCCAGCGGACGCTGGCACTGGTACCAAAGCGAAGGGAGAGGTGCTTCCCATTGCCGAGGACAAAGCTTTTATTGCGGAGGCTGCGGGCAAAGTCGGTGGCGCCACCCGCGAAAGGTGGAAAGGTCTTGGTGAGCCCGAAGGTACGTTCTCCGGATTCAGGTGAGCGATAGAGGCTGTGGAGGTGGTGTTGGCCGTCTTCCGAAGTGAGGGAAAGGGAGACATCCCCCTGGATAAAATTGACAGAGGCGATACGGCCACCGGAGGGAAAGGGGTCAATGACCTGCCGGGGGACCCATGCGGTGCCGGTCCAGCGGAAGACATGGAGCTGTTCATCGGCGGACGCGACAACGAGGATGCGGCCCCCGGCACCAAGGTGGACCGAGGTGGGCGAGGCGGGGATTTCGAGGCCGCTGAAGGAGCGCTCATCGGGGAGCAAGGCGGACTCCTTGAAGAGGCTGGTTTCGCGGGAAAAAGCGGCAATTTCCATCTGGCGGGTTGTTCCGGCCTGCACGATGGCGGCGAGGACGCGTTGCTCATTGTCCTCGAAAAGGTCGATCCCGGTGACGGGACCCGGCCAGGGGTCCGCCGGGGCGGGGGCCTGCCAGTCGACGGTGGCCTTGATGAGTGGCTGGCCGTTTTCGCGGAATCGCGCCCGGTAGTGGACCTCCGCGATGAGGTATTGGCCTGAGGAGAGCCCGAAAGCGACCAGCTGGGCTTCCTGGTGGTAGACGGCGCTGGTAATGCCGGTACCTTCCGGCAGGGGGGCGGCGAAGGCCTTCGGGGGCCGCTGGCCGGAGGGGTCGAAGAAGGTGAGGGTCCCGTTGGTCCCGGCGATAAAGGGATAGGCGTTCCATTCATCAGCACCGACCAAAAGGGCATCGCGGATGCCGGTCTCAATGAGGGCGGTCCTTTCGACCCGGGCCTTGCCGAAGAGGGGAAGGATTTCGACGAGGATGAAGAAGAAGATCGCGAAGACGCAGAAGAGGATACCGAGGCCGCCGGCGAGGACAAAGCGTTCCATGAAGGCGTCCATGCCGAGGGTGTAACGCGAGACCCGGAAGCGTTCCGGCCTCCGGGAGGAGGGGCTTTCGGGGCCGGGTCTCATCGGGTGAAGGCGTCCATGTATTCGCGGGCAACGGAGGCGGGGAGCGGGTAATAGCCGTCCTTGACAACGATCGCCTGGCCTTGGCGGGAGAGGATGAAGCGGACAAATTCACGGTTCAGGGGATCCACCTCCTCGACCGGGTTGCGGTTGAGGTAGAGGTAGAGGAGACGGGCTATGGGATATTTTCCGGAGAGGCAGTTTTCGAGGGAGGGTTCGACAAGCTCACTGTCCCCGAGGGAGACGGGCAGGACGCGGACCCCGGAGGTCCGGTATCCAATTCCCGAATACCCGATTCCATGACGGTCCCCGGCAACCGCCTGGACCACGGACGATGAACCCGGCTGTTCCTTGACAGAGGACTTGAAGTCGCCGTTGAGAAGGGCCAGTTGCTTGAAGAAGCCGTAGGTACCGGAGGCGCTGTTGCGTCCGTAGATTGAAATCCGTCGCGGACCCCAAGGATCCCCGAGACCGAGCTGGTTCCAGCGCAGAAGGGGGTCGCCGCCGCGTTTGAAGGTGCTGGAAAAGATGGCGTCGAGCTGCCGCATACTGAGGCCGGGGAGCGGATTATCCCGGTGGACATAAATGGCGAGGGTATCAAGGGCGACCCCGATGCGGTGGGGCTTGTAGCCGAAATGGGCTTCAAAGCGGTCGATTTCACTGCTTTTCATTTGCCGGCTCATGGGGCCGAGCTGGGAAAGGCCCTCAATCAGAGCCGGGGGGGCGGTGGAGGAGCCTTTCCCCTCGATCTGGATCGTGACATTCGGGTAGATTGCCTGGAAGGCTTCCGCCCAGAGCGTCATGAGGTTGTTGAGGCTGTCGGAACCGACGGAATCAAGGACCCCGGAAATGCCGGAGACGGGTTTGTACTCGGGAAGGTCCGGATCAAGAAGGGAGGATCCAAAGAGCCCGGCCGGGCAGAGGCATGCGGCAAGGAGGACAATTCTGGAGAAGGCAGGCATGGATCACGGGCGCGATAAGACGGGTCTTTGCCTAAAGGTGGCGAGGCTCCCGGCGAATTCCAGCCAAAAGAAGGCAAAAACCCGGGAACAGGCTCAGGCGGGCCAGTTCTCCTCCACCCAGTTGAGATAGGCATCAATGGACGCGGCTGAAAGCGTCCGGAGCCGGGCGAGGTCTTTCCCGGGCGGAGCGGTTCCCTGGTTGCGGATGATGTGCAGGCAGTACTGGGCGGCGGCGGAAAAACGGGCCATGCCGAGGGAACCAGCCCCTCCTTTAAGCCTGTGGATGAGGGACTCGAGGGTTTTCAGGTCACCGGTTTCGAGAACCTTGTCGATCGTGGAAAGGTCCTCCTCGAGCGGCCCGGTGAACTGTCCGAGAACATTCTTGAGCATCGTCTGGGCCTTTTGTGGTTCCATGGAACGGACCACGGGCTCGAGGTAGCGCGGATCGATGAGGGGGGTGTCGCAGATGGCGGCGGAGAGGGCGTCTTCTCCCTCATCACCTGAGTCCCGATCCGGCGGGGTGGCGGTAAAGTGTTTCTTCAGGCAGGCCTCAAGGGCGGAGGGTTTAACCGGCTTGGCGAGGTAATCATCCATGCCGGCCTTGAGGCAGCGTTCGCGGTCTCCTTTGAGGGCATTGGCGGTAAGGGCGATAATGACCGGGCACGTGTCCGGATCGGGGATGCGGCTGCGAATTTCGCGGGTTGCCCCAAAGCCGTCGAGGACCGGCATATTGACATCCATGAGGATGAGGTCAAAGCGTTCCTGGCGTATACGGTCGACGGCCTGGCGCCCATTCTCGACCATTGTGATCGAACAGTTGAAACCGTGCAGGAGGGCGCTGATGACGGACTGATTTGTTGGATTGTCCTCGGCGAGGAGGATGCGGAGACCGGAAGGGAGCGGCTGTTCGTCTGCAGGCGTTTCCTTCTCGGAGGCGGCTCCGGGCGGGGCGTTTCCGGAGAAGGTCTGCCGGTCCGGTTCAACGGCTTTCTTCAGGGTCGTGTGGATCTGTGGCGGATGAACCGCCTTGGGAAGGCTTTCCCGGGTTCCGGCTTTGGCCTCGATTGCAAAACTGAAGGTGGAACCGTGACCGGGTGTGCTCCGGACGTCGAAGAAACCGCCCATATGATCAATGATGCGTTTGCTGATGGCCAGGCCAAGGCCGGTTCCCCCAAAGCGGCGGGTGGTCGAGGCATCGGCCTGGGTAAAGGCCTGGAAAAGGCTTTTACGGGTTTTCTCGTCGATGCCAATGCCGGTGTCGGTAACGGAGAACGTCAGTTTCCAGGTATCGTTACCTTTGGATGCGGCGCTTGCGCCGAGATGGACGTTTCCTTCGGCGGTGAACTTGACGGCGTTGGAGAGGAGGTTGAGAAGGACCTGCCGGAGACGGTTCGCATCCCCAATGAGGGTTCCGGGCGCGTTTGAATCGATGGAATAAGTGAGTTCGAGGGCTTTCTCCTCAGCCTTGGGGGCAATGATCTCGAGCGGATCAAGGAGGGTCTGGCGGAGGTCGAAGGGTTCGGCTTCAAGGTCGAGTTTCCCGGCCTCGATCTTGGAGAAATCGAGGACATCATTGATGAGGGCAAGGAGGGTATCGCCGCTGGCGACAATGGTGCGGACAAAGTCGGACTGCCGGGGGTTGAGAGGGGTCTTGAGGAGAAGGGAACTCATGCCGATGATGGCATTCATGGGGGTCCGGATTTCGTGGCTCATGGTGGCGAGGAAGGCGCTTTTTGCCTGGCTGGCGGCCTGGGCCTCCTCGGTGGCGGCCTGAAGCCGGCGGTTTTGTTTTTCCATGAGGGTTTCGTTTTCTTTCCGTTCGGTGATATCAACGGCGGAACAGATGAGGCATTCAATTTCCCCCTCGGCATTGCGGAGGGGACTTTTCGTGACGTCAAGGATCCGGCGGCGCCCCCGGGCGTCGATAGCTTCCTCTTCCCGGGAAACGGCACACCCTTTTTCGAAAGCCTCCCTGCCGGTGGCAAGGCACGTCCCGACAGCATCCGGGGGAAGGAGCTTATGGATCGTTTTCCCGAAGACGGACTCGGCGGGGAGACCGAGAAACTCGGCATGGGCCTGATTGACAGAACCATAGGTGGCCGGATCGGTCATGTACCAGACCTGGACTGGGATGGTCTTGAGGAGAAGGGAGAGTTCCCGCGCGTTTTCCTGGACCTTCAGCTCGACGAGGCGCCGCTCCGTGACATCGCAGTTCACCCCGTAAACCCGGGCCACATCTCCGTTTTCGTGGCGGACAATGTGGGCGTCCCCGGTGACGTGACGGACCTCGCCGTCTGGAAGGAGAAGACGGAATTCAGTGTGGAATTCATTGCTCTGCCGCAGCGCCTCGTGGAAGGATGCCTCGGTGGCGGCGGCGTCATCCGGATGGAGGTTGCGGCGCCAGCCGGCAATGGTCCCGTCAAAGAGGTCGGCGGGGATCCCGAAAATGTCGTGCATACGCTCGTCCCAGATGAGGGTGTCGCGGTGGGGATCGTATTCCCAGATCCCGATTTGCCCGGCCTCGGTGGCCATCTGGAGGCGTTCCTGGACCGCCTTGAGCTGGAGTTGGGATTCCTTGCGATCAGTGATTTTCGTGACGACGCCATGCCAGAGGACGGATTGATCGGGCAAACATTCGGGGGTGGCGTAGCCCTCGATCCAATCAATCCGGTTCCCGGGTGTGATGACCCGGAATTCGCATTTCCAGGGGGCCTGGTCGCGGGCGCTCTGGAGAATGGCATTGCGGACACGCTGCTTGTCCGCGGGATGGACCCTTTCGAGGGCGGGCGTGGCATCGGAGGCGACGTCCTCCGGAGCGACGCCGTAGATGGAGCGGATGCCCTCGGTTGAAAAGGGAAAGGAAGCCTTCCCTGTTGCGGGGTCCAGATGGTACTGGTAGAGCATGCCGGGAAACTGGCTGGCGAGTTTTTCCAGTTGCCTTGTGGAGCGGCGTTTTTCCTCACGCGCGCTCCGGTGGAAGTAGTAGGCGAAGGCAGAGAGGAAAACGAGAAAACCGGTGGCAAGGCTGGCGACAAGGGTGTAGGTGCCGTAGGTGCTCAGGAGCCGGTCAGCCTCGGGAAAGGGTTCGGCGGAGAGAAAGGCGGCAACGTCCTCCTCCTCGACATTGCGCACGGGCTGGTAGTAGAGGATGCCGTGACCTGATTCGGTCGGGAAGAGGCTGGCAACGGGACCCGGGGCGTCGAGAAGGGAGCGGACGATTTCCCCAAAGCGGGTGGAGGAAAGGGATGCGGCCTTGAAGCATTCCTTGTCGAGGAGGGGCCTTTCATCGGACGATTCCTGGAGGTAGGCATCGCTGAAGGGAACGGGCCGGTAATGGGATTGCAGGTCGCTGAAGACCTTTTCCTCGACGACAGCCCGGCGGATGATGAAGGCGTAGCAGCGGGTTTCGTGAACCTCCTTCATGTAGGTCAACAACCCCCGGGCTGAAAAGCTGGTCTCGAGGGAACCGACATGCATCCCCTCATGAAAAAGGGGGTAGACATGCCGGAAACCGTTGAAAATCCTTCCCTCCTCGAAGCCCGAGACAGGTTCAAGGGTGGCATTGACCTGCTCGACGCTGGGGCGTATCCCCTTGAGCGAATCGCCGAAGCGTTCCGGCCGGTGCATGCGGAGAAGGGACTCGCTTTCAGGAGTATGGAAGTGGACCTGCTTGATGCCGATCCGGGTCAGGTTGTCATACAACGGCTGGCAGAGTGCGGCGATGCGTCCACGGATAAGGGCCCGGCTTGCAGCGGAAGAGGTTGAAAGGTAATTCGCAAGGAGGGAAGTGAGCCCGGGGATGCGCCTGAACTCATCCATGATAAAAAGAGACATTTCCTCCCGGTGGAGGAGACTGGTCTGGTAATCATTCTCCCAGATGGCCAGACTGTTGGCAACGGCAGCCTGTGTTTCCTTCTCCCGTCGCTCGGAGAAATAGGCATGCAGAAGGACAATGAGGAAGGCGGTGAGGACGAGGCTGGCAAGCCCCAGTGTTACCGCGAAACGGCTTTTGCGGAAGGCCCGTTTACTGGGATAGGTCGTACTCAATGCGGGGAGCCGGGCAGGTAGAGGTCAACACGGGTGCCGTGTCCGCCATCCTCCGGGGATGCCGACCCGGGACGGGAATCGATCTCGATCCGACCATGAAAGAGGTCGAGGTAGCGCTTGACGAGGGGCATCCCGAACCCGAGACCGGTTTCTTTGCCGGTGCCTTCCCGGGAACGGTTTTTTTCCGGATCAAAGAGGTGTTTGACGGTTGCGGCATCCATCCCGATGCCGCTGTCCTCAACCTGGAGTTGAATGATGTCAGGGTTCTCCTCGAGGTGCCGGGCCCGGAGGAAGAGGGTACTGCCGGATTCGGAAAACTTGATCGCATTGGAAACAAGGTTGTTGAGGATATTGTGGACGAGAACAACCCGGTTGATGACGAGATGGGGATCCCCGTCGATTTCCTGCTTGATACCCACGCCTTTTTCCCGTGCCCGGGGATGGTTGATGGTGAGCACTTCCTGGAAAGCCTTGGTGACGGAGACGCGTTCCGCGGCGTAGCTCTGGCCTGCGTCAATAAGGTTGCGGAAGTCGCGTACATGCTGGATCAATTCAAGGGCGCTCTGGATGGAGCATCCCGCGAGCGGAAGGAGCTCGGGGATCTCTTCCGGGTTGTCGTTGATCAGTTCCAGGATGGAGGAAACAGCGGCCACCGGATTGCGGAGGTCATGGCAGAGGATGCGCAGGAGGGCCTGTTGTTCGGCCGTCTGCTGGCGGAGTTGCCTCGCGGAATGATGGAGGAGGATCTGGGTGCGGATACGGGCATGGAGTTCCTCCGGGTAAAAGGGCTTGTCGATGTAATCGACTCCCCCGGCCTGGAGCGCGGTTACGCGGCCCTCACAGTCGCCGTGGGCGGAAAGGAAAATGACCGGGATGGCCGCTGTCTCAGGGTTTTCCTTGAGTCTGCGGCAGAGTTCGAGGCCATCCATGCCCTCCATGACGATGTCGAGGAGGAAGAGGTCGGGATAGTCGGACGGGGACAGGTCGAGGATGGCCTCCGCGGTTGAATACGTTTTCACTTCGCACTCGAGCTGGCTCTCGAGGACCATTTTGGTCATCGCAAGGGTGCTCGGGACATCGTCGAGAACAGCAATCCGGAAAAAAGGCAGGGTTTCTTCAGTCTCAGGCATGGACATTCTTCAAAGAGCTCGTTGCAGGTAAGTGACACGCTCGAGGGCCTGCTCGTGGAGAGCCTCGAGGCGTTGCCGGTCGAAGCTCCCGAGGGAGAACACGGCATGGTCCTCAAGAATCTTCCAGGGCTGCCGGGCCCGCCCGAGGGCGGGCCGGTTTGATTCAATGAGGGAGCGGGCAAAATCGAGGAGTGTCCCCGGGGCTGAAGCGGCGAGGAAGTCCGGATCGCGCTGTTTTTGGACCAGTTCACAAAGAGGAGCGGGGAAATTCCATGAGCGCAGGAGACTGGCACCAGCTTCCGGATAGGGGGCAAGGTTCATGATGGCTTCCCATTCCTCGGCGGGCACGGTGGGATCCCAGAGGATCTCGACTTTCTGTTCGAGGAGGATCTCGTTGTTGACGACCCGGCCAATCCCGTGGAGGAGACCGGTAAGGTAAGCGACGTCG
The DNA here is from genome assembly GCA_041685165.1 of Oceanipulchritudo sp. Classification (GTDB taxonomy): domain Bacteria; phylum Verrucomicrobiota; class Verrucomicrobiia; order Opitutales; family Oceanipulchritudinaceae; genus Oceanipulchritudo. The sequence goes on along the minus strand of JAWLGH010000002.1, from coordinate 10,679 downwards.
GCATTCAAGCGGAGGTCTTTCGAGGCAAGCTCGAGGAAGGCGGCGCAATAGTAACTGTAGGTCCAGTACTCGTCGGCGGTCATGCCGTAGCCCTCGAGGTCGCGCATGAAAAGCTGGCGGGAGAGAAGGTCGCCGACAAGGCGGAGTGTGGCTTGGAAGCCGACTTGCTGCACGGCGGACTGAAGATCAAGTTGCTGACCGCCGGTTGAATAATAGGCGCTGTTACTGAGTCGAACCACCCCTGCAGCGAGAACCCCGTCACTGCGGATCAGCTCGATGGCATCCTCAAGACTGGATTCCGGGTCGCGAAGGAGGGAGTAGAGTTGTGAGATCACCCGCATGTTCGGGAAAAGATCCCGAATTCTTTCGAAGACTGCCGCGTATTCTACTCTCTCGAGCTCCCTGGATCCCATTTTGCAGGTTATTTTGTGCCGGCGGATGGGACGTTGTCCACGTAAATCGTTGGCCCCTGGTTCCAGCCTTTCCCTGCCGGGTAATGGAATTTGGGTGGTTTCTGGTCAGCCATCTTCACCGGGAGGCGGTTCGTTGGTTATTGCCGCGATTCTCCTCGCGTTGATGACGTAGACAAATCCCCGTTCGGTGGTGATAAGGAGGACACCGTTCATGGCTTCAACGGATTTGACGCTGCCATCAAGGTATTCCTGTCCGGAATCGGTGATGATCTCCACATACTTCCCTCCGGATGGGAGCCTTCCAAAGGCGGTTTCGAATCCCCTGGCCATGGTCCGCACCTCGCTTTCAACTTCAAGACGCACGTCCGGACTCACCGTTCGGACCACCGAGGAGGCGCTGAGCTCCAGTCCCGGGAGGAGGGACAGGAGGACGAGGAGGGACAGGCCCCATGGCTTCAATGGTTTCATTTGGCCTTCAGCTTCCACCCGGACCTGGATCCCGTCAACTTCCGCGGCAATTCCCGTGCGCCTCCCGACGGCGGGCGAGGGATTCCTCAAGGGGTGCTCAATATCATGCCGGGGCGTTGCCTCCGCCGGCCTTCCGTGGTAGGGTGTCCTTCTCGTTGTAAGACGAATTCATTCAAGGACCCACATGCGATGTCACCTCTTATGCCGCCTAACCGTCCCGTTTCTCTTGCCGGCAATTTTTGTTTTCACCTCAACGTTAACCGCGATGGCCAATCCACTTGATTCCTTCCGCTGGGATAACCGGCTCCTTCTGATCCATGTGGAATCCCCGGAGGAAGCCAGGGCCGTGATCGGTGAGTTTGAAGCCGCCGCCGGGGAAGTCGATGACCGGGACCTTCTCTGGTTCATCGCCGATCCGGAAGACCTGCATACGAATAAACCGGAATCCTTGGAAGACAGCCTTCGAGACCGGATCCACGACCTCGTTTCGGCTCAGGAATTGCCCGATGAGCGCGTCCGCCTGATCGGCAAGGACGGGGGGATCAAGGGCCGTTATGAGCGGCTGGACCTTCCGGCCGTCTTTGCCCGTATCGACAGCATGCCGATGCGCCGGGCGGAAATGGGTAAATAGGCGCGGGCCTGACTTACGGTGCATCCATTATGGAGGGCTTCTCCCAGGCGACGGAATAATCGCGTCCTTCCTCCGGGGGATTACCGCCCGGCCCGTAACCCTTCAGCTGGGACAGGGACTCAAGGGGAACAAATTCCGGCAGGATGGAATCCTCCGCCACATGAAATTCCATGAACCCGAGGGTGTCATCCCCGTCCGGCCAGCGGTGCCCAAACTGCGGAAAAGCTGTCGCCGGGGCGAACTGGAAGACAATCCCGTCCACCTCCACCTGCCGGCGGCAATGAATGTGCCCGGTGATGACTAGATCCGCCCCGGTGCGTTTGAAGATCCCGAAAAGGCGGCTCCGCGAGGGCTCGTCAATTCCGAAGTACCAGGCACTGCGGTCAATTTCCACATTCCAGTTCGGTTCTTCGAGGTCTTCTACAAAGAGGGCCGGATGCATCATCCAGACGTGGTGCCGGGCGGCGGGATCGCGTTCCAGATTCTCGAGCCAGTGCCAGAGCTCCTTTTCCCCGGGCAATCCGGTACCGGCGAGGAAGGCGTCGAAGGCGCTGAATTGCACGCCGCGGTGGATGAAGGACCAATGGGATTCCCCGAAGACCGAGCGGTAGGCTTCAAGGTAGCGGGGCTGGATACTGACCGGATTTCCCGGCAGGTATTTGTTGCCGACCTCGTGATTCCCGGGGATGGCGTGGTAGGGGAAGGGGAGCTGGTCAAGTTCCGCCTTGGCCTGTTCCAGTTCGACGAGGTGGGTTGCTCCGTCACGGGTCATGTCGCCGCCAACAAGGAGCAGTTCCGGATTGCGGGCGATGATCTGCCTGCGGGCCGTTTCCCAGTTGGCATTCCATGCCGGTTGAAAGCGGTAGGAGCGCGGGCTTCCGATATGCATGTCGGACACGTGAATAAAGGACCAGTCTGTTTTCCTGATGCTCATTTTGTCTTAAAGTCGGGGTTGAGGCGGTTCATGATCACTCCGGGCAGGAGGCGGCTTGTCTGGGAGAGTCGACTATCATGGGATCAAGGAGGAATCCGATTCGGGCTGTTTCGAGGTTAGTGATTCCGTTTGACTTCGCCTGGATCGTCAATTGATGCCTTCCGGATTTTTGTTTTACAGTATAACCGTGCCTTTCCTGCCCCGGGGAGCTCCAGAAAGACGAAGGACCAAGCCAAGCTCTTATATAAGGGGGGGAGAATAATCCGGAGTCTCTTTGCGCCTGCTGGAATAAACGCTCAGCGCGGTGACGGTGATCAGGATAAGGGCCATGCCGAGGATCTGCCGACCGACCAGGCTTTCATCCAAAACCACAACGCCGAAGAGGGATGCCGTCACCGGCTCCACGATGGCCAGCATTGAGGCCACAGCAGGCGTTGTATGGTTCAGGCCAACGATGTAGAGTATGAACGATATTCCCGCCCCCAGGACCCCCAGAATCACAAAGAGGGGCCAACTGGGTGTTCCCAGCACGGCAATTGTCTGGTCGGTATCAACCATCCCGACGAGGAGAATGACAAGGGTCGTGAAGGCGATGGCAAGGATCGCCTGCGGGCTTCCATGAGGGGCCGCGTTTTTGAATCCGAAAATGAATACGGCATAGGAGACACCCGAAAGCAGCCCGGTCAAGGCGGCGATGGGCGTGACGCCGTCGACCCCCATTTCATGAATGCCGGTAAGCAGGACGACGCCGGCCAGGACCATTGCCATGGCGGCCCACTTGGGCAGGGAGGGCTTTTCCATTTTGAGGGCGATGGAGACCAGGAAGACGAAAACCGGGGCACAGTACATAAGGGTGGCCGCAACCGCGACACTGCCCTCAGCGATGCTTGCGAAATAGAAACCAAAGTTGCCGGCAACGCCCACTCCGGCAATCGCCGACCAGAACCACAGGCGGGGATTGGCCAATCCACTGCCGCGCGGACGCAGGCCCAGCCAGGCGATGACAAAGAGGAGCCCGATTGCGCCCCGGTAGAAGGTCACCACAAGCCCGTTCCAGCCTTCCGCCAGGAGTATGCCGCCGATGCCACCCGACAGTCCCCAGCACAGTGCCGCGAGGAGCACGAACACGGTACTTATGTTTTTCATTCTCTCTGTGTCTTGTCTGAGGCGGTGAAGGGCGTGTTGGACACGTCCATGTGATTCGCGACTCCTGCGATCAGATCAATAAGTGTCCTGTCTTCTCGATCGCCAACCAGATCAATGAGGCGCTTGTATGAAAGAAACGGGTCGTTGAATTTCGCGCACCAGTCGTGAGTCCGTTGTGTCAGCTCCCAGATGGTGTCGAGGTGTCCGGTTGTGTTGATCAGGTTGTTGAGCTGCAGTGGGTCCTCCTCCCGGTCGTAGAGAACGTTGAAGTTCTGGACGGTTTTTCGCTGGTCGGGCAGATCGGATCCAAACCGGGTATGCATGTCCGGCGTGCGCTCGATGTTTTCCATGGCGAAGGTGTATTGGCGCGTGTAGACGCCACGCCAGGACGGCTTGAAATTGAAAATGGGGACATGGTCCACTGCGTCGTCATTCCTGTTGCGGATGGCCGGGGACAGATCCAGTCCCTCCCAGTTCGACGGCACCTCGTGCCCCATCAGTCCCAGCAGGGTGGGCGGCACATCCAGCATGCCGATCAGCAACCGGCTGGTATAATCGGCGGATAGAACGCCCGGCAATCGCATGAGCAGGGGAATACGAACCGACACGTCTTCGGGATTGCCTTTGTGGCATTGGGCCGCATGGGCACCGAAGGTCTCACCATGGTCCGACGTAAACACCACCAGGGTGTTTTCGGCAAATCCTGTCTCTTCCAGCTTCTCCATCAATCGGCCAAAATGATGGTCCACCTCACTGCACAAGGCGTAGTAGCCCAGGGTCATGCGGCGGTTCTCTGCGGTATTGGGCAGCTGCCCCCGCGGCACAATCTCGTCCTCGTTGTAGCGTGCCTTGAACGCCTCCGGTGCATCGAAGCCCCGGTACGCCTTCGCATTGCCGCCGAGGTGATTGTGCGGCGCATGCCAGGAAACAAAGAGACAGAATGGTTTCTCCTTTGTGGACTCGTCCAGGAACGCAAGAGCCTGCTCTGTCTGCCCGGCAGCCTCCCACTGCCCAAGCATGACTTTCTCGCCATCTTCTGTCCAGTAGTAGCAGCTGTCAGGGTGATAGTTGAGGTGACAGTTGTTGGAGAGGAACCGATCATCAAAGCCCTGACGATCCGGACCCGCGGGAATCGGTCGGTCGCGGTCTCCACCATGGAGATGCCACTTTCCGACGTAGCCCATGCGGTATCCGGCATCACGGAGCACATGTCCCAACCCGGGGCCGATTTCGTCTCTGTTCAGCAACCGGCGATCGTTGTCGAAGCAGTTGTTGTGCAGGGGGTGTCTGCCGGAGAGCAGCATGGACCGACACGGCGTACACACCGGGCAGTTCGCCACAGCGTGCTCGAAACGCACGCCTTTCCCGGCAAAGGCATCGAGGTTGGGGGTCTTTATTTGCGGATTTCCCGCGCACCCCAGCATGTCAAAGGACTGCTGGTCCGAAAACACACATAGCAGATTGGGCTTTTCAGGGATCATTGTTTCTTTCTTTCCAAGGTTGGCTGTCGTGCGCCGCGAGCGCCAGCTTGAACAATCTGCCGCCTCTGGGCGACCCTTCCTCCTCAGGCCTTCTCATTCCTGCTGGTTGAGGGATTAGGCCTTCTGTCGCTTCAGGGCCTTTTTGTAAACGATTGAATGCCCCCTATCGCCGCTTGGCGAGTGCGAGATCCCGGGTTTTCAGGGATCGTTTTGTTTGCTTGCCCGACCGTTTTACAGGGGCATAGTACGTGCCCGATGATGTCGAATTCCCGCTCCAGAGCCAGTTGAAGAAGACGGTTCCCGGTAAATTGCTCAAAAGACAGATTTGCTGATCATTTCTGAATTTTCCTCGCAGGACATACTGATGTCCAGGAGGAGTTTGCGGACGCTATGCGGCATGGATCAGTTCCTTGCCCAACGGAGTCTGGAAGCGTCGCGTGATTACCGTCTTCGAATGGGAGGTTTTGGACTGACGGAGGAAAAATGGAGGGGTGGTAGCCGAGAAGCTGTTTCAAACCTTGATTCAATTCTGGTCCGGCGGCTGGCACACCCTCGGCTCGAGTTTGCCGGCAGGGTTCTGTTATTGACTCCAGACTGGATGAGCCTAAGTCATTGAATACCAACTATTGGGGGCGTAGCTCAGTCGGATAGAGCAACGGTCTTCTAAACCGTAGGTCGTGGGTTCGAATCCCGCCGCCCCTGCCAGCCCGGAAACCCGATAAAAACTGGCCTCAGAGCCGATAATGGGTGAAAATCAGGGTTCAGCCAAATCCAGCCTAAGTTGTAAATTACTGCAAATAACGGCACCATAACGCCACTTTTCTGGCGTTATTCTGGCGTTACCTGAAGACCCCTTTTCCACCCTTCTCCACCAACAAGGCAGGGGGGCGGGGGTAACGGCTTCCTAACGGCGTATTAATTAGTATTGATCCACCTGCCCTGCAGAAATTTCGCAAATGCAAAAATTCCTGCAAAGGGGGAAAAGCCTCCCTGAAATCCAACCTTGCCAACAGGTGAACAGGTGTTTACATGTATCTGCAATGCCTAAGAGGCTGGAATTGGGATCGCCCGGAGATTGCGGAACAGGCCCTTGCCCTTTTCGGGTCGGGATCCTCCTTTGCGGAGATCTCCGGGATGACAGGATTGAATTTCCGGACAATTGCAAGGCTGGCCGCAGAGAATCAAGAGACCGTTGAAGCGTGGCGGTTGGAGGCGACCAGGAAGGCCAAGGAGGTTGCCGGGATGCTCCTTGAGCGGATATACGACAAGGCGGCGGATCCGGAGGCGGAATCCTCCCTCAAGCATCTCACGATCGCTTATGGGATAGTGACCGACAAAAGCCGTGTCCTTCAGGGCGAGCCCGCGGCGATCACGGAGCAGCGTTCCGGCCTCGATGTCAGCAAGGCGAAGGCGGCCATCGAACAGGCGCAGAAGCGAATCCGGGCCGAAGCAATCAGCGTGTGATGTGGGCAATAAAAGAGCCCCCATGTGAACGACAGGTAAAGGCTTGAGGGTTTACAGGCTTTTCTTGAAAATTCCAAGGTCCCGTCGACTATTCGTTTTGTTAAAATCCGCTACGGCAGGCTGCAGCGGGTGATGTGAATATTCGCCTGTCCCCCAATGTTCTCCCCAATGTTCTCGTAGATAATAACCTTGCCTCAGAGCTCGAAAGAGACATATCCTTACCACATATAAATTTTTGTGGATGTTTTGTCTTTGAAGATGTGAAAGCAGATCCTGTCAGTATATTCAAGGAGAACGGTGGCCAGCTACGAATGGCTGAAGCACTGGAGAAGGGGTTCAGTCGGAAGAAGCTCTACTCCCTGCGCGACCAGGGGGTTATCGAGCAGATCAGCCGTGGACTTTACCGTCTGGCTGAGCTGCCTGAGGTCGGCAACCCTGACCTTCTAGCAGTGGCTCTGCGCTATCCCAATGCCGTAATTTGTCTAATCTCGGCACTGTCGTTCCATGGGATCACAACGCAAATTCCCCATGAGATTTCGCTGGCTATCCCCCGGGACTCCCACACCCCTACGATGGACTATCCTCCCCTGGATGTTCACCGGTTCAATGTGGAAGCATACAAGGCAGGAATCGAGGAGCACCCCATTGATGGGGCAAAAGTGAAAATTTACTGCCCGGAGAAAACGCTGGCCGACTGTTTTAAGTTCCGCAACAAGCTGGGGATGGATGTCGTGCTTGAGGCCCTGAAACTCTACAAGAGCCGAATGAAGTTCGACCACAGAAAGATCCTCCAGTATGCCAGAATCTGCAGGGTCGAAAAGGTCATGCGCCCGTATCTCGAAGCATCAATATGAAATCACCACAAGATGTTGCGGCTTCTGTCCGGCAGCGCCTTCTGAACCGATCAAGGGCGGACAATCGCTCATTCAACGAATTGCTCCAGCACTACGCAATGGAGCGTTTCTTGTACCGGCTGTCTATCTCTGATCACGTCCAGAACTTTATCCTGAAAGAGGCGCTCATGCTACGCGCCTGGAATTCTCCGCAGTTCAGGCCGACGGTGGATATAGACATGCTTGGGCGAACCAGCAACGAGGATGAAAATATCATTTCCCAGATCCGGGATGTTCTCGCCGTTGATATCCCTGCCGACGGGCTGTCTTTTGACGGAGACTCCATTGGCAGCGAAAGAATAACGGAAGACGCAGATTATGAGGGCATCCGCATCCGATTCCGTGGCTATCTGGGAACGGCTCGTATCAATATGCAGATCGACATTGGTTTTGGCGATGTCGTTTATCCCGGACCCGAGAGGGCTGAACTGCCTTGCATGCTGGATAGTCCGGCGCCATGCCTGCTTTGCTACAGCCGGGAGAGTGCCATTGCTGAGAAATTCGAAGCGATGATCCAGTTGGGGGAGTTGAACAGCCGGATGAAGGATTTCTACGACCTCTGGCTTTTGTCCCGTCAGTTTGATTTCAAGCTCAAGAAATTGTCTGAGGCGGTCAGGCTCACCTTCGAGCGACGCGGCACAATACTGGAAGAACCCATAGATGCCTTCACGGATACATTCATCACAGACAGGCAAATGATCTGGACTGCTTTCCTCAAAAGACTGAAGCAGGAGCACATCCCTGAAAATTTCGCGGAGATTGTGGCCGAAATAAGTGCATTCATGAAGCCGGTTATCGACCGAGACACGAACGACCTGATCTGGCAACCGGCAGGCCCATGGAAGCAGTAGGGGAGGATCGCCATCACCCGGGATAGGACTCAGCAATGACGAATTGTAATGGTTCGCTATTTCGAGTGGAAAAGGCGGTTTCGTCGCGGCAAACGCCGCTGAGCCGGCTCCGGGAGGCGATCGACTGTGCCATGTTATAGCGCATGTAACGAAAACCAACCCCCTTCAGCGCCCCCGGTTTGAATTCCGCAAGGACGTCCCCATCGCTGCGGACAGGGTCAAAGTCATCGCGCAGTACGGATCCGAACAGGCTCAACCGCCGAATTCCCCGGGTACGGCAAAACACCGCGATTTTCTCGTGGTCCAGGTTGATGGGCAAATCGGTGGTGGTTGTCATATTCTGACAGAATTTTGTGCGCCTTTTCCCTCATTAGGCAAACCATTTGCCAACCCCAATGCGACAGAACACGACTAAACGCTACTCTGAATGGCACTCGGTTAAGGGCAAGAAGGGGGTATTTGAGGGATGGGCAAACGGTCCCTTCCAAGATGATCGGTCTGCCGTTTGGCCCGTTGGGCCGGGCCTTTCCGACCGCCTGTCGGGCAGCCTGTCCCTCACTATCCTGTTCCGCCTGGGAGCATGCAACAACCCGAGACAAGCGCTTAACCTGCCATTCGTATTAAGGCACTGTTGGGCGAGGCATTTCCGGCTTTACCGGACTGCCGGGTGGGCCAAGGCTCACGGTGTGCCTGATACGAGAACCATCGAGGCCTATGCGGAGCGCGCGGAGGAGTTTGCGGCCACCTACAACACCGTGCGCCCGCCTTTTCTTTCCCGGATCCTCGAGGTGGCCCGGCCGGGCGGGCGCTTGCTGGATATCGGGTGCGGATCGGGACGGGATCTGGCGGCTTTTGCGGAGGAGGGGATGGAGGTCTTTGGGCTTGACCCGGTGGAGACGATGCGGGAAGTGGCCGGGAAAACCTACCCGGTTCTGAAGGGGCGGTTGCGGGCGGGCAGTCTTCCCGACGACCTGCCCGAGGGGGAAACGTACGATGTCGTCCATTGCGCGGCGGTCCTGATGCACCTCTTCCCGGAGGAGCTGTTCAATGCCGTTTTCAGCCTGCGCAACCTCCTTGTCCCGGAGGGGATCTGCCACCTGAGCTTTTCCCCCGACCGGCCGGGACTGGACGATGCCTTCCGCTCGCCCGAAGGGCGGCTCTTTCGGCCGCTCCAACGGGAACAGGTGGTCGTGCTCCTGGAACGGGCCGGTTTCCGTATTCTTTCCGTGGAGACCGGCGGGGACCGGCTCGGGAGGGAGGCCATCCAGTGGGTGAGCATTCTCGCCCGGCGCGATGAGGGACACGGGGAGCGGCCCTTGCAGCGGATCGAGGAGATTGTCACCCGGGACACCAAGGACGCCACCTACAAGCTGGCTCTCCTGCGCTCCCTGACCGAGTTGGCGGGTCAGCATTTCCACGATGTCCGCTGGCTTGATGACGGGCGTGTTGCTGTGCCGTCGGCACGGATTGTCGATCAATGGATTCGCTATTACTGGCCGCTCTTTGCCGTCGACCGCTTCATTCCTCAGAAAAACGGGGAGTATCCGGGCAGTGGGAAGCCCATTTCCTTCAGACAGGAGCTGACCCGTCTGGTATCCTCTTTCAGCCAATCCGGAGGCTATCTGGCCTACCGGGAGGCGCGGTGGATGAATCCCTCCCTTGACCGGCATCTCCGGTCGAAGATCCAAACCGCGATCCGGACGGGCCCGGTGGTGTTTACCAGTGGACAGATGTTTCAATGGATGGGACGGGGCGCGGACAGCCATCTGGTCCTGCCCGGCGGTTTCTGGAAGGAGCTCGCGGAGTTGGGACATTGGATCGAGCCGGCGATCCGCCTGCGCTGGGCCGAGGAGACGCGACGTTTCAGCAAGCAGCAGCTTCCGGTCGGGGAGGTGCTTTCCCTCCTGTCCACAGATTATGAGGTCGACCGGAATGTTGCCCTGTCGCGTCACATCTTTGCCGGCGTTCCCCGGTTGCGCTGCACCTGGACAGAACGAACCCTGAACCGGACGTTCGATGTCGATCATATCCTGCCGTACAGCCTCTGGCACACGAACGACTTGTGGAACCTCGTTCCCACCGATCCGAAGGTGAACCGCCAGAAGCGTGACCGCCTGGTTGACCGGGCCTTTTTCCTTCATCGCCGGGATGCCGTCATCCATGCATGGGAGCTGCAGCGGGAACAGGCTGGAGAACGCTTCGATTGCGAACTGCACACCCTCCTTGGGCGCCGCCCTGATCCCGACAACTGGCAGCACGCGGCTTTCCAGTGTCTTGCCGAAGCCATTGAGGCCACCGCCCTGCGACGGAAAGCGGAGCGCTGGAGCGCGTAGGGGTTAGCCGAAGGATGCTTTTTGTCTGTATCCCTACCGCGATCTGCCAGAGTCCGCTTCCCGAT
>JAWLGH010000049.1:0-24049 GCA_041685165.1 Oceanipulchritudo sp. | reverse complement strand
CCGTCCTGAGGACAGACATGCCGCCGGAGGCGCCGAAAGAGGCGCCGGTGGAGGAAAAGCCGGCGGCTCCGTCCCCGTTAAAGGGTCCTCCCCCGATCAAGCCACCTGTAAGCAAGGGCCCACCGTCAATTTCCCCGCCCAAGGCCCCCCCGCCCGAGCCTGAACCGGAAGTGGAGGAAGCTCCCTCCCCCGAGGCCGGTGAGGCTGAAGCCCCCGGCGAGGAAGAAACCGGCGGACTGAAGCCCCTGCAGGTACGCTCGCCCATTGTGGTGCGTGATTTTGCCCGTCAGATTGGACGGAAGCCTTTCCAGCTCATATCCGAACTGATGGAAATGAGCATTTTTGCCTCCATGAATTCCTCCATTGAGGAGGATGTGGCGGAGCGCCTGGCGCGCACCCACGGTTATGCGCTGGAGGTGCGCCACCGCGGCGCTGGTGCAGCTGTCGCCCAGGCAGAAACGGTCAAGGAGGAGAAGAAGCCGGCTCCGCGGGAACTGGTCCGGCGTCCGCCGGTGATTTGCATCCTCGGGCATGTCGACCACGGAAAAACAACCCTTCTGGACACGATCCGCAAGGCCAACGTGGTATCGACGGAAGCGGGTGGAATCACCCAGCATATCGGGGCCTACCAGATCAATTACAACGACAAGCTGATCACCTTCATCGACACCCCGGGCCACGCCGCCTTCAGCAGCATGCGGGCCCGTGGTGCGCGCACAACGGACATCGCAGTCCTTGTCGTTGCCGCCGATGACGGCTTCATGCCGCAGACGGATGAAGCCCTCGGCCACGCCCGGGTGGCGAAGGTTCCGGTGGTGGTGGCGATCAACAAAATCGACCGCCCGGGCGCGAACCTGGACAAGGTGATGCGGCAGATGCAGGAGCGGGAACTGACCCCCGAGGACTGGGGAGGGGAAACCCTCTCCGCAAAGGTCTCAGCGCTCAAAGGGGAGGGGATTGACGACCTTCTGGAAGCGATCCTTCTCCAGTCCGAGGTTACGGAGACGATCGTCGCGGATCCCAAAGGACCCCTGGAAGGGGTTATTGTCGAGGCTCAGAAGGAACTCGGGCGTGGCTCGACGGCCTCGGCCATCATCCAGCAGGGGACCTTGAAGCCGGGGGCCGCCCTCGTCTCGGGCGAATACTATTGCCGGGTCCGGCAGATCATTGACGACTCGGGCAAGCAGATCAAGCAGGCGGGTCCGTCGACCCCGGTGAAGATCATCGGCTGGTCGGGACCACCGGATGCGGGGGATACCTTCCAGGCGGTGAAAAACGAGCGGGAAGCGAAGAAGATTGCCGAGGCCAATGAGCTGAAGCGGCGCAAGCTGGAGGCCTCGGAGCAGCAGGAGCCCGGCGGATCATCGGTGGAGGATCTCTTTGCGGCAATTGAGAAAACGCAGAAGAAGACCTTTTCGGTGCTTGTCAAGGCGGACGTTTACGGGACTGCCGAAGCCCTTGCGACAAGCCTGCAGGCGATCAAGAGCGACAAGATCGACCTTGAGGTCGTGGACATGCGGGTGGGTGACGTGACGCGAAACGACATCATCATGTCGAGTGCGGCCGGAGCCAGTATCGTGGCCTTCAACGTGGGCCTCGAAAACGGGGTCACGAGTGTGGCCAAGCACCATGGGATCAAGGTTTTTCAGCACAATATCATCTACGAGCTGATCGACCAGGTGAAGGATGCGATGGCCGACCTTCTGGAACCGGAACGTCGGGAGAACAAGATCGGGGTTGCGGAAGTGCGCCAGGTCTTCCCGGTCGGAAAAGGGCAGGTTGCCGGTTGCATGGTTACGGAGGGGAGAATCCAGCGTGACGCGCTGGCCCGCCTGATGCGTAAAGGCGAACTGGTTCGGGAGTCGAAGATATCGACCCTGAAGCGCTTCAAGGAAGACGTGAACGAAGTCCGGGCCGGATACGAATGTGGTCTCCAGCTGGAGGGGCACAGCAACTACGAGGAACGGGACACCGTCGAGGTCTTCGAGATACTCAAGATCAAACCGGATCTTTAGGAGCAGATGGGGCAGCGCGTTGTTCGAGTCAACGAATTGGTCAAGCGGGAGATCAGCCATATACTGCACACCCGCCATCAGGCGGAGACGGTTGATATATCCATCCTCGCGGTCGATGTCTCGCCGAACCTCCGTTCGGCGAAGGTTTTCTTCGCCACGCACGGGGACGTCGACATCCGCGAGCGTGCGGGGCGTTATCTGAGCCGGCATGCGGAATCGATCCGTCGTGAAATGGGAAAGGCGATCCGCCTGAAGTATCTTCCCCATCTTGAATTCATATACGACAAGGGGGCTGACTATGGTGAACGCCTCAACGAACTCCTCGATGAACTCGGCCTTGAGGGGGAAACCCCGCAGGCGGGGGACGGGGAGGAACCCGAAACGGACTCATTTTCATGAAAGCATATTTTCCAGATCATTCGCGGGCCTTTATGGAGGCCATTGAGGCCATCCGGGGCCGACCGGTGGCCGTACTCGGCCATGTGCGTCCCGACGGGGACTGCATCGGTTCCCAAGTGGCGCTTGCGCGCTGCTTGAGGCAGATGGGATTTGATGCCGTCTGCTACAACCATCACGAAGTGCCGGCGAACTGCGCTTCCTTTGTCGGGGACACGCCCTTTCATGTGGACAGCGAAGGGGTTGAGAAGGAGCGTCTGGCGATCAGTGTCGACTGCGCCGACCGGAAGCGGTTGGGTCCGATCCTTCAGGAGGCCTTCCCCTCGGTTTACCTCAATGTTGATCATCATGTTTCGAATGCCCTCTATGCCGAGAAGAACCTTATCGAGGGCCATTCCTCGGCCACGGGGGAGATCCTTGCGGGAATTCTTCTCGACAACGGGTTGCCGATGGACGCGGTCTGTGCGCAGGCCCTCTATGTGGGGATCGCGACCGACACGGGTCAGTTCCGGTTTTCCTCGACGACCCGAGACACCTTTGAAATCTGCTGTCACTTGATGGAAAAAGGGGCCGATCCGGCAGCGGCGGCGATGGAGTTGTACGAGCGCGAGAGCCCCGCCAAGCTGGCTCTTCTGCAGCGTTTTCTGGCGAGTTTCCGCTTTCTCTGTGAGGGGCGTGTCTGTGTCGGGATTATCGACAAGGCGGCCTGGGAGGAAACCGGGGCCGGCAAGGAAGACACGGAAGGCCTCGTCGACTATGCCCGTTCCATCAAGGGGGTGGAAATCGGAGTCCTTCTCGAGGAGCGGGAGGACATCCTGAAAGGAAGTTTCCGGGCCAAGGATCCCATCCACCGGGTGGACCAGCTGGCAATCCAGTTCAATGGCGGGGGCCACGCCTGTGCAGCCGGTTTCAATCCGGAGAGTACGATGGAGGCATTTTATCCCCGTCTGGTGGAAGCCCTGGAAACGCATTTCGAAACCTTGAAGAAGGCTATCTGATGGCAGGAAGAACAGACTTGGAGGGGGTGCTGCTGGTGGACAAGCCCGAGGGGTTGACCTCCCATGACGTGGTCGACCGGGTCCGGCACAAACTGAAAATGAAGCGGGTCGGGCATGCCGGGACCCTTGATCCGAACGCCACGGGGCTTCTGCTTATCCTTGTCGGCAAGGCGACTAAATTGTCGCAGTTCCTCATGGGCCTGGACAAGACCTATGAAGGAACGATCACTCTGGGAGTCCGGACGACAACCCAGGATGTGGAGGGAGAGATGGTTTCCGAAAGGCCGGTCCCGGATCTTTCGGAGGAGGCGGTCCGCGAGGCGATGCGGGCCTTTGAAGGGGACCAGTACCAGACTCCGCCGATGTTTTCGGCGAAGAAAATGGACGGGGTGCCCCTCTACAAGCTTGCCCGGAAGGGCAAGACGGTGGAGCGCGAGCCGCGTTTCATCCACATTGCCTCTTTCAATCTCGACCGCTGGGAGCCCCCTGAAATCGATTTCAAGCTTCAGTGCAGCAAGGGCACCTATGTGCGCACCGTTGCCGACGACCTCGGTGAAAAACTGGGTTGCGGGGGCTACCTGAAAGAGCTGCGCCGGACCGACATCGAACGCTTCCGCATCGAGGATTCGATCGAACTGGAGGCCTTCGAAGAGCTTTCCCTTGAAGACGTCCGGGGTTGGCTCATTCCCCCTTATCAGGCTGTTCCAAGCAGGGTTCTCTAAAGTGTCAGGTTCCGTTGGCAGGGAAAAAGGCGGGATGGAGAGCGACATCCAGGTGTATCCGGGAGCCTTCGCGCTTCACGAGTTGCCCGTGACGCAACCGCTGCACCTTGCCCTTGGGATGTTCGACGGGGTGCACCGGGGACATGTGGCAGTCATCCGTCAGGCCGTCGAGCGGGCCCGGGGTGTACCGGGTGACGTGTCCGGCGTGCTGACCTTTGATCCGCATCCCAGCCGGATCCTTTATCCGGAGCGGGCAACGGCATTGATCATGCCTGTGGAGGAACGGATTGAGCGGATGCGGGCTCTCGGGGTCGACCACGTCTTTTTGCAGCCCTTTACGATGGCCTACGCGCAGCGGGAGGCGGAGGCCTTTGTCCCCTTGCTGAAAAGCGAGTTTACCGGATTGAAAAGCCTCCATGTCGGCTGTAATTTCCGCTTTGGCCGGAAGCGCGGCGGGGATGTCAGTCTTCTCCGGGAAAAGGCGGCCGAGGCAGGAATAACGGTGCATGTGCGGGAGCGGGAGGTTCATGAAGGCGAGCCGGTCAGCAGCAGTCGGATCAGGGCCGCACTGCTCGAGGGGCGCATCGAAAAGGCAAATACAATGCTTGGGCATCCCTACCGGGTCTCAGGGACCGTCGTCCCGGGGAGAAAGATCGGACGCGGTCTGGGATTCCCGACGATCAACATCCCCTGGAATCCGGAAACGGTGCCGCGTTTCGGGGTCTACCAGGTGGCCGCCAGGCGGGAAGGGAGCAGTGTCATCCATGCGGGAATCGCGAATTATGGAATCCGCCCCACTTTCGAGGCCGAAGGAAGCCCGCTCCTTGAGGTTCACCTCCTGGACGGCGTGGAGGGGCCGACGAGCGGCGACCAGGTGGAGGTCCTTCTCCTCGCGTTCATCCGTGAGGAACGGACCTTCAGCACGAAGGAAGCGTTGCAGGCGCAGATCAGGGAGGACACCGAGACGGTACGGGAAATTCCCTTTCCTGAAGGGGGGGGCTTCTGATTATCGTTGCGATGATGAGGGAGCTCTGGCGAAGTTCGGTAATGGTGCGAATCCTCAAGCTTTTGACAGGATTGAGCCCGCTCTGGAGCGGACTGTTGTGCAGTGCCGAGGGCGCGGACAGCCTGTGGATCTACGAGGGTCCTGTCACTCGTGTGGATCCGGTGCTCGCCTCCGATTTCGAGATTGGCTGGGTCCTTTCGGGAAGTTTTCAGCTGGACCCGATTGAGATGGGGGATGATCCCTCTTTCAGGGAGTCCCGGTCCGGGCGCCTGACGGGAGGCATCCGGGAAGGGGAATTGACGATCGACCACTATCACCAGTTGCAGTTTGAGGCCCTTCAGGCCACCCCGTTGGCCGGTTTCGACTACATGAACAATGATCCGGCGGAGGGGGACCGTGATCTTGTGGGCTGGTTTTTTCCCATGGAAGGCACCTGCGGGGAAGACGGATGGACCTCGACGTGGCTGCAGATCTGGCTTGCTGATCCGGAGGGAAGCATGATTACGGAGGTTCCGCCTTCGATTCTGCCGCGCGGCCTTGCCTGGGAATCGGGTTGGTTCCGGCTCTCCTTTGTGAATGAATCCGGCGAAAGGGCCTTCATCGAGGGATCGCTTGAGGTTTTCGGTCCGGCAGGAGAGGCGGTTCCCGGGAACGAGGCGGAGGTCTGGGCCGCTGTTGCGGGTGATCTGGCGGACCGTCTCCGGCAAAGGGACCGGACTATTGACGGCCTGCGCGACGATCTCGGGCGGGCGCGGGAGCGCCTGGATGGAATGCAGCGCATGATCGACCTGCTGGTCGAGGAGCGCGCGCACCTGGAGGACGACAATGAGCGCCTGAATGCTTCCCTCAGGGACGCGGATCCGGAAAGTGCCGAACGGGTTGCCGAGCTGGAGGCGGAAAAGGCCCTTCTGGCGGAGGATTTGAGCCTCCTGAAGGAGGAGAAAGCGGACCTTGAGACTCGCCTCCGTCGCTCCGCGATGGAGCGTCGCAAACTCCGGGAGAAACTGGAGGCGACGGCGGATCAGGCGGAGACACCGTCTGGAGCGGCGAGTACGGAAGTGGAGTTGTCCGGTTTTCATGGCAGCGGGAGGATGACGCTTTTCGAGGCCCCGATGATCATTGAACGGGTGGTTCCCCTGCCCGTCGGCGGGAGTATGGAGCCGATAACCCTGGAGTTGGAAAGGGATCCCCCGGCGCCCCGGCGTCGTCCGGGACCCCGCAAATTCCGGTGACCGACGTGGACACGGCTCTTCGACATCGTGTCAATGCCGCCCGGGTGGCGGTGCGCAACCAGGCGGATTTCTTCCTCCAGCAACGGGGACGGGTGGCCTCGGAATGGAAACCTGACGAGACCCGCGTCACCTTCGCCGATTTTGCCATATCGGAAAACCTTCTCGGAGAGCTGGGCCGTTCCTTTGCGGACGACCAGTTCCTTTCCGAGGAGTCCGGCCTGATGGACGAGGTGGTGCCCCTTGAATCACGCTACGCCTGGGTTCTCGACCCGATTGATGGAACGAACAATTACGCCCTCGGGATGGCCCCCTGCGCCATCTCCCTTGCCCTCCTGAAAAAGGGAATGCCGATTTACGGGCTTGTCTTCGACGGGAGCACGGGCGACCTTATCGAGGGGGGACCGGGTCAACCGCTTCTTCTCAACGGGAAACGGGTCCTGCCGGAGGAAAAACCCTTTGAGACCCGGAGCAGCATTGTCGGGCTTCATTTCCCCCTTCCCCGGGGGCGGCTGGAAGCGTATCGTCCCCTGCTCGAAGCGGTGCGCATCCGCAGCTTCGGCAGTGCTGTCCTGCAACTGGCCTATGTCGCCCTTGGCCGGCTTGACGGTTCGGTGGACGAGCGGGTCCGCCTGTGGGACATTGCCGCAGCCCATGCCCTGATTGCCGCATCCGGGCGCGACCTCGAGTTCCTTTCCGATCCCCCCTTTCCGGTGACGGCCTTTCGTCTGGAAGGTCCGTTTATCCGCTATCTTGCCGGGAGCAGACCTTTTCTCAAGCATGCGCGCGGGTGGCTCGCCTGAATGCCTTGTCTTTCCCCCTGAGCCCTGTTCCGATCCATGAAAATTAAAGGAGAAACATGAAAGTCTACATGAATGGAAGCATTATCGAGGCGGAGGATGCCAAGGTGTCGGTCTTCGACCATGGCCTCCTCTATGGTGACGGGATATTCGAAGGTATCCGTCTCTACAAGGACTGCATCTTCAAACTGGACGAGCATCTGGACCGCCTTGAAAAGTCGGCCAAGGCGATTCTTCTGAAGCTTCCCTGGAGCCTCGAGAGCATCGCCGAGGCGATTGCGGAAATCTGCCGCATCAACGGGCTTGTTGACGGCTATATCCGCGTCGTTGTGACGCGGGGCAAAGGGACCCTCGGCCTCAGTCATCTCAGTTGCAAGGATCCCCAGTTGATCATTATTGCCGACCGGATCGCCCTCTACCCGGAGGAGCACTACACAAAGGGGCTTCGGATTGTGACCTCGCCGACGCGCCGGATCAACCCGGCGGCGCTCGCCCCGATGGTGAAATCCCTCAATTACCTTAACAACATCCTCGCCAAGGCCGATGCGAACCAGGCCGGATGCCTTGAAGCGATCATGCTCAATGACCAGGGTTACGTGGCCGAATGCACCGGGGACAACCTCTTTATCCGTCACAAGGACCGATGGTTCACCCCGCCCACCCATGCCGGCGCGCTCAAGGGAATCACCCGGGGGGCTGTTCTCGAAATCATGGATGAACTCGGACTTGCCTGCGAGGAGGCCAACCTCACCCGCTACGATATCTGGACCGCGGATGAGATGTTCCTTACCGGGACTGCTGCCGAGGTGATCCCGGTTGTCGAGGTGGACAGCCGCCCTATTGGCAACGGGCTCCCGGGAGCCCAGACGCACCACCTGCTGGAATCCTTTCACAAGCTGGTCTGCACGGATGGTCGGAAGATTCGCTGATCAGGATCAAAGGACTGGAAATTTCACCCAACTGGCCCTATCTTGTCCTTATGGCAAAACCTGAACAGTGCAGCCATTGCACGAAGCCTGCGACGATTCACCTGACGCAGATCATCAACAACAAGATTCACAAGGTGGATCTCTGCGAGGACTGTCCCTTCAAGGAAGGGGTGACCGACCCGGAAGGTTTCTCCCTGGCCGATTTTCTGCTCAAGCCGCCAGCTTCCCTCGGAGCGGACCAGACCGTGCAGTGCGAAAGCTGTGGCTTCACTCCGGCGGATTTCAAGAAGACGGGGCGTTTCGGCTGTCCGCAATGCTATGAGACCTTCAACGATATCCTCCAGCCCATGCTGGCGAACATGCACAAGGACGTCCTCCACCGGGGCAAGGTCCCGGAGCGGGCGCTGGCCCGAATGAGCCGGAAACGCCGCCTTGACCAGCTGGAAAGTGACCTTGAGGAGGCGATCAAGACCGAAAATTATGAGGAGGCAGCCCGCCTGCGGGACCAGATTGCCCAAGCCCGCGCAGCCGTCGACATTTCCTGATTTTTTAGCGATGCTCATCACCCCCCTTATCGAAGCCAAGGCGGAACTGACCGATGGCGGCCTTGAGCCGGAGCCGATTGTCCT
Organism: Oceanipulchritudo sp.; assembly: GCA_041685165.1. GTDB lineage: Bacteria > Verrucomicrobiota > Verrucomicrobiia > Opitutales > Oceanipulchritudinaceae > Oceanipulchritudo. The sequence goes on along the minus strand of JAWLGH010000049.1, from coordinate 15,325 downwards.
TTCCACCCGGATCCGCCTGGCCCGCAATATCTCCGGCGAGGCCTTTCCGGGCTGGGCCGACACGACCCAGCGGCGGGACATTCTGGATCGTGCGGTAGACAACCTGTCCCAGTTGCCGGCCCTGAAGGATGGGCTTTTCCTCCAGGTTTCCGACCTCACGGAACTCGAGAAGCAGGTGCTTGTGGAGCGCCGCCTGGTGAGCCGGGAGCTCATTGAGGCTGAGGAGGGCAGCGGGGTTTTCATCTCCCCGAGCCAGCAACTGGCGGTCATGGTTAACGAGGAGGACCACCTGAGGATCCAGTGCGTCCGAAGCGGCTTCAATTTCCGCAGCGGATGGGAGGAGGCGGACCAGGTCGACAGTGCGATTGAGGACCACATCGACTATGCCTTCTCCGACGACCATGGTTACCTGACGGCCTGCCCGACGAATGTCGGCACGGGACTGAGGGCCTCGGCCATGCTTCATCTCCCGGGGCTGGTCATGCGCCAGCACATGGAAAAGGTGATCCGGATGGTGAACCAGCTCGGGCTGGCTGTCCGGGGCAGCCTTGGCGAGGGCAGCGAGGCCACCGGCAGTATTTTTCAGATCAGCAACCAGCAGACACTGGGGGAATCAGAAGAGCAGATCATCAAGCGGCTGATCAACATCCTGCATGCCATCATCGAACAGGAAACGAATGCGCGAGGGGTCCTTCTCGAGAAGGAATCGACGCTTCTCATGGATAAAATCGGGCGAGCCTATGGCATTTTGAAAAACGGGCATCTTTTAAGCTCACAGGAAGCGGTGAATCTTCTCAGCCTGATGCGTCTCGGGGTGGATCTGGGCATGCTGCCTGTGGAAAAACGGGCCCGCATTGACCGTCTGCAGATGGAAATCCAGCCGGGTCATGTGCAGTGTTCTGCGAACACAGACATAGAGCCGGCGATGCGTGATGAAATTCGGGCGACAAGAATTCGGGAACAATTTGCGTCTTTTCCAAGTCTGGATTTTAGTAGGATTAATAAGTCGCCCACCCTTAATCAAGAGCAGCAAGATGGAACCCATGAATAATTTTACACCGAGAGCCCAGCAAGTTTTAGCCCTGGCCCGCAAGGAGGCGGACCGCTTTCACCACAACTATGTGGGTACAGAGCATCTCTTGCTCGGCCTGATCAACCTCGGCCAGGGAGTTGCGGTCAACGTTCTCCAGAAAATGGGACTGGACCTGGACACCGTCCGCACAGCGGTTGAAAAGCAGGTGGGAAAAGGGCCGACGGCAAAGCCGGTCGGCAACATCTCCTACACGCCGCGTGTCAAGAAGGTGCTGGCCCTCGCCGGGAAAGAGGCCAAGGCACTCAATCACAGCTACGTCGGCACCGAGCACATCCTCCTTGGCCTGCTTCGGGAAGGTGACGGAGTCGCGGCACGGGTCCTGAAAAGCCTGGAAATTGATATCGAGCGTTGCCGGGATGAGATCCTCAGTGAGCTCGATCCGAATTTTTCGGGTGAATCCGCGGAACCGTCGGGTGCCGCTGGTCCTTCAGGGGCCGGAAGCGGACCGGCCACTGCTGAAGACAAGCGCGAACTGAAGACACCGGCCCTGAAGGCATTCGGGCGTGATTTGACGGAACTGGCGCGCAACGGGGACCTTGATCCGGTCATCGGACGGAAGCAGGAAATCCGCCGGGTGGTGCAGATCCTCTGCCGTCGGACGAAGAACAATCCCGTCCTCATTGGAGAGGCCGGCGTCGGAAAAACAGCTATTGTCGAGGGTCTCGCCCTCGAAATCGCCAATGGCATTGTTCCGGAGATCCTCGCCGACAAACGCCTCATAACCCTGGACCTCGCCCTCATGGTGGCGGGAACCAAATACCGCGGGCAGTTCGAGGAGCGTATCAAGGCGGTGATGGACGAAATCCGTCGGGCCAAGAACGTGATCATCTTCATTGATGAACTGCACACCATCGTGGGAGCGGGGGCGGCTGAAGGAGCAATGGACGCCTCGAACATTTTCAAACCGGCCCTCAGTCGCGGTGAGCTCCAGTGCATCGGGGCCACGACGCTGGCCGAGTACCGCAAGTATATTGAAAAGGACAGTGCCCTTGACCGTCGTTTCCAGAGCGTGATGGTGGAAGCCCCCAACATGGAGGATTCCCTGGCGATCCTGAAGGGGATCGCTCCGAAGTACGAGGAACACCACAAGGTGGAGTATACGGAAACCGCCCTTGATTCAGCGGTTCGCTTGTCCGAGCGCTACATCACGTCCCGTTATCTTCCGGACAAGGCAATCGACGTCCTTGACGAATCCGGAGCGCGGGCGCGGATCAACTCCCTCAATCGCCCTCCGGAAATCGAGGACCTCGGCAAGCGGATCGAGGAAGTCTGTTCCCTCAAGGAGGAATCGATCAGCAAGCAGCAGTTTGAGGACGCGGCGAAATATCGTGACGAGGAAAAGCAGTTGCGCAGCCAGCGCGAGGAAATGATCGAGTCATGGAAAAAGTCGCGGGCCGAGACGCGGATCACGGTCGACGCCGAGGACATGATCCAGGTGGTCAGTGACTGGACGGGAATTCCCCTGCGGCGGATGGAACAGAAGGAGTCAGAGAAGCTCCTCAATCTTGAACATGAGCTGCAGTCGCTCGTCATCGGTCAGGACGAGGCCACCCTTGCCATTGCCAAGGCCCTTCGCCGGAGCCGGGCCGACCTCAAGGATCCGCGCCGGCCGATTGGTTCATTCCTCTTCATGGGCCCAACGGGAGTCGGGAAAACGCACCTTGCGAAGACCCTCGCGGAATCCATTTTCGGTGAGAAGGACTCCATCGTCCAGATCGACATGTCCGAATACATGGAAAAATTCGCGGTGAGCCGCCTCATTGGGTCCCCGCCCGGCTATGTGGGATACGAGGAAGGGGGCCAGTTGACGGAGACAGTTCGGCGCAAGCCCTACTGTGTGGTGCTCTTTGACGAGATCGAGAAGGCGCATCCGGACGTGGTCCAGATTCTTCTTCAGGTCCTCGAGGAGGGCCGCCTGACGGACAGCCTCGGACGCAGTGTGGATTTCCGGAACACGATCATCATCATGACCTCGAATGTCGGGGCCCATATTCTGCAGAAGAGCCAGGGGCTTGGATTCGGGATGGATGACCTCGAGGACAATTTCGAGAAGATCAAGACGAAGATCATGGATGAGGCCAGGCGCGTCTTCAAACCGGAGTTCCTCAACCGCATCAACAGTATCATTGTCTTCCACCAGTTGATGCGTGAGCACCTGCGGAAGATTGTCGATATTGAGATCCGGGGTATTACCGGTCGCCTTGAGGAGCGGAACATGCCGCTTGAGATCACCACGGGGGCAAAGGACTTTCTCATCGAACAGGGATACGATGAAAAGTTCGGGGCCCGGCCGCTCAGACGTGCGGTGGAACAGTTCCTCGAGGATCCCCTCGCGGAGTCTCTCCTGCGCGGTGATCTCAAGGAAGGCGAGCCGGTCAAGGTGGACGTGGCCGAAAACGGGAACGGACTGAGCTTCACCCAGAAGTCCCCGGCGGCTGAAGTCTGACCGGACCCTTCTCCCGGAAGTTCCGGGGCGACTCCCCGGTTGCCCGGCGGAAAACCTTTGCGAAATAGTTGGCGTCGCGGTACCCTGCGGCGAGGGCAATATCGTGGATGCTGCGCGTTGGATCCTCAAGCAGTTTCAAGGCCTTCTGCAGCCTCAGGCGCTGCAGGTAGGCTGAAGGAGGAACGGCGCGGCGGGCACGGTAGATCCGGAAAAGGGTGGTCCGGTGGCAACGCAGGGTATCCGCAGCGGCCTCAATCCCGAAATCCGGATCCCGGTAACGGGATTCCATGAGGTTTTCCAGGTCCCGGCAGAGCCTTTCCTCGTGTCCAAGGGCCCATTCCGGAGGCGGAGAGAGATGATTGAGGGCGCGAATGAGGAGTCGAAGCCCGAGTTCGGAGGCGAGAGTCTCGGCCTCGATCGTCGGCAGTCTGATGGTTTTCCCGAGTTCACGGAAGGCCTTTTCCGGGCAACGTCCCGCATGATGGGGAGCGGTCGCTGCTCGCCCGCCCTGCAGCCACTCTCCTATTCCCGCTCCGTCAAAGGTGATCCAGTAATAGGCGGAAGGGGTATCACCCACTTGAATCCAGTGCGCTTCTTCGGCCTGATAGTGAAAGACATCACCGGCTGAAGCGTCGTGAAGGTATCCCTTCCGGGCAAAGGAGAGGTTCCCGGATTGCACCCAGAAGAGCTGGGTGAAGGGACGGGGCGGGTTCCGGACCTCGAATCTTTGCAAACGGTAATACCCGGTCGAACGGACCGTGACCGGGGAGCGGATTCCGGGGGTTCCGGAGGGGCGGAAGGCAAGGGAGCGCAGGTTATGCAACATGATTACCCGGATTACAACAATTCTATCCAGTGACAGGAATATCTGGATATCCAGTCTATCAGGTTCATACAACATAAACCCCATACTGCCTGTCATGAAACATCCAAAAATTGTCATCATCGGGGCGGGAAGCCTCTTTTTCGGGCGAAAGCTGATCTGGGCGATGAACAGGCTGGAAGGCCTCCGCGACGGTCATCTGGTCCTTGTCGACACGGACGTGGACCATCTGGCGGGGATGCGGGAGCTTGCGGAGAAGGTGCGTGCGGAGTCAGGTGCGGGGCATGAGATCAGCGCGGGCACGGATTTCCGTGAAGCCTTGCCCGGGGCGGATTTTGTCATCCTTAGTTTTTCGCACCGGAACGCGTATTACCGCGGGGTGGATGTACAGGTCAGTGCCCGTCACGGGATCCGGATGTGTTCCGGGGACACGATCGGTCCCGGGGGTATCTTCCGGGCGATGCGGGAGTTTCCGAAGGTGATGGAGATTGCGGAGGCGGTTGAAGCAATCGCCCCGGAGGCCTGGTTGATCAACTATATCAACCCGAGCTCGGTCTTTGGAATTGCGCTTTCGCGTTATTGCAGGGTCCGTAATTTCGCCCTTTGCGACAGCCTGCACCTTCCGTACCTGCATCATAATTACATGAAGATGATCGGCCTTGACCCGGAGGAAGCGGATGACTTCGCGATGAAAATCGCCGGGGTGAATCATTTCACATGGCTCCTGGAGGCGCATTTCAAGGGGAGGGATGTCCTGCCTGAAATCCATGAGGCCCTTCGGACACTGGGAGCGGACGAAAAGCCGGGAGCTGCGTCGAAGGCGCTGTTCAACCGTCGGATATCGGCGGCTCTTGCGGATGTATTCGGGGCGGTTCCGGTGTGCACGGCCCACACGAAGGAGTACCTGCCCTATTTCCAGGGGCACGGCGTGCATGTCGAGGAGGAGGTGGTGCCGCCCCTGAGTTTATTCGAACACGAGAAACGGGAGGGGATCACGGAGCAGATGTGGGAGGAAATCGGTGCCTACAATTCGGGTGCGCGGCCGATAGCGGAATTTCTTGAGAAGGGAGCTTCGGACCACGCCACCGATGTTATCCAGGCGATCTGGAACGACAGCGGCCGGCACCTCTTTGTCAACGTTCCAAACGGAGGGGCGGTCCCCAACCTGCCGTCGGAGGCGATCCTCGAGCTGGAGTGTGAAGTGGGGCGCGAGGGACCCAGGCCGCTTCCCGTTTCAGAGATGCCAATCGGGCTGAGGGGCTTGCAGATGCAAATTCACGATACCCATGAGCTGACTGTCGAGGCCTTTATGAAGCGTGACCGTAAGCGCCTTCTGCGCGCCCTTTGCACGGATCCGCTTGTGCCCTCCCTGGCCACGGCCCAGGCGGTGCTGGATGACCTTTACGCGGCTGAGAAAGAGGCCCTTGAGTCCTGGATCGGGGAGGATGCGGGCGAGGGAAGCGACATTCGGCATGCGGGGCCCGTGGTTGACTCCGTGCATCAGGGGCAGACTCCCGAAGGGCACTGAGGCGGGGAGCGGAATCATTGCTGCTGTTGCTCCTGGGCGCTCTTTTCGTCGGGATCGTGGTCCTCACGGAAAATGGAGGTTTGAATGATGGTATTGTTCAGACGGGCCAATTTTTCGTTGAGAGAGGCGAGAAAGGGACTGGTTTCCGAAGGAGGGACTTCCCGGAGGGAAGGGCTGCGGATTTCGGAAAGGAGGGTGGCGGTGACCTCGAGGGCCTGGCCCGCTGCGGGAGGATTTGTCCATCGGATCAGGTTTTCCAGATGTTCCTCAAGACCGGCGAGAGAGAAACGAATGGAACGCGGAAAGGAAGCGGAAGAGAGGAGAAATTCGACGATCCGGGCAGGGGAGGGATCCCCGGGAAAGCTTTTGTGGAAGGCCTCAAAGGCGTTGCAGCTATGAAGAAGCGCCCTCCAACGGGAGTTGTCGGCAGCCTCCGTGGTGGAGGTGGGCGACGGGGTTGTGATACCGATTTCGAGTAAGCGGCTGGTTTGGCTGGCGCGTTCCAGGAGCTTGCCTGCCTGGATGAAGGAGTAGCCTTCATCGTGCGGGAGGGTGGAATCGGTCAGTGCCTGAAAGAGGAGGGAAGCCTTGATGATCATTTTGGCAGGATTGGCGGAAATGCCATCGGTTTGGCCCGGTGTATGGACCGCGGAGATAGTCTGCCACATGTCGTTGATGGTCTTCCAGAGATCATTGGAAATACGGCTGCGGGCAAGGAGCGCGTTTTCGTGCGCCCTGCCTATCGAGGAACGGATTGAGTCCGGGTTGTCGGCGTCGGAGACAAGGAAGGCGACTGGCGAGGTGCGGTCGGGTTCAGGATACAGGGAATAATAGAGGGAAAGACCGCCATAGCGTTCAAGAACCGGTTCCCAGAAGCCGAGGGTGCCCCTGGTATCAGGTCCGCCGCCGCCGGTTTTCAGCGGGAGACGGCTGACAAGGAGACGGGCAGTGTTTTCGGCCCGCTCGACGTAGCGGCTCATCCAGTAAAGCGAGTCGGCAATTCGTGATAGCATGATGTCTTCTCTCCTCGTTGACCAGGGTTAATGGGGTTCAGGATCCGTCGGGGAGGACCCAGGTGTCCTTGCTGCCGCCACCCTGGGACGAGTTCACCACCAGGGAATCCCTTTCGAGGGCAACGCGGGTCAGGCCTCCCGCGGGGATGGTGATGGCAGCGCCGTTTAGGATAAAGGGCCGGAAGTCGATATGGCGCCCCTCACAGGCGGAGCCGGTCCAGGTCGGGTGCCGGGAAAAGGTGACCGGAGGCTGGGCGATGAAATTCCTTGGATCGGCCTTGATGCGCCGGCGCCACTCCTCAATCTCCCGGCGGGTGGCGACGGGGCCCATGAGCATGCCGTAGCCACCGGCCTCATTGGCTGATTTGACAACAAGGTGCCGAAGATTTTCAAGGATGTGGGAACGGTCGGCCCCGCGGCTGGCGAGATAGGTCTGGACATTGCTGAGGAGCGGATCTTCTCCCAGATAGAAACGAATCATGGCGGGAACAAACGCATAGAGAACCTTGTCGTCGGCAACGCCGGTCCCGATGGAGTTGGCCAGGCTGAGGTTGCCCGCCCGGCAGGCGCGCACAAGGCCCGGGACCCCCAGACGGGAATCCCTGCGGAAGACTTCAGGATCGAGAAAGTCATCATTGATGCGACGATAGAGGACATCAATGCGGCGGAGTCCCCGGGTAGTCCGCATATAGAGGATGTCATCCCGGACAACGAGGTCGCAGCCCTCGACAACCTCGATTCCCATCTGACGGGCGAGAAACGTGTGCTCGAAGTGGGCGTTGTTATAGACGCCCGGCGTAAGGAGGGCGGCGGTGGGGTTCCCCGATCGGCGCGGATCGATGTGATGAAGGACGCGAAGGAGCTCAGTGGCACAGTCGCTGACCGGGCGGACGCCCATTTCCCTGAAAAGCCCTGGGAAGGCGCGTTCCAGGGCCTTCCGGTTTTCAAGCATGTAGGAGATGCCGGAAGGGCATCGGGCATTGTCTTCGAGGACACGATAGGTGCCATGGGCATCCCGGATGAGATCCGTGCCGCAGACATGGATGCGGATGTCCCGCGCCACGGGGACATCCATGCATTCACGCCGGAAGTGCCGGGCACCCAGAACATAAGGTGCGGGGATGACGCCTTCCTTGAGGATACGCTGCCTGCTGTAGACGTCCTCGAGGAAGCAGTTAAGCGCGGTTATCCGTTGTTCGAGACCTCGCGTGAGCGAGTTCCATTCCCCCCCGGGGATGATTCTGGGAAAGAGGTCGAATGGGAAAATGCGTTCCGTTCCGTCCGGATCTCCATACAGGTTGAAGGTAATGCCCTGACGGGTGAAGGTCTGGCCGATGGCGGAGCGTTTCTGTTCAAAGGCCTGCCGGTCGAGATTCCGGAAAAATTCGAAGAGCCTTCGGTAATGGGGGCGCGGCTGCCCCGAATCGATGAACATTTCATCGTAGAAGCCGTCTGTGCTGTAATCGTGGAACACCTCAGATATCCCCGGCGGCAGGAAACGCGGCAAAGCCGCAGAAAGGAAACCGTGTGATTTTTATGTTGAAGGGCTTTTCTGTCATGTTTCAGGACCGGTCCGCTGGTTGAAGATGCAGGGAGACTTCCATTGAGGATGGAACCGGTCCCCCCCGGCGGGAATAGCTTCCCTGGATCGGGCTGGCTTCCCATGGGTCAATGGAAACGGCGCAGGGGATGCAGGTCTCGGTGGCCAGAAGGCCGTGGGTGGGATCAAAGCCCTTCCATCCGGCGCCGGGAAGATAGATCTCGCACCAGGCGTGCATGGATTCGGGGGAGGCCGCGGAGGGGCTTTGGCGGGCCACTGCCGGATCGTGGAAATAACCGCTCACAAAACGGGCGGCGAGGCCCGCCTGGCGGCAGATTTCTATCATGAGGCGGGCATAGTCGCGGCAGGAACCGGAACCTTTGTCCACGGTCACATCCGGGGCCTGGACACCTTGCTCCTCGCGCCGCACATAGCGCAGACGCTCCTTGAGGCGCCTGTTCAGGCGGGTCAGGATTTGCATTGTAGGTCCTGAAAAGTCGGGGAACTCGCGCGCCAGCCATGGAAGAACGCGGGCACATTCCTCCGGATTCCCAGCGGCCATGAAAGGTGCGAGAGCGCGGCTTTCGAAATCCGTGTAGGGAAAGGGAAAGAACGCCGCATGGGGTTCGAGGAGAAAGTCGAAGGGATTGACCGGGACGAGATCCAACTCCATCGAGGCGATGATGGAAAGGGCCCCGGCGGGCTCGTCGAAGGAGGCCACGGCCACCGGGTTGCCATGGAGATCCCTCATCCAGTAAACCCGCGCCCCGGGCTCAAGGGTGAGGTTGAACCGGTGTACCCTGAGGGCGGGCGAGGAGCGCGGATGAAGCCGTATGCGGTGCCTGCTCAAACGCACCGGTTGAGGATAGCGGTAGACCGTCCGGTGTTGAATCGACAACAACATCTGCTCCCGGATGGTGGTCAGGCCGAATCCGGCTATTCGGCGTTGAGGCGCTCAATGGTTTTCTTTTCAAGATCCCGGGGCATTTCCTCGTAGTGCGAAAAGGACTCGGCATGGAACCCGCGGCCGCCGGTGAGGGATCTCAGGGAGGTGCTGTATCGATAGAGTTCCATCATGGGGACAAGGGCGTTGATGACCTGTGTCTTTCCATCAGTATCCATTCCCTGAATACGGCCCCGCCTTCCGGAGATGTCCCCCATGACATCCCCCATGAAGTCCTCCGGGACCTTGACCTGGACGGCCATGATGGGCTCGAGGAGACAGGGGGAGGCTTCCTTGAAGGCCTGGCGGAAGGCCTCCTTCCCGGCGATCTGGAAGGCGATGTCCTTGGAATCAACGGGATGCATCTTGCCGTCGTAGAAGTCGACCTTGATATCGGTGACATGGCATTTGGCGATGATGCCCTCCGAGCAGGCTGACTGGACGCCTTTTTCGACCGAGGGGACAAAGACCCGGTCGACATTCTGCCCGACGAGGGACTGGGTGAAATCGATACCGGAGTCGCGGGGCAGGGGCTCGATGCGCATCCAGACCTCCGCGAACTGGCCGGCACCACCGCTCTGCTTCTTGTGCCGGTATTTGGAATCGGCCTTTTTGCGGATCGTTTCCCGGAAGGGGACCTTGGGCTCCTTGAGCATGATCTCGACATTGAAGCGCCGCTTGAGGCGGCCTTTGATGACCTCGAGGTGGAGTTCGCCCTGCCCGGAGAGAACGAGCTCTCCGGTTTCCTGGTTGTTGACATAGAGAAAGGTGGGGTCCTCCTCATGGAGGGTTGCGAGGCCCTCGGCGAGCTTGTCCTCATCGCCCTTGTTGGCGACCTCGAGGGCACCGTGGATATTCGGGCGGGGATACGCGACGGCGGGCAGTTTGACCTTGCGCTGGGGGCTGCAGAGGGTGTTCCCGGTATGGGTGTCGCGAAGCTTGACCATGACGCCGATATCGCCCGGACCGATCCTCTCGATGGTCTCGCGTTCGTGTCCCTGAAGGGTGAAGATCTGCCCGATTTTCTCGGGACAGTCACGGTCGGTGTTGTATAGCTCCATGCCGGGCCGGATTTCGCCCGAGTAAAGGCGGCAGAAGGAGAGCTCGCCGACATGCGGTTCGCTGATGGTCTTGAAGATATAGCAAGCCGGCTCCTTGTCGGAGAGGGAAATTTCCATGGGCTCCTCGCTGACGTCGAGGGCGGGGACTTTTTTCCGGTCGGCGGGGCTGCTGCCGTATTTGGCAATGAAGTCCATGAGTCGGGCAACGCCGATATTGGTGGTTGCGGAGGTAACGAAGAGAGGGATGAAACTCTGTGCCTGGACAGCGGCGTGAACCCCGGCCCGGAGTTGTTCCTCACTCAGGCTGCCCTGCTCGAAGAATGTTTCGAGGAGGCTGTCGTCGGCCTCGGCGACATACTCGATCAATTCCCGGTGGAGATCCTTGACGCGGTCCTTCCATTCGCCCTCGGCGGGTTTCTCGGTATAACTGCCGCTCCCGTCGGTGGCGTAATCGATTTCCTCGGTACGCATGACATCGAGGACCTTATTGAATCCCGGGCCCGGATTGAGGGGAAGGGTCATGGGAAAAACCTGGGAACCAAAGTGCTCACGAAGGCCTTCGAGAAGGCTGTCGAAGTTGACGTTTTCCCGGTCAGCGCCATTGACGACGATCATCTTGGGGATGTCATAGCCGGAAGCGTATTCCCAGACCTGGTCTGTTCCCAGTTCGGCACCGTTACTGGCGTTGACGACGACGAGGGCAAAATCCCCGACGCGCAAGGCCCCAAGGCCCTCGCTGATGAAGTCGAGGTAGCCGGGAGTATCGATAATGTTGAATTTCTTGTCTTCCCATTCCATGTGGAGGAGGGAGGCATGGACCGAAATCTGGCGTTCCCGTTCGCTCTGGTGGTAGTCGGAAACGGTCGTTCCCGCTTCCACTGAGCCGAGGCGCTGGATCTGGTTCCCGCAGCGCAGCATGGCTTCCGTTAACATTGTTTTGCCGGCGGACTGGTGGCCGACGACGGCAAAGTTCCGTATGTTCTCGGGGGTATATGCTTTCATTTAAACTAGGTGCGTCGATATATGCGATGGGCCCGCCCTTGGCGGACAGGGGGGGATCCTTAATATGGGATTCCCGCTTGCCAAGTGCAAAACAGGAGCGGATTCAAAAGACTTCAGGCCTCCTCCTCAACCGGATTGGAGAGCCTCCCGATGCCCTCGATTTCAATGGTGCTGATGTCGCCCGGCTGAAGGTACCGGGGAGGCTTTCGCGCGGCCCCGACGCCGGAGGGGGTCCCGGTGAGGATGACGGAGCCGGCCGGGAGGGTGGTGCTTCCGCTGATGAAGGCGATCAGTTCGGGAACGGAGAAGACGAGATCGGAGGTGTGGCCGTTCTGGACCTCTTCGCCGTTGAGATAGGAGGCGATGGCGAGGGCGCCGGGGTCGGGAATTTCCCCGGGGGTGACGAGGCAGGGGCCGAGGGGGCAGAAGGTGTCAAAGCCCTTGCCGCGGCAGAACTGGCCCCCGCCCCATTCCTTCTGCCAGTCACGGGCGGAGACATCGTTGGCGGCGGTGTAGCCGAGAACATGGTCGAGGGCCCGGGCTTCGGAGACATTGCGGCAGGTTTTTCCGATGACGACGGCCAGTTCGGCCTCGTAATCGACCTTCTCGCTGCGGAGATGGCGCGGAAGGCGGATGGGCTTGCCGGGATCCTGGACGCTGTGGGGCATTTTGAGAAAAAAGACCGGCCTTTCGGGGAGCTTGCCGCCCATCTCGAGGGCATGGGCGCGGTAATTCTGGGCGATGCCGACAAGGACGGTGGGGCTGACAGGGGCGAGGCGTTCGCGGATGGGCATGCGCCGGGTGCTGACCTGCCAGGAGCCGAAGAGATCGCCCTCGATGAGATAGCCCTCGTGCTCGTTGAGGGCATTGAGGTGGATGATGCAGCCGGATTCGTCGCGGGTGCGGATGAGTTTCATGGGTTTTCCTGTGGAGGGTGTTCAATCAGTTCAAAGAGGATCCGGGCCTCATCGGGGATGAAGGCGCAATGGGGCCCGTTCCAGAGGGGGGAGGTGAAAACGGGGAGGGCGTGGAAGCCGTCGTGCGCGCTTTGGGCGATGCTGAAGTCGACGAGGGTGGAGAGCAGGATGAGGCCCGGGAAACGCCAGTCCCGGACGCTGTCGAAGAGACAGCTGGCGAGGGGCAAAAAAGCGTTTCGGAGGGTCAAATGGCGACGGACCATGGCAAAGCCCGAGGCCACAATTACCAGAAAGCCAAGGAATTGTAGACTGTTGAAGAGCATCCTCGGCTTTTGACCTGGACAGGGGTTTCGACGCCGGGTTGTAAAATAAACTCGACAATTCAGTTGCTAATGATCTATTGCGTAGCGGTTTACGGATATATCAGTTCCGGACTAAGTTAAACCTACGCATGAGAAAAAAAATCGTATCGCCTCGGAAGTTCGTCAAGCCGTCATTTGCCTACCTGATTGAGAAAAAAAGGGACGGTGGCGAGTTCACTCAGGATGAAATCCGCTTCATTGTGGATTCCATAATCGATAAAGAAATGCCGTCCTATCAGCTGGCGGCCCTTTGTTCCGTGATTTATTTTCAGGGGATGAGCGCTCAGGAGACGGCCACGCTTTCAGAAGAAATGATGCTCTCGGGCGAAGTCATTGACCTTTCGAAAGTGACCCGGCCGAAGATCGGCAAGTATTCGACGGGAGGAGTTGGTGACAAGACCTCCCTCGTCCTGATCCCGCTTGCGTCGGCCTGCGGGGTGGTGATGCCCTCGATGAACGGGGTCGACGAGGAGTTTGTGATCAGCAACCTGGACAAGTTGAGTTCCATTCCCGGGTTCAATCCGAAGATGGAACTGGATGCCTTTGTCCAGCAACTGAACGAAATTGGATGCGTATTCGCCGAGCAGTCCCCGGAAATTGCCCCTGTGGACGAGATCATTTATCAGATGCGCCAGCAGACGGCGACAATTCCGAGCCTCCCGTTGATCACGGGTTCCGTCCTGAGCCGCAAGCTTGCCCAGGGGGCGGAAGGCCTGGTGGTGGACGTCAAGTGGGGCAACGGGTCCTTTATCAAGGATATGGAGCAGGCCAAGCAGCTGGCCCGCTCCATTACCCGGGTGGGGCGTTCCATGAAACGTCGCTGCGTGGCCCTTGTGACGGACATGAACCAGCCCCTTGGAGACACCGTCGGAACAGGACTTGAGGTGCAGGAAGCGCTCCAGTTGCTCAAGGGTGAAGGGCCCGAAGATCTGCAGGAGCTTGTCTTGAAGCTGGGCATGGAGATTGTCCGCCTGGCGGGTGTTGCCGGCTCGACCCTGTCCGCGAAGCAGACCGTGCAGCGGGCGCTGAAAGACGGAACGGCGTTTGAAAAATTCAAGGAAATGATTGCCGCACAGGGCGGGAAGACGGCGATCCTCGATGATCCGGACAAATTCCCGAAGGCGAAGTATGTGCGCAAGCTGCCGGCCCCGAAGCGGGGATACGTGCACACGATCAATGCCGGGATGATTGCCCGCGGGGTGCAGTTGCTGGCGATGGGGTCAGGGAAGAGCCGGAAGTTCGATCCGGCGATCGGGGTGTCCGAGATCAAGAAAGTGGGGACGCAGGTCAAGCAGGGCGAGCCGCTGATGATGATTCATTACAATGACGAATCAAAAATGGAAAGTGCCCTCGAGTACCTGAAGGCGGCCTATCGTCTGGCCCCGAAGCGTCCGAACACGCCGGAGCTGATTGTCGAGCGGGTGGCCTGAGGCTGATTCCCGTGTCTTTGCTGAGCATGCCGCCCTTCCTCCGGGAGAGGCGGCATTCCTGTATACCCGGGGTGAGTGCGGGCATTGACCTTTGCGGAACCTTCTCCTTTCCTACGGAACAGGATCTACGAATTAATGCTTGAGGCCTTTGAAATGATACCCCCGGTCTGGCAGGCCCTGCTCGCAGGGACTTTCACCTGGGGATTGACCGCCGCGGGAGCAACGGCGGTTTTTTTCCGGAGCCAGTTTTCGGAGCGCAGTTCCGACCTTATGATGGGATTTGCCGCGGGGGTCATGATTGCGGCCAGTTTCTGGTCCCTTCTGGCCCCGGCGATCGAAATCCTTGATTACCGGGGCTCTGTGGCCTGGCTGGGTGTTTCCGTCGGGTTCCTTGTCGGGGCGGGGTTTATTCGCCTTGCGGACCGGCTTCTGCCGCATTTGCATCCGGGGAAAACGGAACTGTCCGCGGCAGAGGGCCCTCCCACGGAGTGGCGCCGCTCGACCCTTCTTTTCACGGCGATGACCCTGCATAACATACCGGAGGGGGCAGCGGTGGGGATAGCCTTTGGGGCCCTCGCGCACAACACGGATCTGGTTTCGAGCACCTCCCTTGCGGGTGCCATTGCCCTGACTCTTGGGATCGGTTTGCAGAATGTTCCGGAGGGGCTTGCGGTGGCGATGCCGCTCCGGCGCCAGGGCCGGTCACGACGGCGCGCCTTTTTCTTTGGACAAGGTTCCGCCCTCGTGGAACCGGTTGCGGCCGTGATCGGGGCCCTTCTCGTGATCCAGACGGCCTGGATCCTGCCGTATGCGCTGGCCTTTGCCGCCGGGGCGATGATCTATGTCGCGGTGGAGGAATTGATCCCTGAATCGCAGTGCCATGGGAACACCGATCTCGCAACGATGGCGACGCTCTTCGGCTTTACGGTCATGATGTGCCTTGATGTCGGACTGGGGTAACCCCTTTCCCGGACTTCCGCGGGGAGAAAGCGGTTGACCGGTGTCGCAAAGCCTGAAAGCGCTGGCGCGAAAAGGGATTGTTGAGGGATCCGGGGCCTGCTAGAATTGTCATCCCCTGATGGCCGTTTGTCCGCATCTGCTTGTAAAACCCTAATCCCCCATCCCCAAAAATGACGAAACGAACTGGTTTATGGCTTATTGTGTTCC
>JAWLGH010000048.1:0-24206 GCA_041685165.1 Oceanipulchritudo sp. | reverse complement strand
GGGATGCAGGGCAGGTGCGGCACTCAATGAGCTGGAAAGTCTTCTTGAGCATAGCGCCTTGGACAAACCTGAGGCTGCAAATGCTTTAGCCAGGTTTTTGAAGGAACGGACAAGTAAGAAAGCTATCCGAGCTCAGGGCAAGCCCACCACAGGTGAAAGCGACCCCCTGTCGAAGGTTGGTTGTTGGATCGGTTTTGATCTGTCCCCTCTTTTTCGATCTCCAGAATGAACCGGCCGACAATTGCCGGAAAATGTTTGCGGCATTTTGAAGAAGTATCCAACGGGAAGGAGACCCTGGCAAAAGTGATTTTCGCTCACTTGAGCAGGCGGGGGATGGAGGAAGGAGCTGTCCAGGAAAAGAAAACGGCCCCGCCGGGAAAGCGGGGCCGTGACAAACAAGCGATTGAAGAATTAGGTCAGGAACGCCTAGCTGGTCGGAACCTCATCGATGGTCTTGAGGATGCGTCCGATAATCTTGTAGGGATCCGCCTGGGAATTGGGCCGGCGGTCTTCAAGGTAGCCCTTGTAGTCGTTCTTGACGAAGCTGTGAGGGACCCGGATGGAGGCCCCGCGGTCGGCCACGCCCCAGCTGAATTTGTCGATCGACTGGGTTTCGTGAAGTCCGGTGAGGCGCATGTGGTTGTCGGGGCCGTAGGCGGCGATGTGCTCGTCGCGGTTTTTCTCAAAGGCGTCCATGAGCTTGAGGAAATAATCCTTGCCGCCGGTGTCCCGGAGATAAGAGGTCGAGAAGTTGCAGTGCATGCCGGAGCCGTTCCAGTCGCCGGAAAGGGGCTTGCAGTGGAATTCAATCGTGACGCGGTATTTTTCCGTGAGGCGCATGAGGAGATACCGGGAAACCCACATGTCGTCGGCGGCGCTGCGGGAACCCTTGGCAAAGACTTGAAATTCCCATTGCCCCTTGGCGACCTCGGCGTTGATGCCCTCATGGTTGATGCCGGCCTCAAGACAGAGCTCAAGGTGCTCGTCGGCAATCCGCCGGGCGACATCGCCGACGTGGTCGAAACCGACACCGGTGTAGTATTTTCCCTGCGGATTGGGATAGCCAAATTCGGGGAAGCCGAGAGGACGGCCATCCTTGAGCATGAAGTATTCCTGTTCAAAGCCGGCCCAGGTTCCGGGATCCTCGATCACCTTGGCCCGGTAATTGGTCGGGTGGGGTTCACCGTTCGGGAGGAAGACCTCACAGAGGACGATGAAGGCGTTATTGCGTCCGGCGTCCGGATAAAGGCGGACCGGTTTGAGGATGCAGTCCGAATCGCTTCCCTCAGCCTGGAGGGTTGAACTGCCGTCAAACCCCCATTCCGGACAATCCTCAACAGAGGCAGGTGCCTCGCTGACAATTTTTGTTTTACCTCGCAGGCCCGGCTCGGGGCGGTACCCGTCGAGCCAGATGTACTCAAGCTTGTATTTCGCCATATTTTTGATTTGTTTAAGGTGTCAGTTTGGAGACAGCCCCCCATTGGAATGAGGGCTCTGCTCGCTCGGAAGGGCAAACTGCAGAATGCGGGCCAAGTTTCCAGACCAATGTCATTTTCTCCAAACATTTTTAATTCAGGACGAGACAGGGCTCATGCATGAAGTAAAGGATTCCAAGCAGGCAACCGTTCGCATCGGCTATGACGGCAAGGTGCACAAAACCTTCCGTGGACCGTTGGCCAAACGGCGTTTCGAGAACGAGGTACGGGTTCTCAACTACCTTGAAAAGCAAAACTGCCCATTTGTTCCCCGGGTGCTTTCCAGTGATCCGGAAAATTTATCCATGGTGACGACCAACTGCGGGACCATTGTGGATAAAATTGGACAGGACAAACTTGATCATCTTTTCCGTGAACTGGAACAGTACGGTGTCCGCCACAGCGATCCCTATACCCGGAACGTGACGTATAACGCGGATATTGGGCGTTTTTGCCTCATCGACTTTGAGTTTGCCTCCATCCTTGAATCGGGAGAGGGCTTTTCCCTCGAAGAACTGGAGGAGATGAACAAGGAGGATAAAAACCTGAAAGCTCTGCGTGAGCTGGAAGCAATCGAACGGGAGAACCGCGGGGAAAAGGAAGAGGGATCCTGATGCGGAACGACCCCATGGATAAGGGTGATCTACGGTGGTGGGGATTGACAGACAAGGGCCCCTTCCGGAAAAACAACCAGGATGCGTTTCTGGCCCTGACCTTCGACAGCATGGATCTGAGGCTACTTGGCAAGGAAGGGGAAGCTGATTTCGAGCTTGGTGACTTTGTCTTCGCCGTCAGCGACGGCATGGGAGGGGCCAATGCCGGGGAATTCGCGAGCCGCATTGCCACACAGGCCATCACGCAGCGCTTTCCCAAGCAGTTCCGGACACCTGAAATCAATGCAGAGGGGGCGCATGAGGCGCTCATGGTGACCCTTTTTGAGCAGATCCATGCGGAGATGATTGTCATGGGACGGCACTATGAGGAATGCCGGGGCATGGGGGCCACCCTCAGCCTTCTCTGGCTGAGCCCCTGGAAAGCGTGGTTTTGCCATGCTGGAGACAGCCGTATTTACCTCAGCCGGAGAGGGGAGCCGTTGCGGCAACTGACACACGATCACACCCACGTGGGCTGGCTTTTCCGAAACGGGCAGATCAATGAGCGGGAGGCCCGTTACCACGGGGGCCGGAATCTCCTCCAGATGGGCCTTGGGGGCAAGCATGCGGCTGTCCAGCCGCAGACCGGTTGCCTTGATATCGAGGCCGGGGACCAGTTTGTCCTCTGCACCGACGGCCTTGTCGATGGACTCTGGGACAGTACCATTGGCAAGCTCCTCCTCACTCCGCCCCCGCGCCTTGCGGACTTGCCGCCGGCACAGCGGCTGATGACCGAGGCTCTCTCGGAATCGGGCCGGGACAACACGACTGTGGTTGTCCTGGAAATGGGAGGCGGGGCCTGAAAAAAAGGATTCCCGGCCGCCGTCTGCTGACACCAGTGGGCAAACGGCAACCGGGAATAGGCGAGGGAAGACAGAATCGAGAATGTATTCCCTCAAGCAAATTGCGTGCCCTTGTTCGGAAAAAAAAGAGCAAATCCAATCCCGGGATACATTGTGCGAAAAATTGAGCCCCTATCGGGCAAGCGAGGGGTAGAAAAAGCTTGGAAGGTAGCGCTCTTTTTTCTAGGCAGGATGGATGCGAAACGTTACTTCCCTCCTTGTTCTCTCGTTGCTTCTCACCGCTTCGGTTCCCAGCCACGCCGTTCTGGGAGACATTCTTGATAAGGACGCCGAATCCAAAGAAGGAAAGTCCCAGGTCGACCTTCCGGAGTATACCGGGATCAAGCACGCGCTTGCGGTGACTGATTTTGAGAATAAACAGACGGTGCAGGCCCAGGTGGAGCTGGGTGGAGCCCTTGCGGCGATGCTTGAATCTTCCCTGTATGAATCAGGTCGTTTCGTGCTCGTGGAGCGTGGCGATCTCGCGGACGTACTGACGGAACAGGACCTTCAGGAAAGCGGTCGGGCGGCGGAGTCGACGGAAACCGCGCAGACGGGTCTCATCCGGAGTGCCAAGTATCTTGCCACCGGTGACATAACCCAGGTTTCGGACGGCACCCAGGGCAGCGGGGGAGGCGTCAGGATCAAAGGGTTCCGCATCGGTGGGGGCGGAGACAAGTCTGAACTGGAACTTGTCGTGAAGCTCATCGACACGACGAGCAGCTCGGTGGTGGCGAGCAAGCGGATTCGCGGGGAGGCCGGCGGAAGCCGCCTGAGCCTTGGCTATGTCGGGAGCGATTTTGCCGGCGACCTTGGTGGATTTGCGGAGACCCCCCTTGGGGAGGCGGCCCAGGATGCCATTGCGAAGGCGGTGGAGTGGATTGCCACGGAGATGGAAGACTATGAAGTGACTGCCAATGTTGTCATGGTGAGGAATCCGGAAATGATTGTCATCAATCGCGGGGAAAACTTTGGCATCGAGTCAGGAAGCGAATTTGTCATCCGCGAGAAAGGGGAAATCCTCACCGACCCGGCGACGGGGGAGGTTCTTGATGTTTTCGAAGGTGAGGTCACGGGCCGGATCCGCATCAATCGGGTATCGGACAAGGTTGCCTATGCCGAGTTGACGGAGGGAGCCATTCCGGAACGCGGTGACGCGGTCGTGTTCGAGCCCTGAGACATGAAAGGCCTTGTGGAACCCGTTCCGGCAAGGCCTCTTCTTTCCTTAACCCCAACCTGAAAATCCTCATGAAATTCCCAGCCCTGATCTGCGCCTGCCTTTCCCTCATTCCCTTTCTTGAAGGGCGGCCCACGGTGGCGATCTCGGATTTTGGTGCCCGGGATGACCCTGCCCTGGAATCGGTCATCCCGAACATCCTCACGGAGAACCTGCTCAATGCGGGGCGCTTTGATGTCTTTGAACGGGAGCGCCTCGGTGCCATTCTTGAGGAACAGGACCTGCAGAGTTCGGGAATGGTTAACCCGGACACGGCGGTTTCCCTGGGGAAGCTCAGTGGTATAGACTATATCATTACGGGTGAGATCATTGAATTCGGAAGGGAGGTGCGCAGTTTCTCGGGTTACGGAGCGCGGTCGGCGACTGTTTTTTACCGCCTTGAAGCGGTGATTCGTGTCCTGGAGACCGAGAGTGGCCGGATCGTCTTCACGAAGACGGAGCGGGCGGAGGAAAGGCAGAACCAGGGGGCGGGAATTGTTCTCAGCGACACGACAATCGACTCCCGACTGGGACGAGTGGTGGCGGAGGAACTGGCTGGGGCCCTTCTGGCGAGCGATGTGCTCGAGGAACCGGAGACCGGGGCGGGAGAACTGGCCACGCTGCGGATAACGTCGGAACCGGAGCAGGCTTCGGTTGAGATTGGCGGGGTTTTCTATGGAAACGCGGGAGACAGCTTTGAATTGCCTGCCGGCCTGCACCAGATCCGGGTCAGCCTGCCGGGGTATGAAGTCTGGGACAAGCGGGTGATGGTTCGTGACGGGGCCAGTTTTCATGTGCCACTGGTGCGCAAGGCGGACGTCCGGGTGGAAGTCGAGGAAGATACCCGTATTCGCACAGAAGGGCCCCAGTGAGGCCCGGATGGGACGATGATCCGTTTGTTTTCCCATGGCCTTGAAGGAAAGCATTGTCCGCGACTGGCTTCCCCGCTACACGGGAATGGCCCTTGGGGATTTCGGGGAGTACATCCTCCTGACCAACTTCGATAACTACGTCGACTGGTTTGCGGGGGAGTACGGGGTCCCGGTTTTTGGGAAAGGGCGACCCATGCATGCCGCGACAGCGGGCGATATCACCCTAATCAATTTCGGGATGGGGAGTGCCACGGCGGCGACCGTGATGGATCTCCTGACAGCGATAATGCCAAAGGCGGTCTGTTTCCTCGGAAAATGCGGGGGCCTGAAGAAGCGCAACAAGCTGGGAGACCTGATCCTGCCGATTGCGGGAATCCGGGGCGAGGGAACAAGCAACGACTATTTCCCGTCGGAGATACCGGCTCTGCCCGCCTTTGCCCTTCAGAAGGCCATTTCGCGTACAATCCGGGAGAACAAGCGCGATTACTGGACGGGGACGGTCTACACCACCAACCGGCGTGTCTGGGAACATGACGAGGCCTTCAAGGATTATCTGGAGGGAAACCGGATCATGGCCGTCGACATGGAAACAGCGACTATTTTCATGGTTGGATTCTACAACCAGATTCCCACGGGGGCCCTTTTGCTGGTCAGCGACCAACCCATGATTCCGGAGGGGATCAAGTCTGCTGAAAGTGATGCCCGGGTGACGGAAACCTATGTCGAGAGCCATTTGAAGATCGGGGTGGATTCGCTCAAGCAGCTGATCAACAAAGGGGAGACGGTCCGGCACCTCAAATTCTGATGAATCCCGGGTATTGGCGGCTTGGAGCGCATCCTGCCCGCGCGGTCCCCTGCCGCTTCCTCAGCGTTGGCCCGAGGTCGACAATCTGCTGTCCGCCACGGCTCGCGACAGGATTAGGATTGCTTTCCGGCTACGGGAGCGTTGAAGCTCTATAAAAATGGGGCTCCTGATCTTTTATCTGACCCTTGCGGTGGTGGTTTCCTTTCTCTGTTCGATTCTGGAAGCGGTCCTTCTTTCCCTGACGCCTTCCTACATATCGGCGGCTCGGAAATCGGGTTCCCGATCGGGCAAGCTTCTCGACCGGATGAAGCGCGACGTGGACCGGCCCCTGGCGGCGATCCTGAGCCTGAATACGATAGCCCACACCGTTGGTGCGGCGGGCGTCGGCGCGCAGGCCCAGGTGGTCTTTGAAAATGTCCCGCTGTCGGTGATTTCGGCCCTGCTGACCCTTGTCATTCTCGTCTTTTCGGAGATCATCCCCAAGACGCTGGGAGCGGAATACTGGCGGCCACTGGCTCTTCCCAGTGCCTACATCATCTCCTTCCTGACCTATTCGATGTGGCCTCTGGTGGTGGCATCGCGAAGCTTTTCCCGACTCCTGACGCGCGGGGAAAGCAGTCCCTCCATCAGCCGGGACGAAATTTCCGCGGTCGCGGACCTGGGTCAGCGGGAAGGGGTCATTGACGGGGAGGATGCCCGCATGCTTCGAAGTGTCGTCACCTTCAAGGGGATAAAGACTGGGCAAGTCTTCACACCCCGTCCCGTGGTCCGGTATGTGAAAGCGTCGGACACCGTCCGGGAGGTTTTTGACTCCGGAGAGCCCCTCAACTACTCACGCTACCCCGTTCTGGAGGAGGGGGAGCAAATCGTGGGATATGTCCTCAAGAGCGATATCCTCATGTCGGCCGCCAGCGGGGAATGGGCGCGAACGATGAAGGCCCTTGCGCAAGACGTCCTCATCGTGCCGGAGCAGATGCCCCTCAAGCGGGCCCTGGTCCTCTTTCTGCGCAATCGGGCCCACATGGCGGCGGTTGTCGATGAATTCGGGAGTTTTTCCGGGGTCCTTGCCCTTGAGGACATCATTGAAACCCTCATTGGACGGGAAATCATGGACGAGGTGGATGAGGTCGAGGATTTGCGTGAACTGGCGCGTCAATCCAGCCGGAATGCCGCGAAAGTTGAGGATGCCGGACCGGCCGGTCAAGATACGGGAACCCCGGAAAGAGCGGATCTCAAGGATGGCTGAAGCCCACTTCTTGTTGCAGGTCCCCGTGCTCGCCTTTCAGGCTTCGCAGGTCATGCCTTGCTCCAGCACGGCTGAGCCATGGACAGTCCGGAGAGCAGCATGGTGGGCGCGCGCAGATTCGAACTGCGGACTTCCACCGTGTGAAGATGGCGCTCTAACCAACTGAGCTACGCGCCCGGAAGGGCTTCGCGGAGAACCTGTGGTGCTGGTGATCCGCGGAATCCGGTTGTGAGAGGAACAAGGTAGGTAGAGATAGGAAGGGGACGCGGATCGTCAATGCCTATCCTGCAAAACTGCCGCGGGGTTTGGCCTGTATGCAGGAAGGGGAGGGGCTGCCTGTCCGCGGAAGCCTCAATGGTGAATGACCGGGTGGCGTTGGGAGTGATCCTCAGCGGAGGCGGCGAGCTCGCGCACATCGGCGAGGAAGGCGTCAACGTCTTCCTCTGTGGTGTCCCAGGCGCACATGAGGCGGCAGCCGCCGGCGGCGATAAAGTCGTAGAAGGACCACCCGCGGGCATAGAGGCCTGAGATGATGCGTGGCTCAATGCGCGCGAAAACGGCGTTGGCCTGCCTTGGGAAGAGAATCTCGGCACCGGGGGTTTCGCGCAGGCCCTGCTCAAGGCGGGACGCGCGGGCGTTGGCCGTACCGGCGTGCCTGAGCCAGGCACCGTCGCGAAGGACCCCCAGCCAGGGTGCGCTCAGGTAGCGCATCTTGGAGCAGAGCTGGCCGGCCTGCTTGCAGCGGTATTCAAATTCCTCGGCGAGCGGCTTGTTGAAGAAGACGACGGCTTCCCCGACGGCGAGGCCGTTTTTGGTTCCGCCGAGGCAGAGAACATCGACGCCGGCTTTCCAGGTAATGTCCTTGGGGGGGCACTCGAGGTGGGCGAGGGCGTTGGCGAAACGGGCGCCATCCATGTGGAGGTGGAGACCGAGACCATGGGTAATGGCTCCCAGCTGTCTGAGTTCAGCTGGTGAATAGACGGTGCCGACCTCGGTGGACTGGGTGATGCTGACAACCTTGGGCTTGGGAAAATGCATATCCTTACGCCGGTGCACGGTGGTCTCCACGGCATCGGGGCTGATCTTGCCGTTCTCGCCCTCGACGAGGAGGATTTTCGAACCACCGGAGTAAAATTCCGGGGCGCCGCATTCATCCGTCTCGATGTGGGCGAGGGGATGACAGAGGACACTGTGGTAGCTGCGGCAGAGGCTGGCGAGGGAAAGGGAGTTCGCGGCTGTGCCATTGAAAACAAAATAGACCTCGCAATCGGTTTCGAAGAGCCCGCGAATGGCCTCACAGGCACCGGTGGTCCACTTGTCGGTCCCGTAGGCGCTGACATGGTCCTCATTGGCGGCCTGCATGGCTTCCCATGCCTCGGGGCAGACGGGGGCATAGTTGTCACTGGCGAAATTGCGTGGACGGGTGGTGTTCATGTTCGTTTAAACTGGAGAATCAACGTTGCAAAATGGCTGCAAACGGCAAAAGTCGACCGCTTTGGAGAAATTGTGAGATGAGTGAATCTGAAAGCAGGTCCCGGAATTTTATCGAGGAAATAATCGAGGAAGACCTTGCCTCGGGCAAGCATGAGACCGTTGTCACGCGCTTTCCGCCCGAGCCGAACGGCTACCTTCATGTCGGGCATGCGATGTCAATCTGCCTGAACTACGGACTTGCCGTCAAGTATCAGGGACGCTTTCACCTGCGTTTTGACGATACCAACCCCGTCAGGGAGGAGATGGAGTATGTGGAATCAATCAAGAAGGACATTGCCTGGCTTGGAGTGGACTGGGGGGAGCACCTCTATTTTGCCTCGGATTATTTCGAGCAGCTCTATGAATGGGCCTGCCATCTCATCCGGGAAGGGAAGGCCTATGTCGATGATGCCAGTGCGGAGGAGATCCGCCAGCGGCGGGGAAGCCTGACCGAGCCCGGGGAAGCGAGCTCCTGCCGGGACCGGTCGCCGGAGGAGAACCTGGATCTTTTCGTCCGGATGCGCCGGGGGGAATTCCGTGACGGGGAGAAAGTGCTCCGGGCCCGCATCGACATGGCGAGTCCAAACCTGAACATGCGGGATCCCGTCCTCTACAGGATTGCCCATGCGGTCCATCACCGCACGGGGAACACCTGGTGCATTTACCCGATGTACGATTTCGCCCATGGCCAGAGTGATGCCATTGAGGGGATCACACACAGCATCTGTACCCTTGAATTCGAGGACCACCGTCCGCTCTACAACTGGCTCATCGCGAATCTGCCCGTCCCCTCGACCCCGCGGCAGATTGAATTTGCGCGCCTCAACACGACCTACACGGTGACCTCCAAGCGGAAGCTGCTTCAGTTGGTCAAGGAAGGCCATGTCTCGGGCTGGGATGATCCCCGGATGCCCACCATCAGCGGAATCCGCCGCCGGGGCTACACTCCGGAATCCCTCTGGGAATTCACGGCCCGGGCCGGAGTCGCAAAGCGGAACAAGATCAATGACATCTCCCTGATGGAGTTTTGCCTCCGACAGGATCTGGAAGCGCGCGGGGTCCGTCGAATGGCTGTCCTCGAACCCCTCAAGGTGGTTATCACCAATCTGCCCGAAGATGCGCGGGAATCCTACATGGGCCCCAACCATCCAGGTGACCCCTCGATGGGCGAGCGCGAAGTTTTCCTGACCCGTGAGATCTACATTGAGGCTGCGGACTTCATGGAGGATCCCCCGCGCAAGTATTTCCGCCTTGCTCCCGGGAGGGAGGTTCGCCTCCGCTATGCCTGCTACATTACCTGCACGGAAGTGATCCGTGGCGCAGAGGGGGAAATCCTGGAAGTGCATGCGCAGATGGACCCGGAATCGCGCGGGGGCAGCACCCCGGATGGCCGGAAAGTGAAGGGGACGATTCACTGGGTGAGTGCCTCGGAAAACGTGCCTTTCGAGGCCCGCCTTTACGAGACCCTTTTTCTGAAGGAGGACCCTGATGACGTGCCAGAGGGACAAACCTTTCTCGAATCCCTTAATCCGGATTCGTTGAAGATCGTCCCGGCCCATGGGGAACCGGCCCTTGCGGAGGCCAGGCCGGGGGAACGTTTCCAGTTTGAGCGCAAAGGCTACTTTTGTGTGGATCCGGACACGCGTCCCGGGGCCCTTGTCATCAACCGTTCGGTCGGCCTGCGCGACACCTGGGGAAAGCAACAGGGCGCGGGCAGGGGCTGAGGCGGCGAGGGCCTTCAGCCGCCCTGTTCGGAAGGAAAAGCCTTGCGGCGCCCCCGAAGCCCGGCTTCGGGACGGGTCAGCGGTGGGCGACGTGAAGGGCGACGATGGAACCGGTCATTCCAGTGGCCTTGATCGCGCTGAAACCTGCGGCTTCCAGCTCCTCGGAGAGGTCCGCTTTGGCGGGAAACTGCTCAATGCTTCCGGCGAGGTAATCGTAGGCCGCCTTGTTCCGCGTCGCGAGGGCGGCGAGATGGGGAAGGATGCGATGCAGGTAAAAGCGATAAAAGGGCTTCAGCCAGCGGTCGGGTTGGGTGAATTCAAGGACGAAGAGGGCGCCGCTTCCCGGTTTGAGGATGCGGCGCATTTCGCGCAGGCCGCGGTGCCGGTCTTCGAGATTGCGCAGCCCGAAGGCGATCGTTACGGCCTCCACGCTGGCATTGGGGAGGGGGAGATCGAGGCAGTCCCCGAAAGCGAAGGTCAACTCCCCGGGAAGCTTCCTGCCGGCCTGCTTGCGGCGGGCCACCTCCAGCATGGGCTCACAGAAATCGAGAGCGTGGACCGGGCAGGCGGGGGGAAGCTTTTTCCGGAGGGCAAAGGCCACGTCCCCGCTGCCGGTGGCGAGGTCGGCAACGGCTGACGGATGGTGCCGGCTGACCGCTCCGACGAGGCGGTGGCGCCAGTACCCGTCAACCCCTCCACTGAGGAGGTGGTTGGCGGAGTCGTATTTTCCGGAAATCCCGGAAAACATGGCCCGCACTGCGCTGCTTTCCGGCATGGTCAGTCTTTGGAGCCTTCTTCCCCGGCCGATTTTTTCTGGAAACTGTCGACGACCATTTTCGATAGGGCTGAGTCTGGATCCTCGGCGATGTCCCGGGTGATCTCGAACTGGTCGGTTCCGAGGTTGCGGGAAACAATATTGAGGCCGTACTCGAGGTCCTTGAAGCGATCCTCGCAGACGGCCCGGATGGTCTTGTCCCGGTCGACGGCGACATCGATGAGGAAATCACTGGCCTCCTCGGAAAAGCGGATGCCGAGACCGGTCTCTTCCTCAAAGCGCGTGGCAAAGGAACGGATCTCATTGGCGAGAACGTTGCGCCGCATGTGGCTGTGTTCCTTGATCAGTTCCTTGAGGGCGGTCTGGGGGTCGGCGACGGTTTCCTCGCGGACCTCGAAGCTTTTCGCCCCGACGGAGGGAAGCTCAAACTTGAAGTAGCGGAAGACGCGTTCAAAGACGGTCATGAGGCCACGGGCGCCGGTTTTCTCGGAATGGCCCCGGCGGGCGATCTCGAGAATGGCCTCGCGGGTCATCTTGAAGTCGATACCGTAGCCCTTGAAGTCCTGTTCGTACTGGCGGAGAAGGTTGTCCTCGGCGTTGATGAGGATTTCCGCGAGATCCTCGGAACTGAGCGGATCGCAGGCCACCCGGATGGGCAGCCGGCCGACAAATTCAGGTTCGTAGCCGTATTTGATGAGATCGGTTGTCTCGACGTTGTGGAGGTACTCGCTGGCCTCCCGGTCAACGATCGCGCTCGTGTTTCCAAACCCGATCATACTGGCTTCGAGGCGTTTTTTGACCGATTCCGCAAGCTTGTCGAAGGCCCCGCTGACGATGAAGAGAATATGGCGGGTGTTGATGGTCCGCTTGCGTGGTTTACCGCCCCGGCCGGCCTCCATCATGGCGCTCATCTGTCCCATCATGTCGGTCGGGCTGAAGAGGCTGACATCGGTGTCCTCCATGAGCTTGAGGAGATTGATCTGGACTCCGCGGCCGGAGACATCCTTGCCGCCGGAGGCGTTGCTGGCGGCGGCGATCTTGTCGATTTCATCGATATAGATGATCCCGTACTGGGCAAGGTCGACATCGTTGCCGGCGACCTTGTAAAGGTCCCGGACGAGGTCCTCGACATCGGAACCGACATAGCCGGTCTCGGAAAACTTGGTCGCGTCGGCCTTGACAAACGGGACACCGATCAGCTTGGCGATATGCCGCATGATGAAGGTTTTCCCGACCCCGGTTGGTCCCAGCATGAGGATATTCTGTTTGTGGTAGTCGCGCTCGAGAATAGCCGGGTCCTCAAGGCATTGGCGGACATGGTTGTAATGGTCGCAGATGGCGACCGAGAGGACCTTCTTGGCTTCCTGCTGCTGGATGACAAAACGATCGAGGTAATCGCGGATTTCCCGCGGCTTGAAATTAAAATTACGGATGCGTTCAAGCGTTTCCGCCTTTTCCTGCTCGGCGGCCGGATCCTCCCCTTTGGCGGGAGGCTGCTGGGCGGCCGGCGAGGCTCCCATTGGACCGGCAAACTGCATGTTCCCGCTCCCGAGAGCCTCCTGCAGTTTTTCCTGCAATTCTTCTATAGGTGTCTTGTCTTTACTCATTCAATAAATGTTTTCTGCTGCCTTTCTTGACAGCATGTAGTTGTTCATTAAGCAATTGCTGTACATTGGCTTTTGATACCGCGTAGCTTAACTGGAAATCCCATGTCTGCAAAT
Source organism: Oceanipulchritudo sp. (assembly GCA_041685165.1). Classification (GTDB taxonomy): domain Bacteria; phylum Verrucomicrobiota; class Verrucomicrobiia; order Opitutales; family Oceanipulchritudinaceae; genus Oceanipulchritudo. The sequence goes on along the minus strand of JAWLGH010000048.1, from coordinate 11,404 downwards.
CTGACCAAGAGAGATATCGTCCTGAGTATTCATAATGAGGTCAAGCGTGAGTACCCGGACGTCTCGCAAAAGGCCATTCGGGACATTGTCCAGCAGACGCTCGATGAGATCGCGGAGGCCCTTTCCTCGGGCCGGAATGTCGAGTTGCGCAATTTCGGGGTCTTTGAAGTGCAGATCCGTAAATCCCGTATCGGACGGAATCCGAACAAACCGGAGAAGGACGTCGTTATTCCTGAACGGGCGGTCATAAAATTCAAGGCCGGCAAGGAATTGAAAGCCCAGCTCGGGGATCTTGATCTCTCGCGCATGCCCTGAGGCACGCGGCGCGCCTTTGTACCATGTTTGATGTCCTTCCCGGATTCAGGGATTTTTATCCCGAAAGCTGTTCCAGACGGAATTTCCTTTTCAAACACTGGTCGGAATGGGCCCGGCGACACGATTTCCTGGAGTACGACATTCCGACACTGGAACCCCTGGAACTCTTTACCCGCAAAAGCGGTCCGGAAATTGTCGGCCAGCTTTTCCATTTCGAGGACCAGGGAGGCCGCTCGGTGGCCCTGCGACCGGAACTGACGCCCTCTCTCGCGCGGATGATCGGAAGCCGGATCAACAGCCTCAAGCGACCGGTCAAATGGTTCAACATCGCGGAGAATTTCCGCTATGAACGCCAGCAGAAGGGACGGCTTCGTTCGCATTATCAGTTCAATGCCGACATCTTCGGCGAGGCCGGGGTCCAGGCGGATGTGGAAGTCATTGCCTTACTGGTCGGGATTCTCAGGGGACTGGGCTTCAGCGCGGACGACCTGCAGGTTCGCCTGAGCGATCGCACCCTCTGGAGCCTTTTTCTGAAAGGGCTTGGTTTTGAGGGAGACCGGGCCCTTGAAGTGCTCGCGGTCATTGACAAAATGGAGCGTCTTTCGCGGAAGGACCTGAATGAGCGCCTGCGACCCTTTTTCAACGATGCGGTTGAGGACTTTCTTGTTTCCCTTGAACTGATGCGTTCATGCAGGACCCTCAGCGAGCTTGGAGACCTCATGCAGCGCTTGACGCCCACAACCGAAATCAGGGATGAGATGGCGCGGCGGCTTGCGGAATGGAAGGAGCTGCTGGCCTCGATCACCGCTTGTGGGCTTGAGGCGTACATCCGGATTGACCTGGGGATTGTACGGGGCCTCGCCTATTACACCGGTTTTGTCTTCGAGGTTTTCCGCCTTGACGCGGGGGGGCGGCCGGCGGGCCGGGCCCTTGCGGGGGGGGGACGATTTGATCACCTTGTGGGGTTGCTTGGTTATCCGGAGGTGCCGGCGGTTGGCTTTGGCATGGGTGACGTCGTGATCATGGATGCCCTCGAGGAAAAAGGCCTCCTGCCCGACCTTCATGAATCGCCTGAATTCTATGCTGTCACGGCTGGAGCGGAGGAGCGGTTGCTCGCCCTTGAAGACGCAACCCGGCTGCGAGCAGCCGGTCACCGCGTGGCTTACGGCTTGAAGGGGAGCGGTTTTGGCAAGCAATTCAAGCTGGCCGGACAGAGTGGGGCCCGTTTTGCCCTCATTTATGGTTCCGAGGAGCGCGAGCGGAATGTGGTCAGGATTCGCGACCTCTCCAGTGGAGGGGAGCGGGAATTCGACCGGTCGCGCTTACCCGAATTGATCCCCGGGCTTACCGATGGAGGGATTCCGAAGGAATAAGCCCATTCCAGATTTTTGAGGAAACGAAAGGGTGGGCGGACCATCTGAGGCAGCCTGCAGGACCCGGGCTTGAGGAGCATCCGGGTAGGTGGTCAAAAGCGGAAACGGACCAGGTTCGCATTCGCGGGATTGCTTCCGGGAGACAAATGCGCATTATGCCCGGTAGTCAGGTAAAAAATGCGCGGCATTCTCATTTTTATTTTTCCCCTTATTTCCTTCCTGCACCCCTTACCGGCGGTGGCCGGGGAGGATTCCCTGGAGGTCGTGTTGGGGGAGATGGAGCGGCTTAATCAGCTTGATCCTTCCCTCGCGGAGGACAAGGCGGCATCGGTCCGCAATTTTCTTCAGACGAACCCATCCCCGCCGGACCAGATCCGGATCAAGGCCCTTCTTGCTCCGGCTGAATCCCTGAAGAGCGGCTATCATGAGGTCCGGGAAGCGCTGGAAACCGAATTGTCGAGGGCGTATGAATTCGAGGAAGAGCCTGATCTGGTCCCCCGTGTCTGTCTTGCCATTGGCGATCTTGCCCGCCGTTACGGGGACTTTGAAAACGGGTTAAAGCGGCTTCTGGAAGGCCTCGAGACCCTTCAGGGGCAGGATGCGCCCCGTCTGCGGTTCAGGCTGGAGATGAAGGGTGCGGAAATCTATCTGGCGGGGGGATTCCACGAAAGGGCGCTTGCGATGCTGACCTACCTTGAAGGGAAGGCGGACGTGTCCGAACCCGAGCTGGCCATGGAAAAATGCCTTCTGAAGGCATCGACCGAGCGTCTCCTGGGAGACGTGGAGGCCAGCCGGACAACCCTTGACCTGGCCGCTTCGAGATTTTCTCCGGAAACAACCCCCGGGAATCTGGGTGGCTACTGGATTGAGCGCATCTGGCATGCCCTTGAAGGAGACTCACCCGCCAAAGCCCGCCGGTTTCTTGATGAGGCGATGGAAGTGGGGACCGTGAGCGCATCCCTCCGGGTGCAGGCGGAGGCGATGTTTCTCAGTGCCGTCCTCGGCGTAATCCAGGAACGCCGGGAGGTCTCGGATCATCTTGAGACGGCCGGAAAGGCCTACGAAGAGGTGGCCTGGCCAGCGCGATTTCCGGAAATGCTGGAGCGGGTTCTCGCATTGCCCGCCTTGAGGGAGAATCGCCGTTCGAGGATCCTTTTCCTGAAGGAGAGCGCGGTTTTCGCCCGACAGAAGCTGAACCCCCCGGCCCGTGCAGCGGGCCTTGCCGCCCGCGGGGAACTTGCCGCCTTGAAAGGCGGAAAGGGGATGGAGGCGAGCGTCTTTTCCCTCCGTGAAGGTGGTCGCCTCCAGCAACAGTTCATGAGGGCGATGGGGGAAATGCATAGCCAATGGGCCGCGCTTGAGCATTCCCCGCGAAAGTCTTCACGAAAGCTCGTTTCGCCGCATCAGGATCTCTTCCATCAACTGTTGATCCTACTGGGCTTCATCGGGATTGTCCTCGTCCTTTGGAACCGGATCCGGGTCCAACGGCATCTTAACCAGCAATTGGAGAATTCATTTGAGCAGGCCAAAACATCCGAACAGGCGGCGGAGGAATCAAACCGGTTAAAAAGCGAATTTCTGGCCAATGTGAGCCATGAGATGAAGACGCCCATGGGCGGTATTGTCGGAATGGCGAGTCTTCTTGAGGAACTCGTCTCGGATCCGCGGCAACAGCAATACCTTGCCACTATCCGTACCTGCAGTGAAAACCTGCTCGTCCTCATGAACGATCTTCTTGACCTCGGGCGGATGGAGAGCGGTGCATTGGAAATTGAATCCCATCCGATGGAGGTCAAGACGGCGGTTGGCTACAGTGTGGAGATGGTAAGGCAGGCGGCGCTGGAAAAAGGACTGGCCCTTGACTGGGAACTCGACGAGTCGGTCCCGGAGAGCGTTGTCGGTGACTCGACCCGGATCAGCCAGGTCCTTGCCAACCTCTTGACGAATGCGATCAAGTTCACTGAAAGCGGATGGGTCAAGGTGGGCGTTCATTTCCAGCGAACCCTTGGTTCCTCCGGCAACCTGGTCTTCACAGTCAGTGATACGGGACGCGGGATGCCTCCCCAGAAGCTGGAGACCGTATTTGAGCCGTTTGAACGGGGGAACGCCGTAACGGGCAACGATCCTGGCGGCAGCGGCCTCGGACTGGCCATCTGCCGTAAGCTGGTGGAGTTGATGGGAGGCACCCTGGGTGCGCGCAGCGAGGAGGGAAGCGGTTCGGTCTTCACGGTAATTCTGCCGGTGAAGACCCCGTAAGCAATCAGCGTTTTCGGCGCTTGAAATCCGGGTCAAGGGAGGAATAATGCGCAATCATGAGGCAAAGCCTGATTCTTCTTACTGGATTCCTCCTGATCACTGTGATCAGCGGATGCCGGAGCAAAAACGAGCTCGATCTGATTTATCCTGGCGACATGCAGGCTTGGGAAACCGTTGAAACGGAGGCCTTGCGTGAACGTGCGGAATCCCGGCCGCGGGTGCGCCTCGAGACCACGGCGGGCCCCATCGTGATTGAGCTCTTCAAGGAGCGGGCCCCGGTCAGCGTTGAGAATTTCCTCCAGTATGTGGAGGACGGATTTTACGATGGGACGATCTTTCACCGGGTGGAACCGGGACTGGTGATCCAGGGTGGGGGATTCACGGAGACGCTGGAGCCCAAAGAGACCCGTGAGCCGATCGTGAACGAGGCTGATAACGGACTGCGCAACCTTCGGGGCACGGTCGGGGCGGCCCGGACCCGGGAAATGGATTCCGCGACTTCCCAGTTCTATGTGAACCTGGTCGACAACCCGGGTTTTAACGGGGATGGCGAAACAAACGGTTACGCGGTCTTTGGGCGGGTCTATGACGGGATGGAAGTTGTCGACACCATTGCATTGATGCCTACGGAGGAAAGCGGGGGCCTGGACAACGTGCCCGAGGAGCCGGTGGTCATTCTTTCGGCAACGCGTGTCCAGTAGAGGGAGCGGATTGTTTTGGAGGCGATGATCGGGCCCCGGGTCCTTTTCCCTGACTGGGACGCTTATTCGCTGGTCGACTGTGGGGGGCGGCGGAAGCTGGAGCGGTTCGGCGAGCAGTACCTTGTCCGCAGCGAACCGAAAGCGTGGTGGAGGGAAAACCGGGCCCTTCCCGAATGGCGCCGGGCCGGGGCTGAACTAGGCGATGCCGGCGATGCGTGGAGGATCAAGAAGGACGCTCCCCGTTCCTGGACGGTGCCTTACCGGAACCTCCGCTTTGAAGCGCGCTTGACGGACATGTCGAAGCACGTGGGAATCTTCCCGGAACAGGAACCTCACTGGCGCTGGTTGCGGGAGCGCCTGGGGCTGAGGTCGGCTCCGCGGGTGCTGAACCTCTTTGGGTATACCGGTGCTGCGACCCTCGTGGCCGCCTCGGCAGGGGCCCGGGTGACGCATGTGGATGCCTCCAAACCGGCGGTCAGCTGGGCGCGGCAGAACCAGGCCCTGAGCGGGCTGGGGAAAGCACCGATACGCTGGATCCTTGATGACGCCTTCAAGTTTGTCGCCCGTGAAGGGCGCCGGCAGCGGCAATATGACGCCATTCTTCTCGATCCCCCGAGTTTTGGCCGGGGCCCGAAAGGGGAGATCTGGAAAGTGGAACAACAGATCGGGGAACTTCTGAAAAATATCCGCTCGATACTTGTCCCAAAAGGAGGAATGGTTGTCCTCACGATGTATAACCTTGAGGCCTCCAGCCTGATGTTGAAATCCCTTCTCGAGGACCATTTCCCGGGAGGCCAGGTGGAATACGGGGAACTGGCGCTGCCCTGTACGGCCACCTCGCCGGTACTGCCCCTGTCTCTCTTCGCGCGCTGGGAGGAGGCCTGAATCAGAATGCCCGTGAGAATGCCCTATTTCACAACAGATCTTGACGGTGTCACCCTCATCGCCCCGGATGCGAAGGCCCGTCGTGACGTGATTGATACGGTCGCCGAGGCCGCTGATGCGGATTACCCCGAGGTTTACCTGACCCTGGATGACGGCCGGGTCCTCGGTTACCGCCTCGGCGGGACCCTTTTTCAGGAGGAGGACGGAGAGGTGACCCGGATTGTTCCCAACGCCTCGCCGGAAACGGTGGCACAGGCCTGGACCTGGTTTGTTGACGGGTGCGAGGATGCCCTTGAGGGCCTTTCCTGGCAGACGCCTGAAGCCTGAACGCCGAAGGCGGGACACAAAGCACCATGGTGCCGGCCTTTATCACCACCCTGCTCTGGAGCTACTGCGTCATCGCGGCCCGGCGTTCGGTCGATCAACTGGGCGAGAATGTGGCCAACCTGGCGCGGATTCTGTTGGCGCTCCTGACTCTGGGAATCATGGCTCATCTTCTTGGAGCCGGATTCGGGGGAGGGGGGTTCTTTTATTTTTTCCTGAGCGGGGTGGTGGGATTCGGGCTGGGGGACATCGGCGTTTTTTATGCCCTGCCCCGGCTGGGATCGCGGCTCACCCTTCTGATGGCCCAGTGCGTCGCCGCCCCGATAGCGGGGATTACGGAATGGATCTGGATGGGGACGACGATCAGTCGCCTGCAGGTCATGGCGATCGGGGTGGTCCTGCTCGGAATCACGATTGCCCTTGCGCCAAAGAAAATGCCCGCGGCGAGCCTGCCGGTTTTTATCGCCGGAATCGCCTTTGGATTCCTGGCCGCCTTTGGGCAGGGATTGGGGGCCGTCCTGAGCCGGAAAGCTTACGCCCTTGCCAATACGGCTGGAAACTGGGCCGGGGAGCAGACCGTCTCCGAGAGCATCTGGATGGGGGCCACAACCGGGTACCAGAGGCTGATTGGCGGGGCACTGGTGATCCTGGGTTTCTACCTCCTCAGTTTCGTGATTCGCTCGTGGCGCTCGCTTCCGCGGTCCGGGCACGCGGGGGACCCCCTTTCAAGCAAGGTCAGCTTTGTCTTTCTCAATGCCGCAGCCGGTCCGATTCTCGGGATTATCTGTTTTCAATGGGCCCTTGCCACGACTCCAAGCGCGATCGTCCAGCCGATCATTGCCATGACCCCGCTGGCGGTGATGCCGATGGCGTGGTTTCTTGAAGGGGACCGCCCCGACCGTCGGGCCGTCACGGGTTCACTGATCAGTGTGGGGGGGGTCATTCTTCTTGCCTTTGCCTGAAGCCAATCCGCCAAAAGGATTGCGCCGAAAAAAAAGCCGTTTATCCCATGGGGCATGACGAAAAATAAACCAGCCCGAGTCGGCATCATCATGGGAAGCCTGTCCGACTGGGAAACAATGCGTGGCGGGGCGGAAATCCTCGATCAGCTGGAGGTGGCTTACGAGAAGGCGATTGTCAGTGCCCACCGGACACCGGAGCGAATGACGGACTACGCGCGGAAGGCGGCGGATAGAGGCCTGAAAGTGATAATTGCGGGTGCCGGAGGGGCGGCTCATCTGCCCGGGATGACAGCTTCGATGACGCATCTTCCAGTGCTTGGGGTCCCCGTCCTGAGCCGTGCCCTCAGCGGCATGGATTCCCTCCTTTCCATTGTCCAGATGCCGGCCGGGATCCCGGTGCCGACCCTTTCGATCGGGGAGGCCGGGGCCCGGAACGCGGCCCTGAGCGCGGTCTCCATCCTCGCCCTCGAGGACGCGGAGCTTCGGGAGCGGCTCATTGCCTACCGCGACGGGCTGCGCGCCAAAGTTGAAGCCATGGAACTCCCGCAGACATGAAACCGCTTCTTCCCGGATCACACATCGGCATGCTCGGCGGCGGGCAGCTTGGACGGATGTCCATCCTTGCCGGGCGGGCCCTTGGTTACCGTTTCACGGTCCTTGAACCGAAGATCGGGTCCTCGGCCGGAAGGGTCGCGGATGAACAGATCGCGGCCCCCTATGACGACCTCGCCGGCCTGCGCAGGCTTGCCGGTGCCGTTGACCGGGTAACCCTTGAGTTTGAAAATATTCCCTCCCGCTCGCTCGAGATACTCGGTGAGAGCGTCCCCGTCTTTCCCGGGAGGAAAGCCCTTCAGACCTGCCAGAACCGGGCCCGTGAGAAGCGCTTCCTGAAGGAGAGCGGCATCCCCTGTGCGCCCTTTGAGGTCGTTGCCAGCCGCGAGGCCTTCGGGAAGGCCCTCGACCGCCTCGGTCGTCCAGCGGTCCTGAAGACAGCGGATTTCGGCTATGACGGCAAGGGCCAGGTGAAAGTGGACGCCTCGACCGACCTTGACGAGGCCTGGTCCGCCTATGAGGGGCACTCAGCTGTACTGGAAACGTGGATACCCTTTGAGGGTGAGTACGCGATCCTCTGCGGCCGGAATGCGCACGGGCGCAGCTGTGTCTATCCGGTCATCCGGAACATCCACCGGAACCATATCCTCCATCTTTCCGTGAGTCCGGCGGGGCTTGAGGAAAGCCTTGAACGGGAGGCCCGGCAAATCGCCCTTGCCATCGCCGACGGCCTCAACCTTGTCGGGCTGATCGCGGTGGAACTGTTCCTGACCCCCTCCGGCTGGCTCGTGAATGAAATGGCCCCGCGTCCCCATAATTCGGGACACCTCACGCTCGACACCCACCGGACGAGCCAGTTCGAGCAGCATGTCCGTCTCGTCTGCGGTCTGGCCCCGGGATCCACGGTGCAGCACACCCCCGGCTGCATGCTCAATCTGCTTGGCGACCTTTGGGAGAACGGGGAACCCGACTGGGCGGGCATCCTTGATGATCCGCACTGCAAACTGCACCTGTATGACAAGGGAGAACCCCGCAGGGGCCGCAAGATGGGTCACCTGACCTTCCTTGGCGATGATCCGGAGGCCTGTCAGGAACGGGCCGTGAAACTTGATCAGCACCTTCGCCGCGACCTATGAGTGGACAGCCTGCCTCCGCCAATGTGGCCCGGTTCCTGGGCCAGCGTGCCGTCGAACGTCCGGACGGCCACGCTGTGCTGGCGCCGCTGGGACGGGAGAAGAACGGGGACATCCGCTATGAGGACCTCAGTTTTGCCGGTCTTCACGCTCAATCGGAGCAGGTCGCCCACGGGATGGCGCAGGAGGGAATCCGGCGCGGTCAGCGGGTTCTCCTGATGGTGAAACCCGGAAGCGACCTCATTCGCTGTTGTTTTGCGCTCTTCAAGCTGGGAGCGGTGCCGGTCGTCATTGATCCCGGGATGGGGTTGCGCCACTTCCTGCAGTGCGTGCGCCGGACGCGCCCGGAGGCCCTCCTTGGAATCCCGCTCGCGCAATGGATCAGCCGCCTCTTCCCGGCGACCTTCAAGATGGTCCGCCGGCGCATTGGAGTCGGTCGAAACTTTGGTAAGTGGTACGGACACTATCCCTCGACGGGCTTTGCGATTGCCGAGCCGGGACCGGAGGAGCTGGCGGCGATTCTTTTCACCTCCGGGTCCACCGGCCCGCCGAAGGGTGTCTGCTACGGACACGGGCAGTTTGATGCCCAGGTCCGCCTGATCCGGGAGACCTTCGAAATTGAACCCGGCGAGGTGGATCTGCCGATGCTCCCGATCTTCGCCCTCTTCAATCCGGCTCTCGGGATGACCACCGTGGTCCCGGAAATCAATCCCGGCAAGCCGGCCCGGGCAGAGCCGGCACCCCTGCTGCAGGCCATTGACCAGTGCGGGGTGACGAACAGTTTCGGGTCGCCGGTTCTCTGGAAAAAGCTGGCTTTCCATCTCGGCCGGACCGGACAGCGCCTTCCCCTGATGCGCCGTATCCTCATGGCGGGGGCACCGGTTGCCCCGTCCCTTGTGCGGCAGCTCCAGCCGTATTTTCCGAATGCCCGCATCTGGTCGCCCTACGGGGCGACGGAATGCCTCCCGGTCAGTGCGGTCGACGGGCAGACCCTCCTTGAGGTCGCGGCGGCAAAGACGGGAGAGGGCGCCGGCACCTGTGTAGGCTATCCGGTGGCCCACGTCGAGGTACGGATCATCCATATCAAGGACCGGATACTCGAGGCGATGGGGGATGCGGAGGTCCTGCCCCCCGGGGCAATCGGCGAAATCATTGCCACCGGGCCGACAGTGACCCGCGCCTACGACGGCCTCCCGGAGGCCACGGCCCGGGCGAAGATTCGTGATGACGAGGCCGGGGTCTGGCATCGCATGGGAGATGCCGGCTATGTCGACGAGGCGGGGCGGCTCTGGTTCTGCGGACGCATCGCGGAACGGGTCCTGACGCCTGAAGGGCCCCTCTACACGGATTGCTGCGAGGGGATCTTCAACACCCTTCCAGGGGTGAACCGCTCGGCCCTGATCGGCCTTGGCGAGGCTCCCGCAATGGAACCGGCGGTGGTCATCGAACCGGAGAAGGGTCAGGCCCGGCCGGAAGAGGCGACCATCCTTGCCAGGGCGGCCGCCCACAGCGTGACCGCCCCGGTGAAGACCGTCTTCTATTGTAGCGAATTTCCGGTGGATGTGCGGCACAACGCCAAGATCAACCGCCTTGAACTTGCCAGGCGCTTTCAACGGAAATGAAGATTCTCGTGACAGGCGGGGGCGGGTTTCTCGGGAGCGTGCTGGTTCGCCGGCTCCGCGGGGAGGGGTATGCCGTCGTGGCCTACCAGCGAAGGCCGCATCCGGACCTCGAAGCGGAGGGGGTGGAGGTCCGGCAGGGATCCCTTCTCGACCCCGGGGCCCTCCGGAGGGCGCTTGCGGGATGTGACGCCGTCATCCACACGGCGGCCAGGGCGGGGGTCTGGGGCCCGCGCCACGAGTATTTCCAGACCAACTACACCGGTACGGTGAACCTCTGTCAGGCGATGGAGACGGCGGGGATCGGCAAACTGGTCCACTGCAGCACCCCGAGCGTGGTCTTCAACCGGGAAAGCCATGAGGGCGCGGACGAGTCGCTTCCCTACGGTCGTGAGTGGCTCTGCCACTACGCGGAGAGCAAGGCTCTCGCCGAGGCGCACGTCCTTGAATGGGGAAAAAGCGGGAAGGGCCGCGTGATCGCCCTGAGGCCGCACTTGATCTGGGGAAAGGGTGATCCGCATCTCCTGCCCAAGGTCATCGAACGCAGCCGCAGCGGTCGCCTGCGCATTGTCGGGGACGGACGCAACCGGGTTGACATCACCCGGGTGGAGAATGCCGCCGAGGCCCATCTGCTCGCCCTCAAGGCCCTTGGACGGGATACCGCGGTGAACCGGGCCTATTTCATTTCCCAGGGCGAACCCGTTGTCCTCTGGGACTGGATTAATTCCCTTCTCGCCCGCATCGGGGTTCCCGTCCTTGAGAAACGCATTTCCCTTCCGGCGGCCTACCGGGTGGGGGCGGTCTGCGAAGGCCTCTGGAAACTGGCCCGGCGCCGGGAGGTGCCGCCGATGACCCGGTTTGTCGCCCTCGAGCTCGCCAAGAGCCACTGGTTTTCCATTGAGGCTGCCCGCCGGGAACTGGGTTACCGCCCGGAAACGTACCCGACGGAGGACGGGCTCGACCTCTATGCCCGGGCATGGCGGGAAAGGCAACGTCCCCTGACGTGTTAAAATTTTGAGGTGGTTTCCCGCCCCCGGGCAACCGTGCTCGGGGACCGGTAAAACTCAAAAGAGAAAGGGAAGCACGGTTAAAGAGAGAGAAGTGATGCAGCAGTTGCTTCAACAAGGAAAAGAGGAAGCCCGCGAGCTTTTCGAGGGCTTTGTGACGACGGCCACTTATTTCCTTTGGTTCATCGAGGAATTTTGTGGAACAGGATTCCTTTGCATGCCGCACGAGTAAGATGAGAGAAGGTTTATGGTTCTTCTCTATACCCAGTGGGTGACC
>JAWLGH010000047.1:0-24787 GCA_041685165.1 Oceanipulchritudo sp. | reverse complement strand
GATCGATTCCACCTTCGCCGGATTGGTGTTATCGCCGCGTCCGGAGAGGTCGAGCACTTGTGTGTAATAAAGGCCGTTGGATACGGCCCGGTTGGCAGCGTAGAGGTTGTACGAGCCCTGCCAGGGTAGGATGCGGAAGGCACCCGCTGTGATGTGATTGGCCCAGCCCTGTAACAGGAAAACAGTGACAAGGGGAACAAGCGGAAACGCCGCCTTCCAGCTCCTTCCTTCTGGAAAAAGTACAAGGACGATCGGAAGCAGCAGGGCGACCGGCAGAAAGTGCGGGCGCGTCACAGAGGCAAGACCCATGCAGAGGCCTCCCAGAAGGAGCGAGGGAACCTGATCCTTATGGCGGAGACTAAAGTAGACCCCGGCAAGGAAAAAGCTGATCCCGAGGGTGATGTCGAGCAGCAGCGTGGAGTAAAAGAGAGAGGCGGGATTGAGGAGATAGAGACCAGCGCCGAAAACGGCGCAACTGCGATGTTTCCAGAAGAACTGGCTGAGACGGTACACAAGGAACCCGTTCACCAGGTGCAGGAGAAATCCTGCAAGCGCACCGGCTATCGGCCGGATCCCGGACGGCTCCACGAGGCTCAGCAGCCACGTATAGAGGACAGCCCGGTAGAAGGGCTCCTCTAAGGCTGCGCCGTCGTCCAAGTGGGCCGCCAGCTCGAGATTTTCCCGGGCGTCAAGTTGCGGGGCCTGGACGAGAGGGTGCCCGAAAAAGGAGAACAGGCAAAGAAGCAGGTAGACCAAGAAAGTACCCAGTAGAATGGAAAAATAAGGTCTATTCCTGATTTTATTCATCATTGGCGGGGCGGCTTTGTCATTAAAACGAGAAGCGTATTGGTTGTAACAGGAGGCATTGACCTTGTCTCGGTATGCTGACAATGATTTGCCTGTTAGAAGCATTATGAGGACCTGCACATGGGCAAACGAATTCTATTCGACCTTCAAATGAGTTGAGTATTCCTACCAATGAACTCCTCAAAATTCAATAGAGTCATCCCTCTGTTGTTCGGATGCATAGGGATGGTCCTTGTTACAGGCCTCGCAGGCAACTTCGGCCTCGCATGGGACGATGGGTTGCAGGCCTTTTACGGTGAGTATGTGCTGGACTTCTATCTTTCTCTGGGGGAGGACCGGACCTTCCTCGAATTGCATAATCTTTTTCTCTATGGCGCCGTCTTCGAGCTTTTCAGCGCCATGGTGCACAGGGTCGCGGGAACAGAGGATATTTTTCAGTTTCGGCAATTGATCACTGGAATCACGGCTCTTTTGGTCGCTGTATTGACCTATAAGCTTGTACGAAAGTCCTTCGGTATTGGTATTGCCCTTTTTTCCTGCGCCTTTTTGTTCACGTTGCCACCCTTTTTCGGAGAGGCTTTTGTAAACTCCAAGGATATCCCATTCGCGGCAGCCTATGCTGCGGCGTGGCTTTCCTATCTCCATTGGGTTCGCAAGGGCATGAAATTTGATGGATGGATTCTCATCCCCGCCATCACGATTGGCCTGGGCCTGGCACTGCGGATTGCCTCTCTCCCTTTTGTCATGTTCATCTTTCTGGTCGGCCTCCTCTGGTATCTCTCTTCCAACGGGACAGAGGGACTTAAGTGGCCCGCCAAGGTGCTTCGCTTCCCCTGGCTGCACCATGCCTTCATATTTTCAATTGCTTGGATCTTCATGGTGCTGACATGGCCTACGGCATTATTGGCACCGCTTTCCAATCCGATAAAAGCCTTTTTTGCCTTCCTGGATTTCCGATGGGAAATTTTTGTTTTCTTTCTTGGTGAGTGGCGTACAAGCGAAACGCTTCCACCTTGCGCATTTGCACTTCTGCAGTCCCTTGCCCAACCGCTCTGGTGTATTCCCTTTTATGCTCTCGGATGCTGGGAACTGGCGAGGCGTTGGAAAACGGGAGAGGAGGATAAGCGCCTGGAGTGCCTTGCCCTGATTTTCTGGATCCTGCCATTGTGGCTCATTTATCCTTTCGCACCTTTCAGCCTGTATAACGGTGTTCGCCAGACCATTTTTCTGTTTCCCGCCTATGCGTGGCTGGCGGGCTACGGGCTTTATGGACTCTCGCGCATTCTACCTGCATACCGCAGGGAATCTTGGTCTCTTGCTGCGGGGAGCCTGTGTATTGTCCTCAATTTGATCTTGATCGTCCATTATTTTCCCATCGTTTACCCCTACAAGAATATCATTGCTGAATATCTTCCCGGTGGAAGAGAAGGATTTGATGCCGATTATCATGCGCTTTCCTACAGACTTGCTGCCGAATACATGAACCGGTTGTCGATGGAAGCGGTACTTGATGGGAGGCCTCCTCCTACAGTGCTTGTTCTTGCTGAGGAGCACTCCGTCATGAGCTACGGACGCTTTTCTAAATTCCCCGACCAGACATTTTATACCTCGAGCCTGAATGAGGACAAGTATCGTACCTTTGAGTACTTTATCGCCTTACATCCCTTCGAGAGGAAGCCCCAGATTATTGAAGCCTTTGGTCTGGACAAAAGACGTGTCGTGAGGGAAATAATGAGTTCCAGCCAAGTATACTGTCTTATTTACCGGTGACTTTGTTTTCGTCCTGGGAAGCTCCATGCTCATCCAGATGTACATTTATCAGTTTTGAAAAACGCAGGACAACATTCTGATCAAGGAATTTCTCATACAGGGTTTCCAATTCAAATACTTCCGGATCGAGGTATTGCTCGGGTTTGATCAGATCCCATTCTCCATTTTCCAAGCGTTCAAAGCGCCGGCTCACGTAAATGGAATTGTACATTTTCCGTTCCATGTGTTCCCTGGCCACACTTGGGTGGCTATTCAATTTGCTTATAAACGTGCTGTTTGTCCGGGTCAATAAGGCAGCATATTGGTTACCAGCTACAAACAGCAGCCTTTCCTTATCTTTATGCCTCTTGATGAAGAAAATCTGCTCCATAAGCATGTCGTTGTTCCTGTATTTATGGGAATATTTTTGCGCATGGCTTTTGGGCATGGTCACGGTCAGCAGGAAGAGCACGGGAATAATAAGGAAAATCCAGGAATTCTCCTCTGTCTTCCGCCATACATAGAACATTGCGGCCGCATATGCGGCGGTCGCGTAACCAAGAAGGATTCCCCCGGAAAGAAGCATTTCCCGGTCAAGCTGATTAAAGTTCAACATGGCACAAAACACCCCGAATATCAGGCAGGATAAGACATAAGGTTTTTTGTAGTGGCAGTAGGCGATGGGGATCGAAAGAATGAGTAACAGATTGATTGGAAGACTCAGACGGTGGGTGATGTAGCGGTCCAACAATCCAAAATTGAAGGCGCAGAGGACAGCGGTATAAAGGACAATGCTGGCTGAAAATACGAGGAAAGTCGTAGCTTTTGGGGCTTCACCTTCGAAAATACTCCTCTTCCGAAGGATCTGAATGAGAATAAAAGTAATGGCCGGAATTCCAAGGACGGTCAGCAGGTAGGAATTCGGCATGTCCATTCCAGCGTGCAGAAAAAAGCGGGGGATAGATTCCATGTTCTCCCCAACATAGGAAAGAGAAAAGGTGTCCGTTCGGTTGTTTGGGCCTGCCTGGAAAAAGCTGAATTCGGAGGTCTGCATCATGCGGAACTGCAGGGCGTAAATGATAAGAAACAAGGGGCTTATCATGACCGGCCAGGGCAATAGGACACGCCCTGCCTTTTTCCATCCCAGTAGGATAAGGATTCCGAACGGAAGGAGATAGAGACTGTTTTCATAGCGGACCTGCGTCAGGAGCAACAATGCGAATACCAATGGTGTTAAACGTAGGCTTTCCGGCTTTTCGAGATAGTACACAGACAGGATCACGACGAGCGTAATCATGACCAGATTGAGGATCTCGAAGTGACCGCTGTTCGCAAAAATTGCCAAAAGGGGTAATGTTCCCGCCATCAAAACGGCAAGGATGCCGCCTTTTTCTCCGGCAAACATCTTGGACGCGATAAACAGCAGAAAGAGAAGAACGATCGTGAGACAGGCATTGAGATAGAAGGCATTTTCCAACCGGAAGCCTGAAAAGTCATGAACAAGTGAAAGGAGGAACGGAAAAAAGAAGGGACGTTTATCCAGAAAGGATTCCATTAAAACATAGCTACCGAGGTAGTCGTTTCCTTGATAGGGAACGGCGGCCAACCTCTGGAAATGCATCAACTGGGCCGATGCGGACAGGACAGGTTCATCGTAGACAATCTTGAATTCGAGGGGCTCCACAAGAAGCAGGAATGCCGCTATGGCCAGAAGGCTGATCCATGCCAGTCGGCTGCGAGGAAGTATTTCTAAGGTGAATACGCCCTTCCGAAACATGTGCACGCTGCTCCAGAGGAATATGCCGGAGGCAATGAAAAGGCTTGGGTAACCCGTATAAATCACAACCTTGAATATCTGGGTGTTGCCAAACCAGAAGAAACCGACCCAAAGGGAGACAAGGCTGATGAGCGCAAATACCAGTAAGTTATACCTGACGGGAAATGTTTTCATATGCGCAAAATAAAAGCCGCCCCAGTATTGGGGCGGCTTGGCTGAAAGGTAAACTTTAAAACTTCCTCAGAATGTGTAGGTGATATCTCCAGGTGCGCCCCCTTCAGCAGTAACCTCAGTGTCCGCAGCGTTAACCTCAGTCGGGTAAGTCTCGCCGGCCACTGTCTCCGGAGTGGTGAGGTAATCCGGATAGAGATTGCTAACAGTTGCGGTGTTCTCTCCTTCTTCAAGCATGTACTGCTGGGCTGCGGAAGCAATCTGGCGCAAGTTGTTGGTGATGGCCTTTTCCTGTGAGGTCTCGCGGACCTTCTGGAAGGCGGGGATGGCCATGGCGGCGAGGAGGCCGATGATGACGACCACGATCATGATTTCAACGAGAGTAAATCCCTTTTTGCTTTTATTATTCATAATAGTCTCCTTAATATTTTGATGATATGTATTCCTCGTTCGAGGAGTGTCGACTTTCTCGATTTGGGGGGCGAATGCCAAGGCAAAATATCTGGCGGATAAGGATTTACAGTTAATTAAAAAGATTGCCCGGGCTTTGCGGGCGGGTTGTCGGGGACGCGGCGTGCGAAGACCATTTTCCCGCCGGCGGAGGGGATAATGGACTCAATCCGGACAGGGACGGCGGTCCCGATGGCGTCGCGGGCATCGGCGACGACGACCATGGACCCGTCGGGGAGGTAGCCGACGGCCTGGCCGGGGTCCTTTCCGGGTTTGGCGAGGTGGACCTCGAGGGAATCCCCGACGACGGGCTGGGGATTGAGGGCCTTGGCGAGGCTGTTGAGGTTGAGCCACTGGACATTGTGGAACTCGGCGACCTTGGCGAGGTTGTAGTCGGTGGTGAGGAGCTTGGCCTTCATGGACTGGGCGAGGTAGACGAGCTTGGCATCGACGCTTTCACGGTTCTCGACCGAGCTGTCGTTGATGCGGAGATCGATTTCCTTCATGGAACGGAGGCGGTTGAGGACCTCAAGGCCCTTGCGGCCGCGAGCCTGACGGGCGGGATCGCGGGAATCGGCGATGGCCTGGAGCTCGTCGATGACGAAGCGGGGAATGATGAGGCCATAGCCCATGAAGCCGGACTTGCAGATCCCGGCGAGACGCCCGTCGATGAGGGCGCTGGTGTCGACAAGGGCGAGCGGGACATCGACATTGTGGGGGACAAAGCGGACGTAGGGGATGACGAGGTTGAACTCGTCGCGGCCGCGGAGGGCGATGACAGCCCCGAGGTACATGAGGACGATATAGAGGACGAGGCGGACGAGGTAGAGGTTCTGGGTGAGGATGAAGGTGGATTCGTCCCAGCCCTCGAAGGGGACATCAAAGAGGGGCGAGGAGCCGATGAGGAAGGCGCAGAGCCAGCCGACAAAGAGACCGAAGGTGAGGGCGGAGAGCCCGCGGAGGGAAAAGCCCTTGAGGAGGATGTCGATGAGGATGACAAGGGCACCGAGGGCGCCCCCGATGAAGACCCCGAGCCAGCGGTATTCGTCCCATTCAGGGATGGCGTAGCTGATGATCCATCCGCCGAGAAGGGCGAGGAGGAGGAAAAAGAGACGGATGACACGAAGGGTGGTGGGCATGGAGGGCTTATTCGGCCGGGTCTACATTGGAGGGTGTCCGGAGTTCGATGAAGTCGGTGAAAGCCGGTTCCTTGAGCATGCGGGCGCGGTCGCGGCCGGTCATGATCCCGATGAGCCGGCCGGTCTTGGAAAAGACGTAGTTGCCGGGATCGGGGGAAAACTCGCCGAAGAGGCGGTTGAAGAGGCGGGACTCGACCTCGAGGAGGCTGCTGTCGCCGGGAAGGACGCGGATCGGGATCTCGCCGTAAAGTTCCTCATCGTCACTGACAAGGACGGCGTTGGAGAAGCGGAGGGGCTCCTCGGAAAGGGAAAGGACCTCGAGGTCGCTTTCCTCGGCGATACGTGGGGGGACGCGGATGGCGGCGATGGCATCCGATCCCTCGAGGAAGCCGATTTCCTTCACGGCAAAGGAGCGTTCCCCGATGGTGAGGACGGCCATGGGGTCGACATCGCGGTTGCCGTCCGCGAAGGGGGTATTGGCGGTGGCGAAGAGGGCCCGGATGCCGTCCGGGGTCTCAACCATGATCGTATGGAGGGCGGCCTGCCGGCGGTTGGTGTTGAGGAAGGCGCGTTCCTCCCACTGGAAGCGGAGGGAGACCCGGTTGTCCTCGAACTGCCGGTAGATCGCATTGAGGGAAAGGGGCTGGGCCCGTTCAAACTCCTCGCGCAGGCGGGAGGAGGAAGTGGCGAGGTCGCTGACCCCGGCGGCGAGGCTTTCGGACCGCCGGGCGGCCTGTTCGGCTTCAAGGCGGGCCCGGTCAACCTCGGCCTGGGCGGTGAGGAGATTCTGGCGCAGCATTTCCTTTTCGGTTTCCCCGATCTGGAGCTGGGTGGCAAGCTGTTGTTGCTCGGAACGAAGCTGCTCGAGGTTTTCGCGGGCGGCGGCGAGGTCGGCCTCCTTGCCGGCGGAGGCCTCCTGTTGAGCCCGGAGTTCCTGTTGGAGCTGGCGGGCGCGCTGCTCATTTTCACTGAGGGACTGAGCGAGGGCCTCCTTTTCCTCGACCGTTAGCTGGAGGGAGCTGAGGGTGCGGTCAAGTTCAGAGGCAAGCTGGGCCGATTCGCGTTCCTGTTCCTGGAGTTCGCTGCTGACCTCCACGAGGGAGGCCTCCCGTTCGGCGAGGGCCTGTTCCTTTTCGGAAAGGGTCTGGTCCTTCTGGCGGAGGGCCTGCTCGCGCTCGGAGAGTTCCTCCCGGGTCTGGTCAAGACTGGATTCAACCTCCTCGCGCTCCTGGTTTTCGAGTTCGAGTGAGAGCTGCATGAGCTCGAGCATTTCCTCCGCGGAATCGTTGCGGAGGGCGTCATCATCAACGACCTCGGGCTCCACGGTCGGCTTGAACTCGACGAGGGCGAGGATGCTGATGAGGAGAAAATCGCAGATTATGAGGAGGAGCGTCTTGTTCACCGGGCAGGTTCCTCAGGAGGCGCGATGAAGGATGAGCTTGCGCCGGTAGGGCCGGAGGAAGCCGACCTTGAGAATGGCGACAAAAATGATGCCGAAGAGGGTGGACGCGTAGGCCGCCATGAGGCTGGCGTCGACGACATTGAGGACCACAAGGATGAGGGAGCCGACGGTGCCGCCGAGGCCGACGTAGAGACCGAGGTCGAAGAGGTTTTCCTCATTGTCGAGGAGGCGGAGCTTGAGTTCCGGATGGACCTGCTGACGCCGGACCTCGCTGATCTTGATCAGACCGAAGATAAAGACCAGCAACTGGAGGATGAGAAAGAGGACAAGGGTGAGGATGGTGACTTGATCGATCATGCTGGTTGCGGCTTCATTTATAGAGGTTGGGGTTTCGGGCAGGATCTCGGCAAGCCGGATCTGAAGGATACCGTCTTCATTTGGGCGGAAATCAAGTAATCCGGGTTCAATCAAAACCCAGACGAGGATCATGACAAGGCTTCCCCCGACGATGCTGTCGAGGTTGATGAGGAGACGCCGGTCCGGTGGCCTTGGGAGGCCCCTGAGGACAAGCGTCCTGAGGATGGCGACGAGGAAGAAGCCGCAGAAGGCGAAGGCGAGGGCGCGGGCCCCGATGGCGAGGCCCGGCCACTTCTCGGCGAATTCCTTGAAATGCCACTGGCTTTCACGGACTTCGGAGGGGAGGGCGTTCCAGAAGGCGGGTGGATGGTAGACCGGTTTATCGAACTGGAGGAGGGCTCCGGCGGCTCCCTGGCCGAGGGAGAGGGCGGTCTCGAGGGCGGCCCAGCCGCGGTCGCCGTGGCGGGTCAGGTACGCGATGAGGTCGCCGGTCTGCCGGGAAGCATGGAGGGCGCTGTGGAAAAGGGGAATCTTTGCCGGGTCCTGCTGGGCGGCCTGGGCCGTGAAGAGCAGGTCCTGGGGGGAGTCCATGCGCTGGACGAGGTACTGGAGCTGGAGCCAGTCGGTATAGCGTCCGAGGGTCAGGATCCCGATGAAGAGGGATTCAAGCCGTTCCATGGCCCCGGCCTCCCCCTCGGAAGCGGGCTCAATGGCATCGAGCAGGGGTTTGCGGATACCGGGCGGAATGGCGGAGGCCTGTTCAAGGAGGGCAACGGTGAGGATGGTCGCTTCAAGGGGATGCCCGGAGGTGGAGAACACTGGATAAAAGCGCTGCCAGCCGCCGAGCTCGCGGGTCCGGAGGATCTGCAGGACATTCTGGTTCGGGCTCTGGCGGAGGAATCCGAGGAGGCGGTTACGGTGTTCGGCGGGAAGGAGGGTCGGGATGACGGCCGTCTCCTCCTCGTGAAGACGGGCGGCATCGGCAAGGAATTGTTCATAGAAGGGTGCGGGGCCGCCGCTCCAGCGGTAGAAGGGGTTTTCGTCATGGAGGGCTTCGAGCCGTTCCATGAGATTATCGGGGGGCGCGGACCCGGTGGTCCGATGATAGGTCCCGAGGAGGGGCTTGGCGAGGCCGGGCCGGCCGGCCTGGAGTTCCTCGGCGGCGAGGTCGGCGAGGGAGGGGGTGCCGGAGCCGGCGGCTTCGAGAACGAGCGGGGAAACAGACCGGAAGTAGGAGGGGATGCTCATCCCGAGCCAGAGGGCGCCGCCGGCAAGGAGGAGGTTCAATCCAACGAGGCAGAGGCGCAGCCAGAGAGGGCGGCGTCTTGAAGCAAGCGGCGGATCCGGCGGGTTGGCCATGGGCATGCCTTATTTGACTGGACAGATAATGGGGTGCAAGCTGTTAAATAGAATCAATGCGCCTGAGGGTTACACAATACGGTGAACCGGTACTTCGTCAATCAGGGGATGCCGTCGAGACATTCGATGAGAGCCTGCAGACCCTGGCCTCGGACATGATTGAGACGATGTACGCGGAGGAAGGAGTCGGTCTTGCGGCCCAACAGGTTGACCGGGCCCTCATGCTTTGCGTGATCGACGTCTCGCACCTCCCGGAGGAGGAACTCGACTACCAGCTTGATGGACTGCGCCAGCCCATTGACCTCATCATGCCGTTGCCGCTGGTCAATCCGGAGGTGACGGAGCTTCCGGGAAAGACGATCACGGATGAGGAGGGTTGCCTTTCCTTTCCGGGAATCCGCGGGGACGTGCCGCGAACGGAGACCATTGAAGTGCGTTTCCAGGACCTCAAGGGGTTGGCGCACACGCTGATCTGCAGCGGCTGGTTTGCCCGTGTCGTCCAGCATGAGGTCGATCACCTGAACGGGAAGCTGTTCATCGACCGGATGGAGAAGCGCCGTCGGCGCCTGATCGAGGGAAAGGTCCGTCGCCTCAAGCGCGACACCCTGAAGATCCATGCCGAGTAACTTTGCAACGATATGAAGATTGAACAAGTAGCCGCGCAACTGTTTACCATCCGCGATCACCTTGAGACCCCCGAGGCCTATCAGGAATCGCTCCAGAAGATCGCCGATATCGGGTACCGCTCGATCCAGGTTTCCGGACCACGGCCGATCGAGGAGGGGGACATTGCCTCCCTCTGTGCGGAGAAGGGTCTGGTCATCAACTCCAGTCACGAGGATTCGAGCCTCATTCTTGAAAATCCCCATGCCGTGGTGGAGAACCTTGACGCCTTCGGGTGCCGCTACACGGCCTACCCCTATCCCAAAGGAATTGATTTCAGTTCCCGGGCCTCGGTGGAAGGCCTGATCAAGGGTCTTGAGGCCTCAGGGAGAATTCTCCGCGAATCCGGAAAGGGCCTCACCTACCACAACCATGCCGTCGAGCTGGAGGAACTGGAGGGCATCCCGGTGCTGGAGCGGATCTACAGTCAGTCGGATCCCGATTTCCTGCAGGGCGAACTGGACACCTACTGGATTCACGCCGGGGGTTCCTCACCCCAGGCCTGGTGCGCGCGCCTGCGCGACCGGCTGCCCCTCCTGCATATCAAGGATTATGCCATCGGGGAGGATGGACAGGCACGCTTTGCCGAGATAGGGCAGGGCGTCCTTGACTTCCAGACGATTATCGCGACCGCGGAGGCCTCCGGTTGCCAGTGGTTCATCGTCGAGCAGGACACCTGTCCCGGAGATCCCTTTGTTTCCCTCGAAAGCAGCTTCCGCTATATTTACGACAACCTCGCCGAGACCTGACGGGTGAGAAACCCACCGCTTCCGTGATCCGCCAGACCCGCCAGCGCCTTGCCATCGAGGAAGTCTTCCAGAAGGAGGGACGGCCCCTGACCCCGGGGGAAGTCCTCACCGAGGCCCAGCGAATCCTTCCAAGGATCGGGCTGCGGACGATCTACCGTCAACTTGGGGACATGGCAGGGGAGGGCCTTATCGTCGGGGTGGACTATCCGGGACAGCCGCTGCGGTATGAATGGGTCAGCGATGTGCATCATGCTCACTTTATCTGCCGGCATTGCGACCGGGTCTACGACATGCAGATCGAGGTTCCGGATGTGGTCATCACGCCGCCTCCCGGATTCGCGGTAAAGGGGCAGGAAACGGTCTTTTACGGGGTCTGCCCGACTTGCGGCAAATCTGGCCAGATGGCCGAGGCAACGCTTGAGTAGGCCTCTATGACGCGGGGGCCGGGAATGCTCAACGGACCGTTGGGAACCCAGTGGATCCGCCCCTCCCGCACAGCCTGAACCTCTTTCCATACAGGATGGCGGGAGAGCCCGGCGACCTCGGCCTCCATACGTGCCTGCTCCTGCGCCGTATCGGCCTCGCGGATGAGGAGGACCTCCGGATCCAGGGTCAGGAGGGCTTCAAGGGAGACCTCGCCCCAAGAGGATCCAATCTCGGAGGCGACATTGACGGCGTGAGCGGCCTCGATGAGGCTGCTTGCCCATGAGTCCCGTCCGGGGGCCCAGCCGGGCTGTCCCCCCGGTTCAATGGAGAGGAGGAAGAGGACACGTTTGGGGGGGAGTTCCCTGACGGCCTGGAGCCGGTTTTGGATGGCCTGGCGCCCCCTCTGGAGTCGCTGCACAAGCTTAAGGGCCTTGCCGGGCACCCCGGTCGCGATGCCGACCGTCTTCACATCCTCGATGATATCGTCGATCCCCTCATGCTTCAGGACCAGTGCCACCGTGCGGGGAGGATTCTCGAGGGCGGCGTATATTTCCGGAGGGGTGAGATCGGTGCCGATGATCAGGTCCGGGCGATAGGAGGCGATCATTTCCCGATTCGGCTGGTCCATGCTCCCGATCTGGGCGCCGGCTTCGCGGAGGGCATCGGCCTCTTCCGGGTAGGTACACCAACGCGTCACCGCCATCAGGTGATCCCCCATCCCCATCGCGAAAAGGATTTCGGTGGTGCTTGGCGCGAGGGAGATGAAATGGCGCGGCTGTTTTTCGAGACGGACGGTGCGGCCAAGATCGTCCACCAGTTCCCGTGGATAAGTGCCTTCGGGAGCCGTCTGGGCATGCCATGGGTGGGAACCGGACGCTTTCTCACCGCGGGGAAGGGCCATCAGGATGAGGCAGCCGAGGACAAAACCCGTGGCGTAGGCGAGGATCTTCTGCTGGCGGTTCATTCCCGACCGGCCTCAAGCCGTTTGTGAAAGCCTGCCACGACAACGTATTTCTCGGCCCAGTGGCGGAGACCGGCCTGTTCCTCTTCCGACAGGGGACGGACCACCTTGGCCGGCATTCCCAGAACCATGGAACCGGGCGGAACGCGGGTGTTGCCGGTCACAACGGCCCCGGCTCCGACGATGGAGCGGCGTCCAATGACGGCTCCGTCGAGAATGGTCGCCTTCATGCCGATAAGGCATTCATCCTCGATCGTGCAGGCGTGGATCATGGCGGCATGGCCTATGGTCACATAGCGCCCGACCTTGACGCCGAGGTCGTCGGCCAAATGAACAATCGTCCCGTCCTGGACATTTGAGCCCTCGCCGATATCGATCTCCTCGATATCACCGCGGAGAACGGTTCCCGGCCAGACGGAAGAGGAGGGCCCGAGCTTGACCGCACCCATGATGACAGCCGAAGGAGCCACGTAGGCGCCCGGGTCGACGTCCGGTTTGCGGGTAAGAAATTTTTCCAGCCGTTCTTCCAATGTCATGGGAAGAAATGTGTCCCGGAGAGGCTTTCCTGACAAGGTGTTTCACGCATTTTGAGCGGGTTTGGATGCCACCCTTTCTTGCCAAAAGCGGAAATCAGGGCATCCTGCCGGAATGGAATCGCATATTTACGAGACCGATGAGCTGCTTCATCAGTATCTCATTTTTCACTACGGAGAACCTGCCGACCAGCTGCCGTGGGAATTCGGGCCCCGGGACGCCCTTGATTTTCCGGTGCGTTGTGTGACGGAGGGAATCGACCGGGAGCGCCTTCCGGGGACGGGTCGGGCCCTTGACGTCGGATGTGCCGTCGGGCGTTCGACCTTCGAACTGGCACGCAGCTTCGAGGAGGTCGTCGGGATCGATTATTCGGACGCCTTTGTCATGGCCGCCCGTCTCATTTACCGGGAAGGCTCGATCCAATACCGCCTCAAGGAGACCGGTACGATCACCCGCGAGGTGACAGCCCGGCGGCCGGAGGGGGTCCAGGGGCGGATCCAGTTTGAGCAGGGGGATGCGCAGAAACTGCGGGGGGGACTCGGGACCTTCGATTGTGTCCTCGCGGCCAACCTCCTTTGCCGCCTGGGTCGTCCGGACGCCTTTCTGGACCGTCTTCCGGATCTCCTTAACCCGGGTGGGCAGCTCATTGTCACGACCCCGAACACCTGGCTGGAATCCTTCACGGCGCAGGAATACTGGCTTGGCGGGACGCCGGAGACAGGCGAACCCCTTGAGGCCCTGAAAAAGGTCCTCGATCCGACCTTTGAATACCAGACGAGCTGGGATATCCCCTTTATGATTCGCGAACACCGGCGCAAGTACCAGTGGTCGGTGGCCCAGGCCTCGCGCTGGATCCGGCGGTCCTGAGGAAGGAGGGGAGCGGCACCCGATGCAGGTCATTGACATTCCCCTTGAGGACCGCGCGGATGAGGCGGGTCTTCGGTCCTTCCTCGCCGCCTGCCGCGATGAGGCCGACGCCGACGGGCACGACAAGATCGCGAGCATCAGCCTTGCTGTAAGGCATATCGACCCGCTGGCGGTCCTTGATTCGATCTACGAGGGGGATGCCCACCACTACTACCAGGAGACCCCCTTTCGCGAGTCGGCGGTGGCGGGGGC
This sequence comes from Oceanipulchritudo sp., assembly GCA_041685165.1. Lineage (GTDB taxonomy): Bacteria > Verrucomicrobiota > Verrucomicrobiia > Opitutales > Oceanipulchritudinaceae > Oceanipulchritudo. Next base: position 11,124 of record JAWLGH010000047.1, on the reverse strand, counting down.
GGAAGCCGTGGCCTCGGGAACCTGGGAGGGGCCGGACCGTTTTCGCGAGGCGCGACGCTTTGCCGAAGCCCTCGACGAGCATGTGATCGCCATCGGTGACATGGCCCTTCCCTTTTCAGGGCCCCTTTTTTTCGCCGGGTTCACCTTCGCGGATTATCCGGAAAAGGGGGAAGGCACCTTTCCCCCGGCCCTCGTCTTCGTTCCCCGGTGGCAGGTGGCCCGTTCCGGGAGCCGTTACATCGCTGTAGCGAATGCCCGGATACGGCCTGGGATGGACATTGACCCGGTGGTCCGGCGGATCTGGTCGGCTCACCGCAAGTTCGTCTCCTTCGATTACGAGGCCCCCCCGGAGGCGCCCGAGTACCACATTATCGGGGAACGCGAGGTGGGCCCGGAAGGGGCCTTTGCCGGGAATGTCGTCCGCGCCCTCGAGGAAATCCGGGCGGGATCCTACGGGAAAATCGTCCTCGCCCGGGCACTCGACCTTGTGTTCGACAACCCCTGCCAGCCCCTGAAAATCCTCAACCGGCTGCGGGCGGATTATCCGAGGTGCAGCAGTTTTTCCCTCCAGAACGAGGCCGGATCGAGCTTTATCGGGGCGACGCCGGAACGCCTCGTATCGGTCAGCGGGGGCCGCTTCTGCACGGAAGCCATCGCGGGATCGGCGGCGCGCGGGGCGACGGCCGCGGAGGACGCCCGTCAGGCGCGCGCCCTTCTTGGGAGCGAGAAGGATATTCGCGAGCACCGGCACGTCATCAAGAGCATACGGCGGCGCCTCGAAGCCATCGGCCTGAGGCCGGAGGTGGCTCCGGAGCCCGGCCTCCTTGCCCTGCCCAACGTGCAGCACCTCCATACCCCCATCGAGGGGTCGCTGGAAAACGGAAAACATCTTCTCGACCTTGTCCAGTCCCTGCATCCGACCCCGGCGGTGGGGGGCTCCCCGCGGGAGGCGGCGCTGCCCGACATCGCCCGTTGGGAACCCTTTCCAAGAGGCCTCTTCGCTGGCCTGAACGGGTGGTTTGACCTGCGGGGCAACGGTGAGTTTTCGGTCGGAATCCGGAGTGCCCTTGTGCGCGAACGCGAAGCGCGTCTCTATGCCGGAGCGGGCATTGTCGAGGGGTCTGTCCCCGAGCGGGAGGAGCAGGAGACCTCCATGAAGATGGAAGCCCTCCTGGCCTGCATCCGGGGCGGAGCGGCCTGAACCACGGTTCCTTGAGGGCGCGGTTCCGATCGTGCCGGAAGGTCGACGGGCCTCATTGATCCCGGAGAACGAGGTAGGGGCAGGAGCTTCCCGGCACCTCCACACGCATCAGGGGAACGCCGAAGATCCGCTCGCATTCCGGGGACGAGGCGATTGCAAGGGGGGATCCGCGGAGGGCGATGCGTCCCTCCTCGAGAACGAGGACTTCATCGGCAACCTGGAAAGCCTGATTGAGGTCATGGATGACAAGGCACACCGCGACCCTTTCCCGGGCGAGGGAACGGGCGACGCGGAAAACGGTCCTCTGGTGTGAGAGGTCGAGGTTGTTGGTCGGTTCGTCGAGGAAAAGGTAGCGTGGTTCCTGGTGGCCCGGGGAATCGAGCTGGGCGAGGACGCGGGCGAGATGGACGCGTTGCTTCTCGCCTCCCGAAAGGGCCGTATAGGAATCCCCTTCCCGGTCCTGCAGGTCGACCTGCAGGAGGGCCCGGCGGGCGGCGGTGTAGTCGTCCGGTCGCTCGCCGCCGCGCATGTGGGGGCTGCGCCCGAGGAGGACGACCTCAAGGACGGAGAAGGCGAAATCGAGGGAGGATTCCTGATGGAGGTAGGCCCGCACCTGGCCCAGGCGGCGGATGGGTATGGAGTGGAGCGGCTCGTCTTCGATGAGGACCTGTCCCCGGGTGGGGTGCCATTCTCCGGAAAGGATGCGCAGGAGGGAGGTCTTGCCGGCGCCGTTCGGCCCGAGGATCGCGGTGATGCGGCCGGGTTCCAGGTCGAGGCTGGCTTCCCGGAGAATGTCCCTCCCGCCAAGGGTGAGGCTGATCTGTTTTCCGCTGAGCATGGTTCAGACACTCAATTGGCGTTTCCGGCGGTGGATGAGATAGAGGAAAAAAGGCGCGCCCACGAGTGAGGTGACGACCCCGATGGGGACTTCGGCCGGGGCATTGATGGTCCGCGCCAGTAGGTCCGCGGCGAGGACAAGAAGGGCTCCGAGAAGGGCCGATGCGGGGATCAGACGACGAAAATCCGGCCCCCAGAGGAGGCGGACGAGATGGGGGACAACGAGCCCGACAAACCCGATGAGGCCGCAGAAGGCGACCGTCACCCCGACCATGAGGGCGCAGAGGACGACGACCACGCGCTTGGTCAGCTGGGTGTTGAAGCCAAGGTGGTAGGCTTCCGCCTCCCCGAGAAGAAAGGCATTAAGGGCGGTCCGGAAACGCGGGAGAATAAGCAGCGGTATCCCGATGAAGGGCAGCATGATGAAAAAGCTCTGCCAGCCTGCGGTGTGGAGGCTGCCCAGGGTCCAGAAAGTGAACCGCCGGAGGGCATCGTTGTCCGAAAGGTAGAGGACGGCCCCGACAATCGAGCCGGCAAGGGCATTGACCGCGATGCCGGCGAGGAGCAGGGTCGAGATGTGCGTCTTCCCGGCAATCCGGGCGATGCGATAGACCGTGAAAGTGGTCAGCATCGCCCCGGCCATGGCCCAGAAGGGAACGTGCAGGACGGCCAGGAGGCCGGTTCCGCTTCCGGGGAGCCAACCGAGGGTGGCGATTGCGAGGATGGAACCAATCGCACCCCCGCTGGAAACCCCGATCAGCCCCGGATCGGCAAGCGGGTTCCGGAATAGGCCCTGAAGGCAGGCTCCCGCCGTCGCGAGGGCCGCGCCGACGGCCATCGCGACAAGGATCCTCGGCATACGGATGTCCCAGATAATCGCAAGATGGGCGGCGTCCACCGCGCCCGGCCAGTGGCCGAAGGTGAGGCGGTGGCCGATTATCTGGAGGACCTCCCCGAGACGCGTTTCCATTGGACCGAGGTTCAATCCGAGGAGGGCCAGGAAAAGGAGGGCCCCAAGCAGCGGTCCAAGCTCTCTGAACCCGCCGGGTCTTTCGGTCCCGGGCCTCTGTTTTCCTCGCATTCCCGACGTTCGTCTTGTTGGCAGCAGTTTGTCAATTAATTCGAGGGGAGAGAAAAAGCGTTGCTTAACCGGAGAGGGCGGCTAAAGGGATGGGAAAGGATGGGTAAATGGAAGAAGGTGAACCGTGGTAAAGGAGCGGGGCGGGAGCGGGAATCGCTCCTTGCGAAGATATCGGTCCTTTTACTTCTCGTGAACGGATTCCTCTGGGCTGGACTGAGGAGCCTGGACATCCTTGTCCTGACCCTTCTTTCGGCGCTGGTCGGCCTGGCCGGCCTGCTCCTGGGAATGCTGGCCCGGCGCCATCTGAGGCGCCATCACGGTCGGATCGGAGGGGAATCGCTGGCCCTCATCGGGTATTGGGGAAATCTGGCGATGTTCATTCTGCCGGCCCTGATGTTCAGCTACGCCTTCGCCATGGGGGTGCTCCGGGGGGACCTTCTTTAGCTTCCCTCTTTTTGTGCGGAGAGACTTTTGACAAAGCTTCGCGGTGGACTCAAGATGCTCCCAGTGAAAGCAATAAAGCGATCCTTTCTCTTCATTCTGGCAGGATTTTTTCTGGGCATCCACGGGCTTTCTGCCTCGGGAAAGGTACATTTCGGCCCTTATGAGGCGTTGAGCATCAACAGTGATGTGATCCGCGGGGTAAAAGTGGACGATGGGGGGAAGATCTGGCTGCTGTTGAATCCCGAACACCGTGAACGGGAAATCATTGTCCGGATCTCCAATGAGGAGGGGGCCGGTTACCGGGACTGGGACACGGGGGGGAAGGATCTGGTTTCCCCGGCCAATCAGGACAAACAAGCCAATGCGTGGACGGACTGGATCGAGACGGAAGCTGCCTATATCGAGTACTGGATGAACAACCGCAAAATCCTCCATTTGAAGAAAGTGAGCTAGGGTGCGCTTCAAGGGACTCAGACCGGTCATGCCCGTGGGAAAGCGGGCTCCATGGGGTAAATGGGCACCTGTCGCCGGAGCTGTGCTCGGGGTTGTCCTCCTGGTGCTGATTCTGCGCCCGCAAACCTTGTTCGACCAATCCCTGCCAGCCTTTGCGGAAATTGAGGACCGCGGGCAGCGGAAAACGGCTTTTTTCGACTTTCTCCACCCCTTTATCGAGGAGGCCAATGAGAATATCCTCGAGGACCGCCGCCGCCTGGGGCGCCTTGAGTCTCACCTTGCCCATGGGAGACTGAACCGCCGGGAAGCGCGCTGGCTCCGGGCAATGGCCGACAGCCACGGCCTTGAAGGGGATCCCGAGGCGCCTTTAACAGCTGCAATCCTCGAGGACCTGAGGCGACGTGTGGACCTTGTTCCGCCGTCACTCGCCCTTGCCCAGGCGGCGCTGGAAAGCGGTTGGGGAACGAGCCGTTTTGCCCGCGAGGGAAATAACCTTTTCGGGATCTGGTGCTACACGCCCGGTTGCGGAATCGTTCCCGAAAGGCGGCCTGCGGGTGCGACCTACGAGGTCAAGAAATACCGGTCGCCGCGGCAATCATTTGAGGACTACATCCGTAACCTGAACTCCAACCGGGCTTATGCCAGCCTTTGGGAGATTCGTGAACGCCTCCGCGAAGGCGAGGAGGCACTGAGCGGGATCCGGCTTGCCAACGGCCTTACCCGCTATTCTCAGGAGGGCCTTGGCTATGTCTCCAAAGTCCAGAATCTCATCCGGTCCAATCAATTGCAGCGTTATGACGAGAAATATTTTTAGAAAGGTCTTTTATTTCCTGCTTCTGGGCAGCCTCTTCCTTTCCGGGTGCGGGAGGGGGGAGGACGCCGCGACGGCAGCGGCCCGCCAGGGAATCCTCCTCCTGAACAACGGAGCGGAGCCCCGCGACCTCGATCCGCATGTAGTGACGGGAATTCCGGAAAACCGGGTTATCAAGTCGCTCCTTGAGGGGCTGGTGACCGAACATCCGGAGACCAGCGCGAAGGTTCTGCCAGGAATGGCCGAGCGCTGGGAAAGCGATGCCGGGAAGCGGATCTGGACTTTCCACCTGCGGGATGCCCGTTGGAGCAACGGCGATCCGGTGACCGCCTCCGATTTTGCCTACGCCTACCGCCGGATTCTGAATCCGGAATTCGGAGCCCCGTACGTGAGCATGCTTTACCGGGTCAAGAACGCCGAGGCCTACAACATGGGCGCCCTGGATGATTTTTCCGAGGTCGGCATTTCTGTTCTTGGGCCCAGGACCCTGCGGATCGAACTCAACGGCCCGACTCCGTATTTTCCGCTCATGCTGACCCATTACACCTGGTTTCCGGTTCACCCCGCAACGGTCGAGTCCGTGGACGGGTTCGCGGCCCGGGACAGTGGATGGACACGGCCGGAAAGGTTTGTCGGTAACGGGCCTTTTGTCCTGAGGGAATGGCGTCCGAACCAGCGCATTATCGTTGAGAAGAATCCTGAATACTGGGAGGCCGGGGCGGTGGCCTTGAAGGGTATCCATTTTTATCCTGTCCAGGACCGGCAGACGGAGAACCGGATGTTCCAGACCGGTCAACTTCACCTTACAGACGGCGTCCCCTTCAACCTGCGCGATACCTACCGTGAGGAGGAAAATCCGGCCTTGCGCGAAGATCCCATGTTCGCGACCGGGTATCTCGGCCTGAACACGGAACGGGAGGGCCTTTCCGATCCCCGCGTGCGCAAGGCCCTTTCAATGGCCCTTGACCGGGATATCATCATTGAGAAGGTGACCAAAAACGGTCGGGCGGCAGGGGGCTTCGTTCCCCCGACTATTGAGGATTATCCCGTCGCCAGCGCCCTTCCTCATGATCCGGAACAGGCCAGACAGTTGCTCGCAGAGGCTGGGTATGCCGATGGAGAGGGCTTTCCCGAACTTCAGTTCATCATTGCCAATGCCGATACTTCGCGGACCTTTGCGGAAGTGGTCCAGGGTATGTGGAGGAGCGAACTCGGGGTTTCCATCGAGATCCTGAACAAGGAATGGCAGGTCCTGATCTCGGAGATGGACAGTGGGAATTTTGATATTTTCCTCCTCTCCTGGATCGGTGACTACCTCGATCCGGCCAGTTTCCTGAAGATCATGCGCAGCGGGGATGGCAACAACCGCACCGGTTTCAGCAACCCCGCCTATGACGCCTACCTCGAGGAGGCCAATCAGCAGGTCCGGCTCGAGGACCGGTACGCCCTTCTTGCCGAAGCCGAACAGATCCTCCTCGATGAACTGCCCATTATCCCCATGAGCTGGGCACGGAACATGTACCTCCTGCACGAGAGCGTTTCCGGCTGGAATTCGAAACCGCTCATGGATCAGCCGTACAAGGCGGTACACTTCGAGATTCCCGGGGAGTGACAGTTTGGCGCATTATTGGTAGAATTGGCCAGTTGTGAGTTAAATTGTCTCTAACTGGTCCTGATTATAGCTTTTAAGTTATTGATATTCAAACATATATATAAATTAAGCAACTGGTCCGGTTTGTGCATACAAAGGAGGCATGACCTTTGATGCAAACAAGTATACGGAAAAGGCCCGCGAGGCAGTAGTAGGGGCGCAGACGGAAGCGCGACGGCAGGGACACCAGCAAGTGGACGTCTGGCACCTGTTGGCGGCCATGCTGATGCAGGAGGGAGGCGTCCTTGGAGGCCTTCTGAAGCGCATGGAGTTGACTCCGGCGGCTGTGGAGCTCGCGCTGCAGCGCGAGTTGGAACACTTGCCCCGCGTCAGTGGGGCAACGGAAGCGGGAACCGTCTACATAACGGAGAGCCTCAACCGCGTATTCAGCCATGCCGAGGCCGCCGCGGAGGAAATGAAGGACGCCTTCGTTTCTGTTGAGCACCTTGTAATTGGACTTACGCGGGAAACGGACAACCGTGACCTGCAGCGTTTTCTGGGTTCTTTTGAATTGACGGAGGAGCGCGTTCTGGAAGCGGTTCGCTCCGTGCGGGGGTCGCAGCGGGTTACGAGCCAGAATCCGGAGGGAACGTATGAAGTTCTTGAGAAGTACGGTCTTGACCTTGTCGAGACGGCGCGTGCGGGGAAGCTGGATCCGGTGATCGGACGCGATGATGAAATCCGCCGGGTGGTGCGGATCCTCTCCCGGAAGACAAAGAACAATCCGGTTCTGATCGGGGATCCCGGGGTTGGGAAGACCGCCATTGTGGAGGGACTCGCCCAGCGGATCCTGAAAGGGGATGTTCCGGAAGGATTGAAGGACAAGACGATCTTTGCCCTCGATATGGGGGCCCTGCTCGCGGGAGCAAAGTTTCGGGGCGAGTTCGAGGAGCGCCTGAAGGCGGTGCTTCAGGAGATCAAAAGCGCCGAGGGACGGATTCTTCTCTTTATTGACGAGCTGCACACCATTGTCGGAGCCGGGAAGGCTGAAGGGGCGATGGATGCAGGCAACCTCCTCAAGCCCATGCTGGCACGCGGTGAGCTCCATTGTATCGGGGCCACCACGCTGGATGAATATCGCAAAAACATCGAAAAGGATGCCGCCCTGGAACGTCGCTTCCAGCCGGTTATCGTCGACCAGCCGAATGTGGAGGACACGATTTCCATTCTCCGTGGATTGCGTGAGCGCTTTGAGGTCCATCATGGTGTCCGCATCACCGATAACGCCCTCGTGAACGCGGCGACCCTTTCCCACCGCTACATTTCGGACCGTTTTCTCCCTGACAAGGCCATTGACCTCGTGGACGAGGCGGCCGCAATGGTGCGAACGGAAATGGATTCCATGCCCCAGGAGCTCGATGCCCTTTCCCGACGGGTCATGCAGCTCGAAATTGAGGAAGCGGCCCTGAAGAAGGAAAAAGATGCCGCTTCACGCGAACGTCTCGATGAATTGCGGACCGAGCTGGGGAGCGAACGGGAGAAGTACAACGCCCTTCGTTCCCAGTGGGAAGCCGAGAAGGAAGCCATCGGAGGAACGCGTCAATTGCGGGAGGAACTTGATCAGGCCCGTCAGGAAATGGAGACCGCGGAACGGGTCTACGATCTCAATAAGGCGGCCCAGTTGCGCCATGGCCGGATTCCCGAACTTGAGCAGAGGTTGAAAGCAGCCGAGGCAGAGACCCGTGACCGGAAAAGCCAGCTCTTCAAGGAGGAAGTCACTGATGAGGAAATCGGAGAGATTGTCAGCCGCTGGACAGGTATCCCGGTGACCCGGCTCCTCGAAGGGGAAAAGGAGAAACTGCTCAAAATGGAAGACATCCTGCACCGGCGCGTGGTTGGCCAGGATGAAGGGGTCCAGGTCGTCAGTGAAGCCATCCTCCGATCGCGGGCAGGGATCAAGGACCCCAAGCGCCCTATCGGCAGTTTCCTTTTCCTTGGGCCGACGGGTGTCGGCAAGACGGAGCTTGCCCGTACCCTGGCCGAAGTCCTCTTCGACAGCGAGGACAACATGGTCCGCCTCGATATGTCTGAATACATGGAGAAACATTCGGTTTCCCGTCTTATCGGGGCGCCTCCCGGCTACGTCGGCTACGACGAGGGGGGGCAGCTTACGGAGGCGGTCCGTCGCAAACCTTACTCGGTAATCCTTTTCGACGAGATCGAAAAGGCTCATCCGGATGTCTTCAACACCCTTCTCCAGATCATGGATGACGGGCGGATTACAGACAGCCAGGGGCATACGGTCGATTTCAAGAATACTGTGCTCATCCTTACCTCGAATATCGGCAGCCGCTTCCTCACCGAAGGGGTAACCGGTGATGAGATCCCGGAATCGGTGCGGGAGGCCGTGTTTTCAGAACTCCGAAACGCCTTCCGGCCAGAATTCCTCAACCGCCTGGACGATACCATCCTCTTCAAGCCGCTTACGCTGGAGCACATTACGGAAATCATCGGTCTTCTGCTTGAGGATCTCAACCGCCGCCTGAAGGATCGTAAGATCGAGGTCGGTCTTGATGAGTCGGCCCGTCAATGGTTCGCTGAGAAAGGGTACGATCCCATTTACGGGGCCCGGCCGCTCCGGCGACTCCTGCAGAAGCAGATTGAAAATGCCCTTGCCCGCGGAATCATCAGTGGAGAAATCCGCGAGGGTTCCTTTGTCCAGTTCTCGGTGGAGGCGGATAAGCCGGTCTGGACGGAAATTTCCCAGTCCTGAGCGCGGCATGGCGTTCTCGCTTTCCAGGAGCCTGTCCCTCGTGCGGGAGCCTTCCGAGAGCCTGTCCCTCGTGCGTGCGGAGGGACCGTCAATCTGGTCGTAGTCCCATCCTCCGCCGCCGCCTGTCCCTCGTGCGTGCGGAGGGACCCAAGAGCCTGTCCCTCAAAACGGAAGCCTTCAAGGGAGGCAACCGCTTGAAGCGTGACCAGAGTGATTGGAATTCAAGGCGCGAGGATTTTTGGTTGACGCGTGGGAGAGAGCTGCTTGTCTCGGCTCTTTTCCTCATTTCAATACCTATGTCCGTAGAAATCAAAATTCGTAAAGGAGAACCGATTGAGCGAGCCCTTCGGCGGTTGAAGAAGCGTCTCGACCGCGAAGGAGTGATTCGGGATGTGCGTGCCAAGCGCTATTTCGAAAAGCCTTCTGAAGTGCGCCGCCGCAAGAAAAAGGTGGCTGCCTTTTCGGCGATGTTGCGAGCCCGTTACGAAAACCAGTAAGGGGTTCCGCCATTAGACTTTGAAATCCCCTCCGGATCCCCGGTGGGGATTTTTTTTGCCGGAATGAAGTTTGCCATCTCCAGTTGCTGGAATTCTCACCGTCACGAAGATGGTTATGCCATGGTCCGTGAGCTTGCCGACCTGGGTTTTTCCCACATTGAACTGTCCCACGGGGTTCGCCTAAGCCTCATCCCGGGAATTCTGCGGGCCCTTGAAGAAGGGGTGGCGCAGGTTTCCTCGGTGCATAATTTCTGTCCTCTCCCTGTCGGTGTCATGGGGGCGGCCCCCAATTTGTATGAACCCTCGGCGGTGAGCCGCCGGGAACGTATCCTCTGGCTGCACAACACCCGCAAGACCGTGGAGTTTGCAGGTCGGGTGGGCTGCAGTCATGTTGTTCTCCATTCCGGGAGAGCCCGTTTTCTCTTTCGCGATCCGGAAAAAAGCCTTGAGCGCGTCTCGGCGCAGGGCGCTTTCAAGGGACAGGCTCTACAAGCCGTCCTGACAAAGGGATTGAAGCGTATTCGCCATCGCCAAAAAGGCTTCATAAAGCGTTTAAAAGAGAGCTACGGCCTGATTGCCGGCCAGGCGCGGGAGGAGGGTATCCGCTTTGGGATTGAAAACCGCGAGGGCTTTACGGAACTTCCTCTCGACGACGAGATGCCTGGCCTTCTGGAATCCCTTGCAGAACATGAAGTCTTTGACTACTGGCATGATGCGGGGCACGCCCAGTTGAAGGAAAGAAGGGGCTTGATGGGGCACCGTGAACTTCTGGAGATGATGCGCCCGCGTCTGGGTGGTTTTCATCTTCACGATGTTTCGGAGGAGGAACGGGATCATCAGGTTCCTGGGAAGGGAGTCATTGACTGGGCTATGGTGTCGTCGTTTGTCTGTCCTGGAGATTGTGTTGTCATGGAGATGAGTCCTCGCTTGTCCTCCGAGGAACTTTCCGAGGGACGGGACTTTCTCCTTCGGAAGATTCCTCTTCTCGCCCAATGATGAGACATGAAACGGAATGGATTCTCGCCTCGGCTTCTCCCCGGCGCCGCGAGTTGCTGTCCCGTTTAAACAGGCACTTTCGTGTTGTTTCGGCTTCTGTCGAGGAATGGGAACCGGAGCGGGCCGATCCCGTGGAGCAGGTACTGGAAAACGCCCGCCGAAAGGGGGAAGCGGTTGCCGGCTCACATCCTGAAGCATTTGTTATTGCCGCTGATACGACAGTGGCTCTTGGAGAGCGTCTTTTTTCCAAGCCGGCTGATCGGGAATCGGCAGTCTCCATGCTCGAGGCCCTGAGTGGGCGCGATCATCAAGTCATTACGGGAGTAGGCGTTTTTTACCAGAAAAACATCCATCTTTTCCATGATTTGAGTCAGGTTTTCTTCAGGAAGCTCGACCGTGAGATGATTGAGACATATCTTGATTGTGTTAATGTCTATGAC
>JAWLGH010000106.1:0-6162 GCA_041685165.1 Oceanipulchritudo sp. | reverse complement strand
GGCTCAGAATCGCATCCTGATGATGATGCAGATTGATTTTTTCCAGAGACTTGGCCGGGTCCCGTCGGGAAAGCTGATGGGCCAGCCGGTCCAGAACAGGATTTAAATCATCATAGCGCACCACGTAGACTTTTCCCGAGGAACGGGTGTCATTGTGGGCCTGCAGTCGGCGTTCCATGAGCAAGCGCATGGCCGTTTTTCCGCTCCCCTTCTCACCGAAAACAATCGAGCTGCTGACATGCTCGGGGGAGCCATAGATTTTCTGAAAATCCGGATGGGTAACCGCGCCTTCCATCGAACGGGCATACACGGCGTCGCTATTGGCCTCCTCCGCCTGAAACGGGTTTTCGCTGAGATTCCAGTGATCGAAAAAACGCTTGATATCCATATTTATAAGCAGGTTGGAGCGCTCTCAACGAAAGATCAATGCCCCTTTCCGGGCCGCTCAGGAGGAGCGCTTGTCGTCCGGTTCTTCTTCTTCGCTTTCCTCGACGGGCTCTACGGATCCCGCCGGCTCCCTCCCTTCAGCCTCTGTGGCCGGATTGTCGCCTGGCGACGGTACAGCGTCTTCCAGGGCACCGTCCTCTTCGCTTTCCTCCCCGCTTTCGGCTGCATCCAGAGCGAATTCCTTAAGCTCTTTTTCCGGATCAAGTTTTCCCTTCACAAAGGTGTCGTACAGGTGGCTCACTTCAGTCGCCAAGGTCTGCGAGTTTGCTTCCAGACCGTCCATGGCCTCAGCAACAAGGCGCCGGTCCTCCAATCGCTTCTTCGCCTGCCGGGCCGCTTTATCCAGCTCATCGACCTTGCTTTTGAGACGCTCACTGGCCTGCTCAAGGAAGGTCTTCCGAAATTCGGCCAGCAGTTCATCGGTCGGCTCTTCAAGGCACTCCCGGAAAACGGACTCGATATAACCGTTGACCGATTCATGCAGCGCCGAAACGGCCGTTTCTCCGAACCGCTTGCTTTTCACGGCAGCGGAAATCTCCCTCTCTGAGGGAACCGTTTCCCCGAAGACTTGTTTGCGGATTTTGGCCGGAGAACGGAAAAGCAGGTAATCGGCAAAGGTCTTTTTCAGCGGTAATTGTTCCTGAATAGCCTCGGGATCCGGCAGTTCGCATTCCTCCGAGAGCGCCTCCGCAACGCGCGGCTGAAAGTGCGGATAGATATCATCGAATTGCAGCCCGATGCCGTGGATCCGGTCCACCAGCCCGACACTGAGCCGCAACCCGCTGTTACGCGTCCCACAGGCATCGTCAAATAGCGCACGGGCGCGCTGCCGGGACTCCACGCAAGCTTTTCTGAGGAGCGATTGAACCCGGTTTTCCAAGAGTCCCTGCAGACTCCCGTCCTCCTCCAGCCAGGAGCTGACTTCAGCTTCCGCGCTGCTTTTCAGCTCGGGAAGGATCGAACCGGCATGCTCGGTCACTTGCTGGCGGATTTCCCGCGTTAGCTCATCCATCGGCCCGTCCCACGAATCCTCCTCCAACTGGCGGACTTCCCGCAGTTGCTTATGGAGTTGGTCCGATTGATTTCGCAGTTCCTCAATCCCTTCCCTAAAGGAATGCATTTGCGGGGACCTTGATTGCTCCCCGACTTCCCGCAGAATCGAATAGGTCTGCCGCAGGCTGTCCGCCATGAATTCGACAAGGTAATCGCTGCTGTTCAGGTAGTCGGTAAGGTCTTTCAAAAAGGCCGGAAAGCCGATCCTGGCAACCGGTGTCTCCTCCGAATCCCCCCCAAGGGCAATCTCGGTTTGCGAACTGTCGGCCGCCTCTTCCCCGCTTTCCGCCTCTTCCCCGCTTTCCGCCTCTTCCCCGGGAGACTCCTCGCCGCCGTCAGCCTCCTGTTGCATCTGCAGGCTTTGCTGGGCTGTTTGCAGCAGGTCGATGGCATAGATCCGCAGCCGGCCGTCCTGGATGGCGGAACGAATCTGCGCACTAACTGTCAGGTTTTCGAAGGTCTCAATGATCTTACCGGGATTTTCCCGCTCCAGAGAGGGTTGCAGCTCCCCGTCAGGACCAAGGTCCTGTTTCGTCGAGTCGATATTGACCACGAGGAAAACCCGCGAAAAGACCTCCAGCAAATCGGCAAATTCCTCAAAAACACGCTCGAAGAAGAGATTGTCCGTTTTCACCACAAAAACCGCGCAAGCCGCAGTATCCCGGAAATCGCGGGTCAACTGGCCGTAATTGTACCGCATCTTCGCATATAATCCGGGCGTATCCACCAGAATAGTCCCCGACTCGCGCAGATAGGGCGCTGGCAAGGTGAAATCAATCCGGCGGATGGCCGCTTTATAATCATGGGCGGGGTTGAAGGAGAGATCGGACTCGTCGGCCTGCCGGATCCGTTCCGCCAGTTCCTCATGGGCGGCTTGCACATGCTCGTTCAGAGACCGCGCCGACGGAAAGGTCGCCTCATCCCCATTGAAGTTCGTCGTGGCGATACGGTGCTCTTCGCCTTCGTGCACGTACACTAAACAGGGATAGGCCGGCAGACTCGTCACTTCACTGACATAGGAACCACTGATCGCATTCATCAAGGTGGATTTGCCGCTCTTCAACGGCCCGAATATAACCAGATAGGCATGCTGCTGATGCGCTTTGTCTTGCAGGATCTTGAGCCGGTGGCGATTCTCAAGAACCTCGTCCAAAACGGGTTGAATGCCTTCCTCAACCTTCACCTGCCGCAGGGCCTGCAGCGTTTCCTCCAGCGATTCGGAAAAGGGTTTTAAGGAGGTCGAAAATTGTTGGCAGAATTCTTTTAGTTCAACGCGAAGGCGATCCAGTGTCATAAGAGATAATTGATTGAGAGTTGCAGTATTTCAGTGGATAAATGAACACCTTACCAGTTAGGCACCACCCTTATGCAATCATTAATTCCGTCTGATAAGATCGCGGTCTTCCCAAGCGGGAAAGGGGACATTGCAAGTCGACCATAAACAGCATTTTATGAATGCAGAAATTTTTGCAAGGGTGGCGGATGAGAACACCATGATCCGGGGCCACCGGAAGGATAATCACAGAGAACCCGGCTCCCGCGCCCTTTTTCTGTCAACGAACCAAAGGGCTTCAGCGGAAGACAATCAGCCTTTGCAACCGGCTTTATCCCCATAGCCCTGCCCTGCCTGCCAATGGTAGATACTAGCGCCGCAAACCTTTTTCAATCAGGTAAAATAGCGAATTTTCACTTGTTAGTTGCTTCGTACAAGCTTTTACCAATCTCGTTTCCCATGGCAAATAGCAGCACACCAAGGATTAAAACAAGGAGAACACACAAGGCGGATTGCTCGTACTTTTCCAGGGTATGCCACTTCTGTTTTAAACATTCCAATGGTCTCATTGTTTATCTTTATTATTAACCCCCATGCATAGAGTTGACATGATCGAAATCGCTATCGGGATCCCGATGTTGCAGAATGCAACAAAAAAGGTGATCGCAGGGGATTAGTCGTCCGTGCCCGGCGGGTTGATGGAGTCGATCAAGGCAAGGTCTTCCCCGGAAAGCTCACCGTCGGCGGCGGCGCAATTGGCGCGGGCCTGCTCCGCATTCTTCATGCCGGGAATGGGGCAGGTGACCGCAGGTTGGGCCAGCGTGAACTGCAGGGCGATATCGAGAAGCGAACGCTCCGGGGTAACCAGTTCCTTGAGCTTCTCCGCGATGCCGACTTGTTGCTGAAACCGTTTCCGTCCCTCGCCTTCGTTCCAATTCTGTCGAACCTGGTCCTCAAATCGACTGTCAGGAGTGAACTTCCCCGTGAGGATGCCCTTGGCAAGCGGACCGCGCAACAGGACGCCGATTCCGTTTTCCAGGCAATAAGGAAAGAGGTCCTTCTCCGCACCACGCGAGAGAATGGAATAATTGATCTGGCAGCTCGCGCAGGCACCATTAGCGTTAAGCGCCTTTAGCGAGTCGAGATCGTTGGTGGAAATGGCGTATTCCCGGATTTTCCCCTGCTCCTTGAGCGCTTCGAAGGCCTCGACGAAAACTTCCGGATGCTCCGGTTTGCCGATGTGGCATTGGTACAGGTCGATCCTGTCGGTTTGCAGCCGGTAGAGACTGGCATGACAGGATTCCGTGATGCTGTGCACGGTCTTGAAGGGCAACTCGTCCCCAAACCGGCGCCCCCAATTCCCAACTTTGGTTGCAAGGTAAAGGTTGTCCGGCCGTTTGCCGAGAGCCTTCCCGACCAGTTCCTCGCTGCGGCCCATCCCGTAGGCGTCCGCAGTATCAAAGAGGTTTACCCCATGGTCCCGGGCCGTATGGATTGCAGCAAGGGCGTCGCTTTCCGCAACGGGTCCCCACTGCCCTCCGATTCCCCAGCAACCCATGGAGACCGCACTCACTTCCCATCCCGTTTTTCCTAACATTCGATACTTCATCCTTAACTCATATGGGCGGCTTCTACCAAGGGCCAGAAAAATGGTAAGCCAACGGTTGTGCCGCCGTTGGGAGCTTCCACTTCATTCTTGCATGACCAGCGAGTTACTGCCCCTTTTTAAAACATACCCCATGACCACTTCCGCCGCCCATTTTCCGCGCGTTCTCTTTCTTTCCTGCATAGCTGCACTGGGGGGCTTTCTATTCGGCTATGACAGCGGCGTCATAAACGGAACCGTCACCGCCCTTAGTCAGGCTTTTGACGCCTCCAACCTTGGCAGCGGCGTCAACGTCTCCTCCATGCTGCTTGGTTGCGCTGCGGGTGCCTTCCTAGCCGGACGGATTGCCGACCGTTTCGGACGCAAAGCTGCTTTGCTTCTGGCCGCCGTCCTGTTTGCCCTCAGCTCATGGGGATCGGGCATCGCCCCGGGCTCCATGGAGTTCATTTTCTTCCGGCTGCTCGGCGGCTTCGCCGTCGGGGCCTCCAGTATTATCTGCCCCGCTTATATCAGCGAGATCGCCCCGCCGGCCCTCCGCGGACGCTTGGCAACCCTCCAACAAATGGCCATTGTGCTGGGACTGTTCTTTGCCTTCCTGGTCAATTACCTCCTCGCTTATTTTGCCGGAGGGGCCTCCGAGGTGTTCCTCTTCGGCTTCCAAACATGGCAGTGGATGTTTTGGGCGGAATTGGTGCCCGTTTCGGTCTTCTTCATCGGCCTGCTCTTCATCCCGGAATCCCCCCGTTACCTCGTTGCCTCAGGCAAATCCAATCAGGCGAAACAAGTTCTGATTCGTGTCTCCGGACAACAAGAAGCGGAAAAAATCCTAAAGGATATTGAGGCCTCCCTCGAGGTCGGGCACCGTCCCCGATTCGCCGACTTGGTCGACAAAGAAACCAGGAAGGTGCACCCCATTGTCTGGGTCGGTATTTTTATTGCCGCCCTCCAACAGCTGGTCGGGATCAATGTCGTATTTTATTATGGCGAAGTCCTTTGGAGCGCCGCTGGTTTTACCACCGAAAACGCCCTGCTCATTAATGTTATCGGTGGCATTATCAATGTCAGTGCTACCGTGGGAGCCATTCTCCTGGTCGACAAATGGGGAAGAAAACCGCTCCTCATTCTCGGAGGAATCCTCATGGCGTTCTTCCTCACTGTTCTGGCAGGGGTCTTTGCCACTGCAAATGTCGGACCGGAGGGCAACTTGCAATTGGGTACCACTGCCGGCATCGTCGCCTTGGTCAGCGCCAATCTGTACATCGTCGGATTCGGCCTCTCATGGGGGCCCGTGATGTGGGTCCTGCTCGGGGAAATGTTCCCCAATCGCCTCCGCGGTGCCGCTCTTTCTCTGGCCGGTCTGACCCAATGGTTGGCCAATTTCCTCGTCACCATGACGTTCCCCCTCCTCCTCGCCGGGATTGGCCTCGGGGGCGCCTACGGCATATACGCCCTCTTCGCCGGGATAGCCGCCCTGTACGCATGGAAAATCGTCCCCGAAACCAAGGGGCGCACCCTCGAACAAATGAGCAATTCGGTCGTAGCGCCGGATGGCTCGGAATCCAACCCGCAGAAATAACCTCTTTACCCTACCGGAGGCGCGACTCCGTCACCCGACCGTTGCCGTGGGCGTGGCTCCTCGCAGGCAGGCTGATTCTTACTCGGGTATTTTATTATTGGCTACAACACCTTGCCGCCTTCACTGATCCTCAGATCCGTAGAGCGCCCAGCCGAGGACAAGAAACCCAATACCTGTGATGATGGGCGGCACCAGGCCCCCGATGAG
>JAWLGH010000105.1:0-6172 GCA_041685165.1 Oceanipulchritudo sp. | reverse complement strand
AGCGCAAGGATCAGCCTGTTCCATCGCCTCATAGGAAAAGCAAAGATGCTGCCCAGCCAAAGGAGAGCAAGCCCGCAAAGGCCCCGCCCGCCGCGCCTTGGCCGCAATAACAACATTCATGACGAACGCTTCTCATCCGATATCCTAGAGCCTGTCCCAGATAGGCAAGTGTTTGGGGGTGAACAGGTTGAGGAATAAAAAAAGAAGGGGGGGCGATAGAGGCCTGAAAACCTCGCATCGCCCCAAAAACGGTGTCCATAATTCGGTGTGAAACAAAATACCGACCCGTTTTCAGAACCGAAAGTAGCCCTGCAAAGCTCGCTTCGTCCTGCTTTAACGCCCGTTGGAGCCAATCCCGATTACCATCGCTTTCGCGAGGAATTGGAAAGCATTGATCGGGATCTGCGCGCAAGTGGGGCGGAGTCGCTGGCGGTGGACTTCGCCTGGGAAAAGCTTCCGCCCACGGCCACGGATGCGCTGCGCCAGAAGCTGGCCCGGGCGATGAACCGGCTGTGTATCGGAATGGCCCATACCCATCGGTGTTAAGACGGGCGCAAGCGCCGCAAGGCACTTCTGCGGGAAATGAAGCGGATGCTCAAGCGCATTGGACGGCATGCGGGGCGGCATCGCGATCGGCTCAGGCAACAGCTCTTCATTCTCCCAACCGATGCCAATCCCAATTTGCCGGTTATCCGCTTGATGAAGTCATTAAAGGGGATCAATGCTTTCGGCCATGAGCCAACGACCCAATATCCTCTACATCCTGACGGATCAAATGCGGTCGACAGCCCTTGGCGCCGCAGGCGTCGAATCCATCAAGACACCAAATCTCGACCGTCTGGCCGCCGAGGGAAGCCGCTTCACCAACGCGGTTGCCAACCCACCCGCCTGCGCCCCCTCAAGGGGTACCATCTTTACGGGACTGCACGTCCTCTCGCACGGTGTCGTCAATAATGACCTGCGGGTGAAAAATGATGGGCCGGCCTTTGCCCGTTGCCTCCGGGATGCAGGATATAAGTGCGGATACATCGGTAAGTGGCATCTCGACGGAGGACCACGAACCGCCTTCACCCCACCGGGACCGCGACGTCTCGGATTTGATGACTTCTGGGCGGTCGCCAACTGCTCCCACGATTACCTCGGATCCTACTATTACAAGGACGAGCCGGAACCGGTTTTCATCGATGGCTACGAACCTATACACCAGACCGATCTGGCCATTGATTACATGGCTCAAAAAGCCCGGGAAAAAGACCCGTTCTTCCTCACGTTGTCATGGGGACCGCCTCATGATCCCTACAATGAAATGCCCGGGGAACTGCGCGATCTCTACAAACCCGAGGATGTGGCCTTCATGGAAACCAACAGCCGCTATATCCCCAGTGAACTCATGGAGGCGAAGAAACGCATGCTTTCCGGATATTACGCCCACATCATGGCGCTCGATAGCCAACTCGGTAGAATCGAAACCGCCTTGAAGGAACTCGGGCTGCTCGAAAACACCATCGTTGTCTTCACCTCGGACCATGGCGACATGCTGGGTAATCACGAAGCCTACTTCAAAAGCCAGCCGTGGCGGGAATCCGTCGGGGTTCCCCTCCTGATCCGTTGGCCGGGACAAATCCCACAGCGCCGCGTTTCCAACGCCCCCATCAGCCTGATTGATCTGACCGCTTCCCTCATTGCCCTGACAGGAACCGAAATACCACCGGAAATGGAGGGCGACGATCTCTCCGCCCTCATCCTCGGAGACGAGGAGGCGGCCCCCGATTCGGTCTTCATCAACTTCCCGGTCAACGTGCACCAGATCCCCACCCCTCCCTTTCGCGGTATTATTACCCGTTCCCATACCTATGCCGAGTCTCCCGACGGCCCGTGGCTGCTTTATCATGATGCCGTGGATCCGTTTCAGAAAAACAACCTCCTTACCTGGGCCAATCGCGACCGCCCGGAGGTTGTCGAACGGCAGCAGGCCATGCACCGGAAACTGGTCCGCTGGCTCGAACGTACCGGTGACCCGTTTGAGGATGGCGATACCGTCAGCGATCAATACCAGCCCGGCCACATCGGCGGCGTCCTCCCCGACGAACCCGACCCGGATTATTTCCTTGACGCGAACCGCCCCTGATTTCCGACATGTATTGAGATGGTCAGGGAATAACCTCGCGGATTTTGGCTTACCTCATTCCTGACAATCTTTGCCTGAAATACCCGCTTCAACTGCTTTACCCATCGAAACAAGAGGTATCCACAATTGGATAAATCGCTGGGCAGATCGGGATCAGTTCCGCATGCGAATACCGTCGTCCCAGCGAAAACCGACGCCGCCGCCCTGCCAGACACCAGGCCCAAAGGGACTTTCTCCATCAATACTAACGTGAAGCGGTAAGCCGGACCCCGGCGCGAGATCTTGTATCCCGCGCACCGTGCTGCGGTGCATGATCCTCAATCCCTGCTCTTCGGCAGGCATATGCGCCTCCGGGGCAGCCCGGTGGGCGACAGCCAGATTGTCGATAAACACGCAGTCATTTTCCTGGTATTCAAAGGT
The DNA here is from genome assembly GCA_041685165.1 of Oceanipulchritudo sp. GTDB lineage: Bacteria > Verrucomicrobiota > Verrucomicrobiia > Opitutales > Oceanipulchritudinaceae > Oceanipulchritudo. The sequence continues at coordinate 3,624 of JAWLGH010000105.1, read as the reverse complement.
AATGGCATATCCGGCCTCCAGACCGGCGTTCAGAATGTCGTTATAGTCATGGCAGACCTGCTTCAATTCACCCGCATCCAATAGACGAAATCCGTCAGCATCTGCCAATTTTTCGATGATCGCTCCTGTCATACCGAGGTGCAGCCAGATACATTTTTGCCCGGATATCGGGTGCTCATGCACCACCGGGTGCACTACTCCTGAGGCTGAATTGACCGAGAAAAAACGGCCCCACCGCTCTTTCAGGTCATCAGGTAAGGACGCGTAAGCAATTCCTTGATGGGCAAAATGGGTGCCACCGCCTTTTTCAGCAGGTCGGATTATGTGATAGCCTGAATGCGAAAATGTGGCCGGCAGGAAACTGCCGTCATTGTGCCATTGCGGCCCCACATCGGGGATGCCGTGCCGGCGATCATTGGACAGACGGAATATGTGGGGATTGCCATCAGGCGTCGCCGGATGGACACCATGCGTGCTGTGCAGTTCCCTTCCTCCCCACCAGCAACTGGCACGCAAGAAATCCTCGTGCCCGATCTCTTTTTCATTTTTGAAAACAAGAAATCCCCTCCTCGCCATTTCCTGTTCCAGTGCATCCAGGACAGCACGCGGCGGTGGCGTCTCAGACGACAAGTCAATGCCGCTTACCTCCGCACCAATGGAGTCCAGAGCGACAATCCTGCCTCCGGATTTTTCAATGATGGCAACGCGGGACGGATCAGGATCCGGTGTCGTGTTTCGTTCTTTGCTCAATGCGGACCTCTTTTAGTCTGTGGTGGAAGGGCAATTCATTTTAACCGCCTGCGCCAGGTTCGCGCCTGCATTAACCTTCTTCAAGGGAAAAGAAGTCTGTCCTGCGCTGGAGAGTCTGGTTCCTGAGGATTCGAAACTCTTGGGCTAATTTCCACGGCCTCCTTAACGCTTCCGGCTTGCCCCTCAAGCAGACGGGGAGGAGACGCTATTTGTCGTTGATGAGGGGGAGATCCTGACGCGTCGAAATGGAAATCTTCTATAGCCAACTTGCTCCGTACCCGCACGTACCGACTCCCATCCGTTTAGGGCTTGATCCTTTCTGTTCCGAAGGGTCTCCTTAGGAAGGAACTGCAAAGAACCCCATACCCAATAACCCCTGAATTACCATGAACCTCCGCCGATTGCTCTACTGGCTGCTCGCCTGTGCCCTCAGCTCTCCTTTTCTCAATGCCGCGTTTCCGGACAATCCGGAGTTGGAGCAACGTATCCAGACCGCCCTCCAGCATGCTGAAAATAAGCTGACCGCTACCATGGCCTTTCTCGAACAGGTCGATGCCGCCTCAACCGATCCCAACCACATTCCCCATTATCCGGAATCCACCAAAAACAGCGATAATCAGAATTACCCCGCCAGCGAAAACGGCCTATGGCACACTCGCCATGCCGCCAGCGCCTTCTGGGCCAAGGGCTCTTTCGCCGGACTCCTCTGGATGATGGCAGACCATGCCACCGATCCCACCGACCAGGAAGAATGGCAAAACGCCGCCATCAAATATAGTGAACCGCTCATTAATTACCGAGGCAACGACCTCACCGTTAACAACTACGCCGTCTTCCGCCGCTGGCTCGATCAGACGGACAACAACACCGATCAGCAACGGGCCCGCGATGCCATTCTCCGTGCCGCCCGTCTGCTCGTTGAACCCTATGACCGCGCCACCGATACAGGCCGTTTCTTTGAACCTGGCGGCATCTACGGCTATGATCGCAAAGCCAAAACCGATGGCATCCTCTATTTCCATGCCTTTATCGACCACACGCCCAATGTCCACCACTTGCTCGGCGCTTCCCTGCTCGCCGATTCCGAAACGGAAGCTCTCCGTTTCCGCGAAGTAGCCATCAGCCATATTCTCAACCTACAACAGACCATGGGACCGCGCCGGGATCCCGGGGATGCCGGCTCATGGCAACGCGCTTTTTTCGATTGGGATCCCTCCTCCCCAACCTACGGCGAATTTCTCTTCAATGAGGGCAAGCAAGGTTGGCGCAACCGCTCCACATGGTCCCGAGGTCAGGCATGGTGGCTCTACGGATGCAGCCTTGCCTACTACCATTCCCGCCACCCGGAAATCTTGCCAGCCGCCCGCGAGGCCGCCCGCTTCTTTGTCGATCACCTGCCCCATGCCTATCCGGAACCTCACCGGCAGGAAGGGATCTTCATCCCGCCATGGGATTTTGACTACGCATGGGAAGTCGATTTCTCCACAGAGTATGATACCTCCGCCGCCGCTATCGCCGCCGCCGGATTGGTCCGCCTCGTCGCCGCTCTCCCGGCAAACGATCCCGATTACGAGGATTTCCTTACCGCCCTCACCGGCCTCCTCCACAATTTAACCGGCCCGCCATTCCTTACCGCCGATGACGGACCTGAAATGAGCCTCCTCCGCCATGGCTCCTACCACCATCCCGATTCCCTCGTCCCCAGCAGTAATTTCGACAATGGCCTTATCTGGGGCGATTATTTCCTCGTCGATGCCATTACCGCCTATCAAAAGCTGCGCGCGGATCCTCCCGCTACCCTGCAAAAGCCAACCCTGCATTGGGTCCGCTCCCCCGAGGGACTCTCCCTCCATTGGCCAGCCAATGAAGAGGCCGTCTATCAACTCCAGTTTTCTCCCGATCTCCAACAATGGGAGGATCAAGACCTCCCCATTCACACCACCAACCCGTCCGTTACCCACCTCCTCGAAACCACCACCTCCGGCTTCTGGCGGTTCCGCCAATGGGAAGCCAATCTATTGCCATGAGGCTTCCGGAAGGCTAATCTTGTTGAACCGGATCCAGCCTTTTCAGCATCGCATGGCTGGTCAGACAGCGTCCCTTGCCTTGTCCTAATGGCGAGGGGGGTTCCTGCAATTGATCCACCACCTCAAGCTCTTGCATCATGGCTTAACAAAGCGGACAACTACCCTGACAGATAGGGAGGGGCCTCTTTTGTTAGAACCTTAGGATGAGGTATTCGGATGAATGGACAAACACCCGTTCAGTTGGACTTTTGTAACCGGATTCCACTACAAAAGCGCATAGGACCTCAGTAAGCACACGGCAAATCACTCAGTCTACACAACCCGTTCTGCATCGAAATCTCCGCGCGCAGGGTGGATCGGATCCGTTGTCTCACCTCAGGGCGTCAGCTGTTCGCGCCACGCCGGCAGGCGTGCTTTGGCCTGCGCCACATCCTGCCCAATCTGCTCCCGCAGCGCCTCCAAACCGCCAAAAGCCTTCTCCGGTCGGATGAATTCCGTCAGGGCAATACGCAATTCCTCCCCCTCCGCCGGAAAGCCGCCCTCCGGTTCTTCCAGCAAGTGCAGCTCAAGCAGCGGTTGCGGTTCCTCCGCGTGCTCCACCGTCGGGCGCAGTCCATAATTCGCCAACCCCATGCCAAGAATGCGCGCATCACGGATCAGCCCGGCACCATACACCCCATAGGGCGGCCGCGTCTCGGGCTCGAAGGGAATATTCAAGGTCGGAAATCCCAGCGTGCGCCCCAACTGCCGCCCCGCCGTTAAGGGCCCCCGCGCCACGTAGGGCCGCCCCATTAAACGCCCCGCTTCCGCCACCTGCCCCGCTGTCACAAGCTTTCGGATACGGCTG
>JAWLGH010000104.1:0-6263 GCA_041685165.1 Oceanipulchritudo sp. | reverse complement strand
AAAAAGGCCGTCCCCGGCAGCCTTTCAAGCTGGGAACACAAGCCACTCACCTCGGTGGCATGCGACTCACCCGTCTTTAAGGACCACTCATGGGTTCTTTATATCCCAAAGCATCGGGCGGAATTAGCCTTCAGACGTTCGAAATACCTGCCGAGCAGGTCCAGATCCACTCCAACAGCATAATAAAATGACTGAAATTACCATTGGACAATACGAGTTGGTTTACAACTTCTTCTCCTTCACAATCGCAGCGATGGGCGCAACAACCGCATTCGTGTGGTTGAACCGGTCCCAAGTCGCTTCCTACTACCGGCCCGCGGTGACGATCAGCGGCCTGGTCACCTTCATCGCCCTCTATCACTACTTCCGCATCGCGGACAGCTGGTCAGAGGCCTACACGGTTGTCGACGGAACACTCCAGGCTTCGGGCAAGGCATTTAATGATGCCTACCGGTATGTCGACTGGCTCCTGACCGTGCCGCTGCTGCTTGTCGAGCTCATCCTGGTGATGCGCTTGACGAAAAGTGAAACATTCAGCAAAGGGATCCGGCTGGGATTACTGGCCGCCCTCATGATCATCCTGGGCTATCCCGGGGAAATCTCCTCCCAGGCCGGTGTCCGCTGGCTCTGGTGGGTCCTCGCAATGATACCATTCATCTGGATTGTCTATGAGCTGTTTGTCGGCTTGAAGGATTCCCTCGCGGCGCAGCCGGCATCCGTACGTGGCCTTGTCAACCGGGCGCGCTGGCTGGTTGTCATCTCGTGGTCCTTCTACCCGATCGTCTTTATCTTCCCGATGATAGGCCTGACCGGGGGAACGGCCAATACAGCGGTCCAAATCGGCTACTCCATCGCCGACATCGTGGCCAAGGCTGTCTTCGGCATAGTGATCTACATGATAGCCCTGCGGAAAAGCGAAGCTGAATCCACGCCGGATCCCGCTTCAAGCATATAAAACCTCCTGATCCGGGCCCGCACGGGCCCGGATTTTATTTCCCTTACCCTGATGAAAGTAGGAAGTCTCAGACAGGATGCTGCCACAGCCTCCAGCCCGGATGTGGAAGCCCTGATCCGGGTCCTCTGCGCGGACCAGTGCGCACCCCGCGACCCGCTTCTGGAAGCCCTTGAATACCATCTGGCGTCCGGGGGGAAACGGGCCCGCGCAGCAATTTGCCTTGAATGCAGTCGCGCCCTTTCCCTCCCGCACCGGGACGCGGTCGCTCTCGCCACCACGGTTGAATGCCTTCACAATGCTTCCCTTGTACAGGATGACCTCCAGGACCGCAGTTCCCTGAGGAGAGGCCGGAGTCCGGTCTGGAAGGCCTTTGATGAAAACACATCCATGTGCCTGACCGACCTCTTGCTATCCTCCGCCTTTGCTGCCCTCTGCAGAATGCAGTTCACCGGTCGGATGCCGGAACTTGTGCAGCACACGCACAGGTCCGTGGCACAGACCTTGCGTGGACAGATGCAGGACACCTCCGCACCCCGGTCGCGAAATAATCGACTCGAGCACGCTCTCCAGGTCGCGCAGGCCAAATCAGGACCCTTTTTCGCCCTCGCTCTCGAACTTCCCTTGATCGCCGCCGGAGAGGAGGCTCACATGCGAACAGCCCGTGAAGCCGCACGCCACTTCGGCATCGGTTACCAGTCTTACGATGACCTCGAGGATCTTGAGCAGGACGAACGGGAAGGCAATGAACACAACGTGGTCCTGGCCTTCGGGGAATCCAAAGCCGGATTCACACCTGTTCAGCAGGCCGCCCAGATGGCCCTCTGGCACCTCGGGACGGCATGTTCCATGGCCGGACTCCTGCCGCGCAATTGTGGGGCCATTCTCGCGGACCAGGCGGAAAAGATAAGGGACCTGATCAGGAACATCACCCGATGAACTCGGCCATCGTCATCGGAGGCGGATTCGGGGGCATCGCCGCCGCCCTGCGCTTGCGGGCCAGGGGATACGATGTCCAGCTGGTGGACCGATGCCAGCGGCTCGGGGGCCGGGCCCAGGTCTTTGAGAAGAACGGCTTCCGTCATGATGCCGGACCGACCGTCATCACGGCCCCCTTCCTCTTCGATGAGCTGTTCGCTCTCTTCGGTGGAAAGCGCGAGGATTACATCCAATTTGTCCCCCTCGATACCTGGTATCGCTTTCATTTCCCGGATGGAAACACCTTCGATTATGGTGGTTCCATTGAAAAGACACTGGCCGAGATAAGCCGCTTCAACCCGGAGGATACGAAGGGATACATGCAGCTCCTGGACCAGTCCCGGAGAATCTTCGACGTTGGCTTTACCGGGCTCGCTGACCAGCCCTTCGATGATCCGCGCACCATGATCGCCCAGGTACCCAACCTGGCCCGGCTTGGCTGTTACAGGACCGTCTGGCAGCTGGTCTCCCGTCACCTCAGTAACGAAAACCTTCGTCAGGCTTTTTCCATCCATCCGCTCCTGGTTGGTGGAAATCCGTTCGAGACGACCAGTATCTACAGCCTGATTCATTTTCTCGAGCGCAAATGGGGAATCCACTTTGCCATGGGAGGTACCGGTGCCCTCGTGGATGCTCTCGGACGTTTACTCCGTGAACAGGGTGTCGAGGTACAACTGGGCACCACTGTGAAGAAAATCATCGTCGAGGGCGGCTCCGCGCGCGGGGTGGAGCTGGAAAACGGCGGGGAATTGCGTTCCGATTTGGTCGTCTCCAACGCCGATCCCATGCACCTCTACGGCCAGATGCTGGAGAAGCGACACCAGTCCCCCATGGTCCGCCTCAAGAAGCGCCGCTCCAAACTCTCCATGGGGCTCTTCGTCCTCTTTTTTGGAACGCGCCGAACCTATACGGACATTGCCCACCACACCATATGGCTCGGACGCCGGTTCAAGGATCTCTTGAAGGATATCTTTCACGGGACCCGGCTCCCGGATGATTTCTCCCTTTACCTGCACCGACCCACGGCGACCGATCCCAGTTTTGCCCCGGAAGGATGCGACTCCTTCTATGTCCTCGCGCCGGTTCCCAATCTCCGGGCCGACATTGACTGGGACATCGAGGGTCCCGCCCTCCAGAAACGTATCATCCAGGCCCTGAACGACAGCATACTTCCCGGATTGAATGAATCCGTGGTCGACCCTTTCTACATGACTCCGGAAAGCTTCTCCGCGGATTACCTCAGTGTCGGCGGTGCCGGCTTCTCGGTCTCCCCGATCTTCAGCCAGTCGGCCTGGTTCCGCTTTCACAATCGCGCCGAGGGTCCGGAAAATCTTTACCTCGTCGGCTCCGGCACACATCCCGGGGCAGGCGTGCCGGGTGTCCTCTGCTCCGCAAAGGTCCTTGATCGGGTGGTTCCGGAGGCCACCGGCTGCAAAAGGGAAGCGACCGTGGCATGAGTACAGTGCCAGCCAGCTGCGAAGGCTACCGGATGCCCATGGACAGCCGTGTCATCCTGCGGCGTCATGGAAAATCCTTCTATTTTGCCGGTCAATTCCTGGCCGGGAAACAATTGATCGACTGCTCCCGATTGTATGCATTTTGTCGCTACCTTGACGACATCGCCGACTGTTCCGCTTTCCCCGGGCAGGCCCGCAGGGTCCTGGAGAAGGTGTACGAGGACATCAGCAACGGCAGCAGCCGGGAGCCCATCGTGAACGACTTCCTCCATCTCGCCGATAGTCATGCCATCGACAAGAGGATTGTCCTCGAGCTTATCCATGGCCTCAAAGGCGACCTGGAACCGGTGGAGATCCGGAACTGGAGCCAGCTCCTCCTGTACTGTTACCGGGCAGCGGGGACGGTCGGGCTCCTCATGTCCCGCATACTCGGCGCGGACGACCCCGAGGCGCGCTTCCATGCCATCGACCTCGGCGTAGCCATGCAATTGACCAATATCGCCCGGGACGTAGCGGAGGACGCCCGGGCCGGCAGGCGCTATATACCGGCCGAGTTGTTGCCTGGATTGCCCCCCGGGAAAATTGCCGACCCGGACAAAGCTGCGCGCCCGCTGCTCCAGCGGGCCGTGGAGGCAATCCTGGCCACCGCGGACTGCTACTACGCCTCCGGGGAGGCGGGCCTTGCCTATCTCCCCGCCCGTCCACGCCTGGCGATTCTCATCGCCTCGCGCGTCTACCGGGCCATTGGCTCCGAATTGCGGAGGAATCATTGCGTCACCTGGAAGGGACGCGCCTTCATCACCGGTCGCCGCAAGGCCCTGATCGCCTCACGGACAATTGTCCATTACGTCGTCAATAATCGCTACCGTGCATGCGGGGGGGGGCATGAGGCATGCCTTCACCGGGCCTTCGCGGGAATGCCGGAAGCCCATTGCAAGGGGATCCCGGCATGAAACCCCGCACCATCGACCTTGCCATTCTCGGAGGCGGGTGCGCCGGTCTTTCCCTCGCCCGCGAGCTGGCCTCGGCGAGCGAATCCGGCCGGGACATACCCGGGGTCCTGATCCTCGAGGCAAGTCCGGGTTGTTCCTCAAGCAAGACCTGGTGCTACTGGGAGGAGAATTGGCAGGCGGAACAATCCAGAGCCCCGCACCACTGGCCGTCATGGTCCTTTTCCTCCGGAAAGGAGGTCCATCGCCACGAGTCCGGCAACTGGCGCTACACCTGCCTCCCGGCGAAGGCCTTTTTCCAGGATGCCCTGGAAACGATCGAGCGGTGCCCGCTGGTCGATCTCCTTGAGGGTTGGTCCGTTGACCGGGTCGATTGCCTTCCCGAAGGCCTGCTGGTCCATGCCGGGAAAGAACAGTTCCTTTGCCGTCACCTGGTAGACACGCGTCCCCCGAGGCGGGAGGACCAACTGGCGAGCAGACTGTTCCAGGGCTTCCTTGGATTCGAGGTCCGGGCAAAGGACCACACCGCCGATCCCGGCACAGTCGGGTTGATGGAGTCAATGCAAAGCGATGAACTGGGATTCCGCTTCGATTACATCCTGCCACTGGAGCCCGACCGCCTCCTTGTCGAGGCCACCCGCTTCAGTACGGAAGCCGTGTCGAAGGACCAGCTCCTCGACGATCTGAGGGGGTCCTTGTCACGCCTGATCCCTTCCGGAGAATTCGAGCTTCTGCGCGAAGAATTCGGTCTTATCCCGATGGGGATGCCGGACCTTCCGCAGCCCACCGATTCACGCTGGGTAAACGCCGGAACCCGCGGCGGCGCTGTCCGGCCTGCCAGTGGATATGCCTTTGCCGGGATACAGGAATGGGCTGCCGCATGCGCGCAACATATCCTTGAGCATGACAAGCCGATTCCCCACCCCGGGAGGCCCTGTCTCCTCAAGGCCATGGATCATTTGTTCCTCGACGTTCTCGCCGCCGAGCCCGATCTCGCCCCGGAATTGTTCCTTTCAATGGCAAGACACCTGAATCCCGACACATTCGCGCGTTTCATGACCGGAAGCTGCGGCCCGGGTGAGCTTATCCACGTCATAGGGTCTCTGCCTTTCAAGCCCTTTCTCCTTGGCCTGGTCCGTAAACTGGACCTGCCCCTTAACACCCGCCCCATTGGCAAGGTAACGTCATGACGGGACTCCTCCAATGGCAGCGCGGGGGGTTCCTCGCCCTCGCCGCAGGCCTCCTCGGCGTGGCCATGGCAGGGACCGCTGTGCCGGCAGCCTGGCAGGTTTACAGCCTTGTGGTCCTCGTCATCCTCGCCGGACTTCCCCATGGCGCCCTCGATCCCCTGGTGGCACGCAAAGCGGAAATCTGGCGCACATCAGCGGGGTTCATTGCCTTCATCGCCGGCTATCTGGCCCTTGCTGGCCTGAGCCTGCTGGGATGGCTGGCTTTACCCGGCCCCGCCCTGCTTGGGTTCCTCCTTTATTCCGGATATCACTTCTCCGGAGACTGGCGGGGCGACCTCAGCTTCTCCCTCCGGGTTCCCTCCGGGCTCTTCCTCGTCAGTGCCCCGGCCCTTCTGCATCCCGAGCAGACCTCCACTTATTTTTCACTCCTCGCCGGAGAAAACCCCACCATCTGGATTATCCCCACGATGCAGGGAATAGCCATTCCCGCCGCCGCCGGCATCGTCGGGGCCGTCCTTCAGGCACGGGATAACCCGTGGCTTCGCCTGGAGTTACTCGTCCTCATAGCCGCGGCCGTGCTCCTCGAGCCTCTTCTTTTCTTCATCCTCTACTTTTGTACGGTCCACAGTCCGCGGCATCTCATCCATGCCGCTCAGGGACTGCCACCCAGGGCCGTTGCCGCGACCGCCGTGACCTTCACCCTGCTCTCCGTCCTCCTCGGGGCGGCAGCTCTGAT
>JAWLGH010000046.1:0-25497 GCA_041685165.1 Oceanipulchritudo sp. | reverse complement strand
TCTCGGGTAGGGGGACCCCAAGCTTTTCGAGGTGTGACCCGTGGGCCCAGAATTCGGTTATGTGTACCGGAAGGCCGCTCGCGGCGTAAATGTCGTAGATGGCGGCCTGCTCGGCATGGTCCCTCACCCATCCGGTGTGCGACTGCAGCCCGATGGCGTCCGGCAGCTGACCGGCGTCCCCAAGGGCATGGACGAGTTGAAGATAGCGTTCCCGCTGGCGGGCGGCGGTCACCGCGCTCCCGTCTGCGGGAGAAGGCGGATAGGGGCTGGAAGGCTCGCTTTCGGTCCCGTAGTCATTGATCAGGAAACGGGCCTCCGGGTCCTCCTCGCGGCACCAGCGCAGGACTGGGGCAATATAATCAACGATGGCCTCCATGTCTTCCAGGTGGGGCCAGTTGCGGCGGTGGAGATTTTTCGGGGCCGGTTCCCAGAGGGCTTCGTTGGTGGCGTCCCAGAGGCGCACCTTCCCACGGAAGCGGGCCACGAGGTTGCGCACCCGGACCTCGGCAAACTTCATCCGGGTCTCGAGGTCGTAACGTTTGACCCACTCCGGGATACCTTTGTCGATGGACCAGAAAAGGGGGTGCCCCTTGGCCGTGATCCCGCTTGCGTGGCACCACTCCACCGTCCGGGCAAAATTCTCCATCCGAGCCTCACCCTGGAAGGCCTCCGTTTTTGAGGCATCATTTCGGTCCCGTTCCGTCCAGTAACACAGGTTGGTCGCGGCATTGAAGACTTCGAGAAACCGGCGCTTCCATGCCCGGGCCCGCTCCGTCTCCTCCTCCCCGTCCCGGTACATCGCATCAAGGGGCCAGAGTTGTTCACCGAAAAGGAATTGATGCGTGAGCTGCTCAACCCGGACAGGATGCCGGCGGAGCGGATTCCCCGCCCGGTCAAGAACGCGGAGGTGAAGGATGCCCTTGCGGTGTTCCTCAATTCCCTGGCGCGCCCTTCGAAGGGCCACCGTGGAAAGCGAGGGATCATAGACGGCGTCACGTCCGTCAAACTGACGCCATTCCTCGTCACGCACGACGTCGTTGGCTGCGATCTTCTTTTTCATCGGTGCTTTACTGGGGCAAGGGAGTAAGCGGAAAGGTCCTGAAATTAAAAGCCCGTCCCAATTGAGGTCCAGAGGAAGTTCAGGGCGATGCTGAACATTCCTGTGAGGCCCATGCCGGCCATGAAACCAACGGTCAGGATGGGCGTGAAATTGGTCCACTTCTCCTTGCCGAATTTCTTCGCGAAAACATAGCGGCCGAGAAGGGCTCCCGCGAATATCATGATCGCGTTGTGCGGATAGGCGGCCATGGCCCCGAGCCCCCCGTAAATGTACTGGGCACTGATCCCGAAGGCCGAGAAGACCCCGAAGAGGCCCACCGCAAGGGCGAGGGCGGAAAAAATGACAAAGGGTTTCAGGGCCTCGAAAAGAAGGCTCTGCCCCTCCTGCATGGAGGCCGCCCAGAGCGCTTTCATCTGGGCAAACTGGGGCCAGAATTTCTGCACATAGGGATAATCGTCGGACGGAATGGGGCCAAGGGTCGTGATGTAGCTCCAGAAAATCCATGAGGCCAGCAACATGAGGGGAAAGACCAGCAACTCCGCCTTCAGAATGGACGTGAACCGGGTCCGGGTAAGCTGGGTCTCCTTGAGAAGGTCCGCCATGTTTCCGTAATTGTGGATCGGAAGCGGCGCGAACCAGATGTTCACCCCCCGGAAACGGGACGTAAATATAGCCGCCTCGGTGATAAAGGGGATGCCCGCATGCTGCCCGGCAATCCCCGAAAGACGGGCGTTTATATAGGTGTTCAACGGAGTGAAGACAAAGGCAAATCCCAGGAGCCACCAGATGCTGAACCGTTCCTCGTCCGGAATCCCCATGTTGATGAGGTAGTCCGAGAGAAGGACAAACCCGATTGAAGCCACCACCCAGGTGACGATCGCGACCCAGAAGGGGGGATCCCCGCGCTCCTTGTCGCGTTCCCAGAGTTTATGCAACTGGAAGCCGCTGGCGCTGTCCTCCCGACCCTGGATGTGTTTCAACCAGGCCCGCACAGCCCCGAAAATACCGATGAAGGCGATCGCAAAGGAGGTCCCGATTCCCACCGAAAGGTAGACGTCGATCTGGGTCGCCACATGGGTCTCGATGGCATCCTTTCCGGGAGCCCATGACGGCAGGTGCCCGAGGCGCTGCAGGGCCGGGTTGAGGATGATCTGCACGCTGATCGCGGTGACAAACATCCCCACCACCACCCGCCAGGGAAGGACAAAGCCGACAAAGAGAAGGGCGAGGTTGAGGCTGATCCCTATCGTCCCGCCGGGAAGGATGTTTTCAAAGTCCGTCGTGAGGTCAAGGAAGGGGATCGGCAGGAGCTGGATCGGTTTTCCGAAGAAGGCCGCCGTCAGGGTCGGAACGGCAATGTAGAGAAGCCCGAAGACCGCCCCGATGATAACCCCGGTTGAGAAACAGGATCGCCGGTATCCCGTCTTGCGTTTGTCCTGGCTTGTCTCCGCCAGGGCAATGGCCCCCTCCGCATGGACAGGGGCAAGGGGAAAGGGCAGGCCCTCCATTTCGGCGGTTGCCTTGAAGGCGATGTAACCAAGCGCGAGCTGGGTGAACTTGGACAGGATCATGGCGAGGATCATCACCGTGAGGGCCGGCCACCAGGCCGGACTCGTGAAGCTCTCATAGGCGGCGTCCCCGTAGGGTGCCACCCAGTCGGCCACCTCGTGCGCGATCCCGAAACTGTGGAAGGCCTCCGAGTTGCGCATGTAACGGTGCCAGATCAGCCAGGCAAAGATACCGCCCCCGAGCATCATTCCCCCCGTTATATGGGTCAACTGGGTCGCCGTGTACTTGAGGATGTATAATTCCTGTTTTCGCAGGGTAATGAAGGATCGGCGGGCAATCTCGACAAAGAGGATGATCGTCACCCATTCGGCCGCCGTTCCCAGGTCCTGACCGATCATGAGACCCATGAAAATGACGCCCGGAAGCATCACGAAACAGATGAAAAGCGCCCCGAGGACAGTGCGCCAGGTAAAGCCGTTCTCGTAGGGCTCACTCTGGATCGCCTCGATGGAAAAACTGGCATCGTAGAAGACCTCCTCCTTCTCCTGTTTGGGCTCTGAGGGGGTCGGCTTTTTCGCTCCTTTTTCGGGTGATTCACTCATGGGAAACGGGGGTTGAGGCGGAACGCTTCAGCAACTCGGCACCCTCGCGGATGAAGTCCGTCCGTCGCTCCGGTTCAAGATTGCGCCAGAGGAGAAACTGCCGGCGCACAAGATTCAGGTAATTGTAGGCCGTCCGTCGGCTGTTCTCCTCCGATCCTGAAAAGCGGTTCATGACCAGCTCCACTTCGTAAACGCTCTCCCGTGTTCCCGGTTCAAGGTTGAGGGCGAAGTGTTGCGCCACATCGAGATCGTAGGGAGCCAGCCACATGTCAGTGGAAAGGGAAATCACCGGCTTGCCCTCGCTCTCGCTCAGCCGGACAAGGACCTCCCGGCAATTGAAATCCTCGCTTGTCGGCTCGTTGTGGTTGATCAGGAACTGCCGGAAAAAGGCCACCATGCCGACGGCATTCCCACGGGTCAGGGTAAAGGGCAGTTTGAAGCGGATCTCACCCGCCATTTCCGCCTCCGGCAGCTCCCATTCGGTCATCCCGCTGGGAGCCGCCAGGGCCGCTGCCTTGTTCGCCGGAATCAGGGTTGCCAGAAGGACAATGAGACCGGTCCCGGTGGCGAGGCTCATCGAGATCAGGGAGGTGAAGTTGAAGGAGAGGCTTGTCAGGAAATTTCCGCCGGCGGCGTTCACGGCGTTGACAATGTTCGCGAAAAGGAGCCCTCCAAAGGTTCCAAAGATAATGCCAAGGATGGAGAAGACCGTCGACTCCGCAAACATGAGAAAGGCGATCTGGCGCGGGGACAATCCGATGGCCCCGAGCATGCCGACCTCACCCTTGCGTTCCTCGACGGTCCCGAGCATGGTGTTCATGACTATGAGGATACAGAGGAGGACCGGGAGAAGGATCTTCGCAATGCCGGCAAAATTCACCTGTTGTCGGGGCACCACCAGGCTGACTTCCCCGTCGGAGGCGACGAAAAACTCGTTTTTCAGCCGTTTTGTCAGGTCCGCAAAAAGGGTTTCGGAATCGAGGGTTTCCGGGAGCTTGACCGCCACCGACCGTAGTTCCGCCCCCACGTCCTGGCGCGCCATGAAGGGAACAATGACCAGACGGCTCCAGTCAAAGTGGAAGGACTGCCCCTCCGAAATGATCCGGCTGCTTCCCGAAACCCCCGAACTCATGCCGCTGGCCAGGTAATCGACCATGGCGAGGCTCTGTCCGTTGACATCGCGGATGCGGTTTGCATGGTCGGTATCAAGTATCCCGATCACCCGCCACTCCTGATTGCTCATCCGGATGACCGGAAGATCCTCCACAGGCCGGCGATTGCCGGATTCGTCGAGAATCATGTCAGGGGTGATACCGAGGCCCGCGGCCGCGCTATCCGGCAGGATGATAACACGTCGATCGCCCAGCTCGCCCGCTCCGGTGTCTGTTTCCCGGAACCATTCCCGGCCGCTGACGGCTTCGTTGATACCGGTGAATTCGGTCTCATTGGGCTGGAAGGCCATGATCCCGGTGACAATGTGCCTCTGCTCGCCACGGGTCAGGGGGACCTGGTTCACCCCTTCCCGGTTGGCGTTGTTCCCGCCTTCGGTCTCAATGTAGTGGGCCCGCACTGTCACCTCCGCTGTAGCCCCGAATTCCGATTCAATGGCCGAGACCTGGCTCTGCGAGACTTTGAGCCAGTTCGGGGAACGGATCAGGAACCCGTCATAGGGAGGCGGAATCGGGTCCACGTCCTCCCCCTCAATGCGGTCATTGAGCGGGATAGAGTTGCGGGTCAGGGCGTCGCTTCCCTGGACCGCGACAAACCCGACGATGGAAAAGGTCAGCGCCGTCACGGTGAACACGGTCAGGGCAGTCCGGAAACTGCGCTTCTTGAGGTTCGAGACGCCGAGGGAAAAGGCCGTGGACAAGGAACTCATGAGGCTGATTTCCTCGCTCTCAACCTGCCCTCCAGCGGACCGGAAGCGGCGCAGGACAACATCAAAACGGCTGTAGGATAAAACCAGGACAATGAGGGACATGAGAATCATCGTGAAGGCGATCACGATGATGAAGGGCGAGAGGGAGATTTTGAAGGCGGGATGGAAGGCGTTCAGGAAAAGCGTTGCCGCGATAAAGATCGCCGAGGTCCCCGTAAGGCGCGCGATAATGCTTTTCGATCCGATAACAAGGCGCTCAAGAAAGGCGGAGGCCGGGACAGCAAGGGCCATGAGGAGAATGACGGAGAAGACAGCCTCCCGGCCCAGCTTGAGAATCCTTGGAAAATTCTTCACCAGCATGCCCCATGCCTCGCGGGAATTGCCGATAGCTTCCTGCCAGTTCGCTTCCTCAATGGCTGCCTCGGCATGGTCAAGTTTTTCCCGGCTTCGGTCGATGGCCTCGCGCAGGACCCGGGAGTAAATCCCGAAACTTTCATAGAGGCCAAGCCGGTGGCTCGCGAGCTCCCACATGCCCCGGGCAATTTCATAAGGTGTCAGGGCCAGGTAAAGCGACCGGTCCTCCCCGTCCGGCCCGATCGTGATTCCGCGGCCACGGGCTTTCCCGTCCTCTTCCACAACCACCGGCCCCGGCAGGACCATGAAATAATCCATTCCCTGACGGATCATGACCCGAACCCGGTCCCCTTTCTGGAGGTAGAGGATTATGCCGTCACTCTGATTCTCGGAAAAATCAAGGAGTGGGTTGTCCACCGCATAATCGCGCGGCGGCCCGTTGATGACAGCGTCGACAAGCTCGACCTGCAGCTTGTTGTAGGCATTGCCAAGGACTGAATTGTATGTCGCCGGATTCACACCGGGAAAAATCACCCGGGGGTAGACATCGATCATGACAAGGTTCTTCAGGACGGCCTCGCCCGCGCGATAGGAAAATGTTGTATCCTGCGGCTTCGTGCCCACCTGGCCCTCCGTGGCCACTTTCCGGAAGAGGGCATCGCCCCGGTCGAGGGTGTAGGCATTGATGCGCGGTTGCGGGTTGTAGGAGGCGATCTCCACCGGCATCTCGAAGGAGCCGTTAAGAAGCGATTTCCGGAGTACTCCGCGCCGGTACCCATAGAGCATTTCCGTATTGCTGTCCGTAAAGGGCGACCTCCCGAGCTGCGGCAGGTAAACGTAGGTTTCCGGGACCGGATCCTGGGCGTCAATCCCCGACCGGATATTGAATTGAACGGTCTTGCCCGTGATCCGGGAGAGCTCGCGTTCGCGCTTGTTGCCCGAATATCGGGAATCAAGAAGGCTTTCCAGGCTCGCCGTGAGAACCGATAAGGCTGTCCGCGCCTGCAGGCTGAAGTTTTCCCAGTTCAGGCGCTCCACGGTGTCGTGCGGCGTGTCGACACGTTCCATGCGGTCCCCCTCACTGCCAAGAGGAAGGACATGGATGTTGGAGGAATACCAGAGATCCTGGTAAAGGGGAATGAACGGGGTCGGCTGAAGGGCCAGCTTGGAGGTGTCTTCCGACCCGATGAAGGTGAAGTCCTCAGCCCAACCCGCCCGGGAGGCACCAAAGGCGGCAATTTTCCGGAAACGGGTCCGCAGGCTGGAAACCTCCGATCCGGTCGTACCCGCTTTGCGCATCGTTTTCGAGAGGTCGCCGGTAAGCCCGATGCCGAGGTGCGGCGACCCGTCCCCGAAGGCCAGCTTCCAGCCAAGGGCAAGACGACGCGTGTCGCCCCGGATTTTCACCACCCTGTCCCTCAGGCGCTGTCCGGATTCCAGGTTGTGGAGGTGGTTGGCAAGGGTCCGCTCCTCCGTCCGCCGTTCGCGGGCAAAGCGATCCCCGAGGGTGTCAGGTCCAAGTCCGTAAGCCGCAAAACGATCCTCCTCAATTTCCCACGCCTGTCTCAGGGCTCTCAGCCGGTCTTCCTCAGTTCCTCCCGACATGAGGGTCTGATCGCGCAGGGAAGCGACTTCCGCGAGGCGCCTCTCAAGGACCTCAAGGGGCGGCAAGGCCTCGCTTCCGCGGGCCTCCATGATGACCCGGATACGATCCTCGGCAAGGGCAATACGGCGTTCCTCAAAACGCGGAAGGAGCCAGTCATCCACAAGCCAGCGCCGGATCTCCGCCGAATCCGGCATATCACCGCTGCTGAACCACTCCGCGCCGGCCCGGTAGCGTTCAATCATCTCCCTGCGGCCGGCGACGGCGCCCAGGCCACTGGAAAAGGAGTCCTTCTGAAGAAAGGCATACTCGGCCACGAGGCGACTGGCCTGCCCGCCAAGGGTGTCGCCGTCGAGAAAGCCGAAGATGACATCGCGGCGGAGACGCAGCCCTTCCCCGCGGACAAGGAATTCCATATACTCAATCGTCGCGGCAAGGTTGGCCATTATACGGGCCCCGTGAGGGGCACCGGGGACCACCGAGGCGGTGTCCAGGGGTGCAAGGAGGACGAGGGGCAGACGTCCGGAGGGAACCATAATCGGGGTGCCGGTGGCGAGCGCTTCCCCGGCCAGCGAGGGATTAGCCTCCTTGAGTTCCTGGGATGAAACGTCGTTCATGCTTGCAGCCACATCCCAGAGTCCGTCTACCGGAATGGTGTGGCCGGCCTCCTCACCGGGGACATTGATGACCGTTCCCGGGCTCGTGAGGTCGTCACGGCCGGCATTGGCTTCCCGGATCGCTGTGGTTCCGATTCCATGAAGGGCGGCCACCCATTCAAGGACGCGTTCATCATCCAGGGTGAACGGCGTTGTCTCGGGAGCCGGAAGGCGGACAAAGAAACTCTCCACTGTCCGCTCCTCGTAAACCTGACCCCCGTCAAGGGTCACCTGCAGCTCTCCCGACCGGGAAGCAAGCCTTTCAAGAATCGCTTCCCGGGTTTCCTCCTCGACATAGAATCGGGGAAAGGGATACGGGGTTTTGGTTGTAAGTGAAGCTGCGTTTTCATAATGCACGTGCTCGTCCTCGGCAACAATCACCGCGAGCACCCCAAGGGAAAAGAGGCGCTCGATATTGCGGGCGCCCTTGAAGTCCAGAAGGGCAATCGCCCCGTCAAGCTCCCTCCCCTTCAACTTGTTCCAACTGCCATCGCCCACATGAACGAGCGGTCCCGTCAGCCCCTCCTCCGGCACAAGGGAAGGCATGGGCCCGTTCGGCCAGAGGGGAAACAACTCAAAGGCCTCCCCCTCAAGGGTAAGCCTTGCCGGTTCCTCACGCTCATCCTCGTCCTCAAGATCATGCAGGTCCACGGGGGCGGCAACTTTCTCTCGAAAGGTGCCAATGCGTTCGAGGCCGAGGGGCTCAAGTCCGGAGATTACCTCTTCAAGGTAGGTGTGGATACGGGCCCGGCCAGCCTCGTCGGTCTCCCGCTTGCCTATTGTCGGAATCGAGAGCGCCATCAGGGATTCCGTACGCTCCCGCAACCGCTTCGCCCCGGTGCGCCTGGATATCTCCGCAAGGAGTGCCTGGTCCATCGATTGCAGCTGTTCCAGTTGAAGCTGCTCCATCCGGCTCAACTGCTCGACGATGGCATCATTGTTCTCGGCTCCCTGCAGTAACGGGCCCGGTACGGCCGTGATTGCGAAAGCGACCATCAAGGTTATGTACTGGAAATATCGTGGCATCAGTAAAAAGCGGGCGTGAAGGGTATCGTTTCCAGGAAGCGCCGTATGAAATCACCGGGAACAACATCACCGGCGGCATAAAGGGAGAAGGCAAGGTCGGTCATGTTCCAGAGGAAAACAGCCGCCACGGCCCCGATGACAAGGCCGATGAAGAGGGGCTTGGCCTGCTTGTAGACGTGCATCCCGCCATACTTCAGGACCAGCCTCTTGATAAGCCAGGCCATGAAGGCGCTTCCCCATAGGACGGAGCTCTGCAGGGGGGCCTCTCCGGGTATGCGCTCGTAGGGATCCGCCCACGAATAGTGGATGCTCAGAAGAAGAAGCACATAGCCGATGGGATGGAGTGGAAAGCGAAGGAACTTCTGCCGGAAATAAAGGAGGATGCCGACAATGCCGAAACCCGCCAGGATGGCGCTGATCCGGTGCGGATTTGGCGTCGTGAAGTTATCCAGTCCCGGTTCCCCGAGATAATGGCCCACCCAGAGTGGATAGGTGGCCGCCTGGAGGGAGGATGCCCCGCTGTCCTGCGGAGGCAGGACCCGGGATCCATAGAAGCCCCCCCCAAGGTAATAACTGTAGACAAGGAAACTCAGGCTTCCCGCAGCCAGGGCGAAAAAGACCGCCGTCAGGCCGGCCACGGCAACGCTGCGGAAGGAGATCCGGTAGCGGCGGGCGAGTTCGATATTCTCAAGCTGCTGCGGGAGGGTCCGGAACAGGAGGGTTGCGGGAAGGAAGACCACCGTCATGAAGACGGAATACACCTTTGCTCCGGTCATTCCCGTCATCCCGAAAATGATCGGCATCTTGGTGAATTCATAGACGGCCTGCTGCCCCGGCAGTCCGGTCTCCGCCCGCACCCGGGCCATGGTCAGGGTCATGGCAAAGATGAAGAGCAGGAAAAGAACAAGGAGCGGGATGTTGCGCAGGCCGAGATCCCAGAAAAGGGCGAAAATCACGAAGGGGAGAAGAATCAACCCCCAGCGGGTGAGCGCGGGCGGCAGGTAGGGATCAGCGAGGGATTCGCCTCGACGGGGCAGGCCGGTTCCCCGCAGCTTCCACCAGTGGTAACCGGCAAAGCAGAGGCAGGCCCCGAGCATCTGTTCCATCGGGAAGGGAAAAAGTTTTCCTTCCGCGAAACCGGTCCATGCACTGTCCGTCGGATTGTCGAGGACGGTCTGCAGGGCCGCGGTGACGAGGATGTAGATAAGGTAGGAGACCCAGATTGAAAAGCTGACTTCAAGGCTCAGGAGAAAAGTGATTCCGAGGATGATCGGGGAAATGACAAACACCGTCGCCGGGAAATAACGCAGGGCCCCTCCGGCCGGCTCGAAAATGTTCTCCGAGAAATCAAAGCGCAACAGGGCCGGTGTATTGATAAAGCCATAGTGCCCGAGGCCCTGGAAGAACAGAAGAAGAAATCCGGCAAGGAATCCGACAAGGGCAAGGTTGTTGAAGAGGGTTTTCCGGGGTTCGGGATTGAGGGCGTCTCCCGAGACTTCGAGGGCGTAGTCGTGCCGGATGACGTGGTCCGCGATTTCCACAAGGGGAAAGGGAAGGTTCTCCCGGCTGACCCATTTCCGGCGAAGCCATTCCGAAAGGCACATCAGGAAAAGAAAGATTACCGAGATCAGCACTCCCCAGGAAAACATGGGCCAGAGATAGAGGCGCCAGGGCAGGGCCCCCACCACAGTGGAGATGCGTTCGGAAAGCGTCATCGCATCCCGGCTGGCCACTTCCCGGGGCGTTTCCCAGAGGCCATCAAAATAGGCCTTCAGGTTCTGGTTTGGCCCGTTCAAGCCATCCTGGGACAAGATGAAACGCCGCTCATCCCGGCTCAGACGGAAGACAAAGTGCTGGCGCACCTCGGCGAGGCCGCCCCGTGAAAGGCTCTTTAGACGCGCTTTCTCCTCTTGATAGAGGCTGTTGAGAAGCATCCTGCGGTCCTGTTCACCGAGGACGGATCCGGCCTGCAGCAGACGCGGCGCAACCGCCTTGAGCTTATCCCTCCGGTCCTCAATCGCCTTCCGCTTCTCATCCCCGACACGGGCGGTTTCCTCAAGGAGCCGCTCGCGGGCACTGTAGTCGGCACGCTCCAACACCCGGGGGACAAGGCTTAATGGCCATTCGTCCCGGGCGCTCAGCATCGCTTCCAGGAAGGTTCGAGCCTCCGCGCTGCGGCCCTTCGCCTCTTCACGCTTTTTCGTAAAGGATTCCCAGAGGTCGAGCCTCTTCAGGTAAGGTTCCCCGACCACGGCCTTGATCCGCGAGGTCTCATCAACGGACAGTTCCCCGATTGCTTCACGCAACTGGGCCCGTTCGGCCTCACCGGGGACTTCCTCCCCTCTTTCCTCCTCGACCAGTTTCCTCTCGAGAAGACGCCGGGCCGTCGCCTGGCGCTGCTCGATGTCGGCATCCCGGAGGAACCGGAGGGTGCGGGCGGCCCGATTCCAGGCAAGCCCGTCGAGGGTTGGAACAACGGGAAACCAGCGGTCGTTGAGCGAATTGTAAGCTGTCCGGTATGTCGATGTCCCCTCATAGAGGTATTCCCGCTGGACCGTGTGCAGGGAGAGGAAGAGCTGGCGGACAAGACCGATGTTCATCAGCGGGACCGCCAGAGCGAGCATCGTGTAGAGGAGCGCGAGGTTGGCCCGGTTGAAAACGCGCCGCTTGGCCAGGCCCCGGACCACCAGTCCGGCGAGAACGATTGAAAGGACCAGCCCGAGGGCCCAGGCGACAGGTGTCGAGGTCTCGATTGTGGCATTGACCGCCATGATCGTCAGGAACTGCGAAAGCGGCGTGATGACGAGAATGATGACCCATCCCGCAAGAAGGGTTTTCCAGAGGCTGAAAGCCGGTCGTGCTGGTGGTTTGTTATTCAATGGATCCAATGGAGATGTTCAGTTCTTCACGGCCGACAACGCGCTCAATCTTTCCCGCCCGGAGATAGACCACCCGGTCCGATACGTTGAGCATGCGATGGTCATGCGTTGCCGAGATGACGGTGACGCCCTTTTCATCGCTCAGCTTGCTGAGGAGCTCGACGATGGATGTGGCCGTCTTTGTATCGAGATTGCCCGTCGGTTCATCGGCAAGGATGATCCGCGGGTCGTTGGCAAGGGCACGGGCGATCGCCACCCGTTGCTGCTGCCCTCCCGAGAGTTCACCCGGCAGGTGCCCCATCCGGTTGCCGAGGCCGACCTGCGTGAGGAGGCTGGCCGCCTTTTCCCCGGCATCCTTGTCCGACATGCCGAGGAAGCGCATCGGCAGCATCACGTTTGCCTGTGCCGTGATGACCTCGATGAGGTTGTAGTTCTGGAAAATGTAGCCGATGTTACGGCAGCGTATGTAAGCCAGCTCGGAGGACTTCATCCGGCGCAGTTCCTCCCCTCCGAGGAGGATATTACCCGCCGTCGGGAAATCGAGGGCCCCGATGATGTTGAAAAAGGTTGTCTTCCCGGAACCGGACGGGCCCATCAGGGAAAGGTATTCCCCCTGCAGGATCTCAAGTGTGATGCCGTCGAGGGCCATGACGAGGCTGTCCCCTTTTCCGTAGGCGCGCTCAATGCCCTCCGCCTTTACCAGCACGGTCTGCTTGCCTTTCATTGCTGTGCCCCCCCGTCTTCTTCGGCCATGGCGCCGATTTGAATGTCCACCTCGTCACGGCGGGCCATCTTCTTTACCCAGCCATCCTCCATCCAGAGGATCCGGTCCGAGATATCCAGCATCTTGTGGTCATGGGTGGAACAGATGACGGTGACCCCGCGCTCCCGGTTCATTTCCTTCATGAGGCCAATGATTTCCTCCCCGGTGCGGAAATCGAGGTTCGCCGTCGGTTCGTCGGCAAGGATGATCGCGGGCTGGTTGGCAAAGGCCCGGGCAATGGCAACCCTCTGTTGTTGCCCGCCTGAGAGCTCCTTCGGGGTGTGCAGGAGTCGGTCCCCGAGCCCAACGCGCTTGAGGATGTCGACGGCACGGTCCTGGGCCTCCTCGGGAGGAACGCCCGCAAAGAGCATCGGCAGGGTCACGTTCTCGAGCGCACTCATCGCCTTCACGATGTTGTAGCTCTGAAAGATGTAGCCTATCTTGCGGCAACGCAGCCATGCAAGTTCACCTGCATCCAGCTGGGCAATGTCGATCTCGTCGATGTAGACGCTTCCTTTGGTCGGTTTGACAAGGCCGCCCACGACATTGAAAAAGGTCGTCTTTCCGGAACCGGAAGGGCCCATGATGGAGATGTATTCGCCTGTGACAATGTCCGCATCCACGCCCTGCAGGGCGTGGATGGTCTCACTTCCCATCCGGTAGTCCTTGCAGACCCCCCGGGCCATGACCGTGTAGTCGAGGGAGTCGGACAGGTCCGAGACCCTCGTCAAGGCCTCCAGAAGCTGGCCCTGCGTCGCTCCCGGACTCATTTCTCGCCCCTCATTGCTTCAACAGGTGGCATCCGCGCCGCGATCCAGGCCGGGATACTCGCCCCAAAGGTTGTCAGGAAGAAGCCTACAAAAAGGGTCAGGGACACTTTCCACCAGAGACCGATCCATCCGCCACCGGACCAGAAGGCCGTCCCGTATTCCCAGAGTCCCATCAGCAAGGAAAGAAGAAGACCGATCAGGACCCCTCCTGCCGCCCCCGTCAGGCCGACCATGGCCGCCTCCACGATCACGCTCAGGAGGACAAAGGAATCAAGGGCCCCGAGGCATTTGATTGTACCGATTTCCCGGTAGCGCTGGGTGACCGACATGAGCATCGTGTTGAGCACGCCGGCAAGGCTGACCACGAGGCTGAGGACAAGCATCAGGGCCCATTTTTCCTTCTCCTGTTCACTTGTGGGCGGGGTTGTGAGGAGGAAAATGACAAAGGAGCAGCTGGCTGCCACCGTGAGCAGGGTAAGCAGGGTCCGGCCGATACGGAGGCGCAGGCTATTAAGGGCAATCGACCAGACCAGAGCCGGCTTCAGGTGGAGACGCTTTTTTTCCCATGCGGAGTGTGCCATCGAGGTAAGGGGTCTGAAATTAAACGGGAAGAACCCTATTCAGCCCTTACATAGAGGCCCTTGTCAAGTCACTTGGGCGGGAACGAAAAATTGACGCAATTTGGCAGTTGCGTTACGGCTTTATGCCTGTTCCATCTTCTTTTCGGGCCTTCGGTATCCGCCTGTGAGGCCCCTTGGGGAAAGGACAAACTGCCAGAGCTGAAGATGTCGGGCCCGGAAAGCGCCGGCGCAACTGAGGAGATAGAAGCGCCACATGCGGTAGAAGCGATCATTGTAGCGGGATGACTGCCCTTTGATGTCATCCCATGATTTCCGGAAATTGGCCTCCCATGACATGAGGGTATAGTCGTAATTGACACCGAAATTGTGCAGATCCTCGACGACAAAGCGCCGTTCCGTGCTTGTCCCGACCTGCGCGAGGGAAGGGATATGGCCGTTTGGAAAAATGTAGCGGGTTATCCATGAACGGGAGTTTGTGTAGCTGATATTGGACCCGATGGTATGCAGGAGGAAGAGGCCCTCCGGTTCAAGGCAGCTACGCGCCTGCTCCATGAAGGTCGCATAGTTCTTCGGGCCGACGTGTTCAAACATGCCGATGGAGACAATGCGGTCGAAACGGCCGCTGAAGGTACGGTAATCCTGCAGCTTGATCTCCACCGGGAGCCCGGAACAAAGGTCCCGCGCCTTTTCGGCCTGCTCCTTGGAGATAGTGAGACCCACGACCTTGGCGCCATGCGTTTCCGCGGCATATTTGCAGAAACTGCCCCAGCCGCATCCAATATCGAGGATCGTCATCCCCGGCTCCAGGCACAGCTTGCGGCAGACCAGCTCCATCTTGTCCCGCTGGGCCTCCTCAAGGGTCTCTGCCCCCTCCTCCCAGAAGGCGCAGGAATACACCATGTCCTCGCCCAGCATCCGCCGGTAGAGCTCGTTGCCGATGTCGTAGTGGGCCTTGCCGACCTGGAACGCGCGCGAAAGGCGTTGCAGGTTGAGGAGATGGAAAACGAGGGTTCCGCCAAGACGATACCAGAGGCGTTCGCGATTCAGGTCGCGATCAAGAGCCATCAACCTGTGGACCATTTCATCGATGGCTTCACATTCCCACCAGCCATCCATGTAGGCTTCCCCGAAACCCATGCTTCCATGAAGAGCGAGCCTGCGCCAGAGGCGCTTGTCGATTACCTTGATGTCCCAGGGCCGGTCGCCATCAATGGCGATGCCGGCTTCCGTGAATGATTTCTTGATTGCTTCTATCATAGGCTTTCCAGCTTTTCCCGGAAGACATGGAGCGGGTCAGGTTTTTCAATCAGCAGGATCCTCCACGGGCCGGACAGCAGCAAGCCCGAAGGGGCGTTTACCCGAACCACCCGCACGGGGAAGGTCCCGGTGCGCAGGGACCCGAGGATGAAACAGGTACCCTTCCCGAAATGCTCCCACAGGATAAGGACACACATGAAGGCGGGAGCCAGACGGGAGGGGAATAGCCTTTCGGACATGGAAAAACGTTATCAAATCACCATGAACCTGTAAAGCGGTCTCTTTCCAATCCGGGAAGGACGGCTTTTTTGTTGCCGGGGAAAGCGTTTGCTCCAATTAAAAGACAATGACGATGAAGGCTGAAGCAGTCGTTTTCACGGCTCCCCGTGAGGTTTCCTATCAGACGATTGAATGCCCGGATCCCGGGCCGGGTGATGTTGTCGTCCGTGTGCTTCATTCATGGATCAGCAACGGTACCGAAGGCTCTTACCTGCGGGGGGAACGGATTGCCGGGGATACCGCCTTTCGCGAGGGCGACCCATGGCCCTTCCCCATTGTTTCCGGGTATCAGAAAATCGGCTATGTCGAGGCGTTGGGTTCGGCAGTCTCCGATCTGGAGAGAGGGGACCTTGTCTTTGCTGTCTGTGGCAATGTCTGCGGGATGTTTGAGTCATGGGGCGGTCATGTGAATCCCTCTGTAACCCCCCGGAGTCAGGTCTTCAAGCTGCCTTCAGCGCCTGCCCCCCTTGCCTATGCCGGGCTTGTCCTGACCCAGGTCGGCTTCAATTGCGGGATCCGCCCACCCCTCCGCATCGGCGACAATGCCATCGTGGTCGGTGACGGCCTTGTCGGGCATTGGGCCGCGCAAACCCTTGCCTGGCGAGGTGCCCGCGTCCTTCTCGTCGGCCGCCATGCGTACCGGTTGCGCCACTTTTCGGGCAAGCCTTTCCAGCATGTCCATAACCTCGCGGATGATCCGGACTGGATTGGGGTCGCAAACAGCCTCTTTCCGGACAAAGCGGCCGTGGCCGTGGACACCGTGGGCGCTGCCCCCGTGATGGAAGGCTTTTTCCATGTCCTGCACCGGTTTGGACACGCCGTCAGCGCGGGTTTCTATGGCACGGCGGACGAAGTGGCCCTCCAGCCCCTGCGTTACGGTGAACTCTCCCTCGATCTGGTTTCCGGTTGGCAACCGGAACGGATGGTCGAAACAATCCGCCTGATTGCGGGAGGCTACCTTGAGACGCTGTCTTTGATCACCCACCACTTTCCGGCGAGGAAAGCCGCTGAGGCATGGGCCCTTATCGAGAACAAGTCCGAGCCGGTCCTCGGGGTCATCCTTGACTGGGAGAACGCATGAAAGGGAAAATGATGCGGGCCCTGCAGATCGTCGAACCCGGAAGAGCGGAACAGGTTCAGTTGCCCATGCCCGAACCGGGACCGGGGGACGTGCTTCTCCATGTTGAGGCCATCGCCACCTGCCCGCATTGGGACCGGCATATTTTTGAGGGGCGGCCGATGTTTGCCGGCATGAAGCTGGAATATCCCTACTGGCCCGGACAACCCGGACACGAGGCAATCGGCCGGATTCAGGCCGCCGGGAAAAGGGTTCCTGAGGAGGTCATTGGCCAGCGGGTCGCGGTCTGGCGCGACGCCGGCCCATACCGGAACGGGCTCTACGCGACCCATGGAATCGTTGCCCATGAAAACACCCTGAAAATCCCCGAAAACCTCCCGGCGGAAAAAATCACCTCGCTTGAACTGGCCATGTGCGTCCAGGTTTCGGTGGACCAGTTGAAAGAAATCCGGGCCGTAAAGGGGAAGTCAATCGCCGTCGCGGGCATGGGACCGGCCGGTCTGCTTGCCCTTCAACTGTTGCGGTATGCCGGTGCCCGGGAGGTGTGGGCCATTGATCCCGAGGACAAACGGCGTGAACTCGCCCTTGCTATGGGTGCGGACAGGGCCGTGGACCCATCTGATCCGGCGCTGCCCGCTTCGCGTGATACCGATCACGCCTTTGATGCCGCCCTCGACACCACGGGCCTTCCTGTTTCCATTGAGGCCCTCATGAACGCCTCCAAGCGGGCCGTCGCCGTCTTCGGGGTCCTGCGCGAACACGTCCGGTTTGGTCCGCAACACTGGTACGGGGGATTTTCCCTGCTCGGGTACGGGGAGCATAACCGGAGGGCCGCCGAGCGGGCCCTGGCCGCCGTCCTTGCTGGTTCCCTCGATCTGGCTCCCCTTATCTCCCAATGTCTTCCGCTGTCCGAATACGGTCGCGCGGTGGCCTTGCTGCAATCGTTGGAAGCCATCAAGATCCTCTTTGATCCCTCGGCCTGAAGACGCTTTTCAGCGGTTTACCGGAAAATGCGTAAGCCATTCCGTTGGCAAAAGGGAAATGCATGCTATTGTCCCTATGAGAGCGTGCGAATTCGTACCGGGAAATCCATGAATCGAAAAACCTTCCTCACTCGTGCCCTTGCCGGGGTAACCGCCGTGTCCTTGAGCCCCCTCGGCTCGGTTGGAGCGGGGGTTTTGGCTGAAGAACGTCCTCTGGACGGACTCCGTGCGCTGGATTTGAAAGACTGGTCCAAGGTACGCGCCTTGTTTCCCCTGACGCATGACCGCCTGTACTTCAATACCGGCGGCCTTGGCCCGCCCTCCTACCCTGTCCTTGAGGCCATGCGCGATCAGGCCCTTCGTCAGGCGACCACCGGGGAAACGCATCATTCGCTTTTCGAGGAAGTCCGGGCCACAACAGCGCGCTTTTTCGGTGCCAACCCGAACGAGATCGCCTTCAATCGCAATGCCTCCGAGGGCAACTCAATCATTGCCGCCGGCCTCGAACTCAAGCGCGGTGACGAGGTCATCTTTGAGTCGCATGCCCATCCCGGAGGCTCCTTCCCGTGGATGGTCCGGCAAAAGGAGGATGGCGTCCGGGTCCGCATTTTTGAGCCGGATTCAACCCGGCCCGGGAATAACCTTGAGCGTATCCTTGATCTCGTCAACGAACGCACCCGCGTTATCCAGATCAGCCATATAACCGCTCCCACCGGGATCCTCTTTGATGTCCAGGCCATTGCCCGGGAAGCGCGTAAACGCGGGATCTGGTTCCATATCGACGGCGCCCAGAGCGCGGGCATGATCCCTCTGAATCTGCACGAAACCGGTTGTGACTCCTTTGCCACCAGTGGTCATAAATGGCTCAACGGTCCACAGGAAACCGGTTTTCTCTACATTGCCGAAGACCGGCTTCCGGAGGTGGCCAGCAGCCATGCCGGAGCCTATTCCGATGCCGGCTATGAGCTTCCGGATGACTTTTCCTACAACCCGACGGCCCAGCGTCATGAATACGGGACGCGCGATGCCGCCTCCCTCCTCGGGCTGGAGCGGGCCCTGCTGCTCCAGGAGCAGATCGGAAGGGAACGCATTGCCTCTCACGGAAAAACCCTGGCCGGAAAGGCTCGCCAACGCCTCTTGACTGTCCGGGGCCTGGAAGTCCTTACCCCCGAGCATCCGGATATGCATAATTCCATTCTGACTTTCCGGCTGAAAAACAAGGACGCCAAGCAGCTCGCGGGAAAGCTCAACAATATCCATGGGCTCCGCTGCCGCCATGTGTCCGAGCGTGGCCTGAACGCGGTCCGGGTCTCCTGGCATGTCTACCATCAGGAGCCCGATATCGACCGCCTGGAAGCCGGCTTGCGCGCTCTGGCCTGAGCGGTGGGCGATCTTAATCGCTCACTTCGACAATCAGTTCAATCTCCACCGCCGCACCCAGGGGCAGGGAGCTGAATCCCGCGGCGGCTCGGGCGTGCCGTCCTGAGTCAAGGAAGACATCGCCAAGAAGGTCCGAGCACCCGTTGATGACGTTTGAATGGTCCCTGTATTCCGGGTCCGCGTTTACCATCCCGAAGACCTTCACGATCCGCTCCACCCTTTGGAGGTCCCCCAGTTCCGCTTTCAAGGTCGCCAGAAGGGCGATGCCCGCCTGCCGGGCGGCGAGATAGCCCTCGTCGGTGGCCAAATCCCGGCCCAACTTTCCACTGATGACGTCCCCTTCCGCATCTCGCGGCAGGTGTCCGGAAAGAAAAAGAAGATTTCCGGTCTGGACGGCATTCACATAATTGGCAATCGAGGGGCTTATTTCCGGCAACTCAATCCCGAGGGCGGCGAGGCGATCCTCGGGGGAGGCGGAGAGCACACTGCTGCAGGCAAAAGCCAGGCAGAACGGAATGAGAATCCTGTGTATCATGACAGGGATTGAGCAGCAAAAGAGGACCAGATCAATCCCGCTTTTTCAGGTTACCGTTCTTTCTTTAATCCGATACGCTCCATTGGAAGGGGAAGAAATCCTGTCGTCCCCGGAAGCAATTCCTCATGAAACCGGATCTGTCCTCCATCGATCCGGTAGGGACGGGTCCCGAATTTCCAGAGCGTATTTCCGGTGAGGATTTCACCTGTGGAAGGGTCGTCGAGTCGGAAGGTCTCAAATTCGGGATTCTGGTCGGAGGTCTCGCTCATCCTCAAAGCAACCGGGTCCCCGATGAGGTTCTGCCGCACGGTCGCCATCTCAAGATCAATGCCGTCGTAAAGATCCAGAAAAATGCCCCCGAAAGAGAGGTTGTTTTCAACAATATTGCCCGAGGGGATCCGGGGATCCCCCTCATAGAGGCCGATAAGTTCCGGATAGCGGTTCGCGTACGGGGGCTCATTTACCTTTGCCTCCTCATAAGCGTCCCGCAGGGTTGACGCATATCGGGGATGATCCACATCAAAGTGATGGACAGCCCAGCTGAGGCCGCGCCCGTCGATCTGGATCGATGGCTGACATTCAATGAAGAGATTGTTCTGGATGCGGTTGTCCCGTCCCCCGCCGATAAAGGCGGCCCTGCCGGCACGGTAAAAGACATTGCCGAAAACATCGATTCCACTCGTGAAGTCATCCAGGTAGACCCCGCGTACTCCATGCAGGCCCGGTCCGTGCAGGTTATGGAGGTAATTGTAACGGATGACGGTCCCGCGGCTGGTGTAATCCCGCCCCGTATAAATGGCACCCACATCCCCTGTCTCCTGGGCGATGTCATGAATCTCGTTAAACTCAATAAGGTGATCATTGCCACGGAAATAAAGGGCCACGTGAGGGGCATCATGAATGTGGTTGTGCGCCGCCCGCTGCCCGACTCCATGCAGGCGAATGGCGGGATGACTGGTCCGGAAATCCCTCGAAAAGGCGTGGATATGATTGTTGACCGCGAAATGATTGCCCCGTGCGAGCGTTGCCCGGTCTCCTCCCGAGAGGAATACGGCTCCGGCGCTCAATTCCGTGAAGCTGCTGTCCCTCACGCCGCAGGCATGGCCCCCTTCAACCGTGACGGGCCTTCCCCCGAGTCCGTAAAAGCGGAAATGCCTCACCACGATGGAATCCGAGTCGGTAATAACCATTCCCGGTCCGCGGGAATAGGCCATCGCGAATCCCTCAAAGCTCAGGTGGGCCGCCCCGTCAACCCGGATAAAGGGGCTCTCCAGTCCGGAAAGGATGACCTCACCTGAAAAATCCTCCTCCGGGGGCCAGAAATAGAGCAATCCGGCCTCCCGGTCGAGGTACCATTCGCCGGGACGATCCAGTTCCTCCGGAATATTGAAATAATAATAGCGCTGCCCGGAGGTGTAGCCATAACGGTGGTGCGGTTCAGCAAGGGTAATCCGGCGGCGCTCCGTGTCCAGTTGCTCAATACGCTGCGTTGATTCCGCCCAGTCCCAGGTCCAGTACCCATGAACCCAGATGTCCTCGTGCGATGCCCATGAGGAGGGCCGGTCCCCGGCGTAGGTGATCGCCCCGTAATGCCGTCCCGTTGGCACCTTTCCATCCCGCCGGTCGCTGTGATGCCCTTCCCGTATCGGTGGACCCGCTTCCTGCGGCACATCGGCAACCCGGACCCAGCCTTTGTCCGGATAGCGCGCAAGCGGCATCGCCTCTTCATTGTGGTAGAGCTGAAGGGGACCCGCTCCATCGAGGGTGTAGCGGCTGCGACGCTCAATGCCCCGGGTGTAGTCGATTCCCTTGCCTTGGAGCGAAACTACCTGAATCTGCTTGTGAAAGGGCTCGGGAATCCGAGTCTCTGGCATCTGTCCCGCCACGGACTCAAGCGACTGAAAACCGCTCACCCTTATGCCTCCGTCAAGGAGGACGGTTTCCCCCGGGTAGGCTTTCCATGTCACCGGGGCTGAGGCCATTCCTGAATCGGCCTCCGTAAATACCGCGCTTTCCTCAATCGCATAGCGTCCCCCCCTGAAGGTAACAATAATTTCCTCCCGTGAACGGTCATGGTCCGCGATCCGTTCCCGCACTTTCTCACGGGCGCCGGAAAAGGTCGCAAGGGGCCCGTCCGAGCCGTCTTCAAGGGGTTTCGCAAAACGTCCCGACCAGTTGTCGTCGCCAGCCTCGGCAACATGGAAAACCTCTGTCGCTCCAAGGGGGCTGATGAGGAGCGAGGCCTTCAGCATTCCGACCCCGAGAAGCAAAAGCCTTCTTCCCTTTGTCGGGTTTTCACTCCGCTGCATAGTCCCTACAGCATGCCTTGATCCCTTCATAATATGCTCTCCCGAATGATGCTTGGTTTTCTTTATCCCTGCCGCCGGCCTGCTCCAACAAACCGGACTCCGATCAAAATGGAATGCCTGTCCCTTAGCGAGGCTCTCGGCGCTTTACAATAAAGTGGCGCGCCGGGTCCCTTCCCGCGTTGCCTCCGCCCCCGCAGCCGGGAAGGGAATAGCCTGACTGCAGGCTTGCCTGAAAGGGAGGGTCGCGGCTTAAGGTGGCGGGGTTGTGACTCCTCTCCTCCAAGTCTTCCTTGCTTTTCTGAAACTCGGATGCTTCGCCTTCGGTGGACCGGTCGCCCACCTGGGATATTTCCAGGAGGAGTTTGTCCGCAAACGCCGGTGGCTGAGCGAAGAGGCCTATGCGGACCTGATCGCCCTCTGCC
Organism: Oceanipulchritudo sp.; assembly: GCA_041685165.1. Classification (GTDB taxonomy): domain Bacteria; phylum Verrucomicrobiota; class Verrucomicrobiia; order Opitutales; family Oceanipulchritudinaceae; genus Oceanipulchritudo. Next base: position 3,572 of record JAWLGH010000046.1, on the reverse strand, counting down.
AGTTTCTCCCCGGCCCGGCAAGCAGCCAGGTCGGCTTCGCCATCGGTCGAATCCGGGGCGGCCTTCCGGGAGCCTTTGCTGCCTGGATTGGATTCACCCTGCCCTCGGCCCTCATCATGGTCGTTTTTGCCCTTGGGATCGCCGATCTCGCCCCCGGCCAGGAAAGGGGCTGGATTTCCGGCCTGAAACTGGCGGCTGCAGCGGTTGTCGCCAACGCTATCTGGAACATGGCGGGAAAACTCTGCCCGGATCGGGAGCGGGCCCTGATTGCCCTCTTGAGCGCCGCCCTTCTCGTCCTGTTCCGGGATGCCTTCTGGCAGGTAACGGTGATCATCGCCGGTGGAACCATCGGCTGGCTCGTCCTTGACCGTGCACCAGCTGAACCGCCATCCCGGGAATCCCATAAACCCCGTGCCGGAGCCGCGGGATGGCCCTACCTTCTCATCTTTGGCCTTCTCCTGATCGGCAGCCCGCTGACGGCGTTCCTCAACGCGGGTGAAGGACTTGAAGTCGCTGCCCGGTTCTATCAAGCCGGGTCGCTTGTATTCGGTGGGGGCCACGTTGTCCTTCCCCTCCTCGAATCCTTCACTGTCGCGGAGAGTTGGGTCGGCCGGGATGCGTTCCTTGCCGGATACGGTGCAGCACAGGCGCTTCCGGGACCCCTCTTCGCTTTTTCCGCCTTTCTCGGCACAACCCTTGATCACGGCCCGGGCGGTATCGCCGGCGGGACCCTCGCCTTGATTGCCATCTACCTCCCCTCATGGCTGCTCGTCCTCGGTATTCTTCCTTATTGGGCACGCCTGCGCCGGCGGACGGCGGTTCAGGCCGCCCTGCGAGGGACCAATGCCGCTGTGGTTGGCCTTCTTCTCGCCGCCTTTTATAACCCTGTCTGGACCACCGCGGTCCAGTCACCGCCGGATATGGCATTCGCCCTGATTTGCTTTGCCGCTCTCCGGTTCGCGCTGATTCCTCCCTGGGCCGTTGTCATCGCCAGTGCACTGGCCGGTTCCCTCCTCCTGAATCTTTCCTGAGCAAGAGGTGAACAAACGCCGCACGAGGCTTGAAGTGTCCTGCATGCTGAATACAAAAAGAACGGGTCGTGCCGTCACTCAGGAGGGCCTTCCTTGATTCATCCCATCAAAAAAAACATGAACAAGCGCCTCTTCACTTTCCCGCTGACGCTCCTCCCTGCCTTACTTTTGGCCCACGAGGGTATCTGGGAGCTGCAACCCTACGAGGTCACGGGACGTGCCGCCCCCCTGATGGGAGAAACCGTTTCCGCCTCCCAGGGCGTCATCGGCCAGGTCGATCTTGAGTACCGTCCGATTTTGCGGACCGGGGAAATCCTCGAAACCATCCCGGGCTTTATCGCCACCCAGCACAGCGGTACCGGCAAGGGCAACCAGTATTTCCTCCGTGGGTTCAATCTCGATCATGGCACCGATTTTGCCACCTTTGTCGATGGCATGCCGGTAAACATGCCGACCCACGGGCACGGCCATGGTTACAGCGATATCAACTTTGTCATTCCCGAGCTGATTGATACGATCCAGTACATGAAAGGCCCCTACTTCGCCGGTGTCGGCGATTTTTCATCCGCCGGATCAAGCCACATCGCCACGACCGACTTTCTCGACCGGGGCCTCGCTGTTCTCAACTTTGGCGAGGACAGCTTTTTGCGCGGCGTCGTGGCGGATTCCACCCGGCTGGGGAAAGGCGATCTGCTCGCAGCCTTTGAAGGCCAGTACTACGATGGACCCTGGGCCATTGGGGAAAACCTCAACAAGGCCAATGCCCTCCTGAAGTACTCGGAGACCTCCGGCCCATTCGATTACGGGATCACCTTCATGGGCTACGATGCCACCTGGGATTCCGCCGACCAGATACCCTTGAGAGCGGTCCGGGACGGGCGAATCGGTCCTCTTGATTCGCTCGATGACGACCTCGGAGGCGCCTCATCGCGTTTCAGCCTCTCCGGCAACTTCACCCGCCGGGGAAACGACAGCATCAGCCAGGGCAACCTTTATGCCATTTATTATGACCTCACGCTGTGGTCCAATTTCACCTACTTCCTCGAGAATCCCGTCCGCGGGGACGAGTTTGAGCAGGTGGACCAGCGGAGGGTCTACGGCGGACAGTTTGTCCACACCTTCACCTCAGGGAATGACTGGAGCCTGCGGGTCCGGCACAAATTCGGGATCCAGGCACGTCTCGACGATATCGGCGAGGTCGGGCTGCATCAAACATCAAGTCGCGAACGGTTCAATACAGTCCGCGAGGATGACGTCCTCCAGCTCTCCGGAAGCGCCTTCTATGAGAATGAAGTCATCTGGACCGATCATCTGAAAAGCATCTTCGGTCTCCGGGCGGATTACTTTCACTTCGATGTCGACAGCAACCTCCCCGCCAACTCCGGCAGCGAGCGTGATGCCCGCCTCTCGCCCAAGCTCAACCTTGTCTATTCCGCCACCGATGAACTCGAGTTTTATTTCAGCGCCGGCCTGGGCTTTCACAGCAATGATGCCCGGGGAACCACCATCACGGTCGATCCCACCGATGGCCGGACCCCCGTCCAACCTGTCGATCCCCTCGTGGAATCACGGGGAACCGAGATCGGTTCCCGCGTTACCTGGAATTCGCTCCTCAATTCATCGCTTTCCCTCTGGTACCTGGATTTTGATTCGGAACTCCTGTTTGTTGGTGATGCCGGCATCACCGAGCCCTCGCGTCCCAGCACCCGGTACGGAATCGAGTTGGCCAACTACCTGACCCCCTTCGAGGGGTTCACGCTGGAGTTTGACGCCGCCTTCACCGAGGCCCGCTTCGACGACGACGATCCCGCCGGGGATTCCATTCCCGGGGCCCTCGACACGGTCCTCAGCACCGCCGCCACATGGCAGTCCCCGAATGGCTGGGTCCACTCAATCCGCCTCCGCTATTTTGGTCCCCGCGCCCTCTCCGAGGATGGATTGGTGGAATCGGACAGTTCCTTGAGCGTCAACCTCAGGACTGGTTTCCAGACGGAGGACTGGTCCTTCTTTATCGATGTCCTCAACCTCTTTGATTCCAGCGATGATGACATCACCTATTTTTACGCCTCACGGCTTCCCGGGGAGCCTGCGGGTGGAATTGAGGATATCCACTTCCATCCCATCGAGCCAAGAACCGTGCGCGCCTACCTCAGGTTCCGTTTCTGAGCGCGGGGAGGCAGGGCCCAGCACTGGGGAAAAGCTCGCCCGGACCATCAAATGCCGGGAATTCCCCCCTCCGCTATTGCCGTTGACAGAAAAGAGGGGTCGATTTAAAGGACTAAATTGATCAGATCGGTCATATTTTCCCCATGCCTAATCAAAATCACCGGCGCGCGGTCCTGAGGAATTCCCTCAAGGCGGCGGGTGTCTATCTCGTACTGGGAGCGGCATGGATCTTCTTTTCCGACCGTTTCGTGGAAGGCATGGCCTTCGACCCGGAAACGCTCACCACCCTGCAGACCTACAAGGGGTGGTTCTATGTCTTCCTGACCGCCCTTCTCGCCTTTTTCCTCTGGTACCGCTTTCAGTCCAGGCTGGAGG
>JAWLGH010000045.1:0-25954 GCA_041685165.1 Oceanipulchritudo sp. | reverse complement strand
GGTTTTGGTCCGTACCCCTCCGCTACCAAAACCTTACGGTTTCGGTTCCTTTCCGGGTACGCTCCTCCCCATCCAATGGGGAAATCCAAATCGCAAGCGGACGCGAAATCGCCCGCACTACAAGAGACTATCCTGAGGGGCCCTCGGGTTAAGCGCTGGGACGCGGCTCAGTCCCAGAAATCACGGCGGATGATGGCGAGGTGCCCGTCCTCGACGGGCTGGACGGAGAGACGCATCCCGCGCTGGGCCACTTTCATGGCGGAGAGTTCGGGATGGGCCTTGATGGCCTTGAGGGAGACCGGCGGGACAGGTTTGACGAAGGAGACATCGACCACGAGCCAGCGGGGATTGGCGGGATCCGATCTGGGGTCATGATAGGGGCTTTCCGGGTCGAACTGGGTCGGATCGGGATAGGCTTTGTCGGAGGAAATCTCCGCGAGGCCGACAATTCCCGGTTCCTTGCAGTTAGAATGATAGAAAAGGACGGTGTCACCCTTTTTCATTTCATCGCGCATGAAATTGCGGGCCTGGTAGTTGCGCACGCCCTCCCACATGGTGGTGCGGTTGGTATCGTTCTGAAGGTCCTCAAAAGAATAGACCTCCGGTTCGGATTTCATAAGCCAGATACGGGACATAACGGATTTTCGGCAGGCGGTTGTGACAGGTTTCAGGAGGCAGGGACAGGGTCCGTCCTCGGGCGGAAGAGGGAGGCGGTGTGACCGACGGTACCGCAGACGGCGGCCCTGCAGGCGGTGGCGATCTCCTCCAGCCAGCGCTCGCGGTCGGTACGGTCGGGAGCCTCAATGCGGATTTTGATCAGCTCGTCCCTCTGGAGGGCGAAGGAAACGGCCTCAATCACGGTCGGGGTGGGTCCGGCCTTGCCGACAATGAGGGCGGGTTTAAGGCGCATGGCGCGTCCACGGAGCTTTTTGCGTTCTGAGGGGGTGAGGTCAGGCTGGTTGGTCATTGAGGAAAGGGTTGAGGTCAGGAGGAGGCGGTTTTGCGGAGCCAGTTGTCGAGGACCTCGGGAAGGTTTTCCGGGTGGTTGCCGCCCCCCATCGCGAAGTCCGCCTTTCCTCCGCCCTTGCCACCGAGTTCGGCAGTGAGGGCGCGGATGAGGTCGCCCGCCCTGTGGCCCCTGGCAATGGCGGCATCGGAGGCCATGGCGACAAGGGTCACCTTGGGACCGAAGGCGGCGCCGACAACGAGAAGGTCGAGAGCCAGTTCCTTGAAGGTGCGGGCGGCAAGGGAGCGAAGGTCATTCGGGGTTTCCGCTTCAAGGCGGGTGGCGAGAATACGGAGGTCGTCCGCCTCGCGGATCGCGTCCTTGAGGCCGGCCGCTTTGCGGCTTCGTTCCGCGGTCTTGAACTGGCGGAGCTCAGCTTCAACCCGGCCGAGGCGTTCCTGGAGATCGTGGACCCGGGAAGGCAGCTCCGCAGGTTTGGCGGCAAAGGCGTGCGCGAGTTCGGAAAGGATGGCAAAGCGCTCCTCCACGAGGGCGGCGGCGCTCTCGCCACAGACAGCCTCGATACGTCGGGTTCCGGCCGCGATGGCGGATTCCGAGACAATCTTCATAAGGCCGATTTCCCCGGTGGCTGAGACATGGGTGCCGCCACAGAGCTCGCGGCTCCAGCCGCCGATGTCGACGACGCGGACGGTGTCCCCGTATTTCTCACCGAAAAAGGCAATGACGTCCTCCGGTTTTTTCGAGAAGGGAACTTCGTACCAGGAAACGGGATCATTCCCGAGGATACGTTCCTGGCAGAGCCGCTCGATGCGCTGGAGTTGATCCGGCTGGATCTGTTCAAAGTGGGTGAAGTCGAACCGGAGCCGGTCGGGCCCGACATAGGAACCGGCCTGCTGGACGTGGTTCCCGAGAACGAGGCGGAGGGCCCAATGGAGAATGTGGGTGGCGCTGTGGTGGCGCTGGATGGCGAGCCGGCGGGGAAGGTCGAGGTCGACCCGGGCGCTCTTTCCAACCAGGGACGTGTCGACTGGTCCCCCGGTGGCATGGAGGATGTTCCCGGAATCATCGCGTATTGTATTTGTAATTTCAAAACGGTTTTCATCCACGGTGATGGTTCCGCGGTCACCGACCTGGCCGCCCATTTCGGCATAGCAGGGTGTCCGCTCGAGAATGATAAAGGGTGTTTGCCCCTTTTCCGCGGGGAGGACCCTGAGGATATCGGACTCGGTCCCGCGAAGGGATTCCGGATCAAAGCCGATGAATTCGGTGGCCATGGTGCCCGCATCCTCCCCGCCGGCAACGCGGATCACGCTGGTGCGGCGGGCGGCGCGGGCGCGGGCCCGCTGGGCCTCCATTTCCTGCCGGAAGCCCTCGGTGTCCACCTCGAGGCCTTTTTCGGCGGCGACAATCCGGGTCAGGTCGAGAGGGAAGCCGTGCGTGTCATAGAGCGTGAAGGCATCGGAACCGCTGATACAGCGGGTCTCACTGGCGGAGATTTTTTCGAGCATCTGCAGACCGCGCTCGATGGTGCGGTCGAAGGCGGCCTCCTCGCTGGCGATGACCTTGCGGATGACGGCCTCCTGCTTCCTCAGTTCGGGAAAGACGTCCCCGAGGACCTCGATCACGGGATCGACAAGGCGGGCGAAGAAGCCTTCCCCGAGGTCGAGGCGGCGCCCGTAAAGGACGGCCCGGCGAAGAATGCGACGGAGAACATAGTTGCGGCCTTCGTTGCCGGGAAGGATGCCGTCGGCAATGGCGCAGGAGAGCGTGCGGATGTGGTCGGCGATGACACGGAAGGCGATGTCGCGCATTTCCGGGGAAGCGGGCCGGTTGGGATCATCGGGGAGGGTCCCCCCGTAGGACTGGCCGCACATCCCCGAAATGCGCTCGAAAATGGGAGTGAAGAGGTCGCAGTTGTAGTTGCTCGGGGGATGGGAAAAGTCCGTGAAGTTCTTTGTCGTGGCGATGATTCCGGCAACGCGCTCGAAGCCCATACCGGTATCGACATGCCTGTTTTTGAGGGGGCTGAAGGAGCCGTCCTCGCCCGCGTTGAACTGGATAAAGACGAGGTTCCAGAGTTCAATGCACCAGGGCGAATCGGCATTGACAAGGCGGCCCCCGGAGTCACCACCGGGAGTCAGGTCGATGTGGATCTCGGAGCAGGGGCCGCAGGGGCCGGTGTCGCCCATCATCCAGAAGTTGTCTTTTTTGTTGCCGGTAAGGATGCGTTCTGCGGGGTCAAGGCCGCTTGCGGAGAGGACTTCCGCCCAGATATCCCATGCCTCCTGGTCAAAGGCGGCCGGGTCTCCCTTATCGGGCTTGTAGACCGTCACATAGAGGCGGTCGATGGGGAACTTCCAGACGCCGGTAAGGAGTTCCCATCCCCAGGTGATGGCCTCGCGCTTGAAGTAGTCGCCGAAGGACCAGTTACCGAGCATCTCGAAGAAAGTCTGGTGGTAGGTGTCGAGGCCGACGTCATCGAGGTCGTTGTGTTTGCCTCCGGCCCGGATGCATTTCTGGGTGTCGGCGACTCGGGGATCGGCTGCTTCCCGTTCCCCGAGGAAGTAGGGAACGAAGGGATTCATGCCGGCGTTGGTGAAGAGGAGGTTCGGCGCTGTCGGCATGAGGGAGGCGGAGGGCACAATCTTATGTCCCTTGCGGGCGAAGAAATCGAGGAAGGACTGGCGGATCTGGGCTGAGGTCATGAGACAGTTGATGGAAAAGGTTCAGGGAGGGGGCCAGGGGCCGCGGCTGATCAAAGGTTCCGGAGGATGGCGGCGGCCATTCCGGCGGTACCGACGGATTCGCGGCCAAAGGCGATATCGGCGGTGCGGGTGCCCGATTCAACGGTCCGGCGGACGGCGGTCTCGATGCGTGAGGCGAGGGGATCGAGCCCGAAGCTGAAGCGGAGCATGGAGGCGGCGCTGAGGATCTGGGCACAGGGGTTGGCAAGGCCCTTTCCGGCGATGTCCGGGGCCGTCCCGCCGGCTGGTTCAAAGAGGCCGAAGGGTTTCCCAAGGGAATTCGCACCGAGGCCGAGGCTGGCCGAGCAGAGCATTCCGAGGCTGCCGCAGATGATACCCATCTCATCGCTGAGGATATCCCCGAACATGTTCCCGGTGAAGAGGACATCGAACTGGTTGGGATCGCGGGCGAGCTGCATGGCGGCATTGTCGACATACATGTGGCTGAGCTCGATTTGAGGGTAGTTGCGGGCAAAGAAGGCGGTCACCGTTTCGCGCCAGAGGACGGAGGTCGTGAGAACGTTGGCCTTGTCGACGGAGCAGACCCGGTGCGAGCGGGTGAGGGCGGTTTGGGCGGCGACCTCGGCGATGCGTTCAATTTCGCTTTTCTTGTAGACCATGGTGTCGAGGGCCTCGATATCCCCGTTCTCGAGCTCGCGGCGGAGCTTGGGTTCGCCGAAGTAGATGCCGCCTGTGAGTTCGCGGATGCAGACCATGTCGATACCCTCGGGAATACGGTCCTCCCTGAGGGGCGAGGCCGCAAGGAGGCCGGGATAGAGAAGACCCGGGCGAATGTTGGCAAAAAGCTGGAAGTGCTTGCGCAGGGGAAGAAGCGATGCCCGTTCCGGCTGCCTTGCGGGGGGGAGGGCCTCCCATTTTGGACCGCCGACACTGCCGAAGAGGATGGCGTCACTTTCCTCGCAGGTGCGGAGGGTCGTCGCCGGAAGGGCTTCCCCGGTTTCATCGATGGCGGCCCCGCCGACGGGGGCCCGGCGAAGATCCATGGCAAGCCCTTCCTCTCGGAGTACGGTCTCCATGACCTCGAGGGTGGCGTCCATTACTTCGGGCCCGATACCGTCACCGGGCAATACTGCAAATTTCAAGGATTTCATCTTTCGGCGCTAAGCCTCGGAGGAGAGAAAAGGATGGGGTAAATGGCAATCCCGTTTTATGGGGCGGGGCGGCCGGTGATCCGACGGTGTTGGTATTTTCGCTGGAGGGTTCAGACCTTGACCGCCTGGAGGGGGAAGGGATTGATGACCCGGTCGTCGCCGGATCCGCTTCCAAGGTGTTCCTGAAACCAGGCCCGGGCCTCGGGATCGCCGTGGGTAAGGACAACCCGGCGGGGGTCGCGGGACTGTGCGAAGTCGAGCAATTCCTCCCGGTCGGCATGCGAACTGAGGTCGAATTTGCCGATGCGGGCGAGGACCTGTACGGATTTTCCCAGGGACTTGAAGAGGAATGCCTCCCCGTGGGGTGTGGCGAGGAGGCGTCCTCCGGGGGTCTCGGGATCACAATACCCGACAAAGGCGATGGTGTTTCTGGGCGAGCTCAAAAGGGCGGAGGCGGCATTGTAGGAGGGCGTGTTCTCGACCATCATGCCGCTGCTGAGGAGGTAGATTGAGGGACGCTCCCTGCCGGGGCGGTGTGTCCCCGGGAGTTTGATTGCCCCGAGCTCGCGCATCATTTTCCGACGGATGCGGAGGCTGCTGTTCCCGCGCGAAATACGGTCGAACTGGTTCAGGAGGTCAATCCCGAGACCGCTTACGAAAACGGGAAGGTTGCGGAGCCTTCCCTCCTTCCGGGCCGTGTGGAGGACGGTGATGAGTTCCTGCATACGGCCGAGGGCGAAGGTGGGGATGAGGATGGAACCCCCCCGGGAAGTGGTTTCTTCAATACTTTCAAGGAGGCGCTCCATCTCGGAGGCGCGGGATGCGCGGCGTGCGGTGGCGCCCCTGGTGGTCTCGAGGATGACCGTGTCGATGGTTTCTCCGGGGAACTTGGCTCCGTCGAGGAGGAGGGTGTCGGAAAAAAGGACATCCCCGGTATGGAGGATTTTCCGGTGCCGGTATTCGAACATGATTCCCACGGCCCCGGGGATGTGGCCGGCCCGGTGGAGGGTGAAGCTGATGCGGTCGCCGGAGATTCCCTCGAAGTGGCGGGGCTGCCCGGGATTGAGGCCGATGACCTGGCGGTGGCAGATGGCTATGTCGCGATAGGAATAGAGCGGGTAGCCGGTGATCCCCAGTTCCATCCGCTGGCGCTCCATGACCGTGCAGGAATTCTGCAGCATGCGCCGGTAGAACTGCCCGGTGTCATGGCTCATGATGATGGGGGTGGAGGGATGATCGCGGGCGAGAACCGGCAGGGCGCCGAGGTGGTCGAGATGGGAGTGGGTCAGGAAAATGAGATCGAGCCGGATGTCCTTGAGGCGGTCGATCCGGGGGAGGGCCGTGGGTCCGGTGATCTTCGGGTGGATGCCGACGTCAACGACGATGTTGAGGCCGTCAAACTGGAGGAGGAGGCAGTTGGCCCCGATGCCGCCGGGGGCGTTCAGGTCAGTCAGGATCATGGGGGTCCTCAGGCACGGAAAGGGCGAAGGCAGGGAGGGAAATGGTCAGTTGTTCGCCGGAGGCCGATACGCCGTGGAAGGTTCCCCTGGCATGCGCATTCATGGGAACAAGGTGAAAGGACGAATAGGAGAAGGATTGGCCGGGCTGAAGGGTCGGCGATTTTCCGATGACCTTTTCGCCTTCGATGACATCGATTTCCCCGTTTTCATAGGTCAGGATCCACTTCCGGGCAAGGACGGTGACCGCGGAATCCGAATGGTTGTGAATCGTTATGTGGTAGGAGAAGAGGTGGGGCCGCCGGTCTGGAGCGTTAACAGGATTGAAGGCGTAATCGAGTCCGTCGAGGGTGGCGAAGATACCGGAAGGCATCTCGCGGGCAGGCTGGGGAGACTCGCTCATGGCGGATCGGTCAGCCCCCGGCGACAAGACGGACGACCTCAAGGCGGTCCCCATCGGAGAGGCGGATTCCGGCAGCCTCCTCGCGGGTCTGTGCCCTGCCGTTCCATTCGACGATGATTTTGGCCGGATCGAGTTCCTGCGTGCGCAGGAACTCGGGTACGCTTATCTGGTCCGGGGCGGTCACGGGTTTGCCATTGACCTCGATCTGGATTGTCGGTGCGGCACTCATCGTTCAGGCAGTTTCAGCATGGACGAGGGACTGGTCAAAATCTTTCCAGACCGGCTCATATCCCTTGGAGCGGATCATGGCCGCAATGACGGAGGGGGCGCGTTCGTCGGCGATGTGGAACTGTTCCCCGGGTTGATCACGCGTCTGGGACCAGTTGGCCTCGTCAAAGTGGGAATAGCCTCCCGGTTCCGTGGAGGCCCCGGCGCTCATGTGGGTGATGCCGAGGGGCACGAGGCCGTTGCGCAGGGAGGGATGCTCACGGGTCGAGAGGACAATCCCGGCATGGGGGAGGTAGAGGCGCAGCGCGGCGATGTACTGGACCAGTTCGCGGTCATTGACAAGGTACTGCTCCTCGGGCTGGAAGCCGCCTGCAGCCGGGCGCATCCGGGGAAGGCTGATAGCGACCTGTGCTTTCCAGCAATGCTGGAGAAGATGACGGGCATGGGCGGCGACCGCGAGGGCCTCGTAGCGCCAGTGGTACAAGCCGAGGAGTGCGCCGATCCCAAGGCGGCGGAAACCCGCCCTGTAGGCCCGCTCGGGGGTGTCCAAACGCCAGTTGTAGTGTTTTTTGGGACCTGCCACGTGGAGGGTCTTGTAGGTCTCGGGATGATAGGTTTCCTGATAGACGACGAGGTTTTCACATCCGGCGCGGACAAGGGGGATATAGGGTTTCATTTCCAGCGGCCCGAGTTCAAGGGAGAGGCTGGGCATGATGGGCAGGCAGCGCCGGACAACCTCTTCGACGTAACCGTTGGAAACGTATTTTGGATGCTCGCCGGCGACGATGAGGAGGGAACGGAAGCCCTGCCGGGCGAGCTTGGTCGTCTCCTCGACAACCTGTTCAACCGGTATCGTGATACGGGGGATCGGGTTGTTGCGGGAAAAGCCGCAGTACCGACAGATGTTGATGCACTCGTTGGAGAGGTAGATCGGGGCGAAGAGGCGAATCGTGCGTCCGAAGAACCGCTGCGTGGTCTGCTGGGACAGCCGGGCCATCTCCTCGAGACGGTTGCCGGCGGCAGGGCTGAGGAGAGCCGCGAATTCATTGAGGTTGCTGGCCTGTCCGCGTTCGAGGATAGCCTGGACGGTTTCCGGTGTGGCGGCTTGGGCCTCATCCAGGAAGGACTCCATCGGGAGGGTCGGGAATATTTCGGAAAAAGCCATAGGGCGGGATCAGGATTCGAGGAACGTTGTCAGGGGACTGGTTGGGGAGGCGGTGGCCGAGGTTCTGCCGAGGCCGATGCGATGGGCTTCCCAAGCGGCATGGGTGGTGGCGGCAAAGGCGCGGGCCATTCCCTCGGGATCGGGCGCCACGGCGATGGCGGTGTTGACGAGAACGGCGTCGGCGCCCAGTTCCATGGCCTGGGCGGCATGGCTGGGAGCGCCGATACCGGCGTCGACAACCACGGGCACGCGGGCCTGCTCAATGATAATCCGGATCTGGGCGGCGGTCTCTATTCCACGGTTGGAACCGATGGGGGAGCCGAGCGGCATCACGGTGGCGCATCCGGCATCCTGTAGACGGAGGGCGAGGACGGGATCAGCATTGATGTAGGGAAGGACGGTGAATCCCTCCTTCACGAGGATTTCCGCGGCCTTCAGGGTTTCGATCGGATCCGGGAGGAGGTAGTTCGGGTCGGGATGAATCTCGAGCTTGACCCATTTGGGGAGCCCGGCGGCTTCGGCAAGGCGGGCAATGCGGACAGCTTCTTCCGCGTTCATGGCCCCGGCGGTGTTGGGGAGAACGAGGTAGCGATCCGTTTCAAGGAAATCGAGGATATCCGCGAAGGGATCCTTCTCGCGGAGAGCGGCTCGCTTCAGGGCCACGGTGACCATTTCGGTGCCCGAGGCACGGCAGGCCGCCCGCATCGATTCCCCGGAATTGAACTTCCCGGTTCCGAGGATGAGGCGCGAGGTGAAGGACCGGTCGCCGATTCGGAGGGTTTCGTTGGGTGTGCTTTCCATCACTGAATTCAAGGTAAAGGGATTCCGGCCCCTATCAACTGGCAAGGCAAAAAGAGGCCCGTATGGCCCGGCGGACTTCGCTGCGGGGATGGCTGGGGGATTGCGGAGGCCCTTTTGGGGAAATTTCTTCTGGCCAGCGGTGGATGGCTTCCATAAACCTGCGTTCATGAAAACGATTCTACTCTCCATCGCTCTTCTGTTCGCTCTCGTCTGCCAGGCCGGTGAGGTTTTTGAAGGTTCCTATGTCATGAAGATCTCCGGTGACGGGGAAAACATCAGCACCCAGATCTGGGCCAAGGACGGGCACATGCGGATGAAGCTTGCCGGTTCCGAAGCACCGGGCGAAATGATCATGCGGGACGGCATGGAAACCATGATTGTTGTCATGCCCTCGCAGAGGATGTACATGGAGATGCCCCTGGATTTGACGGATATGCCGACCATCGAAGGCCCGGATATGGAGGGTGCCCCTGATGAGATTCCTTTCGAGAAGACCGATGAAACGCGGGAAATCCTCGGCTACACGGCACATGAGTTCACCTTTGAAGCCAACGGTGAAAAGATGGTGATCTGGGCGACCGAAGATCTCGGTTCGATGCCGTATTCGCGCAATCCGATGATGGCTGGCTGGGCAAAGGCCATGAGTGCCGTTACCGGACTGGAATCCTTCTTCCCGCTTGAGATTACCGGCAACGAGAAGGGCAAGGTTGCTTTCCGGATGACGGTCGAGGAAATCGAGGAAAAGGAACTGCCTGATTCCCTTTTTACCGCTCCGGAGGGATTCCGGAAAATGACGATGCCTTCCGGAATGGGCGGGTTCATGAACAAGTAGCCCCTCTGGACAGGCAAATTGAGGGGTTTTGCGCTTGCCTTTGGGCAGGTTCCCTTTGTCGTTGCGGGGTATGATGAAGACAGCCCTCATCAGTGTCAGTGACAAGACCGGGATCGTTCCTTTCGCCAGAAAGCTGGTCGGTGAACACGGATTCCGGATTCTTTCCACAGGCGGGACCGCCAGCGTGCTTGCCGAAGCCGGTCTCGCCGTCGTCGAAGTGGGCGACTACACCGGATTCCCGGAAATGATGGAGGGCCGCGTGAAGACCCTCCATCCGAAGATACACGGAGGACTGCTCTGCCGGCGGGACAAGCCGGATCACATGGAACAGGCCGCGGCGCACCAGATCGGGATGATCGATATGGTGGTGGTAAACCTGTATCCCTTTGAGCAGACGGTGTCCCGCTCCGGGGTGACCCGCGAGGCTGCCATCGAGCAGATTGACATCGGGGGGCCGTCGATGTTGCGCAGCGCGGCCAAGAACCATGACGCGGTGACCGTGGTGACCGACCCGGAGGACTACGAACGGGTGCTGGAGGCAATCGACGACGCAGAACGCCTTGCCAGTCTCAGGCGCGAACTCGCCCTGAAAGGCTTTGCCCGCACGAGCGCCTACGACGCAGCGATTTCCGACTACCTCCGGCAGGCGGATTCCGAGGCGCCTGATCTGGGGGCCATCGCTGGATTGCCCGATCCGTACCGGATGGAGGGAGCGAAGGCCAAGGGCCTCCGCTACGGGGAAAATCCCCATCAGCAGGCGGCCCTCTACGGGCGGTTTTTCGACATTTTCGAGCAGTTGCAGGGGAAGGAACTGAGTTTCAACAACATCATTGATATCACGGCCGCGACCTACCTCATTGGTGAGTTTGAAAAACCGACTGTGGCCATCCTGAAGCACACCAATCCCTGCGGTGTGGCGAGCGCGGATTCCCTTGTGGAAGCCTGGGACGCGGCCTTTGCGACCGATCGGCAGGCACCGTTCGGGGGGATAATCGTGGTCAACCAGACTGTAGATGAGATTCTTGCGAACCGGATCCGGGAGATTTTCTGTGAAGTGATCATCGCCCCGCACTTCAGTGAAAAGGCCCTGGAGCTCTTCGGGAAGCGGAAGAATCTTCGCCTGATGGTCAACCGGGAAGGGGTACGGGCGGATTCCCTTGCCGATATCCGTTCGGCGGTCGGGGGCTTTCTGGTCCAGGACCGCGACCAGCGGAGACTTCGTCCGCAGGAATGCCGGGTCGTTACCGAGCGCCAGCCGACCGATGACGAATGGCGGGCGCTTCTTTTCGGATGGAAAGTGGTCAAGCATGTGAAGTCGAATGCGATCGTCTATGCGGCCCCCGAGCGGACCCTTGGAATTGGAGCGGGCCAGATGTCGCGTGTCGACAGTTCGCGTATCGCGGTCTGGAAAGCGGGCGAGGCCGGACTCAGCCTCGATGGGTCCGTCATTGCCTCAGACGCCTTTTTCCCTTTCCCCGACGGCTTGGAGGCCGCTGCGGATGCTGGTGCGAAGGCCGCCATTCAGCCCGGAGGATCGGTCCGTGACGATGCGGTTATCGAGGCGGCCGACAAACGGGGGATGGCGATGGTTTTCACGGGAATACGGCACTTTCGTCATTGATCCCACAAGCACGAAGCCATGTCCCATTATCGCTCAGAGCCTGATGAACCGGAGGAAACTCCCCTTGAACCTGTTCTCGGGCAGGCGATCCTCGGAAGCACGCCGCATTGTGTCGCCGTCATTTCCGATGACTTGAAACTCGTTTACGGGAACCTTAATTTTTTCCGCTTTTTAAAGAATGTTTTTGATTTGGACCTGGGGGTCGGGGACAGCTTGGGCCCTGTGCTTCCCAAAGAGCGGGCCCTTCGCTGGCAATTGCGCATGGAAGAGGTCCTGGGCGGTCAGTGCAAACGCGTGGAGGAAGTCCTCGAGGTGAAGGGGGAAACGCGGTATTTCGACGTGGCCTATCAGCCGCTGGATGAGAGAGGCCGTAACGAATGGGACCGGATCGTCCTTTTCTTCGAGGAAATAACCGCCCGCAAACGGTCGGAAAAACGCCTTCGTGAACGCGAGACGGAACTTGAGGAATCCATCGCAACCCGGGAAACCCTGCTCTCGGTGATCAGCCATGACCTGCGCTCACCGGTCTTTCAATTGAACGGGCTCCTTTTCATGATCCGTCAGTCCGCCGAATCCCGGGATGAAGGCCGGCTGCAGATGTATGCGGAGGACCTCGAGGAACGGATTTCACACCTCACCCACACGATCGACAACGTTCTCAGCTGGTCGAGCCTGCAGCGACAGAGCCTGGAGCCCAAAATTTCCCGTTTCTCGCTTGAGAGCGTCCTTGAGCATGCAATCGGCCTCTTGAAACCGGTCGCCCAGCCAAAGGGGGTCAATGTGCGGACAACGTGTCATCCGGGGATGGAGTTGTCCTCAGACCGGGAAATGGTGGCCTTCATTATCCGAAACCTGGTGAACAACGCGATCAAGTTTTCCCGCGAGGGGGGCCGGATCGATATCTCGGCGGAAGCCACGGACGGCTATGTCAGCTTTTCCGTCCTCGATCACGGGGTGGGATTTGCCCCCGAGGAAATCCTCTCGGTCCGGGAGGGTGGCCGCCGGTTGAGCAAGACCGGCACCTGGGGTGAGCACGGTACGGGAATCGGGCTCAAGACCTGTTATGAATTCGCCGCCCGCCTTGGGGGAAGCCTTGATATTGTTTCCGCTCAGAATGAGGGCACGGCAACCACGTTGCGGCTTCCGCAAATGGGACCATCAGATGCCGCCCAATCAGCCTGAATGCTTTCAGGCAGGCAATTACGGCTCCCGCAGGATGCCGGCGAGCGGGAGGGGGTTAGCCCCTCCCGAGCCGTGACCGGGCCTCATGACTGCTTGGCTTCAACCTTTTCGCTGTAGAATTCCTGGAGGATTTCCATCCGCTTGCGCTCGCGTTCCGCCTCGTCAATCTCATCCTGGCTGCGCTGTTGTTCGCGTTCAATGAGTGCCTTGCGCATCCGGGTGAGGGCCATGTTCTGGAGCTGGCGGACACGTTCGCGGGTGATTTCAAACATTTCGCCCACTTCTTCCAGGGTCTTGGGCTTCTCGCCATTGAGTCCGAAGCGAAGGCGGATGATTTCCGATTCCCGTGGATCGAGCTCGTCGATGAGGGAATTCAGGTCATTGATGACATTCTTGTTGTGCAGGTTCTCAAGCGGGTTGATGGAGTTTTCATCCCCGATGAGGTCGCCGAATTCAGTCCCGTCTTCATCCCCGACCGGAGCATCCAGGCTTGCGGGACGGACGCTGACGGACTTGAGGTGAGCCACTTTGTTGACCGGCATCTCCATTTCATAGGCGATCTCCTCGTCCGTGGGAGGGCGTTCAAGGGCTTCCTCAAGCTCCATCGCCACGCGCCGCATGCGGGCAATCTTGTCCACCAGATGAACCGGCAGCCGGATGGTCTTGCTCTGGTTGGCGAGGGCCCGCTTGATCGACTGCTTGATCCACCAGGCGGCATAGGTTGAAAGTTTTCCCCCTTTCGCCGGGTCAAAACGTTCCACGGCTTTGACAAGCCCGATATTGCCTTCGCTGATCAGATCGAGAAGGGGCAGGCCGAAATTGGAATAATCATGGGCGATCTTCACGACCAGACGGAGGTTGGCCTTGATCATTTTCTCGCGGGCCCGAGTGTCCCCCTGTTGAATCAGGGCCGCCAGTTCCACTTCCTCGGAGGGTTTGAGAAGGGGGGTCTTCCCGATCTCCTGAAGGTAGATTTTAATGGTGCTCTTTTCAGACGCAGGAAGGTTGCGTACGTCCTCTGCTTCCGTCCGGCTGGTGCCGGTATTCCGGCCAACTTGGATTTCCTGCAGGTTTGGTGCTTCTTCGATGAGGTTCATAATTCAAATGTTTGAGTGATTGATGATGCGTTT
Organism: Oceanipulchritudo sp.; assembly: GCA_041685165.1. Taxonomy (GTDB): domain Bacteria; phylum Verrucomicrobiota; class Verrucomicrobiia; order Opitutales; family Oceanipulchritudinaceae; genus Oceanipulchritudo. The sequence goes on along the minus strand of JAWLGH010000045.1, from coordinate 12,312 downwards.
ATTCTGCGAAATCTTCGGGCCTGCCGTAAATCCTGCCGTGGGAGACGGACCGGATTTTTAGTGGATGGACCGGCGGCTGGTTGAGCGGTCAGGCTGCCTTGGCCGGAGTCGAATCGATCTTTTCTTTCTATTGAGACTAAGAATCAATACATTCGTTCAAAGGATCAAGCATAAAATGGGTAAGGGAGGGATTGCAGGCCTTGGTAAATGCGGAAATAAGGGAAACTGATGAAGGATGAGGAGACGACGGTAACGGTGGTGCCCCTGAGCGGGATTGGGCGCGGACTGGCGTACCGGGTTCCGCCTGGGATGGAGACGGGGCTGGAGGAGGGGAGCCTGGTGAGGATACCCCTTGGGAACCGGGTGGAACAGGGAATCGTGGTTGAGAAGGGGGACGACGGGAGCTTTGAGCGTGGCCGGATGAAGGAGTTGTACGGGCTGGAGCAGCCCTTTCCGGTGATGCGTGCGGACGGGATCCGTTTGGCCCGTTGGATGGCGGGATATTACAGTTGTGGACTGGAGCAGGTGATGGAGGTGATGATCCCGCGGGCGGTGCGACGTGGGATGGGGCCAAAACGGGAGCGGAGCCTGCGTCTGGCGGAGACGGTGGGGGAGAAGCAATGGGAGACGCTGCAGCGACGGGCTCCGCAGCAGCACGCGGTAATGGCCTTTCTGAAAGGACAGGAGGTGCGCCGGACCTGGCCGGCGGCGCTCCTGATGAAGCGGCTCAAGGTTTCTCGGGCGGTTCTCACGGGCCTTGTGAAAAAGGGGTTACTTGAGGAGACGCAGGAACGGAGCGAGCGGGTGGCCTATGGCGACGGCATGGGGGAAGCGGAGCGTGTCGGGGAGGCGGGATTCAAGCTGACAGAGGAACAGGCGGCGGCGGCGGCGAGCATACTGGAGAGCCTTGATACGGACGCATTCCGGGTTCACCTGCTCCACGGGGTAACGGGGTCTGGCAAGACAGAAGTGTACATGGGCGTGATGCGCGAGGTGCTGGAGCGGGGCGGGGGAATCATTTTTCTTGTTCCGGAGGTGGCGTTGACCCCGCAGACCGTGGGGCGCCTGCGGGCGCGTTTCGAGGCTGTGGGCGGGGAGAAGGTGGTCGTCTGGCACAGCCATTTGTCGGACGGGGAACGCCATGATGCCTGGCGTTCCCTTGCGACGGGGGAGTCGCGGGTTGTCGTGGGGGCCCGCTCGGCGGTATTTGCGCCGGTGGCGAACCTGCGCCTGATCATTGTCGACGAGGAGCATGAACCGGCCTACAAGCAGGAGGAAGTACCGCGTTACAACGGGCGTGACGTGGCGGTTTACCGGAGCATGCTCGCGGGCGGCCTCTGTGTCATGGGGAGTGCGACCCCGTCACTGGAGTCGCTGCGAAACGTCGCCATCGGCAAATACCGTTGTGACCGCCTGACGCGCCGGGTGGACGACCGGCAGCTGCCCCTGATGCACGTGGTGGACATGCGCCGGGAGAAGGGTGGCGGGGTCTTTTCGCGCACCCTTGCGGACAAGATGCAGGACCGGTTTGAGCGCAAGGAGCAGACGATCCTTTTTCTCAACCGGCGGGGCTATGACGCCTCCCTGCATTGTCCGGACTGCGGTTTTGTCGCGGTCTGCGACTTCTGCGACATCACGATGACGCATCACATTCATGAGCGGCGCCTGCGTTGCCACATGTGTGGATCGGAGACGGGCGTGCCGTCGGTCTGCCCGAAGTGCCGTTCCCCGAAGATTCATTACAAGGGTTCAGGGACGCAGAAGGTGGAGGCTTTTGCGAAGCGGCTTCTGCCGCATGCGCGCATCGTGCGCATTGACGCGGACACGATGCGGAAGCGGCACGCCTTCCGGGAGCAGCTGACGGCCTTCCGCCAGGGGCGGATCGACGTGCTTGTGGGGACGCAGATGATCGCGAAGGGACTGGATTTTCCGAATGTTACCCTGGTGGGACTCTTGGATGCCGACCTCTCGATGCACCTGCCGGATTTCCGGGCCTCCGAGCGGACCTTCCAGTTGCTGGTCCAGGTATCCGGCCGGGCGGGCCGCGGTGACCGCTCGGGTGAGGTGGTGGTGCAGACCTACATGCCGGCCTCGCCGCCGATCCAGTATGGGCGGCAGCAGGATTTTGACGGGTTCACCCATGAAGAGTTGTCCCACCGGAAAGAGTTTGGCTATCCCCCTTACCGTCATCTCATCCACCACCTGATCCGCGGGCAGAACCAGGAAAAGGTGGCCTTTTACGCGAAGCAGTGGGTGGCCCATATTGAGGCCGGGATGAAGGAACGCGGGGTCGAAATCCGGGGGCCGGCGCCCTGTCCGGTGGAGCGGATCCAGAACATGTTCCGCTTTCAGATCTGGTACTTTACGCCGAGCGTTGGAAAGGTGGTGCCGTGGCTGGCCCGCGAGCGGGCGGCCTTCAAGTGGGATCCCGAGCTGATCGAGATTGTCGACGTGGATGCGATGAACCTTATTTGACGGGGTCGGTCCCGGCGGCCGCCTCCTCTTCGGAGACAAACCAGCAATCGTCGGTGTAGAGCAGCTCCTCAAGGGAACCGCTGCCTTTGCGGGCGCGTGCTTGCTCGATCTGGCCGCTGACGGCGGTTTCATAAGTGGGACGGTTGATGCGACGGAGGATGCCCATCGGGGTCGGCAGCTCGGGATAGGCCATCTGGGCCAGCAACTGGGTGTAGAGGGGACTGGGCTCTATGGAGTCGTGGACCAGAACCTCGGAAATATCCGCTCCCCCGGCCCCGACGGCGACCTTTTCCGGGGTCAGTCCGTTGAGGCGGATACCCTGGTTACGGTCCTTTCCGCAAAGGAGGGGCTGGCCGTCCTCCAGGAAAAGGAGCTCGTCGTCGCGCGTCTGGCGACTGTAGACGGAATCCCAGGTCTTGTCATTGAAGATGACGCAGTTCTGGAGGATTTCGATGAAGGAGACGCCCTCGTGTTCATGGGCGGCCTTGAAAACCGAGACCATATGCTTGACGTTCGTGTCGTAAGTCCGGGCAATGAATGTCGATTCGGCGCCGAGGGCGAAAAGGAGGGGATTGATGGGATTGTCGACCGAGCCCATGGGGGTGCTCTTGGTGCGCGTCCCGACTGGTGAGGTGGGACTGTACTGGCCCTTCGTGAGCCCGTAAATGCGGTTGTTGAAGAGAAGGATGTTGACGTTTACATTCCGTCGAAGGATGTGCAGGAGATGGTTCCCGCCAATGCTGAGGCCGTCCCCGTCGCCGGTGATGAGCCAGACACTGAGATCCGGATTGGCGACCTTGGTCCCCGTGGCGACAGCCGGACCGCGCCCGTGGATGGTGTGGAAGCCGTAGGTGTTCATGTAGTAGGGAAAGCGGCTTGAACAGCCGATTCCGCTGATGACGGCAAAGTTTTCCCGCGGTACCCCGAGTTCGGGAAAGGTGCGCTGGAGGGCGTTGAGGATGGCATAATCGCCGCATCCGGGACACCAGCGCACGTCGTTGGAGGTGACAAAATCCTTTTTTGTGAGGGGGTGGTCAGGGGTTGTCGTCATGGGTTCAGGAAGGGATGAGGTTGAGAATGGCTTCGCGGATTTCGGAAACGCGAAAGGGACGGCCCTGCATCTTGTTCAGGGGAAGGGCGTCCACGAGATAACGGGCGCGGACCAGCATCGCCAGCTGGCCGGTGTTCAATTCGGGGACAAGGACCCGTTTGAAGCGCCTGAGGGTTTCGGCAAGATCGTCCGGAAGCGGGTTGAGGTGGCGCAGGTGGATGCTGCTCACCTGGAAACCCTCGGCCTGGAGGCTGCGCACGGAGGAGGTGACCGCACCGTAGGTGCCTCCCCAGGAAAGGACGAGGACGTCGCCCTCGGGCTCGCCATTGATGATCAGCGGGGCATAGGATTTGGCGATCCCTGCGATTTTAGCGGCCCGCTGCCTGGTCATGTGGGCGTGGTTTTCGCGGTCATAGCTGACCTCGCCGGCATCATTTTTCTCAAGGCCCCCGAGGCGGTGCTCAAAGCCCGGGGTGCCCGGGAGGGCCTGGGCCCGGGCAAGGGTCTCCGGATGGCGCTCAAACGGCCGGTAGGGGCCGTCGGTGTTCGGCTTTGGCACCTCAAAGCCCTGGAACTGGTCCCTTTCGGGGAGGCGCCAGGGTTCAGCCCCGTTGGCGAGGTAGAGGTCGCTCAGGAGAATGACCGGGGTGGTGTAGGTGAGGGCGATGCGGGTGGCCTCGTAGGCCGCGGAGAAGCAGTCGGACGGGGACATCGCCGCCACTATCGGAAGGGGGCTTTCCCCGTGACGGCCAAACAGTGCCTGGAGGAGGTCGGATTGCTCGGTCTTGGTCGGGAGCCCGGTACTGGGGCCGCCCCGCTGGATATTGCAGACCACGAGGGGAAGTTCGGACGAGGCCGCCAGCCCGAGGAATTCGGATTTCAGGCACATCCCGGGTCCGCTTGTTCCCGTGACCCCGATCGCTCCGGCAAAGCTGGCCCCGAGGGCAATCCCGATGGCCGCGATTTCATCCTCGGCCTGCACTGTCTTGATCCCGAAATGCTTGTAGGAGGAGGCCATTTCAAGAATGGAGGAGGCCGGGGTGATCGGGTATCCGGAATAGACCAGTTCCTTCCCGACTTGCTTTGCCCCGGCGATCAGCCCGAGCACAAGGGCCTCGTTGCCGGAAATTTTGCGGTAGCGGCCGGGCCGGACGGCGGCCTTGGTGACCATGTATCGGTTGCGGTGGATTTCGGAGGTTTCCCCGAAAAAGTAGCCTGCCTTGAGGACCTGGACATTGGCTTCCGCCACCTCGGGCAGTTCTGCACCCCACTTTTCGCGGACAAAGCGGATCGTTGGGTCAAGCGGGCGGCCGTAGACCCAGTAGCTGAAGCCAAGGGCGAAGAAGTTCTTGCAGCGGAGCTTGTCGCGCGTCTTGAGGCCGCTTTCCTTGAGGGTTTCCCGGGTCAGTTCGGTGATGTCAATCGGTACCAGTTCGTACTTCCCGGCGAGCCCGGGATCCTCAAGGGGGTTTTCCTCGTAGCCGGCCATCCTGAGGTTTTCCGGCGTGAAGGCGCCGGAGTTCACGACGAGCAGCCCCCCCTGCGTCAGGTCCTCCAGATGGACCTTGAGGGCCGCCGGATTCATGGCCACCAGGGCATCCGGTTCATCGCCGGGAGTGAGGATCTCCCGGCTTCCAAAATGTACCTGGAAGGCGGATACGCCGGGAATGGTCCCTGCCGGGGCCCGGATCTCCGCCGGGAAGTCCGGGAAGGTCGCGATGGCGTTGGGCACGACCACGCTGCTGTCGGTGAAGCGTTCGCCCACCGTCTGCATGCCGTCGCCCGAGTCGCCCGCAAAACGGACCACGACCGACCGGCGTTCCTCAAATCCTGATTGTTTCTCCTTTTCCATCTGGTCTTCTTTTCCGGGGGGTTAACCAAGTCCGGTGAGGTTGGGCAACTCCCTTTTCCAAGTCAACGCGGGAGGCACGGTCCCTCCCTTGCGCTTCCCGCTTTTCTTTCGCTTGCCATTTCCCGGATCCTTCCTCCATCTTCCCCTCCGTTCCCGAGGAGAGTTGACAGAGTGGCCGAATGTGCCTGACTCGAAATCAGGTGTGCCCTCACGGGCACCGGGGGTTCGAATCCCTCACTCTCCGCCATATAAAAAAGGCACCCTGCACGCGAACCCGCATAACTAGCGGCAATTCCAGTAACCATGCGGCATTGAGGACGGTTGCCCTGTCTGCCTCACCGTTCAGAACCTTTCAAGAATTGACAGGATACAAAGCAAAATTTGAGGCGATTGCTTCCCGTTTCCGGGTCCCACCTCGCCGGTATGGGGAATACAATTGCTCCCGGAAAGGGGTTGGGTTTACCGTTTAGTCCTTACCCCGATTGTTGGCGGGTACTGCCGGAAAGGAATTCCCCATGAATGAAACAGCAAACGTGCAAGAACTGGTCAATCTCGTCACTTATCAGGAGGGATCCGTTGTCAGCAAGACCCTCATAAAGAAGGAAACCGGAACGGTGACCCTTTTTGCCTTCGACAAGGACCAGGGGTTGAGCGAGCACACGGCCCCTTTTGATGCCATGGTGTGCCTCCTCGACGGGGTAGCTGAAATCACCATCGGGGGCGAAGCAAAGACCGTGAAAACGGGCGGGATGTTGATCATGCCGGCAAACGTTCCGCACGCGCTCAAGGCTCTTGAGCGCTTCAAAATGATGCTGGTGATGATCAAGTCGGCTTAACGGAATCGATAGTCGCCTTCCCGGGCGCGGTTTGCGGTTGAAAGGGCCGGCAGGACATAACCTTGAGGCTGGTCCGGTCAGTGAGAGAGCTCAGGCCATGCGGCACCATCCGGGTTCCTCTGCCTCGACGGGTGGGAGCTTGAGGCGTTTGCGGAGCTGCCCGACGTAATACCGGTAAGCATCGATCGAGACCTCGCCCGGGATGCGGTGATCGAGTCCGAACATGGTACCCCCTCCCAAAAGACACGGATCGAGCCGGTATTCCAACTCGGCATCGATGGCCGCGCGCCCGCGGCAAAGGGCGAACTTGTCGATGCCGCCGCGGAGGGTGAGCCGCTTCCCGTAGCGCTTGCGGAGATTGACGATATCCGTGCCCCCGGTCGGTTCCAGGGGATGGAGGCAGGTGATGCCGCCATCGAGGAGGGCGTCGACAACCGGATCCACAAAACCATCGCTGTCGAGATCGAAGATCCGGGCCCCGCCCTTCCTGGCGAGTTCCCACATGCGGCTGTAGTACGGGTTGAAGACCTCGCGGACCACCGTTGGCCCGACAAGCGGACCGCTCTTGCCGGCGAAGTCCTCATGGACAAAGAGGATGTCAATCGGAACCTCCTGGAGGGTCTTTTGAATACAGTCTGCCTGCATATCACCGATGTCTGCAAGGAGGGTCCGGACTGCATCCGGATCCTCCAGTACCGCGAGGCAGGCGTTCTCATCGCCCATCAACTGGCGGAGGATGTCGTAGGCTCCCCAGATGCCGAAGCGGACGATGCCCCCGGCGTCCCGCTGGGCGCGACACTGTTGCAGGTCGTGGCGGCCAAGCCGGGACTCCTCCGGGCGAAACCAGATGCGCACCTTGTCCCATTCGTCGGGGGTTTCGATGGGGAAATCCTGCGGCAATGAGATCGTCGCGACCTTCCTGGGGAGAATGGTTGTCCGGCCAAAGGTGTCACGGACGATCCTCTCGGAATCCGACTCGCTGATGACCGTCTCCTCAAGGTCGTTGAGCGGTCCCGTATTGCAGGGCACCCCGATGATGCTGGCACGATCCCATGCGAAGGCGGAGAGGTTGATTTCAGAATCGCTTGCCCCCTGCTCCCGCCAGCGGTCGACCGTTCCCGGCAAAGGGCCAAAGAGCTCGACCACCATCTCCCTCTTCGAAGTCCCGAAACAGAGGTGTTCGAGAAATTCCTCGCGGTGCCAGAACATGACCTAGACTCCCGTACGGCGGATGGCCTCGCAGGAGGCGGGTTGTCCTTCGGCGTCATGAAAGACGGCATCGTAATCGGGTCCGGGAAGGATCTCGGAGTGAGTGTCCCGGAATGCCTCCTCGACGGCCGAGACCTGAGCGGGGGGAAGCACGTCTTCCACAACGAGGAATCCGTCCCGGGCAAAGGATTCACGTTGGTGGGGCGATAACGACTGGAGTGCGGTAACCATGGAAACAACCGTACCTCAGTTGGATGCCTTTGACAATTGATTCAGCAAACAGAAAATTTCCAACTTTCAAACTTGAGCGACCGGTGGAGGCGCCCAAGCGCCTTGACCTCGACAACCTGTGGGGCTTTTATCATTGCTGATGTTGATGGTCAAAGAGCAGCGCTCCTGCACAGGGGAGGCATTTCCGGGATTGTTCCGCCTTCCGGAGAAAGGGCCCTTGAAGGACCGTCTGAAAGGGCTGGCAACCTGCCGTTACAGCAGAAGGCCACAGGGGTATGGGCGGTGACACTCTGAATTTGGAGGAGGTAGAGGCATGATCCCGGTGCTGGTTACGCTGATTCAGAACGCAGCCCTGCTTTTGGCGATGATGGTTGTCTTTGATCTCGTCGCCAGTCGGAAGGCGGTCTCCGGCCAGTGTCGGCGGCAGGTCCTTGCGGGCGTGATTCTCGGCGGCCTCTGCATTGGCCTGATGATGGCATCGTTCCGGCTTGAAACGGGTATCATTTTTGACACGCGATCTGTCTTGCTCTCCTTGTCGGGACTGTTTCTTGGCACGATCCCGACTGTTTGCGCGATGATCATGGCCGGTGCTTATCGCCTCTGGCAGGGAGGAGCCGGGGCATGGACAGGCCTTTGGGTAATCCTGGCCACTGGAGGGATCGGCATCCTCTGGCGCCAATTCCGGAAGGGACGTCTGGAAGAGATCCTGATACGAGAGCTCTACGGGTTCGGCGTGGTCGTCCATCTGGCCATGCTGGCCCTGATGCTGACGCTGCCGTGGGACTCCGCGCAACGTGTTCTCGCGGGGATCAGTCTGCCGGTGCTGCTGGTCTATCCCATGGCAACGATTGCCCTCGGATGGCTGCTGGCCAATCGCTTGAGGCGCGAAACCTCAAGTAAGGCCCTCGCGGCCAGTGAAGCCCGTTACCGCAGTATCTTCGAGGCGGCGAACGTGGGCAAGTCGGTGACGCTCCCCACGGGCGAGATGGACGTCAACGGTGCATTCTGCGAGATGCTCGGATACCGTCCGGAGGAGTTGCGGGGCAAGACCTGGCAGGAGGTGACGCCTCCCGATGAAATTGGCGTGATCAACGACCGGCTGAAGCCCCTCATGTGCGGGGAAAGGAAAACGGTACGGTATGAACAGCGCTACCTGCACAAGAACGGATCCCTTGTCTGGGCCGATGTCAGCATCGCTGCGCATCGCGACAGCGAAGGCAAGCTGGTCGATTTTATCGTCACGGCGGTGGACATCACCGAGCGCAAGCGGGCGGAGGAGGAACGCCGGAAGAGCGATAAGCGATTCCGCATTGCCCAGGACATGTCCCCTGATGGATTCACGATTCTTCGACCTGTCCGTGATGACCGGAATCGGGTGATCGATTTCACCTGGGTCTACGAAAACAACTCAATTGCGAGGTTGAACGGGACTGACCCTGAAAAAATCGTGGGACAACGGCTGCTGGAGCTATTCCCCGGGCACCGTGATACCCAATTCCTGAAAGCCTACCAACAGGTAGCGGAATCCGGCAAGCCCCTGACCTTTGAGGACGCCTACGCCGGCGAATCAATGAAGAAACAAACGTGGTTTCGCATCGTCGTTGTCCCGATGGCAGAAAACATCGCCATCCTGTCTCAAGACATCACCGAGCGCAAACAGGCGGAAGAGAAGCTGGTGGAGACCAACAAGCGACTGGAGGCCGCGACAGCCCGAGCCAACGGCCTTGCCCAGCGTGCGGAGGCCGCAAGCAAGGCCAAGAGCGAGTTTCTGGCCAACATGAGTCACGAAATCCGCACCCCGATGAACGGGGTGATCGGCATGACGGACCTCCTGCTCAATTACACCGAGCTGACCGAGGAGCAGCGGCGCTACGCCGGGATCGTGCATTCCTGCGGAACGTCCCTTATGAGGATCATCGAGGACATCCTCGACTTCTCCAAAATGGATGCGGGCAAGCTCAGGCTGGAAAGCATTGCCTTCGACCTGCAACGCCTTCTGGACGAACTGGCCGCGACGATGGCCTTCCAGGTCCATGATAAGGACCTGGTTTTCTCCTGCACCGCGGATCCCGATGTGCCGGCGCACCTTCTGGGCGACCCAGGCCGCCTGCGCCAGATCCTTACCAACCTCGTGGCCAACGCGGTGAAGTTCACGCATAAAGGGGAAGTGGCCGTCAGGGTGAGCCGTACGGCAGATGAGGCCGCTGGCTCAAGCAATGAATCCTGTTTGCTGCGTTTCTCGGTACGGGATACCGGCATCGGTATCCCGTCGGACAAAATCGACATCCTTTTCGACCTGTTCACCCAGGTGGATGCCTCCACCACCCGTGAGTACGGCGGCACCGGCCTTGGCCTTGCGATCTCAAAACAGCTTTCGGCAATGATGGGCGGCGAGATAGGGGTTGAGAGCGTCGAGGGTGCGGGCTCGGAGTTCTGGTTCACGGCGCGCTTTGAGCTGCCTTGAGGCACTATCGGTTTTGTCTAAGGGCTTCTTTCAGTCCCTCCGGGACGTCACCTTTGGCCGGATCCGGCAACCCCGGCATAAATGCCAGGGCTAGTGGTCCTTCGCTCCCTTCGGGAGGTACTGTTCCCTCGTTTCCTTCGCGAGGTACTGTACCTTCGTTTCCTTTGCGAGGTACTGTTCTTTCGTTTCCTTTGCGAGGTACTGTTCCCTCGTTTCCTTTGCGAGGTACTGTACCTTCGTTTCCTTTGCGAGGTACTGTTCCCTCGTTTCCTTTGCGAGGTACTGTTCTTTCGTTTCCTTTGCGAGGTACTGTTCCTTCGTTCCCTTCGGGAGGGTACTAACCCACGTTTGACAGTGATGTTGAATATCAACCTAACGGAGTTTCCGGTAGGGAAAGCGACCGCCAGACCTCCCAGCGGGAGGTTATGATCATTAGCCCCGGCATTTATGCCGGGGGTTCGGTTCCCTGAAGATCCGGCGTCGCGAAGCGACTGCTTGACAACGTGATCTGACAGCAGGTTTGTACCCTCGGTACCGGAAAATCCCGCTCAATCCATCCCGCCTGTCCCGCCTGACGCTTACGCGGTGCGGTTCCCCCGGATTCCTGCTCGATTTTCGCGGAGGCCCGTTTCAAGATAGCCGCATGCTTTGGATTCTCGTGGCACTTCTCCTCCTGGCGGCGGCCTATTTCCTTTATGGACGTTTATTGGAACGGGCCTTCCGTCCGGATGCGGAGCGGCTTACGCCCGCGCATGAATACGGGGACAAGGTCGACTACGTCGAGATGCCGACCTGGCGTGTCTTTCTAATCCAATTACTGAATATTGCCGGGATTGGCCCTATTTTCGGGCCGATTCTCGGAGCCCTCTATGGACCGCAGGCCCTGCTCTGGGTTGTATTCGGGGCGATATTTGCGGGAGGGACGCATGATTACCTTTGCGGGATGTTCTCCGTACGCTCGCGCGGGCAGAGCATTGCGGGCGTTGTCGGGGAGGCGATGGGGCCGGTGGCGGGATTCCTGATGCGCGTCTTCTCCGTGGTTCTTCTGCTGCTGGTGGGGGTCATTTTCGTCCTCAGTCCGGCGAAGTTGCTCAGTGCCTTGACGGAATTCCCGGCGGCGATGTTTGTCTTCTGCATATTCGGCTATTACTTCGTGGCCACCCTGGTGCCGATCCATGTCCTGATCGGGCGCCTGTATCCGTTTTTCGGGATGATACTCCTGTTGGGGACGGTCGCGGTTTTCGCCGGTCTGCTTGTGAGCGACCACCCGATTCTCCCGGAGGTGGACCTTCTGGTGAACCGGCACCCGGAGGAACTTCCGCTCTGGCCGCTGCTGTTTATTGTCCTCTCCTGTGGGGCCATCAGTGGATTTCATTCAACCCAGTCCCCGATCATGGCACGCTGTTTGAGGAACGAGGGCCATGGGCGCTTTGTCTTCTACGGGGCCATGCTGGCGGAAGCCTGCATTGCGATGGTCTGGGTGACCGTCGGCCTCTCGTTCTATCCGGCAGCGGATATCCTCCATGCCGTTATCGAGGGGGGGTCGCCCTCGGCCGTGGTCAGTGATGTCAGCATGCAGCTTCTCGGACCGATAGGCGGTCTGATCGTCATTGTCAGCGTCATCGTGCTCCCGATAACCAGTGGCGATACGGCTTTCCGCAGTACCCGATTGATCCTTGCAGAGTTTCTGGGACTTAAGCAGCAGGCGATAGCAGATCGCCTGAAAATTGCCTTACCCCTCTTTGCCGCCGGGATCGCGATCAGTTATACGGATTTCTTTATCATCTGGCGCTATTTCGGCTGGGCCAATCAATCCCTTGCCGCTCTGGGCCTCTGGGCGGCGGCGGTCCTTCTCTGCCGGCACGGAAGTGCGGGCTACCATTGGATTGCCTCCCTTCCGGCAACCTTCATGACGGCGGTGACCGTTTCCTATTTTTTCCATTCCCCGATCACCCTCAACCTTCCCCCTCAACTTGCCTCCCTCGCGGGCGTCAGTGTGGCTCTGCTTTGCCTCCTCGCCTGCCAGCGCTTTGCGAGGGGCGTTTCCGGAGTTCCCCGAGCGGGGGAGCCGGCCGGTGAATGAAAGCAGCCGCGGAATCAGGTTTCCGCTTCCCCGGCTTCATGGTCGACCACATGGACATTGGTCGCAAGGTCATCGGCAAGGCGCTGGGTCAGGCCGCGCCGGCCTGAGCGC
>JAWLGH010000103.1:0-6554 GCA_041685165.1 Oceanipulchritudo sp. | reverse complement strand
GACCGGTAGCCCCGGCCACTCCCGAAGGGAGCGGATGACCGGTAGCCCCGGCATTCATGCCGGGGGTCCTTGGTTTCGGATAAACAGGACGTCCCGGAGGGACTGAAAGAAGGAAGCTTCAAGCAGTCGCTCCGCGACGCCGGGGGGGGTGCGGGCCACCCAGTCCTCGCGATAAATCGCGGGGCTAGTGATCGTGACCTCCCGTCGGGAGGTCTCCCGTTAGCGGGTCATATCGCTAATTCCCGTCGGGAGGTCTGAGCGTCCCTTCCACCAACGGGAGATCATGAGGTCACTCACTCCAGAGGGGGTTACCTACACAGATTGGGGAGCAACCAAATTTAATCACTGGCCGGCCTCTTCAAAGCTGGTCCGGATTTCCACAATATTCCGCGAAGCACCATAATAGAAGAGGAAATCTTATCCGAGCGAAGCCGGAGGGGATTGTTCCCTCTCCGGCTTTTGTTTTCAGGGTGACGTGATACCCCTTCTCCGTGGGCGTAAAAAGCGGGCGGAGTCTATTGACTGAAGGGGGCGCTTCCCGGCATGATGCGTCGTGAAAGGTACCGGAATGATAGTTGGCGTAGTGAAGGAAGTAAAGGCGGATGAAAACCGCGTGGCCCTGACCCCTGCGGGCGTGGAGGCGTTTGCGGACCGGGGGCATCCGGTGCTCGTTGAAACCGGCGCGGGCGCGGGAAGCGGGTTCACGGACGAGGAATATGGGGAGGCCGGGGCGCGGATTGTCGAGAGCCCGGAGGCCGTCTGGCGGGAGGCCGGAATGGTGATGAAGGTGAAGGAACCGCAGGAGGCGGAAGTGGCCCTCATCCGGGAGGGGCAGATTGTCTTCACCTATTTCCATTTTGCAGCCTCGGAGAGCCTGACAGAGGGAATCCGGAAAAGCGGCTGCGTGGCGATTGCCTACGAGACGATTGTCGACGATCGGGGGAGCCTCCCGCTGCTCACTCCGATGAGCGAGGTCGCCGGCCGGATGGCGATCCAGGAAGGCGCGAAGTACCTTGAGAAGGCCCACGGGGGCCGCGGAATCCTGCTCGGAGGCGTTCCGGGGGTTCCGCCGGCGACGGTGGTTATTCTCGGGGCCGGCGTGGTCGGCATGAACGCCACAAAAATGGCCGCCGGACTGGGGAGCCTTGTCTATGTCCTCGATATCAACCTTGAGCGGCTCCGTTACTACAGTGACGTGATGCCGGCGAACGTGATCACGATGATGTCGAACAAGGCCAACCTCCGGCGGGCCCTGACGGACGCGGACCTCGTTGTCTCGAGTGTCCTCATTCCCGGAGGAAAAGCCCCGAAGCTGATTACCCGGGAGACCCTGAAGATCATGAAGCCGGGATCTGTCATTGTCGACGTCGCCATTGACCAGGGAGGCTCCACCGAGACCTCCCGCCCGACGACGCACCGCGACCCGATTTACACCGTCGATGACGTCGTGCATTACTGCGTCACGAACATGCCCGGTGCGATGCCGATGACCTCGACCCTTGCCCTCACCAATGCCACCATCACCTATGCCCTCGCCCTTGCCGGGAAAGGATACGTGCGGGCCATCCGGGAACATCCCGGAATAGCCGCGGGGGCGAACATCGTGCAGGGGACAATCACTCACGAAGAAGTGGCGCAGGCCTTTGGCCTTGGGCACGTTCCCGTCCTGGATCTGTTGGGTGATTAATCCGGATCCGGGAAGCGGGCTTGGATGAGAAGCGGCCGCCGGTCGGACGGGTCGGCCTGGCGCCCGCCCCGGTTGTTGTCAAAAATGAGGAAGACATCACGCCCCCTGACGACCAGGCCTTCGGCCTGTCCATGGAGCTGCGCCTGGAAGGCCCAGCGGGGATCCGTTTCCAAGGCGCGATAGCTCCAGGCAGCGGTCTCACGCCAGTCGCCGGAATCCTTTACCAGCCGTACAACGAGGTGGGCGTTGCGGAAGAGGGCGTAGAGGGTCCGGCCATCGCTGCCTGCATCAAGGCCGGCAAAGTCGGGAAGGCGGAGGAGCGGAAGGGCGGCCATGGAGGGGGATTCGATATTGGTGAAGATGCGCGTTTCTTCCGCATCCCATTCAATCAGTCCCCGGGGCTCGCGCTCGACGGCGGCAATCCAGTGATCCGCTCCGAGGGAGGTGATTCCCTCAAGACCAGCGTTCCGTTTCCGGAAGAGCCCGGCTTTGCCTCCCTCCTCCCGGAGGTCGGGGGAGGCCCAGGTGGCGGTTCCGTCGGGGTTGATCCGGGCCAGGCGGGCACGGGTCTCGGAAACAAGGTGGAAAACGCCTTCTGGATCGAGGGCAACGCCTTCCCAGTCCATGGCCCCGGTAGCGGGAGGCGTGAATTGCAGGTGGGGGACAAGGTGGGCGGCCTCGTCCCCAAGGCGAACCCGGAAGACCGTGTCCTGGACCTTGTCGGCCACGGTGAAGAGGGTCCCGTTGCGCATGGCGAGACCGGAGGGCTCAAGGAGACCGGGTCCCTCCACGGGCCAGGCCCGGACCAGCTCCAGTTTGTCGACCGCGGCCCTGCCGTTTCCGGGCAGTTCCGGGCGGCAACCGCCCACGAAGAGGAAGACGACCAGGAGAATGGCCTGAAGGAGGTGCATGCGGGCCATCAAGCGGGAGGAAAGGCCACAGGGGCAAGGATTATCAGGGCGAGACCGAAGCTGACGGCGGTCGCAAGGACCCGGAGCTTGTTGAGGGAGCGGATGGAAACCGCTTCCGGAACCCGGTGTCCGAAGATCGCGGCAAGGAAAGCAAAGTGGAGAAGCCAGAGCATCTGGCCGAAAAAACTCCCGGCGGTAAAGGCCAGGGCGGCATGCCACCCGGGACCCCGCAGATGGATTCCAATGGATACGATGAGAACCGCCCAGAGGGCGAGACGCCAGGGCATGGCAAAGCTGCGCCAGAAAGCGACGTGGAAGACAGCCTGGAGCTGCGCAGGGGCCTTTGTCCTGAGGGAGAGGACCTGACCGGAGCCAAGGCACCGGTAGGTCATCCAGATGAGAAAAGCGGCCCCTGCAAGCCGCAGGGGCAGGTCGACATTCTGCCAGGCGCGCGCGTTCTGGAAAAGGATCAGGCTGGCAAAGAGAGCCCAGGGAAGCTGGCCGGAGGCAAGACCGAGGGCGGCTGTCAGGCCTGCGTTCCAACCCCTGCTGAAGGTCAGTTGGACCGACCAGACGGAGGCCGGCATGACCATCGCTGAGTAAAGTAGGCTAAGCCAGATTCCGCCAATGAAGGAAAAGGTGTTCATGCAGGAGGAGAGGGTGGCCGGTCTATTGAGCACCCCGGATAAGGGGACTAACAAGAGTCTTTCGGCGGGCGCAAGGGAAATAGCGGATTCGGGCACCTCAAACTTCCTATTGGTGCTTGAAAACACCGCCGCTTTGAATCACTTCTCCTCATTATGGCCATTGATTCGGAGATTCGCAGTCAGATTGAGGAAATAACGCGTCGGGCGGGTTACCTTTGGAGGTATCTTTGACGTCCCGGCGGAGCAGAAAAAGATAAAGGAACTGGAGTCACGGATGGCCCAGAATGATTTCTGGGATCATCAGGAATCGGCCAACCGGATCGTGACCGAGGTCAGCCACACCAAGTCGCGGATCCAGCCGATTATCGATTTCCATACCCGGATGGAGGATGTGCAGACCCTGATGGAACTCGTTGGTGATGCCGGGAGCGAGGAGGCTGAGGCCTACGACCGGGAAATCCGGGACACCCTTTCCAAGCTTCTGAAGGATCTCGATGCCCTTGAAATCCAGAGTTTCCTGGGTGGTAAAATGGACCGTAACAACGCCATTTTCTCCATCAACGCGGGGGCCGGCGGGACGGAATCCTGCGACTGGGCGGAAATGCTTTACCGCATGTATACCCGTTGGGCCGAACGCAACGGCTACAAAGTGGAGACGGACGACCTTGCCCCCGGTGAAGAAGCGGGGATCAGCAGCGCGACAATCCGGATTATCGGGCCCAACGCCTACGGGTACGCCAAGGCCGAGCGTGGGGTTCACCGCCTTGTGCGGATCAGCCCCTTCGATAGCAATGCCCGTCGCCATACCTCCTTCTGCGCAGTCGACGTGATTGCCGAACTGGAGGATGACATTGATGTCGAGATCAAGGATGAGGATCTCAGGGTGGACACCTACCGGGCTTCCGGCAAGGGTGGCCAGCACGTCAACAAGACGGATTCCGCGGTGCGGATGACCCACCTGCCGACGAACATTGTCGTCCAGTGCCAGAATGAACGTTCCCAGCACAAGAACCGGGAAACGGCGATGAAGATGCTCAAGTCCCGCCTCTATGAGCGGTACGAGGACGAAAAGCGGGCGGAAATGGAAAAATTCTACGGTGACAAGGGTGAAATTGGCTGGGGCAACCAGATCCGGTCCTACGTTTTCCAACCTTACCAGATGGTCAAGGACTTGCGCACGGGCGTGGAAACCTCCAATGTGCAACAGGTCATGGACGGGGACCTGAACCGCTTCATCCATGCCTGGCTGCGGGCCGGGTGCCCGACGACCCGGAACAAGGAGATCAAGATCGAGGATTGAGGCTGGCGAGATGACTATTGGAAATCCTAAAGGGCCTGACCTGTCCCATGAAGGTCTGAAGGCGGCTTTTGCCGGGCAGAGCCTTTTTGAGGACAAGACATGGCGTCTCTCTCCCCGTGCCTGGCCGCTGACCTCCCGTGAAGTCAGCGAGGTGGAACGGATCGGGCAGGCCTGCCTGGAGTTCTACCGGGCTATGGAACTCCTTTACACCCGTTCCTTCGAGGGGAAAAACCTTCTTCGGAATGCCGCGTTGAAGGCGCCCTGGGTGGCCGACTACCTCGATCGCGGCAAACCGGCATGGCTTGTTGAACACGCCCGTTCAAAGGCGGTCCGGCGGACACAGCCAATGGTGATCCGGCCGGACCTGCTGGCAACCGACCAGGGCTTTGCAATGAGCGAGGTGGATTCCGTACCGGGGGGGATCGGCCTCACCGCTTTCCTGAACGACCTCTACGCCGCGGAGGCGGGCATCGTGGGCGCGGGCGACCGGATGTCTCTTGCCTTTTACGAGGCGATGGCCTCCCTGCGTCCGGACAAGCCGGATCCGCTGGTGGCGATTGTCGTCTCCGACGAGGCATGCACCTACCGTCCGGAGATGGACTGGCTGGCGGAGCGCCTGCGCGGCCTGGGGAAGCGGGTCTACTGCCTGCATCCCGGAGATCTCTTTCCCGCGGGGGAAAGCCTCTGTGCCGACATTGAGGGTAATCCGGAGGAACTCGACGTCCTCTACCGTTTCTGGGAACTCTTTGACCTCGGCAACATCCCCGTTGCCCGTCACGTCTTTGACCTGATTGAAGCGGGATCGCCCCTGGCGGTGACGCCCCCGATGCGGCATTTCCAGGAGGAAAAGCTGAACCTTGTCCTCTTTCATCATCCGCGCCTGCGGGATTTCTGGCGGGAAAACCTGAGCAAGCCGAGTTGGAAACTCCTCAACCGGGTCATTCCCCATGGCTGGATCATGGATCCGGTGGATCTCCCGCCGAATGCCGTCCTCGATGCCCCCGAGGTGGGGGGACATCCGATCTACCGCTGGGAACAACTCGGGGAGGCTTCCCAGAGGGAACGCAACCTGATCCTCAAGCTGAGCGGCTTTCATGAAAACGCCTGGGGGGCGCGCAGTGTCCTCTATGGGAGCGACGCCTCCCGCGAGGAATGGATGGACGGGATAACCGAGGCCCTCGAGGGGGCGGAACAGAATCTGTATCTACTTCAGGAATACATGAAGCCGGCCCGCCTGAGGCACCCCGTCTTCGGGCCGGACGGGACGCTCTTCGAGATGAACGGCCGCCTGCGCCTCTGCCCGTATTACTTTGTCAAGGGAGACGGGGTGGAACTGGCGGGGATCCTTGCCACCTTTTGTCCGGCAGACAAGAAGATCATCCACGGCATGCGCGATGCCGCCCTGCTTCCGGTCAGGGAAGTGAAGGAGTGAATTTATGAAGACACTGGTAATCGGAGCGAGTGAAAAACCGGAACGTTATGCGCACCAGGCAGTGCTGGCCCTTGTCGCCCACGGGGATGAGGTCCGGGCAATCGGGCTGCGGGAGGGCTTTATCGGGAACGTGCGCATCGAGACCGGCCAGCCGGAAATTGAGAATGTGGATACGGTGACCCTCTATGTCGGACCGGAACGCCAGGCCGACCTCATCGACTACATCATCAGGCTGAATCCACGCCGGGTCATCTTCAATCCGGGAACCGAAAATCCCGGATTCCAGCAGCGTCTGCGCTGGGCTTCCATCGAGTCGGTGGAGGCCTGCACGCTGGTCATGCTCCGTACGGGGCAGTGGGACGAGCAGAGTTAAATGAATCAGGGACACCCGTAGCCGAAAATACCCCCCCAGCCCGTAGCCGAAACCGTAAGGTTTTGGTCCGTACCCCCTCCGCTACCAAAACCTTACGGTTTCGGCTCCTTTCCGGGTACGCTCCTCCCCATCCAATGGGGAAATCCAAATCGCAAGCGTCCCCACCTGAAGAGGGGGTAGCATGCCCACGCCGCGATGCGGCTT
>JAWLGH010000102.1:0-6642 GCA_041685165.1 Oceanipulchritudo sp. | reverse complement strand
GGGGACCAAAACCTGACGGTTTTGGCTACGGGGAGGGACCAAAACCTCATGGTTTCGGCTACGGGGAGGACCAAAACCTGACGGTTTCGGCTACGGGGGGGGCATAAAAAAGGCCGGCTTCCCGAAGGAAGCCGGCTGCTTTTAAGAATCGTTCTCAGGAATCACTGCATCAGAACGAGAGCGTTGCCGAAGCGGTGATCAGACGACCTTCCAGGATACGATAGAGCAGCGACCCGTCAGGGTTGGCCACATAGGGCTGGAGTCCGTCATTGTCGGTCAGGTCCTTGATATTGACCTGCAGCGCGAATTCATGGTCCTCGGTAAGGTCCCACTTGAAGCGGGCAAAGACGTCCACGAAGGTGTTCGCACCGGCATAGAACGGCTTGTTCAGGTCCTGGGCGATTTCCCCGAGTTCATTCTCGGAGACCCCGAAGCCAATGCCGGTTTCATCCTGCCAGCGGATCCCGCCGCCGACGGTGATGTCTCCGAGGTACTTGAGGACTCTGGCATCCGGGAATTCACCGAGGTTGTAGCTCGTGTTGAGGGAGAAGCGCCATTCGGCCTGCTCGATGGAGGGGCTGCCGTCCTCGAGGGAGGCGCGAATGACGTTTTCAACGATAGCCCGCTGCGCCAATTCCGCGAGGGTCTCGGTGGCATCATCGTTGATGTAGTAGTTTTGCGCGAAGTTGCTTTCGACCCAATTCGGAATCACGTGGTTGTTCATGAAGTCCTGCATCACCGGGAAGGTGTTGCTCTTGACGGTTTCCTGCCGGGCGATGGTGGCGAGGATCGTCCACTTCGGAGTCGGATTGTAGCTGATTTCCACTTCCATCCCTTCGGCACTGAAGTCCTGGGTTCCGGTATCGGAGGAATTCCGGTTGATACTGGCCTCCTCCGGATTGTTCCAGTCAACCTGGAATCCACTGACATCCTGTACGCCCTGTGGCGGAAGGACGGCCTGGGCGTCCGCGGCGGTGAAGCCCTGGTCGACGTTTGCCGGGTTGTCCAACTGCTCGGCGAGGTTCAGAAGGATATTCGCGGGGGCGTTGACGGCGCCGTTTTCGATGCGGTTGTTGGCCGAGTCGGTTTCAAACCAGTTGAAGCGGGCGAGCAGTTTGCCGTTCAGAGCTCCGATGGTGAAGCCCATTTCCTCAGTCTCACCGGATTGGGCGGGAACCAGTTCGTTATAGATGTTCACGTTCGATCCGGAGGGGATGAAGTTGTCCGATTCGGCATAATGCAGGGACACGTTCAGGCCGCTGGGCAACATTTCCTGAATGAAGTCAGGAGTGTGAACAACAGCGGACCAGGAGGTCGTTTCGTCGTCATAGGTCGTGACCAGGTCGCCACTTTGGGGACCCCTTACGTAGTCGGGGGTCAAGGTATTGTCGAGGTCGTTGAACCCGGGCGTTGTGGGGGCGCTGACACTCGCGGTGGAGGATTTGTCACTACGCCATGTCCCGGTGAGGACGACGAGGTCGTCCCAGAGGTAATGCTGGCCGACCAGGACCTGGGATTCCACTTCAGTCAGGCGCTTGCTGGCGAAGAAGGCGGCCGGATAGTTCGACTCGTCATCCCAGAGCGTCCCGACTTCCGCGTCGAAGGTCGTGAACTGCTCGTTGTGCTGATCCCAGCCGGTGTAGGTCCGGTACAGGTTCCCGGAAAGGTTGGAACGCTCCCGTCCGTAGGTGATTCCCCCGATGCCGGCACCGGCCAGATCGGAAAGGGAATTGATGCCGAGGAAGTCAACATTGTTGGCCACCGGCAGAACAAACTGTTGTCCGGAGCGTACCGCCGGCCAGACGTAGCCATCAATATCACCGCCACCGATCGCCTGGGCGAGGATGGCATCGTCGATCCGGTCACCCCGTGAATAGGCCTGTTTGTTGAAGTGTTCATTCTCATCATACAGGCCCGTCAGGGTAAAGCGGCCGAGCAGCTTGGTCAGCCAGCTGTCCTCGTTCATGAAGTCGTTGAAATGAAGCTCACCGTAGGCCTGTATCCGGAATCCCTCGCGGTTGTTGGTGAGGTCATTCCCACCGGAGGCGCCACCCATGACGGGGCGTCCGAAAGCCGGATTGGGAACGAGCTCACCTTCGCCGGTACCATCCACGGTGTTGAGGAGGTAGCGGTTGGGATCAATGTAAATGGTTCGCTGGGTGATCCCCTGGACGGAGTTGTTGCCGCTGCTGTCAAAGTTCTCCTCATAAAAGGAGATTTCAAAACCGAGACGGTTGTCGAAATAATTTCCTTCCAGGCTGGCATTGTAGACTTCCCAGTCAGCGCCCTGCTGGGCGGTTCCGCCGTTGAACATATTGCGGCGGTAGTCGAAGATATTGCGATCGGTGATCTGCTGGGCAACGAAACCACCGGAGTAGAAACCGGCGGTGCCTTCAGGTACGGGCGTGCCGTCCGAGCGGAAACCGGTGCGGCGAATGATCTGCTCTTCCGGGAAGGGCATGAGCATCATCCATTCCCCGGGGGTGTCGTACGGATTCGGCAAGCCTTCATCACGACGGATAAAAGCCGGCCCGCCGTAGGTGTAATCCGGGTTGTTGGGGTCATGGTAAAAGGAGGCATGACCACTCGACATGCCGGGAACCGCCAGGGTCATGACCGAGTTGTTGTTCACGCCGGGAAAGAAGGTGTCGCTTGTGCGGAAGAGGTTACCCCCGAAGGCGGGAGTTTCGACAATCGGTTTACCGAGGTTGATCCAGGGCGTGATACCGTCATTCGGCGGGACATAGTCGGGGTTGGCCGAATGGCGTTCGGCGGCCTCGATGCTGGCGCGGGCGGTCAACCCAAAGGGCAGCTTCACGGTGCCGGCGACGAAAACGCGGTCGTCTTCCATGAAGGCCTGTTTCTGTTCGTACTTTTTATCTTCGGTGAGACCGGCGACGCGGATGGCGGCCATGTCATTAATCTGGAGGTTGTAGCGCATGGTGTACCGCTGCGTGCCCCACTGGTCCGTTTCAAAACGGATCCGGCCGCGGTTGCCGAGGAAGTCGGCGCGGATGGTGGAGGCATTGACGATGCCCCCCGGGCTGCCCAGACCGAAGAGGGCGGAGTTGGCCCCACGCTGAATGTCGATACGATCGGTGTTGAAGGTATCGAAAGGAACATTTGTCAGGAAGTAATCCCGCGTCAGGTCGGCCCCGGCCAGACCACGCACACGGGTGATCCCCCCTGACGGGTCGTCCCGTTGCTGTTCCGGAATCGGGCTGACGCCCTGCGACCCGGAGAAGTTGCCACCCAGGCCACCGACTTCGGTATTCGGGGTGAAAATCAGGACGTCTTCAATGTTGGTTGAAGCGGTATCATTCAGGAGTTCCTCATTCACGATTGAAATGGAGGAACCGATGTCCCGGAGGTCGGTGCGCAGGCGGGTGCCCGCCAAGGTGGAGGTGGCCTGGTAGCCGATGTCCTCATCACCTGTAACGACGAAGGGAGAAAGGTCGATGATCTCTCCCTCGTCATCTGCATCCTGGGCGAAGATTCCCTGGAAGGGGATCACGGCACAGGGGAGCAGTAGCCATAGTTTTTTGTAGTTTTTGTTCATTATCTTGTCGTGTTGTTTGGATGATTGCCTCCCAACCGGCATGGAATGCCTGTTGAGACACAAAATCGAAATTGAATCCGGTTTATGAGGGGGTACCCGGAACCTTGGAAGTAACAGAATTACTGCTTAAACCGTGAAACTATATCTGCGAATGAAGCCCTCAGCATTTATGAATACTGAATGGTGTTGATCAACGCCCTGATAAGGGGCGTTCCGCGAGGGCGGGAAAATCAGGTGACTATCTATGTTGTTGTTGTGAGATGCCGGACGCTGTCATTTGTCGTGACCGCAGGCAAGGTATGATGGAGGTTTGATCAGAGGTGAAAAAATGGAATGTATGGAGCTATCATTACCACGATTTGTATTAAAAAACCATAAATATCTCTTGCCACTAGAAATTTGTTTTCCCGTAAAGCAGCTTTAGTGGGACCCCGAGGCCCTGAAGACACATTCGCCGGCGAGGAAGGTGGATTCGACCGAGAGGTGTGACCCCGTGAAGGTGAGTCGGACAAAATTGGCCGGTTGGCCGGGCAGGATTGCAGGAGGGATATCGGGGTGGTCGAGGAAGCGGGCGGGAACGGAGGTGGCAGGGAGGAGGGCCTCAGTGAGCCCGAGGCCGGTGACCTCCATGAAATGGCGGATGGCGTTGGCCATATCGAGAGTCGAGCCGGCCATGGAGGAGCGTGAGGCGGTGACAACCTGACCGGAAGGCAGGAGCTCGATGGGTTTGCCGAGAAGCTCGTAGGGACCGGGCTGAAGGCCGGCCACAAAGACGGCATCGGAAACGAGGAGGCATTTCTGGAGGCCCTTGACGCGGAGGATGATGCGGATCATTTCCGGTGAAAGGTGAAACCCATCGCAGATCAAACCGGCGGCGAGACGATCATCATCGAGCTGAGCCCAGAAAGGGGCTTTGTGGCGGTCGAGGGCCTGCGGACAGCCGTTTCCGAGATGGGTGCTGAGGCGGGCTCCGGCAGCGGCGAGGCGGTGGACATCCGCGGGGCAGCCGTCGGTATGGCTGAGGCTGACACGGATACCGTTTCGGACAGCCTGCCGGGTGAAGGCCTCGGCGGCGGGCCATTCCGGGGCCAGAGTGAGGATGCGGATACGGTTTCCAGAGGCCTCCAGGAGACGCTCAAAGGCCTCCCAGTCCGGGTTGCGCATGAATTCAGGCTTGTGGGCACCCGATGAAGGTCCGGGGGAAAGGAATGGACCTTCAAGGTGGTAGAGGGGGGCGCAGGCGGCGAAGCGGGGATGGGCCTTGCGGGCTCTTTCAAGGTTGCGGAAACCCTCGAGGAGGCCGTCGGGTGAATTGGAGATGAGGGTCGGGCAGAAGGAGGTGGTGCCGGTTTTCCAGAGGGCGTGAAGGAGGGGGTCGAGGTCGTCGGGACCGAGGTCGGGCGAGGAAAAGTCAACACCCGCAAAGCCGTTCAACTGGGTGTCGACAAACCCCGGGGAGAGGAAGGGTTCGCCGTCCCGGAGAGGTTCCAACTGCTTTACGGAAGTGATCCGTCCCCGGCTGAAATCAACCCGGCAGAGGCCCTTCCCGGCGATGTTTCCCTCGATATGCGGCATGGACCGGCAATACGGCTTTGGCGTTTACTCCTCGAGAAGAGAGGCGGAATCCCGGTCGAGGAAGAGGCGGGCCCCCGGATGGGTGCGGACAATGGAACCGGGGCAGACGGTGTCGACCGGACCCTTGAGGGCGTCGCGGACAGCTTTGGCCTTGCGTTTTTCGGGGACAACGCAGACGAGGGCCCGGGCGCGCAGGAGTCCTGGACAGGTGACGGTGAGGGCGTGTGTGGGGACGCTTTGCAAGTCGGGGAAGTGCCCTTCCCCGACCTGCTGACGCCGGCAGGCCTCATCAAGATCGACGGACTTGACGGTGGCAGGGTCGTTGAAATCCGCTACATGGGGATCGTTGAAGGCGATGTGGCCGTTTTCGCCGAAACCGAGGAAACTGAGATCGAGAGGAGCCTCTTCAAGGAGGTCACTGTAGCGCTGGATCTCGGCGTCGATATCGTCGGCATCCCCCATCATATAATGCATGACGGCAGGCTTGGCGACATCGGCGACGCGCGTTTTCAGCCAGCGCCGGAAACTGGCGGGATGATCGGGGGAAATCCCGATGTATTCATCCATGTGAAAGACCTCGATGCGGGACCAGTCGAGGTCACTGCGATGAACGAGGGCCTGAATGGAGCTTTCCTGGGAGTTGCCGGTCCCGATCATGATACGGGCGACGGGTTGACTCTCGAGGGCTTCCCGGATGATGCCGGCCGCCTCTTCGGCGGCCGCCTCGCCCATGGGCTCCGGGGAGTCATAAATTCGACCGGTGTGCTCACCGAAGGGAAACGATTTGAGGAGTGCGGATTGAGTCATGATAAATGGAGGTTTAAGAGGTGGCTAGGGTGTTGCGGGTGAGGGGTTTTCAGGGGTTTGCGAAGAGAGGAACCGGCTTGCTTTCGGAAGACGGATCAACTGGATATCGTAAATGACATCGCGGGTTTCGGCGGGAAGAGCGTCACCGCGGGATTCCTGGATGGCGGCCATCCGTTCGGGGTCGACTGTTTCAACCCAGGCAACGGAGTACAGGTGCCCGTCCTGCCCGATGGCGATGCTTTCGGTGAAGAAGACGCGACGGTCGTCCGGGCCGACAACGGGACCGTGGTCGGTGTACGTCTCCGAGTCGATGGCATAAGTGATGAGGTGGACATTGGCCCTGGTGTCGCGCCGGCCGGGCTTTTCGATGGCGGGCCCGTGGGCGAGGTAGAAAAGGGTGTTATCGGGCCCGAGCATGAAGCCCAGCTGGGTTCTCAGGGGGCTGCGCCGGGAATCGGGGAGACCCCGGACCCGGAGATTGTGGACGGAGCGAAGGACGCGTTCGCGGGGGTTGAATTCAAAGAGCTGGGTGGATCCCCCATGAAGCCCCCAGAAGGAATCGGTGTTGGGATTCCAGAGGATGGTACGCCAGTTTCTCCAGAAGAAGTGCGGTTCGGCGGTTATTTCAAAGGAAGCCTCGGCAACCGGGGGGATGCTGTCGAGGGAGAGACCCTTGATAACCTCCACCGGCCGCTGCCGGG